>DDWM01000014.1 GCA_002345925.1 Actinobacteria bacterium UBA2286 | reverse complement strand
GACAAGATGGCCCTGCAGCGCCTGAAGGAGCACGCCGAGAAGGCGAAGATGGAGCTCTCGACCACGCAGAACACGCAGATCAACATGCCGTTCATCACGGCCGATGCGTCGGGTCCGAAGCACCTCGACTACACGCTTACCCGTGCCGAGTTCCAGAAGGTCACGAGCGACTTGCTCGACCGCTGCAAGAAGCCTGTGGAGCAGGCCATCAAGGATGCCGGCATCAAGGCGTCTGACATCAACGAAGTAATCCTCGTTGGTGGCTCAAGCCGCATGCCTGCAGTCCAGGAGCTTGTCAAAGGCATCACCGGCAAGGACCCGCACAAGGGCGTCAACCCTGACGAAGTCGTCGCCATCGGCGCGGCCATCCAGGGCGGCGTGCTCGGCGGAGACGTCAAGGGCATCTTGCTCCTCGACGTCACCCCGCTCTCCCTTGGTGTTGAGACCCTCGGCGGTGTCATGACCAAGATGATCGAGCGCAACACGACGATCCCGACCCGCAAGACGGAGACATACACGACCGCGGCCGACGGCCAGACGAGCGTGGAGATCCACGTGCTGCAGGGTGAGCGCGAGATCGCTACTTACAACAAGACCCTCGGCAAGTTCACGCTTGCGAACATCCCGCCGGCACCCCGCGGTATCCCGCAGGTCGAGGTCACGTTCGATATCGACGCCAACGGCATCGTGAACGTCTCGGCGAAGGATCGCGGCACTGGCCAGGAGCAGAAGATCACCATCAGCGGCACCACCGCGCTTTCCGACGAGGAAGTCGACCGTATGGTCAACGACGCGGAGGCGCACGCTGACGAAGACCGCAAGAAGAAAGAAGAGGCCGAGGTTCGCAACATGGCCGACACCCTCATCTACACTACCGAGAAGACCCTGAAGGACCTTGGCGACAAGGTGCCTGAAGAGACCAAGACGGCATGTGAAGAGGCTTCTGCCGAGCTCACCACGGCTCTTGAGGGCGACGACATCGATGCCATGAAGGCAGCGACCGAGAAGCTCCAGGAGGCGTCGTACAAGCTGGCCGAGATCGTCTACCAGGATGTCGCGGCAGCCGGCGAGGGCGAAGGTGCCCCCGAAGGTGAAGAGGCGCCCGCAGGTGACGAGGAAGTCGCCGACTACGAGGTCGTCGACGAGGAGAACTAATCATGACTAAGAAGACCGACGACCCCGGGATCGATCCGGTGCTGGAGGAAGACCTCGGCGCTGAGTTCGACCTGCGCGGTGACAACCTCGAGCGTGAGCTTGAAGCCGCCCGTACGGAGGCCGCCGGACACCTTGAGACCGCGCAGCGGCTCCAGGCCGAGTTTGAGAACTATCGCAGGCGCGTTACGCGCGACCAGGGTGACCTGGTCGCGCGTGCGGGCCAGCGCATCGTCGAGGATCTGCTTCCGGTGCTCGATAACCTTGAGCGTGCGATAGACCATACGACCGCCGGTGGCGATTTGGCGCAGCTGCTCAAGGGCGTCGAGATGGTGCATCAGCAAGTGATCGACGTCTTCACCAAAGAGGGCGTCGAAGTCCTCGACCCGCTCGGCGCTGAATTCGATCCGCAGCTGCACCACGCGGTGAGCCAGCGCGAAGATCTTGAGATGCCTGATGGCACCGTCTTGGACGTGTTCCAGAAGGGCTACAGCCTGGGAGGACGCGTTGTGCGCCCGGCGATGGTAGTCGTGAGCACGGGCGGTCCTGCTCGTAAGGGGTAGCGATGGCCGGCAAGGACTACTACGACATGCTCGGCGTGAGCAAGACCGCTACCGCCGACGAGATAAAGAAGGCGTTCCGGAAGCAGGCGCGCAAGCACCACCCCGACGCGGGCGGCTCCGAGGAGAAGTTCAAGGAGCTGAACGAGGCGTACGAGGTGCTCTCTGACGCCGAGAAGCGCTCGCAGTACGACCAGTTCGGTCAGTACTTCGGCGGGAACGCGCCGCCGGGAGCCGGGCCTCAGGGCGCCGGCTGGCCGGGTGGCGGAGGTGGCGGTGGAGGCTACTCGTACCAGAACGTCGATCTAGGTGACCTGGGCGGGCTATTCGGTGACCTGTTCTCCGGCGGCGGCATGGGCGGCGGCGGTGCGCGATCGAATGCACACCGCGGCGGCGACTTGCAGTACGACGTGACACTCTCATTTGACGATGCACTCCACGGAGTGTCCACGAAAGTCGACCTCAAGCGCAGTGAAAAGTGCTCGGTCTGCCACGGCTCCGGCGCGAAGCCCGGCACAAGCCCTGTCACGTGTCCCACATGCAAGGGATCCGGGCACGTCACACAGGGGCAGGGCATGTTCGGGGTCTCTCGGCCATGCCAGCGCTGCGGCGGCACAGGCAAGTTCATCGAGAACCCTTGCCAGACATGTAGAGGCAAGGGCTCAGTGGTGAAGCTGAAGCCGATCACAGTGAACGTTCCTCCGGGAGCCACCGATGGCGGCCGCCTGCGCTTCAAGGGCAAGGGCGAGCCCGGAACCGGTGGCGGTCCGGCTGGCGACCTCTATGTTGTGACGCACGTGAAGCCGCATCCTTATTACTCGCGCGACGGTGCTGATGTGCAGATGGATTTGCCTGTGACGATCACCGAGGCGGTACTTGGCGCGGAGATCACGATTCCCACGCCGGACGGCCAAAAGGTCAAGCTCAAGATCGCCGAGGGTACCGCCGACGGCAAGATCTACAAGATCCCCGGCAAGGGCGCCCCTAAGCTCAAGGGCAAGGGCGCGGGAGACCTCAGGGTGAAGGTACACATCGCGGTTCCGAAGAAGCTCAATGCCGAGCAGAAGGAACTGCTGAAGCGTTTTGACTCGGCTCGCAACGACGATGTCCGCGCGCACATCACGTAGACGCACGGGAGGACGACCATGAAGAACCAACGCTCCTCAGGCAAAGATCGGCCCGTGTACATGATCAGCGTGGCGGCCGAGTTGGCGGGCATGCACCCGCAAACGCTGCGTATATACGAGCGCAAGCAGCTTGTGCAGCCTAAGCGCTCGGCGGGTAACACACGTCTGTACTCGGAGGCCGACGTTGAACGGCTGCAGCTCATCCAGCGCCTGACGCAGGAAGAGGGTGTCAACCTGGCTGGCGTGATGCGCATCCTCGAGTTGCAGGTTGAGATCGAGCGCCTGCAAGAAGATCTGGATTGCGCGCAACAAGAGGCGACCACCACCGAGCGCCGTATCGCCGACGAGATACAGGCAGTGCGGAAGAGCTTGCGGGCAGACATCGTGCACGTGCCACGCGGTGGCATCATCCGCCGCGGGCTGTGATCGCAATGGATGAGGAGCGCTCGGCGCTGGTGCGCTGGCTGGAGGGAATCCGCAACGGAACGATCCCCGGCGGACCGATATGACATCTCGTGGCGTGGGTGTACTCACGCATCGCTCCAAACAGGACAGCCCCGGCTTGAAGCTTGAAGCGCTGAGGCTGGAGGCTTCAGGAGGTACGACATGAGACTCGACAAGCTCACTGTGAAGGCTCAAGAAGCGCTGCAGGCGGCGCAGGGTATCGCCGATGACGGCGAGTCGCAGGTCATCGAGCCCGAGCATCTTCTCAAGGCGCTACTGGATGCGGCGGAGGGCGTCGTCCGCCCGATCGTGCAGAAAGTCGGCGCCGATCCCGATCTGATCGAGGCCGAGGCGACCACCGCAATTCAGGCGATGCCGCGGGTTTCCGGTAGCGGCGCGACTGGACCGGCAGGCATCGGTCCCAGGCTCAACACCGTTCTTGCCTCGGCGTTCAAGCATGCCGAGAAGCTCAAAGACGCGTACGTCTCCACCGAGCACCTGCTGCTTGGCGTGGCGGGCGATGGCGGCGAGGCCGGACGCATCCTCGGCAAGCAGGGAGTGACCGAGGCCCGGCTGCTTGAAGCCCTCGGCGAGCTTCGCGCGGGCGCGAAGGTGACCGACCAGAACCCCGAGGCGCAGTTCCAGGCGCTGGAGCGCTTCAGTCGCAACCTCACCCAGGCCGCGCGCGACGGCAAGCTTGATCCCGTCATAGGCCGCGATGCCGAGATACGCCGAGTCATCCAGGTACTGTCGCGCCGCACCAAGAACAACCCTGTGCTCATCGGCGAGCCGGGTACCGGCAAGACCGCCATCGTCGAGGGACTCGCGCAGCGAATAGTGGACGGTGACGTGCCGACCAGCCTCAAGGACAAAGACGTCGTCTCGCTCGACTTGGGCGCGATGATCGCAGGCGCGAAGTACCGGGGCGAGTTCGAGGATCGCCTCAAGGCCGTGCTGCGCGAGATAGAGCAGGCCGAGGGGCGTCTCGTGCTCTTCATCGACGAGCTTCACACGTTGGTGGGTGCGGGCGCGTCCGAGGGCTCGATGGACGCGAGCAACATGCTCAAACCCGCGCTTGCACGCGGCGAGCTTCACGCGATCGGCGCCACCACGCTTGACGAGTACCGCGAGCACATCGAGAAGGACGCAGCTCTCGAGCGCCGCTTCCAGCCGGTCTTCGTGGGTGAGCCGACGGTCGAGGACACCATCGCGATCCTGCGCGGACTCAAGGAGAAGTACGAGGTCCATCACGGCGTGCGCATCACCGACAGTGCGATCGTTGCGGCCGCGACACTCTCGGACCGCTACATCGCGGATCGTTTCTTGCCGGACAAGGCGATCGACCTCATCGACGAGGCCGCATCGCGGCTGCGTATCGAGATTGACTCGATGCCCACGGAGATCGACGTCATCGACCGCCAGGTGCGTCAGCTCCAGATCGAGGAGCAGGCGCTTCAGAAGGAGAAGGACGAGGCAAGCATGGAGCGCCTTGAAGCGCTTCGTGCCGAGATGGCCGGCCTCTCCGAGACGCTTGCAGGACTCAGGGCGCGCTGGCAGTCCGAGAAGGATGTCATCGTGAACGTGCAGCGGTTCAAAGCCGCGCTCGATGAGGCGAAGGTGGACTCTGAGCGCGCAGAGCGCGACGGCGATTTGCAGCGGGCAGCCGAGATCCGTTACGGGAGCATTCCGCAGCTGGAAGTGCAGCTTGCCGAGGCGGACACTCGCCTCAAGGAGCTGCAGTCCGGCTCACCTATGCTGAAAGAAGAGGTGACCGAGGGAGAGATCGCCGAGGTCGTGGGTGCCTGGACGGGCGTGCCGGTTTCGCGTTTGCTCGAGGGTGAGATGACGAAGCTCGCCAAGCTCGAGGATGTGCTGCACAAGCGCGTTGTCGGGCAGGACGAGGCCGTCTCGGCAGTGGCGGGGGCGATTAGACGCTCCCGGGCGGGGCTCTCGGATCCGGACCGACCGATTGGGTCGTTCATCTTCCTGGGGCCGACCGGCGTGGGCAAGACGGAGCTGGCCCGGGCGCTTGCGTCGTACCTGTTCGACGACGAGCGCAACATGGTGCGAATCGACATGTCGGAGTACATGGAGAAGTTCAGCGTGCAGCGCCTCATAGGTGCGCCTCCCGGCTATGTGGGCTACGAAGAGGGCGGCCAGCTGACCGAGGCGGTGCGACGGCGCCCGTACAGCGTCGTGCTGCTTGATGAGATCGAGAAGGCGCATCCGGACGTATTTGGGGTGCTGCTGCAGGTGCTCGATGACGGCCGCCTCACCGACGGCCAGGGCCGCACCGTGAGCTTCCGCAACACGATCATCATCATGACCAGCAACGTGGGCTCGCAGTTCATCAGCGAGTTCGCACGCGCTGGTGGCGAGGAGCAACAGATGCGCTCAATGGTCGAGGAGGCCATGCGCGCGACGTTCCGCCCTGAGTTCCTCAACCGCGTCGACGACATCGTGGTATTCCAATCGCTCTCAATGGAGAACATTGCGGCGATCGTGGAGCTCCAGCTTGAGATCGTGCGCAAGCGTCTTGCGGAGCGCAAGATCACGCTCGAAATCACGCCCGCCGCGATTGAGCGTCTCGCGCTCGATGGTTTCGATCCCGTGTACGGTGCGCGTCCGCTTAAGCGTGCGATCCAGCGCGAGGTTGTGGACCGCGTGGCGAAGGCTCTGATCGAGGGCAGCGTGCTGGAGGGCGCCACGGTGATGGTTGATGTCGTCGGAGACGAGATCGGGCTGCGATAGGCGCGTGGTCTTACGGGAGCTGGGCCGTCGGGTGACAGTTCAGGCAGAGGTTGTCATTTGTCTCCACGAGCATGTTCGCGTTCTGTGTCTCGTGGGGGAAGTTCTGAAAGCGTGGATTGTCACTAGCGGTGAGGCCGTCAGCCTTCGTGCCTGCAATGACCGCCGATGATGCAGTGGCCGATCCGTTTGCCTCCAGTGTGCCCACGCTGCGTGCGTCTTCATGGCACTGCTGGCAGATCGGGGCATGGCCGGTCTGCTGCGAGGTGCGCGGGAACGGCATGAGGTAGCCACGGTTGCCTGACGTGTATGGCGGCAGCCCGGCCGGGTGTGAGCTGGCCGCGCTGGTCGTCGGAACACCGCCAAGACCCTGCGTGAGAATCGTCGCTGAGGTGGGTCCGGTGCTGGCAAGGATGGGGAGAAGCGCGTACTTGTACGGCGCACCGACCGTGAACGTTGATCCTATCGAGTCCACGGGGTGGTTCATGAGCGTCCCCTTTGACGCTCGCCCGGCATGACAGCCGAGGCACCAGTCCGAGCCATAGTCGACGACGCCTGTCGTTGCTACTCCGACCTGGCGGCGCAGCAAGCGTGCAGTTTGCAGGCTCGGGAAGTCCGCGCGCACCCTGCGGCGGTCACCTACGAACGGATTCACCAAGTTGGCACCGTGCGGGCTGTGACAATCGGTGCAGGTCAGTTCCCCGCCCGCTCCTGAGAACGTCATAGTCGTGCTTCCGCCGGTGGCGGCGCTTCCACCGGGAACCACGCTTGTCGTGTCTATACCGTGGCCGCCAAGTGCGGCGGTACCTGTCACCGAACGGATAGCGCCGTAAACGCCGTAGCCGCCAGTGCCGTCGTGGCAGGTCTCGCAGGTCTGAACGATGGTTGCTGCCGGAAGCAGCTTGAGTGAGCCACCGGGAGCCTGGTGCACTGAGTGGCACGCATCGCACTTGCTTGAGGTGGTCTTGTAGTTGCCGTGTGGCCCTGTGAACTTGTTATTGGTAATCCAAGTGCTGTTGCTCTGGAGGTCATGGCAGTCGGCGCACGTTGATGGGAAAGGGATCACATAGTGACACGTGGCGCATCCCGTACCGCCAACAAATGGCTCGCGGAATGCATATGCGGGCTGCGCAGCGACAATGCCTGCAGCGCCCAACAGCAGCGCAAGTGTGACTACCGTGATGGCGCGGCGCTTTCCCGCGCAAAAACGGGTCGCCTGAAGAGTTGCGTGACGCATGCTGAATCCCCCGTGGAACGATCGATGCATATTCACACATAGTAACGAAATGCGCAGGTAAACGCACGCGTAGCACTGCGCAGTCGCCTCGCTGCGTTTGGGGTATCTCCCAACAAAGGACGTCGAGTCGGGGGGTAGGGGCTATGGGCACCAAGAAGTTCACCATCCTGCACAGCAACGACATGCATGGCGATTTCCTTGCAGAGATGGACGGTGCCGAAGGCGACCTCATTGGCGGTCTCGCGCTGCTATCAACCTATGTCAACCGCGTTCGCGCCGAGGAAGAGAACGTCATCTACTGCATCGCCGGCGATATGGTGCAGGGCTCCATCATCGACTCGGAATTCAAAGGCATCTCCACCATCGATGTCATGAACTACCTGGCGCCCGACGTGGTGTCTCTCGGCAATCATGAGGTCGACTACGGGCTGCCGCATCTTCTGTTCCTGGAGAAGATCGCGAACTTCCCGATCGTGAACGCGAACCTGTATGTGAAGCCGTTCGACAAGCGGATGATGCGGCCATTCTTCATCAAGGAGGTCGACGGCTTTGATGTGCTGTTCACAGGCATCCTTACCGAGAAGGTCATGGACGCGCTCGCGCTTGATGATCTTGTTGGCAGCTTCGTCTCACTGAAGGAGGCCGCCGACGAGGTCGGACGTATCTGCAATGCGTACCGAAACGACGACATCGACCTTACGATTTTGCTCACGCACATCGGTTTCGAGTCCGACCTCGAGCTTGCCGGGGTCCTCGATCCCGCCTGGGGCGTCGACATGATAATCGGCGGGCACTCGCACACGATCCTGGAGCAGCCCGCCGAGGTGAACGGCATCCTCATCGCACAGGCAGGTACCGGCACCGATCAGATCGGTCGCTTCGATATCGTGGTGGATGACGACACCAACAGCATCATCGATTGGAACTGGAGACTCGTGCCGATCGATGCGAGCATCGGCGAGCCGGACCAGAAGATGCTCGACCACATCAAGGCGTTCAAAGACCCGGTCGACCGCAAGTACGCCGCCATCCTCACCAAGCTTGCCGGGAAGCATACGCATCCGCTGCGTGAGGTCGAGACCTCGCTCGGCAACCTCATGGCCGACGCGCTGGCGGATTCGCTGGGCTGCGACGTCATCTTGCTTGGTGCGGGATCCGTGCGCGTACCGGAGCTCGGGCCGGTCGTGACGCTTGGAGACTTCGTGAGCAGCTTCCCGTACGACGACAGCGTCACGCGGTACACGGTGACCGGTGAGATGCTAACGCGCATGTTCGGTCACTGGATGCGTAACGCGAACCGCGACGGTGAAGGGGAGTGCTACCAGGTGAATGCTGCGGTGGCTGCAGTGCACGACGACGCGTCCGACTCGCTCGAATCGCTTCATATTGCGGGTGCTGAGGTTGATCCTTCAGCCACCTATACGCTAGGACTCCAGGGCTATCACGCCGCCAATGCCGAGGCGTATCTCGCCGTCACCCCAGCGGAGTTGGAGGTCGGGGGCGATTCGAAGGTCGTCACCACCTCGGCGCAAGAAGTCCTGCAGGAATGGCTGCGCGACCACCAGAACGAGAGCCGGCAAGTCCGCGGGCGTCTCACCTACCGCTAGCGCGTGCGATCGGACTCTTGACATCCTCGGCGTAAAACCATACTACTGTGATAGGAATTGTATGGATTACCCCGAGGAGTCGAAGATGCGCCTCACGGCACGCAGCGAATACGGCCTACTTGCACTCGTGGAGATCGCCTCTGGCGATGACTCGCCGAGAAGCGTGCGCGACCTGTCGGAGCGATGGGAGCTGCCGGCTAAGTTCCTCGAGCAGCTGCTGGCAGCGCTCAAGCGTGCCGGTATCTTGCACAGCGTCCGCGGAGCCCATGGTGGCTACGTCCTGGCCAGACCGGCGTCGCAGATCTCTGCACTGGAGATCGTTGAGGCGCTCGAAGGCCCGATAGCGGCGAGCATGTGCGACCGTGAGTCACCCGGTTGTGCGCAGAGCGCGCATTGCGCCGCAGGCGCCGTGTGGAGCCGCGTAAGCGACGCAGTCCGTGGCGTGCTGGCCTCGGCCACACTTGAGGATATCGCGGGCAACCAGCAGCGTCTGGACGCCAAGGCGCAGAAGTCAGAGGAGTGAGAATGTCCGACAAGAGGGTCTATCTCGACAACGCGGCTACCACACGCACCGACCCCCGTGTCGTTGACGCGATGGAGCCGTTCTTCACCGAGACTTACGGCAACGCCAACAGCCTGCATGCCGAGGGACGCGCCGCGCATAAGGCGCTTGAGGAAGCGCGCGGCAGGGTCGCCGCTGCGATCAACGCTAGTCGAAGCGATGAGGTGTTGTTCACTTCTGGCGGTACCGAGTCCGACAACAGCGCGCTCATCGGTCTGGCGACGGCCGGTGGCCGCTCGGGTGGTCACATCGTCGTCTCGGCATTCGAGCATCACGCTGTGCTAGAGCCCGCGGAGTGGCTCGGCAAGCATGGTTTCGACATCTCGCTTCTCAAGCCGAGAAGCGATGGTGTGGTTCACCCCGACGACCTCCGCTCGGCGCTTCGCGAGGACACCATCCTTGTCTCAGTGATGCACGGCAATAACGAGCTGGGAACGCTCCAGCCGATTGCGGAACTCGCTGCTGTGGCACACGAGGGTGGCGCGCTCTTTCACACGGATGCTGCTCAAACCATCGGGAAGGTCGAGTTCGACGTTGCCGCGCTCGGTGTCGATGCCGCGTCGTTCTCGGGACACAAGATCTATGGTCCCAAGGGCACGGGCGTGCTCTATCTGAAGAAGGGTACCCGATTCGCACCGTACCTCATGGGTGGCGGCCAGGAGTTTCGCCGTCGCAGTGGCACGCAGAACGTCGCCGGCGCTCAGGGGTTCGCTACCGCCCTCGATATCATGGAGGCCGAGCGCGCAACGGAAGCGGTACGCCTGACGACGCTTCGAGACCGCTTCGAGGCCGCGGTCGTCGGTCGACTTGAGAACACGTATGTCAACGGCGCTGATTCGCCGAGAATGCCTCACATCACAAGTCTCATTGTGAAAGGCGTCGAGGGCGAATCGATGTTGCTGCACCTCGATGCCAAGGGCATTGCGGTCTCGACCGGCTCGGCGTGCTCATCCGGTTCACTCCAGGCGAGTCACGTGCTGATGGCGATCGATTGCCCGCAGGAGATCGCGCACGGCTCGCTTCGTGTGAGTCTCGGCAGGTGGAGTACTGAGGCAGACGTCGATTACCTGATCGATTCGCTCGTCCCGATCGTCGAGCGGCTCCGCGCTATGTCCCCCGTATACGAGAAGATGTTCGGCCGGAAGGCCTGAAAGCGAGGATGACGATGCTCTACAGCGACAAGGTAATGGATCACTTCAACAATCCTCGCAACGTCGGCGTGATAGATGACGCGGATGGCGTGGGCGAGGTCGGCAACCCCGTGTGCGGCGACATGATGAAGATCACGATCAAGGTCTCGGGCGACCGCGTGGATGACATCAAGTTCCAGACGCTCGGGTGCGGCGCTGCTATCGCGACCTCCTCGGTAATCACCGAGATGGCGCGCGGAATGAGCATCGAAGAGGCTGTGACGATCACCAAGGCCCAGATTGCCGAGGAGCTCGACGGACTGCCTCCGGCAAAGATGCACTGTTCGATCCTGGCTGCCGATGGACTGAAAGCCGCTGTCGATGACTATCTGGTGAAGAACGGCCGTGAGCCCATCTCTGGCGGTCCGGAGCAGGACGAGGGAGATCACGGTCACTGTCAAACCTGATCGTGCATCGGTGTATCCTCTTGCTGCCGTCCGCCGTTAACCCATTTAGAATGCTCGTATTCAGGCCGATACTCCTCACACGGGACGCAACTGTTGTACCGTTGTCCGTGGAGGTGTCCACAACGAGCGATATCCAGAACAGGATCGAGGGGGCTGGCCAAGGATTGCGATCCTTAAGCGATTGGGCGCGCCTGACGCTGCTCCTTGAGGGATCGTCGTTTCCGGCTGCGCTGTGGTCGGGTGCTGAGTTGCGCTTCAAGTGGACCAACCGCGCATTCCTCGACCTGATGGACGATGTCCGTCCGCAGTGGGATCTCCTCGGCATGCCCGTTCGTGGGTTCCTCTCCGACACAAAGTCGGCCGTTCGCTTCATCGATGCGGCGTACACCGGCCAGGCGTTTACCGATCCTGAGTACGAATACCACGCCTCCTGGGGCGAGACATCGTTCTGGCAGCTGAGTTATCTGCCGATGCCAGGGCGCATCGGTGATCCCTTCGACGTGCTACTCCTCGGCATCGATGTGACACCGCGGGTCAGCGCGCGCCGCACCATGGAGAGCGAGCAAGCCGATCTTCGCTCGGCCATGGGGCTTATCAACACCACCATCCTGTCATCTCTTGATGCCGAGGAGATTCTGCAGCGCGTGCTTGTTGAGGCGACCGAGGCATTCAAGGCCGATTGGGGTTGGCTTGCCGAGCGAGACAACGGTTCCTGGGTCTTCCGAAACGTGCATGGCTGGCCGACCGAGATGGTGGGTCTTTCGTTCAAAGAAGACGAGCTTTCGCTGCCTTCGCTGGCGGCCAAGACATGCTCGGTCGTTCATGCGACAGGAACCCAGGGCGTGGCGCCAGACCACATGGAACTCATGACGCGCCACGATATCGGTGCGTTTGTGATGGTTCCGGTGCTGCACCGGGGTCAGACGACGGGCGTCATGGGTTTTTGCTGGGACAAGGAGATCAAGTTCACCGACGCGATGCTGGAGCTGGCCGAGAAACTCGCCGTCTCACTCTCGCTTGCGCTTGAGAATGCACGTCTGTATGACTCCGAGCGTCGCATCACCAGAACGCTGCAATCCGCGCTCTTCAGCGCTCCTGCGAACATCCCGGGATTGCAGCTTGGGCACTTGTATCACTCCGCCTCGGCGGGAACCCATGTGGGTGGCGACTTCTACGACGTCATGTCGCTCGAAAACCAGCGTATCGGCCTCATGGTCGGCGACGTCGCGGGTCATGGCATCGAGGTTGCGGCGCTGACCACTCTGCTCAAGAGCGCTATGCGTGCCGAGGCGATGAGGCTGCCCTCACCCGGTGGGGTTCTCGGCCATGCAAATGACATCATGCTGCGCGGCGGCGCGCCCGAGGAGTTCGCAACGGCGTTCTTTGGGCTGCTCGACAACATCACCGGGCATCTTTCGTACTGTCTTGCCGGTCACCCGGCGCCCGTGCTTCTCCGCAACGGCGCTGATCCGGTGCTCCTGTCCGAGTCGCACCTCGTCCTTGGCGTGCGCGCGGACTCCCAGTACAGTGCGAGCGAGACGACTCTCGAATCCGGCGACCTCCTGGTCTTGTATACCGATGGTCTCACTGAGGCGAAGAGCCGCAAGGGCGATCGCTATGGCACTGATAGGCTGCTCGAGAGCGTTGCTATGTGTGCAGCCGAGCCGGCCGAGGAGGTGCCGGAGTCTCTCTTCCTCTCGGCATTCTCGTTTGCGGACGGCCATCTTGACGACGATGTCGCCATCATGGCGCTACGCCGCACCGGCGCGGGCCCGGACGGGACCGTGCAGGGCCGCCTTGAGCTTGCCTGCGCCTGAGGCGCTTTACTCCCACCGCGCAAGGCTCTAGGCTCATGGGGTAGAGCATTGTCGGGGGAGGAGTCTCGATGCAGTGTCCAAATTGTGGTTCTGCGCATACATCCGGTCATGGTTTCTGCGGTACATGTGGAGCGCAGTTGCCTGCCGAGACCGCTAAGACCGAAGTGATGCCGGTTGTGACTGCGGCCCCGGCGGCGCAAGCGCCTGCTCCTCAGCCGAGTGAGACGTCTTCTTCATACGAGGAGCAATACGCTCGCTACCAGCAAGAATACGCCGTATGGCAGGCCGGACAGGTGGATCCTCAAGCGGAGGTGCCGCAGTACCCTGCTGCGCGTCCGGTACCCGCAGGCGCGGCTGTCGCGCCGAAGAAGAGCAAGACGGGTCTCATCGTGGGGCTCGTGGTTGGCGGCATTTTGCTCATCGGCATAGCGGTCGTTGCGCTCGCCGCTCTCGGCGTGTTGAGCTTCGCACCGCTGCAAAGCGGGGAACCGCAGATCATCGAGGAATCACCGGCTGAAGCGGTGGAGCCGGCTGGCTTCATGAGCGCCGAGGAGGCACTCGAGGCTACGCTAGCCGACTACGGCTCTGAATGGGTGTTCAAGGTGTACGAGGAGACCGGCACATCCGTCACGTATTGGGTGGGACCCCCCTCGAGCGAGTATGAGACAGCTATCACGGTCACTCAGGCGGGCGACGGGAGTTGGAGCGTCACCGCCGAGGAGCCGCTCGACTTTGCGGGCGACGTGAGTGGCGAGATGAGTTCGCCGGAAGACCAAGCCATGGACGTGGTGGATGCGCACCTTATGGCGGTCAAAGAGAATCGTGGAATGGACGCACACGCGTTGACGGTGGACCCGTTCGCCTCCGACTCGGCCAGCGCCGGCGAGGCCAATGGCGAGTTCACCGGCTTCACGATCGAGGAGGCGAAGAAGCAGTCGGACGGATCATTCTGGGTGAAGACCACCCAGGTTTGGACATGGGGCAGCGAGAAGTGGCAGTACTGGGTCGTCCCGACCGAGGCCGGCTATCGCATCGCTGACATGAAGGAGTGGTAGGCGCGCCGCTCGTAAGGAGCGTCCCTAACCCGGGTCGCCGTGTCGCGTGATGTACGCGTCCTCTTCGTAGCACCAGAGCCAGTTGCCGTGTCCGGTTGCGGGGTCGGCGGGACCCATTATGGCGTGCCCCGTCTCATGGAAATGCGCCCTCGCATGGCGGTTGATCGATGAGTCGCAACACCCAACGTGCCCGCACACCTTGCAAACGCGCAGCTGCACCCACGGGTCACCAGTCTTTGCGCACTCTTCGCAGACTTGTTCGGCTGCCTGTAGGTCGGGGTCGGCGGTGTGGATGTGGTCGCACTTCATGGCGGTCCTTCCGTCGGGCTGGTCAGGGTGTAGATACCCTAGATGTGAGCCGTGCCGTCACCTCGATGCGGGTATATCCTGTGAACACCGCGTCTGCTCATAATCACCACGCTGAACGGAGTCGCCAGGACATGCCTGAGATCATCACGCCGGATTCCCCGGAGAGCACGCTCTTGCAGCTCAGGGAAGTCGTAAAGGTATATGACGGCGGAGACGCGCCGTTCACCGCGCTCAACGGCATCAACCTCGACATCCACACCGGTGAGTTCGTGGGGATCATCGGCAAGTCTGGCAGCGGCAAGACCACCCTTATCAACATGATCACGGGGATAGATCACCCCACCACAGGTGAGATCGTCATTGCCGGTACGCCGGTTCATGCTCTCGGCGAGAACGATCTGGCTCGCTGGCGCGGCCGCACCATCGGTGTGGTCTTCCAGTTCTTCCAGCTGCTGCCCACTCTCACCGTTCTTGAGAACATCGTGCTCCCTATGGACTTCTGTCACATGTGGGCACCAAAGGAGCGCATGGAGCGCGCAATGAACCTGCTCGAGCAAGTCGAGCTGGCCGATCAGGCCAATAAGCTGCCGGCGGCTCTGTCCGGCGGGCAACAGCAGCGCGCTGCCATCGCGAGAGCACTCGCAAACGACCCGCCGATCCTCGCAGCCGATGAGCCGACCGGCAACCTCGACTCGAAGACAGCCGATGCGGTCTTTGGGCTCTTCGAGCGCCTTGTGGAACAGCACAAGACCATCATCATGGTCACTCACGACAACGATATGGCGAGCCGGGTAAGGCGAGCACTCCATGTGAGCGATGGCGAGATCGTGGAAGAGCGTGTTCTTCGGCCGAGGCACGGCGCGTAGCGTGTACGCCGTTCGCTGGAGAAAGGTCTTCAGGGACCTCGTGAGTCACCGTTTCCGAACGGTCCTTGTCGTGCTGTCCATTGCGACCGGCGTCTTCGCCGTTGGCGTTGTCATGGGCGGTCGCGAGATCCTGGTGCGGGAGTTCGACTCGGAATACTCCGCGTCGGTGCCTCTCAACGCCGATTACTTCACGATGCCGTTCAGTGACTCCATCGTGCGCCGAGCCCGGGAGTATCCCGGAGTGGAAGCGGCCATGGGGCGCCACTCCACGACGCTGCGCTATAGATGGTCCGGCTCAGACGTACCGAGGTCCATCTCGGTGGTGGGAATCAAGGATTACGACGACATCACGGTTCAGATGCTCGTGCCGGAGGACGTTCGCAGTTGGCCGCCGAGGCGGGGCGAGGTAGTGCTTGAGCGCGCCGCGCTGCAGGTGGGGAAGTACGAGATCGGCGACGTCCTTGAAGTCGAGACAAGCGATGGCAATACCGAGCCGCTTACGGTCATCGGCTTCGCGCACGACATCAACGCCGTACCGGCGCAGTTCATAGGGAGTGAGACGGGCTATGTGTCCTTCGAGACGCTGCCCGACCTCGGCGAGGCCAAGTCGTACAACGAGCTTCTCGTTGCCATGAGCGGCAGTGAGCTGACCCAACGCGAAGCCTCGCTCTTGGCCGAGGATATCCAGCGCGATGTGCTCGAGGCGAACTCGATCACGGTGCTTGGGTCCTATGTCCCAAAGCCCGGGTCGCACTTCCTCGGTGACATCTTCAAAGCGGTCTCGCTGCTCTTGCTCGCTCTTGGACTGTTGAGTCTGCTGCTCTCTGGTTTCCTGGTGGTGAACACCGTTTCGGCGCTCATGGCTCAACAGATCAAACAGGTCGGCATCATGAAGGCGATCGGCGGTCGGGCGTCGCAGATCACCTGGATGTATCTCGGGATGGTCGCGATCTACGGCGTGCTCGCCGTTATCGTGGGCCTGCCGGCGTCCGCGTGGGCGGGGAAGCTGTTCATCGAGTACGCCGCCGGAATCCTCAATTTCAGAGTCGCGTCATACGTGCCGCCGGATTGGGTCACTGCCCTCGAGATAAGCGTCGGCCTCGTTGTGCCGCTTCTTGCCGCTGCGGTGCCGGTGCGTCTTGGCACGCGCACATCAGTTGTGAAAGCGTTCAACGACACCGGGGTCTCCTCGGCATCGTTCGGTCATGGAATCGTGGATCGCGTTCTGGGACTCTTCCGTGGACTCCCAAGACCGGTCGCTCTATCGCTGCGTAACACGTTCTTGCGCAAGGGGCGCCTTATGCTGACGCTCGCAACGCTCTCGCTCGCATCGGCGGTTGTGATGAGCGTCTTCAGTGTGCAGGCGTCGATCGGGCAGACCATCGACGATCTTGACGCGTGGTGGCGCTATGACGCGCAGATTCACTACGAGCGGCCGACCAACCGCGTCGGTGCCGAGCGAGTGGTGAGTTCAACGCCGGGCGTCACCGGCGTGGAGAGCTGGATCGGGGCGAACACGACGGTCGATCGCGCCGACGGCACATCCGCGCAGGGGTTCACGATCTACGGATTGCCGCATGACACCACGTTCGTTGCGCCTGAGCTGCTGGCAGGTCGCTGGCTTGAGGCGGACGACACCGATGCCGTCGTCGTGAACACCGACGCGCGAAAAGCAGAGCCTTCCCTTGATATCGGGCGGCGCGTCACGCTTGAGATCGGCGGCGAGAAGCGCACGGTCCACGTTGTTGGGCTCATCAAGGGCCAGCTGAGCGGCTCGGTCATCTACATCGATCGTGAGCTGCTCGGCGGGATGCTATCCGAGGATGGCGTGACGGCGACGCTCATCAAGACCGCGTCGAGCGATCCCCTGCAGCAGCGCAAAGCGCTTGATGCTGCCGAGACGCGCCTCGAACAAGCCGATTATCGGGTCGTGAGCACGCGAACCCAAGACGAACTTCGCGAGCAGATAGCGGACCAACTTGGGATTCTCGTGGCGTTCTTGGTTATCATGGCGGTACTGCTTGCCGCGGTCGGCGTTATCGGCCTCACCGGCACGATGACGATCAACGTTATCGAGAGCACTAGAGAGATAGGTGTCATGCGCGCGATCGGTGCGCAACACGTGTCGATCTACCAGATCTTCATTACCGAGGGACTCGCGGTTGGGTTCATGGCATGGGCGATCGGCGCAGCAGCCGCGTATCCCATGAGCTATGGTCTAACCAACCTGCTCTCGGGCGCAATCGGGATGCCGCTCTCGTATCGGTTCTCGTGGGTAGGCGTGGGCGCTTGGTTCGGCATCATCGCACTCATCTCGGTGGCTGCGAGCGTGGCTCCTGCGTACCGCGCGAGCCAGGTGAGCGTTCGAGATGCGATAGCATACGAGTAGTGCACCAATCGATTGCACAACGGCGACTGCCGGAGGGAAGAAGTGGAGAACCGCTTCCATAGCCCGTACAAGCATTGGGTTCGCGGCCTGTTCGCTGAGGTCGTGTTCCTTAGCCTGTTCGTGATAGCACTCGCCCTCATCGGCGTCGCTGTCGTCTGGGCCAGGTAGGCGGCGTGTATGTGGGTTAATCGCACTTCCTCGGACATCAAAGCAATCGGGCACTACACCGGTGTTCTCGTGGTCGGTATTGGCCTCCTCATGATCGTTCCGTTGGCGGTGGCGGCGGTCCTCGGCGAATGGGCTGTGACGCTCGATTACCTGTGCGGGGTCACCGTCGCGATTGGTGCAGGCCGGCTGTTGATGCTGAGTGCACCGCCCGGCACCCGCCTCTCACACACCAATGCGCTGATCGTGACGGGCATCGCATGGCTTGCTGCGTCGCTCGCGGCTGCGGTTCCGCTTGCGCTCTCCGGCAACTACGGGAGCTTCATTGACGCGCTCTTCGACGCGATGTCAGGCCTTACGACTTCTGGCCTCACGGTTGTCCAGGATCTTGATCACATGTCTCTGGCTCACAACACCTGGCGCCATCTGACACACCTCATCGGAGGCCAGGGAATCGTTGTTGCCGCCCTGTCGTTCGCAATCGGGCTCCGTGGTGGTGCCGTATCGCTGTATCAGGCCGAGGGCCGAGACGAGCGCATCATGCCGAACGTCATGCACGGTGCACGCTTCATCTGGTTCGTGACGGCAGTCTGGGTAGTCGCCGGAACGATAGCTCTCTCCACACTCAACATCGTGCGTGGGATGACCATGGTGAGAGGCAGCGCACATGCGTTCTTTGCAACAGTGGCCACGTTTGACACCGGCGGCTTTGGTCCGATGTCGCAAAACGCCCTGTACTACCACAGCCCCGTATTCGAGTTCATCACGCTCTTGCTCATGCTTGCCGGTACGCTCAACTTCAACCTTCACGCTGATATCTGGCGCGGTGATCGTGGCGAGATCATGAGCAACATCGAAGCAAGAACGCTGGCGATCAATATGGGTCTGCTCTCGCTCGCGGTAGCGCTCGGCCTGACTGCCACGAAGCTGTTCGGCACGTCATGGGAGGTCGTGCGCAAAGGCGTTTACCACATCATCTCGGCGAACTCAGGCACGGGGCACCAGACGCTGTATGCATCGCAGTGGGCGACCGACGTCGGTGGGCTGGCCTTTGCGGCGGTCGTGCTAGCGATGGCGTTCGGCGGCATGGCGTCATCGACGGCTGGTGGTATCAAAGCGCTGCGTGTGGGCGTCATTGTGAAGGGCGTCATCCAGAGAGTGCGTCAGTCACTTGCGCCACCCTCGGCCGTCATCCGTACCAAGTATCACCATCTGACCGAGCAGACGCTCACCGACGAGTTGGTGTCAGGCGCGCTGCTCGTATTCGTTCTCTATGTGGTCACTTACATCACCGGCGGTCTCATCGGCGCGGCGTACGGCTACCCGATGGCTTCCGCGCTCTTCGAATCCGTCTCGGCAACGGCCAACGTTGGTCTGTCGACCGGAATCACCTCTCCTATGATGCCAACCGGACTCAAGATCGTGTACATGCTGCAAATGTGGGCCGGGCGACTTGAGTTCATCACACTGTTCGCAGTGATCGCGAGCGCCGGTCTCGCTTTCCGGAGAAAGCGGGTGCGCGCGCTATGAGACGACTTGCAGCGGCTCTCGTACTCATAGTCGCTCTCGCGGTTCCGGCCGTCGCAGTCACGGCGCCGATGACCGCAACGCAGATACTGGACAAACGTGCCAAGCTCGATGGTCGTCAGGTGACCCTCATGGGCGAGGTAATCGGAGATGTTCTCCATGCAGACGATGGTGACGTTTGGTTGAGCGTGCTCAGCGACGGCACCGCCATCGGCGTGTATCTTCCGACCGAGCTGGCCGAGCGCGTGAGCGTCTTGGGAGACTATCGCCATACCGGTGATATCGTGGTCGTGACGGGCGAGCTTCGCAGGGCATGCGACCAGCACGGCGGCGACCTGGATATCCACGGGACAGCGATCGAGATCATCGAGCCTGGCTCTGTGACAGAGCGCCCAATCGAATACTGGAAGTTTGGCCTCGCCGGCTTCGGTCTTGCGCTCATTGGTGTCAGCACCTTCTTCGCGGCCTACAGGCGGAGGATGATCGATGGTGCCTGACGCGCAGCATCGTATGTTCGCGAGCGACAATGCTTCGGGGGCGCACCCCGACGTGATGGCAGCTCTGGCCGAGGCGAACTCGGGTCACGCACACGCCTACGGCAACGACGAGTGGACACTGAGGGCGAACGCGACCATCAAGCGCCATTTTGGAGAGCGCTCCGAGTCGTTCTTCGTTTTCAACGGCACCGGCGCCAACGTGACCGCCCTCTGCGCCTTCATGCGCTCGTACGATGCCGTGATATGCGCGGAGACTGCGCACATCAACGTTGATGAGTGCGGCGCCCCGGAGCGATTCACTGGCGGAAAGCTCATAACCGTCCCAACGCGCGACGGCAAGCTCACGCCTGATCTTGTCGAGGGCGCAATCACCGGAGTAGGCGTTGAGCACCACTCACAGCCGCGTGTTGTCTCGATCACGCAATCCACAGAGTACGGCACGGTGTACCGCGCATCCGAGATCGCGGCAATCGCCGAGGTTGCGCACGCGCATGGCCTCGCCGTTCACGTTGATGGTGCACGTATCAGCAACGCTGCAGCATTTCTCGGCATAAGCCTTGCTGCAATGCTCACGGATACTGGAGTTGACGTGCTTTCGTTCGGAGGCACGAAGAATGGCATGATCTTCGGCGAGGCCGTCGTCTTCCTCGACCCGGCCCATGCCGAGGGTTTTCGCTTTGTTCGGAAGAACGCTGCGCAACTTGCTTCCAAGATGCGGTATATCTCGGCGCAGTTCGAGGCGCTCTTCGGTGACGACTTGTGGCTTAGGAATGCGGCTCACGCCAACGAGATGGCGCAGCTGCTGGCCACGGGGATGGGCGCGCTTGCCGGCGTGGAGATAACGCAGGCTGTTGAGGCGAACGAGGTATTTGCGCGGATTGATGGAACGCTGATCGAGCCGCTAAGAGAAGTTGCAGATTTCTATTTGTGGGACGAGCGCACCTGCGAAGTTCGATGGGTTACCTCCTGGGACAGCACCCGGGGCGACGTCGAGCGATTCATCGAGGGGGCGCGCCGTCTGACCCGGAGGTAGTACGTGGAGCAAGGAAGACTCGCACTGCATAAGATCCGCGTGTATGGCCTCGTGACTATGATGGTTGTTGCTACGATCGTCGCGTTTGTGGTTGCCAATCAGGTGCGGACGATCGTCATCCGTGGTGCTTCGAATGTGGTCGCCGCAGGTTCCGTGAGCCTGGTGCGCGGGTGTCTCGACGACACTGGCGAAGCCTCGATACTTTCCGGTGGTGCCACGAAGCTCAAGGAACTGGTCGCCGATCGGCAGACCGGCCAGAATCTCATGGGCCTTCGAGTTGTGAACGCGCAAGGAATCATCGTGTTCTCGACCGCTTCGTCTGAGCTGGGTGCGAGTGCTCTCGATGACGAGCAGACAACTGCGGCGCTGAATGGCCTCGTTGACTTCGCCGTTCTCGACGACGCGTCGGACGACATCCTCGTCACAGGCGATGACCCCGTGCTGAAGGTCTACGCACCCCTGCGCATCGGCGCTGATGGTCATGTGCGAGGCGTGATCGAGACGTACAAGCCCTACGAACAGATCGCGAGCTCTGTTCGTGCCGCTTCTCTCGTCGTGCTGATTCCCGTGCTTTTCGGCGCGATGATCTCCTCGGCAGGTCTTCTCTGGGTCATCCACCATGCCTCCGCGGGCATGAAGGCGCGTGACGCCGAGCTGGCGTCTCTCAATGACCGGCTCCACGACTCGATGCTGACCCTGGAAGGGCAGTCGCTTGGCACGCTGCAGGCGCTCTCGGCGGCTGTTGACGAGAAAGATGCGTACACCGCACGCCATTCACTCGGCGTGACCAACTGGGCCCACGCGATCGGCGTGACGGCGGGGCTCTCGGCGGTCGATCTCGCGACCCTTGAGCGTGCCGGCCTATTGCACGACATCGGGAAGATCGGCGTGCCCGAGTCGGTCCTGCTCAAGCCCGAGCGCTTGAGCGAGGAGGAGTTCGCGCTCATCCGGGAGCACCCCGATGCCGGCGCGCGCATCCTTGAGACGATTCCGTTCCTGGACGATATCGTGAGTGTTGTTCGCTACCATCATGAGCGCTGGGACGGCAAAGGGTACCCCGAAGGTCTTGCGGGCGAGAAGATCCCGTACCTGGCGCGTGTTCTCGCGGTTGCAGACGCATACGACGCGATGATCACCGACCGCCCGTACCGCAAGGCCATGCCTGCCGAGGATGCCCGCGCCGAGCTGCTCGCGTGCGCCGGGACGCAGTTCGATCCCGAGGTCGTGCGCCTGTTCGTGCGGGGTTAGCTCGGGCCGCTAGCGCAGTCGCGCGTGGAGCATTCCCGCCAAGCGGGAATACACCTCCTGTGGAATTCACGTTCCGGGAGGTTCTCATGAAGCGCACACTCCGTATCCTTGCATGCGCCCTGGCGCTCGCTCTGGTCGCGCCTGTTTCGGCAACTGCCGCACCGGCAGTCTCGCTGAGGCTGCTTGCACGCTGGCGAGTCTCTCAGCCGATCACTATCGCCAACGCCGGTGATGGCTCGGATAGGTTGTTCGTTCTCGAGAAGACCGGCAAGATTCGTGTCATCAAGGGCGGACAGCTGCTCTCAACGCCGATGCTCGACCTCTCATCGAAGGTGAGCCGGGGAACCGAGCAGGGGCTGCTCGGCATCGCGTTTCCGCCTGGATTTGCCGCTAAGCAGTACTTCTACGTGAACTACACCGATACTCTCGGCGACACGGTCATCGCGCGGTACTACATGACTGCCAATCCGGATGTCGCCACCACCGCTGGTGCTCAGACGATCCTCAGGGTCGATCAGCCGTACTCGAACCACAATGGCGGGGGCATCGTCTTCGGGCCTGATGGCTACTTGTACATCGGGATGGGGGATGGTGGCAGCGCGGGCGATCCGCTCGGCAATGCGCAGAAGCACGGCGTCTTGCTCGGCAAGATGCTGCGCATCAACACCGAAGGTGCATCGAGCCCGTACGGGATTCCGCCGAGCAACCCGTTTGTTGGTGTTGCCGGATACCGGTCTGAGATCTGGGCGCTGGGGCTCAGGAACCCATGGCGCTTCAGTTTCGACAGCGCCACGGGCGAACTCTACATGGGTGACGTGGGCCAGACGGCATGGGAAGAGGTCAACATTGAGCCCGCGGGATTTGCGGGCGGGCGCAACTACGGCTGGAACTACTATGAAGGCAACCACGCATACCCGCCGGGAAGCACGCCAAAATCAACGAGCGGCCTGACATTCCCGCAGTACGAGTACAACCACTCGACCGGCGGCCACAGTGTCACGGGCGGCTACGTCTATCGTGGCGCGAACGTTCCCTCATGGAACGGGCTGTATTTCTTCGCCGATTTTGAGTGGGGCAAGATCTGGGCGATGGACACGGCGACACATACGGCAACCCTCGGCATCGACTCCACCATGTTGATCCCGACGTTCGGCGAGTCGGAGTCCGGGGAGCTCTACGTGAGCGAATACCTCGATAGCACGATCTATGAGCTCAAGGACGGTTCAGTGCCTGCCGAGGTAAGCCTGAAGCGGCTCCAGGGCGCAGACCGCTATGCGACGGCTATCGCGATCGCGCACGAGGCGTTCCCGTCGAGCGCCACGACCGCCGTTATCGCAACCGGCGAACGCTTCCCGGACGCGCTCAGCGCCTCAGCGCTCGCAGGCGCCGTGAGCGGCCCGCTGCTGCTCACGCCGTCGACGCGGTTGGAGCAGCGGCTCCTCGACACGCTTGCGGGTATCGGCGTCACCGATGTATACATCGTCGGCGGACCCTCGGCCGTCAGCACGGGCGTTGAGAACGGGCTGGCGGGTGCCGGATACGCCGTCACGCGCATTGCAGGAATCGATCGCTACGGGACTGCCGCAAATGTCGCGCGCAAGGTGAAACAGATCGAAGGCCCGGCGTTCTCGGGCAATGTGTTCGTCGCGCGCGGTGACTTGTTCCCGGACGCGCTTGCGGCCGCGCCGCTCGCCTACGCGGGACACGGCCCCGTGCTGCTTACGAGAACGACGGTGCTGCCGTCGTCCACCTCGGCGGCGATAGCGCAGATCGGGGCGACCGGAGCGACAGTGCTCGGGTCCACTGCGGCGGTTTCAAACAGCGTTGCGAGCGCCCTCGGCGTGCCGGTCACGCGGTGGTCGGGGAGTGACCGCTACGCCACCGCTGCCGAGGTGGCGGCGGGCGCGCTGGGTCGCGGGTGGACGACGTACTCTCACATCGGAATCGCGACCGGGCTGCTCTATCCCGACGGGCTCACGGGCGCGGTTGAGGCGGGCTCCAAAGGCGGCGTGTTGCTGCTGACCAGATCCGACTCTCTCCCGTATGCGACGCGGTTGCAGCTGCTCATGCATCAGACGGATGCGACCTCGGCTGCGGTGTACGGCGGGACGCCGAGCGTATCGAGCGGCACGTATCAGCTTGTACGCTGGCACTTGCCGTAAGACCGGGCTACGCGATGTCGATGATTCCGAGGTCGCGTAGGTAGGCGCGCATCATGCGCTCCCACAGCGCGGTCGCCGCGCGTACGTTGATGCCCTCAGGGTCGAGCGCATGCTGGATCGAGAGGCCGTCAACGACGGCGATCATGAGCATCGCGAACGGTTCAAGCGTCCCGCGGTCGGGGCCGGTCGAAGCGTCGAGCACCTCAAGCACGGTCTCGCGATACCCGGCGTAGAGCTCGGCTACACGCTCGCGCAGCGACTCATCGCGCAGGGCGTGAGGCAGGATCTCAAGGAGTGGACGATAGCTCTCGATGTCCTCGACGATGCGCTCCTCGCCTTCGACAAGCGAGCGCACGCGCTGCTCGCCCATCGGGAAGCGGTGGGTCTCGGTGATAAGACTGCGGTTCGCCTCGTGCACCAGTGAGTCGAGGAGGGCGACGATAAGCCCTTCCTTGTTGCCGAAGTGGTAGCCGATGCTCGCCTTTGCTTCGCCAGCCTCCTCGGCAATGGCCGAGAGACTGAGCGAGGCGAATCCGTCGCGCTCGAGGATGCGACGGGCTGCGCCGAGGATGTTGAGAGCGGTGGGCGGGAGGACCTCAATGGGATCCTTCGCGCTGAGCGAGCCGAGGTGTCCCCGTGTGCTGGGGCGTCCCGGACGTCTGCGAGGGGTTTCCACGACTATCTCCTTCATCTAGTTGACATCCTCAGTATACGCGCTATTCTTGATTTGTCCGACCGGACAAATAACTATTCAGCAACACCGGCATCACCCCATTACGGTCTCGGATTTGACCGCTTGGACAAATAACCATAAGTGCTCGTCGATAGCATCACTTGCGAAGGAGCGAACCAAGGTGGCAAAGCAGACAGTGGTTGTGGCACTCGGCGGGAATGCACTCCTACGTCGTTCGGAGCCGATGACTGCCGAGGCGCAGCGGGCGAACGTGAGAATCGCGGCCAAGGCGCTTGCTCCGCTTGCCGAGGAGTACAACCTGGTCCTCGCGCACGGCAACGGACCCCAGGTCGGACTGCTCGCCCTGCAGGCCGCTGCATACACCGACGTCGAGCCGTATCCGCTCGACGTTCTCGGCGCAGGGACGCAGGGCATGATCGCTTACATGGTCGAGCAGGAGCTGGGCAATCTGCTTCCGTTCGAGAAGCCGCTTGCGACCGTGCTCACGATGACCGAGGTCGATCCGCAGGACCCGGCGTTCCAGAACCCGACCAAGTT
>DDWM01000025.1:9185-56506 GCA_002345925.1 Actinobacteria bacterium UBA2286 | reverse complement strand
CGGTGGTCATCGTGTCATCGTCGCCAACCGAGGCGAGCGCGCTGAAGGCGCGTCAGTCCGGAGCGGCTGCGCACTTGCCAATGGCGATACCGGCTGAGACGCTCGTGCAGAAGTTGGCCGCACTGGCCGCCGTTCCGAGTCGCGCGGTGCCCGTGAGCGCCCCTGTTCCCGCCGCACAGGCATCCGATGCCGCAGGCTACGGAGCGCCACAGGCCGCGCCCGAGGGGTACGGTGCCCCGCAGCCAGCGTCCGCCGGCTACAACGCACCTGAGCCCGCTGTGCAGGCTTCGGCAGGCAGCGTTCACACGTCGGGGCTGACGACCGCTCCTGACATGAGCGACGTGCCTCATATCGATGATTTGCTGCGGATGATGATCGATCGCGGCGGGTCGGACCTGCATATCGCGGTGGGCAGCACTCCTGGTATCCGGCAGCGCGGTGAACTACTACCGATTGACGGCGCCAAGGTTCTTACTCCGCGCGATACACAAGCCATGATTCTGAGCTTGCTCTCGGAGGAACAGCGTAAGCGCTTCGAGACTGAGCTTGAGCTCGATTTTGCGTACAGCATCCCCGGTCTTTCACGCTTCCGCGCGAACGTCTTCCAGCAGCGCAACTCGATGGGCGCTGTCTTCCGTGTCATTCCGATCAAGATTCCGACGATTGAGGACCTTGCTCTGCCGAAGGTCTGTCGCTTCCTCGCAGAGCGACCTCGTGGACTCGTTCTCGTGACCGGACCGACTGGGTCCGGTAAGTCAACGACACTTGCGGCGATGATCGACCACATCAATGCGAACCGATCGCTGCATATCATGACGATGGAAGACCCGATTGAGTTCATGCATCGGAACAAGATGTCATACGTCAATCAGCGCGAGGTCGGCGAAGATACGCACTCATTCGCCTCGGCGCTCAAGCGTGTCTTGCGCCAGGACCCGGATGTCATTCTCGTTGGCGAGATGCGCGACCTTGAGACCATCTCGGCAGCGATCACCGCAGCCGAGACCGGCCACCTTGTGCTCGCGACTTTGCACACGACGGGCGGTCCCGCCACGGTCGACCGCATCATCGACGTCTTCCCGCCGCATCAGCAGCAGCAGGTGCGTATGCAGCTTTCCGGCTCGCTCGAGGGTGTCATGTCGCAGGTGTTGCTCAGATCGACCGACGGCAAGAGCCGCGTGATGGCTATGGAGATCATGCTGGGCGTTCCTGCGATCAGCAACCTGATTCGCGAGGGCAAGACGCACCAGATGGCGACGATCATCCAGGGCGGCTCTTCGTTGGGCATGCAGACGCTGGACCAGCACCTCAAGGCACTCTGCCAGGCAGGGCGCATCACGTTCGAGGAAGCGATGGGCAAAGCACAGGAGCCTCGCGAACTCGCTCAGATGCTCGGTCGTAAGCTCTAGCAGGGTACACACTCCTCAAGTCATACTTGCAGCCAAGCGCACGAAAGGGGCAGCGCATGGATTCCGTACGCGTTCGTTGGTCTTCTGGTCGCCAGTTCATCGGCTGGGACGAAGCCGGGCATGGTGTCGTCATGGATGCCCCGTCCCAGTACAAGGGTGAAGGCACAGGGCCGCGCCCGGTTGAACTCGTGCTTTACGCACTTGCCGGTTGTACCGGCATGGACGTTGTGTCGATTCTTGAGAAGAAGCGGCAGCACGTCACCAGCCTTGAGCTGCGCGTTGACGGAACGCAGCGCGAAGACGACTTCCCGCACATCTACGAGCGGATCAACGTTCACTACATCGTGAGCGGACCCGACATCACGGAGGCCGCGGTCGAGCGTTCAATCGAGCTCTCCGAGGAGAAGTACTGCTCGGTGAAGGGCATGTTCGGTTCGCAGGTCGAGGTGACGACCTCGTTTGAGGTCATCAGGGTCACGGCCGATGCCTGATAGGTCCGATTCGGTGTCTGTCAGAGATGCTGTAGTGCTTCCGGTATACAACGAGGCGGCCACCGTTGGTGATGTTCTTGAGTCGCTGCGAGCGGTCTTTGATGGCGTAGTGATCGTTGTGGATGACGGCTCCACTGACGGCTCCAAGGAAGTCCTCGGCGCGCGACGGGATATCGTGAGCGTGTGCCACATGAACAATCGTGGCTACGGGCGTTCGCTCACCGATGGCCTCGATATGGCTCGAGCTGTAGGTGCGACGCGAATCGTCTCTATGGACTGCGATGGCCAGCATGAGCCCGCACACATCCCGGCTTTCTTGGAGGCGCTTGCGGATGCGGACATCGTCTCTGGCAGCCGCTACCTGGCTGGCAGCGAGGCTGTCGGGGTCGCGCCTGAGGGGCGCCGCGCGGTGAATGCGACAGTAACTTCGACGATCAACAAGGTCACAGGATGGTCCATCACGGATGCCTTCTGTGGCTTCAAGGCGTACCGCGCCGACGCACTTGAACGACTCAAGTTGACCGAGACCGGGTACGCGATGCCGCTTGAGTTATGGGCTCAGGCATGGCACGCGGGACTCCGTGTGACGGAGATGCCCGTTGAGCGCATCTACTTCGACGGCGACCGCTCCTTTGGTGAGGATCTGGATGACCCCGAGCATCGCCTGGCGTATTACATGAGGGTATGGCACCGAGCTCTGTCGGAGGAGGTCTGATGGTCGACGTAGTGTGCATTGGTGCGCATCCCGACGACGTTGAGATCGGCATGGGCGCCACCGTGGCTGCCATGGTTCGTCAGGGATTGAGCGTTGCTATCGTCGACCTCACGAACGGTGAGCCAACGCCGTACGGGACGCCCGAGACACGCGCTGCAGAGTCATCCGCCGCCGCGACCACGCTTGGCGTGACCAGGCGCACTCTCGGCATGAAGAATCGGTACCTGTTTGATTCGGTTGAAGCTCGCACGGAGCTTGCCGAGGTGCTTCGTGAGCTTCGGCCACGTATCATCTTCGCGCCGTACCCGACAGACGCGCACCCCGACCATATCGCCGCCTCGGCGATTGTCGTCGGTGCCCGCTTCTACTCCAAATTCACCAAGACCGAGATGACAGGTGAGCCTCACTATCCGGCTCGCCTCTACCACTACATCGCGGTTCACCTCGCACTGCACGTCAAACCTTCTTTCATTGCAGCTGCCGAGGAGCCTGACCTAGCGTTGAAGCTTGCGGCGCTCAGGGAGTATCGCTCCCAGTTCGAGGCGAACGAGCGCAATGCAGCGATCATCCCGACGATGGAAAACCGAGCGCGGTACTGGGGCGGTCTGATCGGAGCGCCCGCCGGAGAGCCATTCTTCTCGCCCGAGGAGATCGGCGTAACCAGCATCACTGAGCTTAGGTGATCATGCCATGCGAGTGAGACGACAAACACCAGTGGGACACGGCGAGGTCTTGACCGAGCCTGCGTACTCCACCTGGGCAGAAATCGCCAAACGCAATGCGATAGCAGCATCTGACTGGGATGGCATCATAGCGGGCTTGCCCCTTCACGAACTTCGCACCCTTGCACGGGCTGAGGCGCTTTCAGCCGCCGAGGAGTTCTCGGCAGGGCTAGGCGTGGATGTCGCGGCGCCTGGAGCACCCGACACGCTCATCGTCATGACCGGCCATCAGCCCGAGCTGTATCACCCCGGAATCTGGGTGAAGGACTTCTTGCTCCAGCGTTTGGCCGATGAGCTTGGCGCGACCGCGGTCGATGTGGTCGTCGACTCAGACGGCTTCGGACAAGTAGAGCTCCGTACACCATGCTTCAGGGCGGGAGTCGGACGCTGTTCAGCGGTGCTTGCCGAGTCAGGACCCGACGGGTGCTTCGCGTGCACGCCGGCTCCTGAACCGGACGCTATCGCTGCGTTTCGCGATTCGGGCCTTCGGGCCCTAGAGACACTGCCGGCACCGGCTCTGGTGCGGCACTTCAGCGGCTTCTGCGACGCGCTCGCTTCCGCCTCTGCCGAGAGCGACGATCTTGCCTCGGCCATAACGATTGCACGGCGACGCTACGAGGCCGCTGCAGGCACGACGTACCTTGAGCTACCGTTGTCTCGTCAGGCCACGCGACCGTCGTTCATGCGGTTCGTCACGCATCTGGCGCTCGATGCGCATCGATTTGCTACCGCGTACAACGCCGAGCTGGCGTCGTTTCGGGAGCGAACGGGGACGCGTTCTTCGGCACAACCGTTTCCTGACCTCGGGCTCGCTGGCGAACTCGTCGAGCTCCCGCTCTGGCTCATTGCGGACGATCGTCGGCGCACGGTCTGGGCGCGTACGGGCGCTTCTCCCGCGCTGTTTGCTGACGGTGAAGTCATCGCTGAGCTGAGCCTTGAAGCGGATGATGCGTTCGAGAAGCTGTACGATGCGGGCCTCCTGATCGCCCCGAAGGCACTTGCGCTCACGATGTTCGAGCGGGTGTTCGTGTCGGACCTCTTCATCCACGGCGTCGGCGGCGGTCGTTACGATCAGGTCACCGACGGTGTCATTGCCCGGTTCTTCGGAATAGAGCCGCCACGCTTCGTCGTGGCGTCGATGACTTTGTATCTGCCGCTCGGCGCACACGTGGTGACAGATGAAGAAGTCGCCGAGATGGAACAGCGGCTCAACCGGCTCTCGCACAACCCGGATCAGCTGATGGGGGAGATCGAGTTCGAGGACCTCTCGGAGCGTCAGCGGGCGACGACCATGGCTGCCGAGAAGTGCGACCTTGTGCTCGCTATCGCCCGTCCTGACGCCGACAAGAAAGCGATCGGTTTTCGGATACGGGCACTGAACGCTGAGATGGCCGAGCTGATGCGGCCGTTGGTGCTTCAGACCGAGGCTGAACTTGAGGAGCTCAAGACGCTCAGGGATGTCGGAGAGGTCCTCACAGACCGGACGTATCCGTTCTGCCTTTGGGATCCGCTCGAGGTAGCAGACAAGGTTCGCTAGATCGGTAGTAGCCGAACACGCTCGCCGGTGTATCATGGTGCGGAATCTGACACGGCGACGTGCCGTGTGCCGACTGGAAAGGACCTGAAGCATGGGTAAGCCTGTTGTGGATGCTGATCTTTGTACGGCCTGTGGAATTTGCGTTGACGAGTGCCCCACAAGCGCGCTCGACCTTGATGACGTTGCTGTTCTGGCTCGCCCGGATGATTGCACCGAGTGCGGCACCTGCCAGGACGTGTGCCCGAGCGAAGCGATCACGCTCGCTTAATCACAGCGCACTCTGCGCAAAGAACGAAGGCCGGGCGATTCGCTCGGCCTTCGTTGCGTTCTCAGCCCTGCGGGCCCATGCGGTCCTGGATGTAGAGCTTGGGCTCCCGTCCATTGAGCATGCCGACGAACCGCTTGTGGTGTGCCGCGTAGACGACGAGTCCCATGACGAGCGCGAACGGCCAATCCGCCGAGCCAAGCGCGAGGGCCACGATCGGCAGCGACAATGCTGCCGCCACTTGTCCCGCCATCATGTATTTGGTTATCGCGATAACCAAAAGCGCAATAACGACTACCGCGATTGCGTAGCGCCAGTCGTAGGCGAGCAGTGCGCCACCGCCGGTTGCGAGGCCCTTGCCGGTGCGGACGAAACGGTGTCGCTTGATGGCCATCCAAACCGAGTAGTTGTGCCCAAGGACAGCGCCGGCGAGGGCGGCCTGCCGTGCGGGCATTGAGAGCGCCGTTGTGCCGCTTAGCAGGCTCGCCAGCCACGCCGCCGCAAGTACCGGCACAAGGCCTTTGAGGATGTCACAGAGCATAGCTACGATGAACCAGCCCCATGAGCCGGTCGTCCGGCGGACATTCATTGCTCCGATGTTGCCGGTGCCATGCGTGGTGATGTCCTCGCCTGTCACGAGTCGGGTGATCGTGTATGCGAATGGAAGCGAGCCGATCAGGTACGCAGCGGCTGCCACCGACAGGAGCGTGAGCGGGGTGTTCATCGAGGCGGCCTGGGGACGATGCATTCGATCGCGCCGGCCAGCATCGTGATCTCATATCTCGGCTCGTAGAGGACTTCGCCGTCGATCTGAGCGGGTATCGGGCAGTCGCTGTCGATGGTGACCGATGTGTGCCGGGACATGTGCACGGGCTTCATCTTGGTGTGTTTGCCGGCTATCACGAATGGCAGACGCATGAGCGCCTCGGGGAGGGACAGTGGGTCGATCATGCAGACATCGAAGATGCCGTCATCGGCAATCGCATCAGGAGTGATGAGGAAACCTCCACCGTACGTGCGCCCCTGGGTCACAGCGATGATGAGTGTGTCATGCTCCGCCGGGGGCTCGCCATCGAAGGCGATTCTTACCGGGAAGCTGCCAAGATCCTTGAAGAGCACGTGCAGCAGCGCGGTGAGGTAGAGCCACAGTCCGTCTCGCTTGGTGGTGACTTTGTACTCGACCGCCTTGGCAGTAACCTTGGCGTCGAGACCGGCCGCGAAACTGTTGTTGAAATAGACGCCATTGCAGAGTCCCACGTCGAAGCGCTTACGCACGCCCGTGCCAAGTACGACGACAGCCTCGGCAAGCTCAGTTGGGACGCCAAGGGTCCTGCGAGTGTCGTTGCCTGAGCCGGTAGGCAGCAGTCCAAGGACAGGCCTGCGCTCGGCCGGGTGAGCCATGAGACCGTTCATGACTTCGTGAACGGTACCGTCCCCGCCGACGGCGACGACCACGTCGTATCCCTCGGCAGCTTCCGCGAGTTCGGCCGCGTGACCGGTGTGCTCTGTGACGACCGAGTCATGCGGGATGCTGCCGAGCAACTGCTCCACCACAGGAATCAATGCGGCGGTCTCGCCGTGACGGGCCTCCGGGTTGATGATAACGAGCGTCCTGCCGAGGGACATGCGCTCTCCTCGAATCGATGTGCGACTGTCTTTGCATTTGCGTCGAGCGCGTTCACTTCGTCAAGAATAGCGACTGGCGCTCGGGTTGGAAACGGCTCAGTTTGTATGCTACTGTTCTCGGGCGGCTCGCCGGAGCCCGCAGTTGCCTCCTTAGCTCAGGGGATAGAGCGTCTGCCTCCGGAGCAGAAGGTCGCAGGTTCGAATCCTGCAGGGGGCACCAATCCGGAAACGACGAAGGCCCGGCCACAGCGGCCGGGCCTTCGCTTTGCGTTCGGCGAGCTAGTGCTCCTCGGCTTTCTCCTTCTCGTGCTGCTCGATTATCTTCGCGGACATCTCGCGAGGCACGTCCTCGTATGAGTCGATCGAGATCGTGTACGAGCCCGTGCCGCTCGAGAGTGAGCGAAGCGTGGGGGAGTAGTGCACCACTTCCACGTACGGTACCTGGGCGCGGATCTTCTGCGAGCCGTCCTCTGTTGGCTCCATGCCGAGAATCCGACCGCGGCGCGAGGACATATCGCCCATCACTGCACCTGCGTACGCCTCGGGAACCTCGATGACCATGCTCGCGATCGGCTCGAGCAGGACCATGTCGGCCTTCTCGGCAGCGGCTTTGAATCCTATGCGGCCAGCCGTGCGGAAGGCCATCTCGGAGGAGTCCACCGCGTGATAGGAGCCGTCGTACACGGCGGCCTTCACGTCATTCATCGGGTACCCGGCGAGAACGCCGTGGGCCATCGTGTCCTGGATTCCCTTGTCGACGGCAGGGATGTACTGACGGGGAATGCGTCCGCCAACGATCTCGTCGACGAACTCGTATCCTTTGCCGGGGTTGGGCTCAAGTCGGATCCAGCAGTCGCCAAACTGGCCGCTGCCGCCCGTCTGCTTCTTGTGGCGTCCCTGAGCCTGCGCCGTCTTCCGGATGGTCTCGTGGTATGGGATTCGGAGGTCCTGCAGCTCAGCTTCAACGTGGAAGCGTTCGTGCAACCTGCTGAGGACAACGTCGATCGCCATGTCGCCGATGCCCGAGAGCACCGTCTGGTGTGTCTCCTCGTCGCGCCGCATGGTCAGCGTCGGGTCTTCATCCACGATTGACTTGAGGCTCGTGCCGAGCTTGTCTTCATCGGCTTTCGTTTTCGCAACGATCGAGACAGGGTAGAGCGGTTCCGGAATCGGCAGCGGTCGGAAGGTGATCTCGCCCTTTGCCGAGAGGGTGTCGTTGGTCAGTGTGTCGGACAGCTTCGGCAGCACCGCGATGTCGCCTGCGGGGACCGCTTCCATATCGGTCGTGTCTTTGCCCGTGAGTTTGTAGATGTGCCCCGCGCGCTCTTTCTTGGTAGTTCGCGAGTTGATGAGTTCTGTGTTCGGCGTAAGGATGCCCGAGACGACTTTCACGAAGCTGAGGCGTCCAACGTACGGGTCCGAGAGGGTCTTGAAGACGTGCAGCGCGAGGTCTCCATCAACACTGAAGGGGACTTCGGTGTCGTCGACTGTGACGAGTGGCCCATGGGCCGTTGGCTGCGGGAAGAAGGTGAAGATCTCATCCATCAGGTCCTCGACACCCTGGAGCGTCGTTGCCGAGCCCACGAAGACCGGGATGAACATTCCCTGAGCGATTGCTTCGTCGAGAAGCCGTTCCAGCTCTTCTTGGCTGAGGCGATCGCCCTCGAGGAATTTCTCCATGAGTTCGTCATCAGCCTCGGCCACGAGTTCGCAGAGCTTCTCGCGTGCGGCCTCAGCGGCATCCACCATGTCTGCCGGGATCTCGAGAATCTGCTCGGAATCACCCTCGTGGTGGTATGCCTTCATTCGGATGATGTCTACGACGCCTCTGAAATCAGCCTCTGATCCAAGGGGGAGCTGCACAGCACCTACGCGGTGACCGAATGCGTCTTCGAGCGCCATCATCACGGCGTCGAAGTCTGCGTGTTCTTTGTCCATCCGATTGATGAACACAGCACGCGCGATTCCCATCTCGCCAGCGTGCTTCCAGAGCCGAACGGTCTGGACCTGTGGACCCGAGATAGCGTCGACTACGAAAAGTGCCATCTCGGCGGCTTCCATGCCGGCGATTGCGTCTCCCACGAAGTCTGCATAACCGGGGGTGTCGATGATGTTGATCTTCACACCGTTGTGCTGGACCGGGGCAAGCGAGAGGTTGATGGTCATCTTTCGCTTGATCTCTTCAGAGTCGTAGTCGAGGGTAGAGTGTCCCTCGTCGACGCTGCCGAGGCGCTTCGTTTGGCCTGCCATGAAGAGCATTGCCTCGGCGAGAGAAGTCTTTCCCGCGCCCCCATGGCCAACAAGAACGACGTTACGGACCTTCTCGGTGCTTGACGCTCCCATGAGCATCTCCTCCTCAAGACGAATGATCGCTAAAGGACGCACACCCGGGCTCCAGGTTTGAATTCCCGGGCGGAATACCACCGAACGTCTTGCGTCGCAGTTCAATCGACGCAATGAAAAGATAGCACACCATCTTCTCCTCACGGGCCACACTGCGGCGTACAGTTATAGGTATGCTTGATGTCGCTGCAGACTGCTAGAATGAAGCGGTTTGAGTCATACGGTCACGCGCACTGTGAGAGGAACCACAAGCATGAAGAGTCGTCTCAAACGAAGCGGCACGGTCGCTTTCGTGATCGCACTTACACTGATCGTAGTCGGCCTGCAGGGCTGTTCTGCCGAGAAGTCCGCAGGTAACGCAACAGATACGGCAAATCAGGAATCAACGCAGACGAAGCCAGAGGCTGCCGAGTCAACACCAACTTCCGAGGAGGGCACAATGCACGTTTCTGACGTCAAGGTCACCGGTGATGAGATCGCGGTCATCACGACCAGCCGCGGGGTCATCAAGTTCAAGTTCTACCCGGAAGCCGCGCCAAACCACGTTGCCAGCTATATCGAACTTGCCCGCGCAGGCTTCTACGATGGAACCACGTTCCATCGCGTCGAGCCCGGTTTTGTCATTCAGGGCGGCGATCCGAATTCTAAGACCGGTGCTGGCCCCGTTGGCACAGGCGGTCCTGGGTACTCGCTGGCTGCTGAGTTCAGCGAAGTACCGCATCTTGAGGGCACCGTAGCGATGGCTCGCTCTCAGAGCCCGGATTCCGCCGGTTCCCAGTTCTACATCTGCCTTGCGCCGGCCTCATTCCTTGACGGTCAGTACACGGTCTTTGGCCAGGTCATCGAAGGGATGGATGTGGTCAAGGCGACGAAGGTCGGCGACGTCATGGAGTCTGTCCGCATCGAGGAAGGCCAGTAGCGCCTGGAGGCGATTGTGGACAAGACACACAGGGAACAAGCGGACGCGGCGTACGCCGCTGGCGATTGGCGAACGGCTGCAAGAGAGTACATAGCTGCGGCGGGTGCGAATGGAGAAGAGAGTGGTGAGCCATATCACCTGGCTGGCAACGCTCTGATTCGTTTGAAGCGTTTCGACGATGCTGCCACCGTCTATGAGAAGGCACTTGAGGACGAGAGCTACTCCAAGGCCGCCGCTGTGAATGCGAATCTCGGCTTGGCGTTTTGCCAAATCGGGATGCATGATCGTGCGCTTGCGGCTTACAAGCGAGCGCTCGATGACCCCATGTACGGTTCGCGCTACAAGGCGCTTCAGGGCTTGGCCAGCGCTCAGTTCGAACTCGGGCTTATCGAAGAAGCCGGGGATTCGTATCGTCGTGCAGCGCTCGACGATGCCAACCCGGAGCCCGGTAAGGCACTCAACAACCTCGGACTGTGCTTCATGGCCCTCGGACGACCAGAAGACGCGGTCGAGGCATACCGCGCCGCACTTGATATCGAGGACTACAGCGGCAGAGGTCGTGCGGCCGCCAACATGGGTCTTGCGTACGCGTCACTTGGTAACAATGCGAGTGCCATGAGGGCATTTGATCGTTCGGTCTCGGAATTCGGTTACGAGCTGACCGGTGCTGCAGCCGCCGCCGCCGAGTCGTCGCGGAAGGCCATGGAGTCACCGCAGGTCGTCGAAGGCTGGAGTACGGGTGAGATGCCTCCCGTGTTCGATGACGGCTCTGCCGCAGACGGCGATGATGAGGTGTCGGTCTTCTTCCGGCGCACTGACGATGAGATGCGAGTGGTCGATCGTGAAACTCGCAAGGAGGAGCGAAAGGTCCGTAAGTCAGGCAAGAAAGCGTGGGTTGGCGCCGCGATTTGGGTCACGGGCGCGCTCATAGTTGCTGGTGCGATCGCTTTTGCGTGGCTAAGTGGCCTTGGATATCCCACGCAGACCATGACTGTGAACAAACTGCTGGCCTCTCACAGGGGTGGCGAGGCTGTTGAGTCCTACTGGGTCGCCGTTCCTTCGGCCGACGTTGAGAAGGAGATGAGCAACCTTCCGCCGGAATTCGCGTCCTATACCGTAGACGGCATAGAGCGAAGTGCGAAGACCTCTACGGTCGACGTCACGATAGTGCTGGACAAGGGCGCTCCTCTCACTTACAAGGTGTCTCTGGTTCGCGAAGGAGTTGGCTGGAAGGTCAACGGCGTTACCAATGACTGGCGGTCAACCGGGGGCGATTCGTAGAAATCAACGCAGGGAATCCGTTGCGGGAGACGAATCTTTGTTGCTAATGTTACAAAGTTCATCAACCCAACGGAGGAGTACGCGTGATTCTGAAGACATACGTCATGATCAAGCCCGATGCTGTTGCACGGGGACTCGTCGGTAACATCGTCGCTCGCGTTGAAGCTGTCGGCCTCACGCTGGATCGCCTTGAGCTCGGCATGGTCACGCCCGAGCAGGCTGCTGCTAACTACGTGGAGCACGTCGGCAAGCCTTTCTATGAGGGTCTCGTTTCGTACATCACCTCAGGTCCTGTGGTGAAGATGCAGATCTCCGGCGAAGAAGCCGTTCCGGTGATGCGTAAGCTCATGGGCGCGACCAATCCCAAGGAAGCCGCCCCCGGCACCATTCGCGGTGATTTCGGTCTGTCCCTGGATGCGAACATCATTCATGGCTCCGACTCACCCGAGAGTGCAGAGCGCGAACTGTCGATCTTCTTCGGATAGCCACCGGCCTACCGCGTGCCGGCACGGCGGAATACTGGGGGGTGTCCGATGTTCTTCAGAGTCATCGATAAGAGCCGTCTGCCAGACCTCGTAAGGGGTCTGGCGACGGAGTACGAGGTAGTCGCACCAGTCGAGAAGGATGGTAGTTTCGTCTATGCGCCGCTTGTTGACGCTGACGAAATGCGCCTTGATTACGATACGACGCTGCTGCCTCCAAAGAAGTGGTTCTTCCCCGCTGAGGAAGAGCTCATGCGCTTTCGCGTTGCGGACAACGAGGTGCTGGATGACGAAGTCATCGCCGCTCCTCGCGTTCTGTTCGGATTGCACCCGTGTGACATCAATGCGTTGCTTCTCATGGACAATGTGTTCACCGGTCGCTACGCCGATCCGTATTACCTGCGCAGGCGCGAGCAGACTTTGCTCATCGGGGTTTCGTGCACGCCTGCGGACACATGCTTCTGCAATGTCTGGGGCACCCATGAGGTTCACTGGGGCTTCGATGTGTTCTTGACCGATCTCGGCGATCGCTACTTCGCGTCATGTCGCACCGTCAAGGGTGCTGAGATTCTCGATCGATTCGTCGAGAATCGCACCGTCACGGACGAAGACACTGCAGAGTTCCAGCGCGTCGTTCGCTTGTTCAATGATTCCTTTACTGGAAGTGTCGATACGACGCAGCTTCCGGTGTTGCTTGACGCGAAGTTCGAGAGCCCGATCTGGGATGAGTTCGGTGACAGGTGTCTCTCCTGCGGCGCATGTTCGATGGTGTGCCCAACGTGCTACTGCTTCGATGTCAAAGACGTACTCGAGCCTGACCAGAAGTCAGGAGTTCGTGTCCGCACTTGGGACTCGTGCCAGTTCAAGGAGTTTGCGGCTGTTGCTCATGGACAGAACTTCCGTGAATCCCGGGCGAGTCGGGTGAAGTATCGCTACTACCACAAGCAGTGGGGGTACTTGAGCAAGTTCGAGCGCGTGTTGTGTGTTGGCTGCGGCCGCTGTGCGCGTGCCTGTCCCGCTGGCATCAACCCGGTGAATGTTATCGAGGCGCTGCAGACGGGGGAGGTGCGATGAACACGAACATGGACGACTGCCCACGCGACATCGATGCGAATCCGTATCATCCGTGGCCCGCAAGGATCACATCCATCATGGATCTCACGGACAAAGAGAAGCTCTTTGAGCTTCGAATCATTGACGAAGACGTTCGCGAGGCGTTTGAGTTCAACTCAGGACAGTTCGTTGAGCTCTCGATATTCGGAGTCGGTGAAGCACCGATATCCATATCCTCGGCACCCAGCAAGCAGGGCTTCATTGAGCTGTGCGTCCGCGATTCCGGTGATGTTACCGGCGCACTTCATGCGAAGCAGTGCGGCGACGTTGTCGGGCTCCGCGGTCCATATGGCCGAGGGTTTCCGTTTGAGGAGATGAAGGGGCACGACATTCTGCTCGTGGCGGGTGGCCTTGGCATCGCGCCCTTGAAGTCCCTGATCAACCACATCCATGATGAGCGGCACGAGTTCGGCAAGGTCACGATCTTGTACGGATCCCGGAATCCATCAGAGGTGCTGTTTCGTCATCAGTTTGAGATGTGGAAGCACCGAGATGACTTTGATCTGATCCTGACAGTCGACCAGCCGGACGAGACATGGGATGGCGAAACGGGGCTGGTTACCAGGCTCTTCGATGGTCTGGATGTTGACCCGGACAACACGTATGGGGCTATCTGCGGACCTCCGGTCATGTACAAGTACGTGATCGACGAGATGCGTAAGAAGTCGATGGACGTTGACCGCATCTACGTATCGTTTGAGCGCCGCATGAAGTGCGGCATCGGCAAATGCGGCCACTGCGGTGTCGGCCATCAATACACTTGCGTCGACGGCCCGGTCTTCAATTACTGGGAAGCCATGAACCTGCAGGGGGCGATTTAGATGGCGCCTCGAGTAGTGATCATCGGCCTGGCAAGCGACTTCGGCTGTCAGGTCCAGGTGACGAACATGGAAGACCATTTGCTCGACGTTCTCGGACTCATGGATCTTGCGTATTGGCAGCTCGCGTCGAGCGGCCACCTGCCCGATGAGTATGATGTCGCCGTGATCGAGGGCGCTGTTACGACCGCCGAGCACGTGGAGACGCTTCGCCGTGTACGTGAGACGGCCGCTGTCGTCATCGCTCTTGGCGCCTGTGCCGTGACTGGTGGCATTCCGGCGCTTGCAGGTACTGCTGACTTCGATTCGCGGTATGGCGTTGTGTACGGGGATGGAGCCCAGGTTGCTCGTGGTCGCCAGTCCCCGATGCCCATTACCTCGGTGATCAACGTGGACTACCACGTGCCCGGATGCCCTATCGATCCATCTGAGTTCGTCGGAGTGCTCTCAAGGGCGCTCATGGGTCTCAAGGACAACATGCCGCAGGATCCAATGTGCGCGATCTGCAAGACGAAGGAGAACGTCTGCTTTCTCGATCGCGGATACGCCTGCCTCGGCCTGGTCACACGTACCGGGTGTGGCGCAAAGTGTGTTTCGCTTGGTCGGCCCTGCGCCGGATGCCGTGGAATCTCACCTGAGGCGAACTTGGCCGCAGCGCGCACAGTGTATGCAGACAAGGGTTTGAACCCTCTTGAGCTTGACCGTTTGTTCGACTTGTATAACGCCGCACGGGAGGCCGTCCTATGACCACACTGACAGTCGAACATATTGCGCGTATCGAGGGTCATGGCACTATCACGGTTGAGATGGAGTCGGGCGTCGTAAGCGACGTGCGCATGGACATCGTAGAGGCAGCCCGCTTCTTCGAGTCGATGGTAGTCGGGCGACGCTTCGATGAGGTATCGCTCATCACCAGCCGTATCTGCGGCATCTGCTCGCCCAACCACGCTCTGACCTCGCTGAAAGCGGTCGAGGCGGCTCTCGGCATAGAGGTATCCGAGCGTACAGTTCTGCTCCGCAAGCTTCTTCTCTATGGATCGTACCTGCAGAATCACGCGACGCACCTCTACATCTTCGCCGCTCCGGACTTCGTCGGCCTGCCGAGCGTATTCCCGCTCGCGCAAACGCACCCCGATGTGGTTGAGCGTGCGCTGCGTGTCAAGAAGACTGGCAATGACCTCACCACGCTCATTGGTGGACGTCCGGTGCACCCGATAACCGCCGTCGTGGGCGGGTTTGCGTCTGAGCCGGCCGAGGCAGAGCTCCGTGCCATGGCCGTTAGGCTTGAGGCGCTCGTGGCAGACACGATCGCCACTGCCGAGCTGTTCCACTCCTTCGAGGTGCCTCAGTTCGAGACCTCGGGAGACATGCTCGCACTCGTGGACAGCGCTGACTACGCGATCTACGGCGGAGAGGTCGCTGCGCTCGACGGGGGCTGGCGTCGTCCGGCATCCGAGTACCGCGATTTCATCTCGGAGACCGTCGTCGGGCACAGCAATGCCAAGCACAGCACGGTCGATGGTCGCACTTTCATGGTCGGCTCGCTGCCGCGGATCAACCTCTCGGCCGGCCAGCTCATGCCACGTGCTGCTGGGATGCTTGCGAAGCTCGGCATCGAGGCGCCGTCTCGCAACTCTTTCCTCAACAACGTCTGCCAGGCGGTTGAGCTTGTGGATGCTGCCGAGCGGTGCGCGATGTACATCGATCAGCTTCTCGGCATCGGTGGTTCTTCGAAGCCTGAAGCGTTCTCGGTGCATGCGTCGAGTGGGGCTGCCGCGTCTGAGGCCCCGCGCGGCACGCTCTATCATGCATATGGCATCGATGACGACGGTATCATCGTGAGTGGCGATATCATCACGCCGACCGCACAGAACCTTGGGAACCTTGAGGCGGACATGCGTGTGTTCGCGCCAACGATCGCGGATCTGCCCAAGGATGAGTTCATTTTGGGCATGGAGAAACTCGTTCGCGCATATGACCCCTGCCTGTCCTGTTCGGTTCATTAGACCGTTTACCGGAGCAGGCGTACCGTTCACGGTGCGCCTGCTCGGTGTATAAAGGAGCCACAAGGGGCGTGGCGAATCGGGTTCTCTCATACGGGTCGACCAAAGACGGAGGGTGAGCGCTTGAGCAAGGCGGCGTTCCGGGGCGGAGTTCATCCGCCAGAACACAAAGAACAAACGTCGGCGTCTGCTATCGAGTGGATGCCGGTTCCAACGCGGCTCGTGATTCCCATGAGTCAGCATCTCGGCGCACCGTGCGTTCCGCAGGTAGACGTCGGCGACCGCGTGCGTCGCGGTCAGGTCATCGGTTTTATTGATGCGGTCGTGAGCGCACCGGTTCACAGTCCCGTTGACGGCGAGGTCGCTGCCATCGGACCATCGCTGACCGCTGGTGGAATGCGCGTCCAGTGCGTGACGATCACACCCGATGCCGAGCAGGACCTGGAGACATTCATCCCGGTGCCTGAAGGCGACGTGCGTGCGACGGTGCGCGCGGCAGGAATCGTTGGACTTGGCGGTGCGGCGTTTCCCTCGGCGGTCAAGCTGAGTCCGCCAAAGGACATGAAAGTCTCAACGGTCATCCTCAATGGCTGCGAGTGCGAGCCATACCTGACCTGTGATCACCGCGTGATGGTCGAGTCGCCCGGGCGTGTTGTCGCTGGCGCCCGCATCATCGCCGAGGCGATCGGAGCAAGCAGAGTCGTCATCGGCGTCGAGGAGAACAAGCCCGACGCGATCGCCGCCCTGCGTCAGGTTGGCGGCGAAGGCGTGGAGGTCAACTCGCTTGTGACCCGCTACCCCCAGGGTGCCGAGAAGCAGCTCATTTGGGCGTTCCTAAAGACCGAGGTGCCGCATGGCAAGCTCCCCGCTGCCGCAGGCGCGCTGGTGCATAACGTTGCGACGGCCGCAGCTATTGCGGACGCCGTTGAGCTTCGCAAGCCGCTGACCGAGCGAGTCGTCACGGTTACCGGTCGCGTCGTAAGGCCCGGTAACTACCGAGTGCTTCTCGGCACGCTTGTGAGCGACCTTATAGAGTTCGCCGGTGGATTCTCCGGCGAAGTCGGACGTGTCATCGCCGGTGGCCCCATGACCGGTCCAGCGCTCGCTGACCTCGATGTGCCGATTGCGAAGGGCTCCTCAGGCATCGTGGTCCTGGGACCGGATGAGATCGCACCGCTCGTTGAAGGCGATCAGGCGTGCATCCGTTGCGGAAGGTGCTCTGAGGCGTGCCCGATGTTCTTGCAGCCGTACCTGATCGCCACGCACGCCAATCGTCGTGACTGGACAACCGCCGAGATATTCCATCCCGTCGATTGCATCGAGTGCGGAGTCTGCTCCTACTCGTGCCCGACCCGGCGACCGCTTCTGCAGCTGATCAGACTTGCGAAGGCTGCGGTTATGGCGAAAGGAGCGAAGCTGTGAGCGACTCGACAGAACTGAAGCCGCGTTTGTCCGTCGCTTCGTCTCCTCACATCGGGACATCTGTGACGTGCACGAACATCATGCTCTGGGTTGTGATCGCCCTGGCCCCTGCGGCTATATGGGCAATGGTGAGCATGGGCTGGCCAGCGGTGCAGGTGTTCGTGCTGTGCATCGGATCGTCGCTAGGCACCGAAGCCGCCTGGAATGCGATTGCCAAGAAGCCTCAGACTCTGCTCGACGGTAGCGCGCTCGTGACGGGTGTGCTGCTTGCGATGTGCATGCCGCCGATGCTGCCCTGGTGGATGTCGGTTGCCGCAGGCTTCATCTCCATCGCGCTTGGCAAGATGATCTTCGGCGGGCTGGGATGGAACCTGTTCAACCCGGCTCTGGTCGGTCGTGCTTTCGTGCTTATGTCGTGGGCAGGCGTCTTATCCAAGCTCCCCAACAAGGGTTGGTTCAAGACGATGGACGTTGCCGGTGTTGGTGGGCTAGACGCGATCAGTGGAGCCACCCGGCTTGCAATCGCCTCGGCGGATCGTGCAGCGGCCGGCGGCTATGGATTCAACCTTGCCTCGCAGTACCAGCCGCTTCTGTGGCGAAACCTCGAGGGCTCGCTTGGCGAGGTCTCTGCCGGGCTGCTGATCCTTGGTGGGCTCGTCCTATTACTCAAGGGCATCATCGACTGGCGCATTCCCGCCGGATACATCGGAACCATGGGTCTGCTGTCGTGGGTGTTCGGCTCCGACCCGATCTTCAACGTCTTGGCAGGCGGGGTCATGCTCGGCGCGTTCTTCATGGCGACTGATTATGTCTCATCGCCGATGACCAAGAAAGGCAAGCTTGTATACGGCATCGGCTGTGGTGTATTCAACGCCGTCGGTAGGTTCTATGGTCCGGCGCCGGAGTCTACGACTTTCGCGATTCTGTTCATGAACGGGTTGGCACCGCTCATCGACAAGATGTTCATACCTCGGACCTTCGGGTGGGTGAAGCGCGATGAAGAGTAATCCGCTTAACCTCATCATCCCCGTGGTGCTGACCTGCATCGTCGCCGCAGCCAGCCTTGCTGCGACTTACACGATCACTGAGCCGCTGATAGCCGCTCAGGACAAGGCTGCCGAGGAGGCCGCGCTCAAGAGCGTGATACCCGATGCAGTGACCTTCGAGGCTACCGATGCGGCCATGCTCGCCTCAGCACAGGAGGTTGCCGGTGACTCCAAAGTCGAAGCTGTCTATCGTGCGCTTGACGCGGACGGGCAGACCCTCGGATGGGGCCTGAAGGTCGGTTCGCGAGGCTATAGCGGCCTGGTGAAAATGGTTTGGGGTTTGGATAGGGACGGTAAAGTGCTGGACCTTACAATCCTGAGCATGAACGAGACGCCGGGACTTGGTACGAGAATCAAGACCGAACCGGCATTCCTGGATCAGTACAAGGCGCTGCCAAGCGCCTTCACCGAGAAGGATGTCAAGGCGCTCGATATGATTTCCGGAGCGACGAAGTCGTCGCGATCTGTGCGCGACAGCGCGGTAGCGGTGTCGGCAGTGTTTGATGCAGTGCTCAAGACGGCAGGGGAGGTGCGCTGATGAAAGAATGGCTCAGAGTGTTCAAGAACGGTCTCTCGATCGATAACCCGCTGACCGTTCTCATGATTGGACTGTGCGCCACGCTGGCTGTTTCGAGTCAGGTCGAAGGCTCGCTGTTCATGGGAATCGCAGTCATCTTCGTTCTTGTCATGAGCAACGCGCTCATCGCGATGCTCCGCAAGGTGATTCCGGCACAGGTCAGAATCCCGATCTTCATCGTCATCATCGCTTCGTTCGTAACGGTGGTGGATCTGTTCCTGAAGGCGTTCTTCCCGCCGATCTATGCGGTGCTTGGTATCTGGATTCCGCTCATCGTCGTCAACTGCATCATTCTGGGCCGTGCCGAGGCATTCGCCTACCACAACTCGGTGTGGCTTTCGATTGCCGACGGACTCGGCATGGGAATTGGCTTCTCGTTCGTATTGCTGGGGCTCGCTTTCATCAGGGAGCTGTTTGGCTCGGGCAAGATCGAGATGTTCGGATCCGCCGTGCTGAAGATGCCTTCAGGGTATGCGCCTCCCATCATCTTGATGATGTTCCCGGGTGCGTTCATCCTTTTTGGATTCGTCGTCGCGTTCGTCCGCTGGCTCAATGAACGATCGATCGAGCGGAAGGCGGCGTGACATGCTGACTATCTCGCACTTTCTCCTACTGTTCGTGGGCGCCGCGCTGATAAACAACATCTTGCTGACGCGTTTCATCGGACTGTGTTCGTTCTTCGGTATCTCGAACAGCATGAACACCGCTTTCGGGATGAGCGCGGCGGTGATCTTCGTCATGATGATGGCGAGCACCACTACTTGGCTTGTTTGGAAGTTCATCTTGTTCCCGCTCAATATCGGAGAGTTCCTGTACATCCCGGCGTTCATTCTCATCATTGCGGCCCTCGTGCAATTCGTTGAGATGTACCTGCGGAAATCGAGCCCCGCGCTCTATCGAGCGATGGGCATCTACCTGCCGCTGATCACGACGAACTGTGCTGTTCTGGCAGCTGCGACTGAGGTCTCGAAGCCGGGCTTCTTCAAGATGGCCATGCCATACAGCTACACACTTGGCGAGGCGCTCGTTTACGCCTTCGGGGTGTCGGTCGGTTTTGGTTTCGCGCTTCTGACGTTCACGGCGCTGCGAGAGCGGCTTGATATCGCGCCGGTTCCTAAGGTGCTCAAAGGTAATCCGATGTCGTTCATCACGGCAGGTCTTCTGTCACTTGCCTACGTTGGCCTAGCCGGCTGGTTCGGGCTGTAGGGGGTATAGGAATGCTTCTGACAGTCCTTAAAGCGATAGGCGCGCTCTCAGTGCTGGGCCTTGTCGCCGCGTCCATGCTGGCGCTCGCGGCCCGTAAGTTCCATGTTGATGTAGATCCTCGTGTCGAGGCCATCGCATCTGCACTGCCAGGTGCCAACTGCGGCGCATGCGGTAATCCGTCATGCTTCTCGGCTGCTGAGGCGATCGCAGCCGGCAAGCTCCCGGTCACGGCATGCACTGCCGGCGGGAAATCCGTTGCCCAGGCAATCGGTGCGTTGATGGGTGACGACTCGTGCGACGTCGTGGCAGTCGTTTCGGTACGGCATTGTGGTGGCGGAACCAATGCTGCCCGGGCGTATGAGTACGGTGGAGTTCAGAGTTGCGGAGCGGTAGCTAAGCTCGCAGGCGGTGCATTGGTCTGCACAAGCGGTTGCCTAGGATATGGCGACTGTGTTCGCGCGTGCCCGTTTGGCGCCATGAGCCTCGATGAGCGGGGTCTTCCGGTCATCGATTCGGCGAAGTGCACCGGCTGCGGAATCTGCGTACGTGAATGCCCGAGGGGGCAGATCTCGCTTCTTGAGCTTGTCTCCGATGGTGCGCCCATTGTGGTTCGCTGCAATGCTCACACCAAGGCCAAAGAGCGAAAAGCTGCTTGCTCGGCTTGCTGCATTGCATGCAAGAAGTGCGAGCGTGAGTGTCCTGCCGACGCGATTCACGTGATCGACAGGCTCGCAGTCGTCGACTACGAGAAGTGCACCGGCTGTGGCACGTGCGTTGAGGTGTGTCCGCAAAATTGCATAGATTTCAATGCCGGCAGGTTCTCCGTCACGGGCGACGGCAAAGGGGGCTCCGCGGCCGTAAGCGAACAGGTTCTCGCCGGGGCCGTCTTGGAGGACTGAGTCATGAGCCGCGCCGACAGGATCTTGGCCGTAGCTGTGGTGCTCTTTGCCCTGCTGGTCGGTCCTGCCGTGCGCGGGGCTGCGGCCCTTTCGCCTGCAAAGACCGTGACGATCGAGGGTCCGTCGGGTAGCACTCAAGTGGCTCTTTCGGCCGAGCGAACACTCAACGTCGAGGGTCTTGGGGGAATCGTGGTGGTCGTCGTACACGACGGACACGCGAGCGTCCGTCAGTCTTCGTGCCCGGACCACGTCTGCGTGAGCTCTGGTGTGATCTCGCGGTCTGGCGAGGCCCTCGCCTGTGTTCCGAATGGTGTCACCGTGCGCATTGGCGGTGAACGCGACGATGGACTCGACGCTGTCACACGCTAGAGTTGTAACAGCTCCCGCGGTCAACGTGACACGGCGAGTCGTCCTCGGCGGGTGCCTGCTGGCGACGGCGTGCGTGCTCGGGCTACTTGAAGCCAGCGTTGCGTCGCCTATTCCCGGTGTGCGCCTTGGTCTTGCGAACATCGCCGTGCTGGTGGCACTCGCAGTACTTGGCGAGAAGTCTGCGCTGGCGGTCAGTGTCTTGCGAGTGGGAGTCGTAGGTCTTGCAACCGGCACCTTGCTCGGCCCGGTATCCGTGCTGGCATTCTCCGGCGCTCTCGCCTCATGGGCGGCAATGGTGCTGGCGCTGAGGAGCCCAGCACGCTTCACGTTCGTTGGTGTTTCGATTGCGGGTGCCGCTGCACATGTGACTGCACAGTTCGCGGCAGCCGCTGTCCTGAGTGGTACAACCGGTGTTCTCGCTCTTGCGTCGATACCGATAATCGCGAGCCTCCTCTTCGGCATCGCAACGGGCTTTGCAGCCCGGTACGTCATCTCCCGCCTGAAAGGTAACGGACTCGCGGGGTGATGATGGAAGGGGGGTGGCGCTGATGGCGCCGCGCCTGATGGGTCGTGAGCTGGCAGCGCGCGATCTCCTGCTCGACGGTAGGCCTGAGACGGTTTCCGATGCGGCGCTGGTTGCGCTAGTGCTGGGAGACACCGACGAACAACTGGGACTGACGGTTCTTCGTGAGCACCCCATACCGCATGGGCTCTGGAGGGTTCGTGCCGAGGACCTGTGCGTGCACGGCGGAATCGGGCCAGCGCGTGCAGCGGTGCTTCTTGCGTGCCTGGAGTTGAGTCGCAGAGCTTCATGCTGGACTGGCGAGAACCGTCCGTGTATCTCCACACCGGAAGATGTCGTGCGACTATGTGGACCGCAATTCACGGGGATGGACCGCGAGTTCTTCTGGGCACTCGCCCTGAACACGAAGAACCAGCTTCTTAAGATCATCGAGGTCTCAATAGGAAGCCTCAACGCCTCAATCGTTCATCCGCGTGAGCTCTTCAAAGACGCAGTCCGCGTTTCTGCGGCATCGATCGTGGTGGTGCACAACCATCCGAGCGGCGACCCAACGCCATCGGGGGCCGATACTCAGCTGACGCGGAGGCTCGTGCGAGCTGGCGATGTCTTGGGCATCGAGGTTCTTGACCACGTGGTGATCGGGGATGGCGGAGCGCACGCGAGTATGCGAGAGCTCGGACTCATGTAGCTGCAGGTCGTCAACACCACCGCCGACCTGCGGTGTTGCTATACTGATTCCAATATGAGCGCGTCTTCTGTGCCCCGATTATGCTAAACTCGCGTCGATATGCGTCCGTGCGCGCGGTGGCGAAGGTCTGACCGCGCGCTTTGCGTGCGCTTTCGCTTTGCAAGCGGAAGTTGCGGCCTGAACGCGTGAATGCGAAAGGAGAGCGCTTTGTCGCTTGTCGATATGTTCTTCAACTCATGGGCCAGTGACATGGCCGTTGACCTTGGCACTGCCAACACGCTTGTTTCAGTGCGTGGTCGTGGCATCGTGCTTATCGAGCCGTCGGTCGTGGCTGTCGAGCGTGATACCAAGCGTGTACTAGCCGTCGGCATCGAGGCTAAGCGGATGCTCGGTCGTACGCCTGGCAGCATCGTAGCTATTCGCCCGCTGAAGGACGGCGTCATCGCTGACTTCGAAGTCACTGAGGCCATGCTTCGCTATTTCATAAACAAAACGCGCATGAAGCGTTTTCCATGGCAGCCGAAGCCGCGCGTGGTCGTGTGCGTTCCCTCAGGCGTTACCGAGGTCGAGAAGCGTGCCGTGTTCGAGGCGACGATGCAGGCTGGCGCTCGTCAGGCTTACCTGATCGAGGAGCCGATGGCTGCGGCTATCGGAGCCGGACTGCCGATTCAGGAGCCGACCGGAAACATGGTCGTCGACATCGGCGGCGGTACCACTGAGGTCGCAGTTATCTCGCTCGGCGGAATCGTTGTTTCACAGTCGATCCGCATCGGTGGAGATGAGTTTGACGACGCGATCGTTGCTCACATCAAGAAGGAGTACAACGTCCTCATCGGCGAGCGTACGTCTGAGGAGATCAAGTTCGAGATCGGCTCTGCTCACCCATTAGCCGAGGAACTCGATGTCGAGGTGCGTGGTCGCGATCTGTTGACCGGACTGCCTCGCACCATCCAGCTGTCTTCCGAGGAGATTCGGGTTGCAGTAGAGGAGCCTACGCAGGCTATCGTCTCGGCGATCAAGGGCACCCTCGAGCAGACGCCGCCGGAGCTTGCCAGCGATGTCATGGAGTATGGAATCGTACTTACTGGCGGCGGGGCGCTGCTCAAGGCGCTTGACGACCGCATCCGCTTTGAGACCGGCATGCCGGTCCACGTGTCAGAGAACGCTCTTATCAACGTCGTCCTCGGATCGGCGATGGCTCTTGAGGAGATCGACGTGCTCAAGAAGGTCCTCACCGTTACCCGGTAGGCCGGACTGCTAATGCGAATTGCGAACAATGAACCTAGGCGAGGCAACCCGACGCTTCTAATTGCGCTTGTGGTGGTTTCGCTCGTCCTTGTGACGATGTTCTTCCGGGAATCCGATTCCGGAGTGCTGCATAGCGCCCGCAAGGTCACTCTCACCGTCACCGCGCCGTTCTCTCAGCTCGGCAACACGATGGCGAGCCCGTTCGTAGCGGTCGGTGATTGGATTTCCAGCCTCGGGATATCACGCAGCGATATCGATGCGCTGCAGACGCAGAACGAAGAACTGCGTGGACGGCTTGCCGACCTTGAGGAGTCGAGGCAGGAGAACGAACGGCTCCGTGCGTTGGTTCAGTTTGCCGAGGAAGCGAAGCTGACCAAGCTCGGTGCCCGCGTGATCGGTCGCCCAACGAGCGCCTGGGAAGGCGTGATCGTGATCGACAGGGGCTCGTCTGACGGCGTGATTGTCGGCATGTCCGTTCTTGCACCTCAGGGACTGGTCGGTCAGATCGAAGAGGTTTCCCAGAACTCATCGCGCGTCAGGCTTATCACGGACCAGGAGAGCGGTGTTGCTGCCATGATCCAGAGCAGCCGAGCTGTCGGTGTGGTTCAGGGCAGCATCGACCGTTCGCTCTCTCTCGACTTCGTAGACAAGGAAAGCGTTCCAGAGGTTGGCGACGTTATCATCACGTCGGGTCTCGGCGGCATCTATCCGAAAGGACTCGTTGTGGGTGATGTCGTGTCGGTCGACAACCGTCGTGCGGACCTCTATCCGCGCATCACGCTGATGTCACGAGTGCCGGTGGACCAGATCGAAGAGGTCCTCGTATTGCTCGGGCCTGTCGCCGGCAGCAGCGCAGGGGTGATCGAATGAATCGCTTCTGGACCTCGGCAGGCGCGATTGTCGCATCGGTGCTCTTGCAGCTGATAGTTGCGCCGCATGTCGCTCCCTTCGGCGTTGTGCCGAGCATCCCGCTTCTGGTGGTCATCACTCTTGCATTCGTACAGGGTCCGAGTTCGGGCGCTAGCGCTGGCTTCGCTGCCGGGCTTGCGCTTGATCTGCTCGGGAGTGGTCCTGTAGGGGCGTGGGCGCTTGTGTTCACGATCGTCGGATATCTCGCCGGAATGATGGAAGCTAACCTGTTCGCAGAGGGCTGGCTGCTACCGGTTACCGTCGCACTGCTCGCCGGGCTGGCAGCCGAGTTCTCGTATCTGGTCGTGCTGAGTGTGCTCGGCGTGGAAGTATCGTTTTGGAAGGCCGTCATCGGCGTTGTGATCCCGCGCGGAGTGTACAACAGCATCCTGGCGTTGTTGTTCTATCCCTGGTTGGCGCGGTTCTTGCGCACCGATCGTTCGGTAAGGTCCTTCCGGCGGCTCGCTTAACTTGCGGGTTCCGGTCACGGAGGCCGAGCGCCTCCGGGAAGTCACTCACTCATGACAACATTCCAACAACAGCTGAAGTCGCGGTTCGCAGCACTCGGACTCATCGTTGTCCTGGTGCTGGCGTCGCTGCTCCTGCGCCTATGGTCGATGCAGGTACTCGCGGGTGACTCGTTTGCCGCCCAGGCCGAGAGCAACCGCATTCGCCAGATATCCCTTGATGCGCCGCGCGGGCGGATCCTCGACCGCAATGGCAAGGCGCTCGTTACCAACCGTGCGACGCTTGCGGTCTCGGTCGATCCTGCCAATGACGACGTGCGCGAGCTTATCGTCAAGGAGCAAAGCCTCGATGAGACCGACGACCCGACACGCGCGGACCTCGAGCGGGTGTTCGGAGGGCTGAGCGATCTGCTCGGAATGACACCGCAAGAGGTGTTCGACAAGGTCTCTGACTCCAGCGTCGAAGCACTCCGGCCGCGTGTCGTGGCCGTAGACGTGCCGCTCGATATAGTGTCTCAGGTGCTGGAGCGACAGCAGGAGTTTCCGGGCGCGGATATCGATGAGATCGCTGTGCGGGAGTATCCCTACGGTGATTTGGCGGCACATGTCGTTGGCTATACGGGTGAGATATCCGAGAAGCAGATGTCGGCCGCCCCTGAGACTTCTGGCTATGAGTTGGGTGACATAGTAGGCAAGGCCGGGGTTGAAGCCGAGTACGAGAACGTACTCCAGGGCGACAAGGGCGTGCGCCGGATAGAAGTGAACGCGTCCGGCAAGGCTCAGCGCATCCTGGAAGAGCAGGCCGGTGTGCCAGGCCGAGATATCAAGCTCACTATCGACATCGAAGTCCAGAAGGTGGCTGAGGCCGCGCTTCAGGACGCCCTTGCCGAGGCGCACAGGCAGAACTTCCGAGATGCCAAGGCTGGTGCGGCGGTGGTGATCGATGTCAAGACGGGCGAGGTTCTCGCGATGGCGAGTGCGCCCACATACGATCCCTCCACATTCCTTGGCGGGATCAGCCAAGAGGAATGGACCAGTCTGACGAACAAATCGAGTGAGTATCCGCTCAACAACCGCGTGGTTATGGCGGCGTATCCGCCAGCCTCCACGTTCAAGGCGGTCACGGGACTCGCTGGCCTGGAAACGAAGGTCACGTACAGTGGCAAGACGTATACCTGTACCGGCAGGTGGACGGCGATGGGCGATCAGTGGCCCAAATGGTGCTGGGATCACTCCGGTCATGGGACTATCTCATTCGACGGCGGTATCGAGGAATCATGTGACACCGTCTTCTATGAGATCGGTTACGAATTCTACAAGCGTAAGAAGGAGGAGCTACAGGCGGTCTCACGCTCCTTCGGATTAGGCTCTGACACCGGTATCGACTTGCCTGGTGAGGTCAGCGGACGTGTTCCGGACGCCGCATGGAAGAAGCAGTTCAATGAGAATTACCCGGAATATCAAGTGTGGCTGCCCGGTGACACTGTGAACATGGCCATTGGCCAGGGGGACTTGCTTGTGACACCGCTGCAGATGGCGACGACATACGCCGGGCTTGCGAACGACGGGGTCGTCATGACGCCGCACGTTCTGAAGAACGTGCTCGGCTCCGATGGCAAGGTTGCCAAGAGTTACGAACCCGAGGTTCTGGCAGACACGGAGATATCTGCGAAGAATCTTGCGATCATGCGCAATGCGCTTGTGCGCGTCACGACAACGGGAACCGGCAAGGGCGCGTTTGCGGGTCTCGGTGTCACGGTTGCCGGTAAGACCGGGACCGCACAGGTCTACGGCAAGGACGACTACGCGTGGTTCTGCGCTTATGCTCCAGCCGAGAGTCCAAAGTACGCGGTTGCTGTTGTGATCGAGCAAGGTGGTCACGGTGGCTCTGTGGCCGCACCTGCGGCACGCAATATTCTGGCTAAGCTCCTCGGCAAGGAGCTCACCACGGTGCACACGACGGACAACTCACGATGAGACGTGTAGAGAAGACACTTCGGCAGCAGGCTCGCGACTCGGTCAACGGACCGCTCATGTTGCTCGTCATAGCGCTGCTCGCATATGGGTCTGTCATGGTCTCATCGGCCACGGCCGGGATGACTGGCGGACCGGGTCTGTTCAGGCGCCATCTCATCGGTATTGTGATCGGACTCGTGCCGATGGTGGTCGCCTGGGCAATTGATTACAAGAAGCTGAAGCACTGGACAGGTCCGTTGCTGATACTGTTCGCGTTCCTGCTGATCAGCCCGCGGATTCCAGGCCTGGGTACGACTGCCAAGGGCGCAACGTCGTGGCTGCAGCTTTTTGGTGTGCGCCTCTTCCAGCCATCAGAGCCGGCCAAACTCGTCTTCATCGTCGTGATGGCGGCCCTCATTGCTGAGTACGAGGGGCGCATCGACAAGCCTCGAGACGCTGTTCGGCTCTTGGGTTACCTCGGCATGGCTATCGTGCTGATCCTGCTGCAGCCCGACCTTGGAACCGGTCTCGTCTTTGTGGCGATCTCGTTCACGATGCTGCTCGTCGGTGGCATGAAGGGTCGCTACTTCGCGATCCTTGCGCTTGTCGCCGTGGTTGGTATCGCTGGTATTCTTGGAATAGACGGCGCGCTGGATCGTGCTCTTGGGAAAGATGTGGCGCTGAAGGACTATCAGAAGGACCGACTGTTGGTATTCGTTGATCCGGGTCGGGACCCGGCGGGCGCGGGATACAACCTTGCGCAGTCCAAGATCGCGATCGGGTCGGGCGGTATCTCTGGCAGCGGGCTTGGGAGCGGGACGCAGTCGAACCTGCACTTCTTGCCCGAGCGACACACTGACTTCATCTTTGCCGTTCTCGGCGAGGAGCTCGGTTTCACCGGCGCGATCCTTCTTCTGGGACTGTTCCTTGCGCTTCTGATCGCGTCGCTGGGCATTGCTGCATCGTCTCGGGATCTATACGGCGCTTTGGTCGTTGCCGGAGTCATGGGAATGTGGTTGTTCCAGATATTGGAGAACATCGGCATGACGGTGGGTATGATGCCTATCACAGGCATTCCGCTGCCGTTCATGAGTTTCGGGAGCTCTGCCATGGTCACGAACCTTGGCGGAGTCGGCTTGCTTCTGTCGGTCTGGTCCCGACGGTATGGCACGTAGCACAAGCACTCTAAGGAGGACGCCGAATGGCAATTCCATTGGATCTACGCGATCTCATCAAGTCTGGATCGAAACTGCAGAATGAGAGGCAGCAGCCAGTAGCGGTCGCTGTTGTGATCGAGGCCGATGCCGACGACGGTTTGATTGACGCATTGCGTGAGCGGTTGCGTCCGCAAACCGCCGGAGCGACGCTTCGGGTCGAAGTCGCGACCGCGGGATCGGCTGTCTCTTTGCGCCCGGCGGATGCGGTTATCGGCGTGGCGGGCAGCGGTGGTAGCGTGCTTGCCGAGGCACTCCGTGCATCTCGGCAGGGAAACGTACCTATCGTCGTGTTGGCGCTAGGTGACGAACGTCTTCGTATGCACCTGGCTGATGCGCTGGCGCAGCCGCTCGCCGACCTGATCGTTGCCGACGACGCCGTCGAAGTCACCGATGTCCGGCTGAGCGCATGGCTGGCGGACGAGCTGGGCTCGAAGCGTCTCGCGCTTGCCCACAACTTCCCGTTCATGCGCAAAGCCGTGGCTAACGAAGCTGTTCGTGCGACCGCAGTCCAAAACGGATTGGTCGGAGCGGTAGCGTTCTTTCCTGGCGCCGACATGCCTATCATGACCGCCAATCAGGCCAAGATGTTGCTCCAGATCGCCGCTGCATACGGTGAGAAGCTTGGCACGGAGCGGCTACGCGAGCTGGCCGCTGTCATCGGTGGGGCGTTTGCGATGCGCACCGTGGCGCGGCAGGTCCTCGGCTTGGTGCCGGTGCTTGGGTGGGCCGTGAAGGGTGGCATCGGCTATGCGGGTACCATCGCGATGGGCAAGGCCGCGGTTGAGTACTTCGAGGATGGCGCCGACATCACAGAGGTCGCACGCAGAATTCGCGACGGGGCGGGGGATTTGGCCAAGCAGCTACCCCGGGTGCGCAAGAATGCTCCGGCGCTGACCGAGGCGCCCGCAGATGACGTCCAGCCCCAGCTGCCGGGAATCTCCGGCACGTCGGCAGAAGTCGGGACCGCCGGTGAGTGAGCTGTGGAGCCGGATCGAGCCTCTGCTCGCCGGCATTGAACGTCCCGTACGCTACATAAACTCTGAGTGGGGTTCGTCACACTCTGATGAGCCGTACAAAGTCGCCCTCGTCTATCCGGACGTCTATGAGATCGGCATGGCCAACCAGGCCATCCAGATCCTCTACGAGCGCTTCAATGTGCTTCAAGGCGTATCTGCCGAGCGGGTCTTCGTTCCCTGGAAGGACATGGCGGATGCCATGCGTTCGGCCGGGGTGCCACTCTATACGCTGGAATCGTGCACTCCGGTCTCTGAGTGCGATCTTCTCGGCATAACTTTGCCTTACGAGCTTACCTACCAGAACATCCTTGAGGCGCTCGACCTGGCGGGTCTGGCGCTTCGCTCCAAGGACCGCACAGATGCCGATCCGATCGTCATCGGTGGCGGACCGTGTGCGTTCAATCCTGAACCGGTTGCTCCGTTCTTGGACGCGATCCTCATCGGCGACGGTGAAGACGCCGTTGCTGACATCGTTGCGGCTCATCGAGCGTCGATTGCTGCCGGTGATTCTCGCTCGGCCACGCTTGCGGCTCTTGCCCGGGTGCCTGGCGTGTACGTGCCCTCGCTATACGAGCCGCAGATCGGGGGCGGGGAGTTCCGGGGTATGACTGCGCTACCGGGCGCCCCCACGATCGTCCGCAAGCGAGTGCTGCCGGATCTTGATAATTATCGGTCGCCGGCGTGTCCCGTTGTGCCATTCATGGACGTCGTACACGACCGCGTTGGCGTTGAGGTTCTGCGCGGATGCGCCAGAGGCTGTCGATTCTGTCAGGCGGGCATGGTATACCGACCTGTGAGGGAGAGAACTCCGGACAGCATCGTGAAAGATGCGATCTCCGCGCTCAGATGCACGGGATATGAGGAGGTCTCGCTGACCTCTCTGTCTACCGCAGACCATTCCGGTATCGAAGAAGTGTTGCGGCGCCTTACGCGGCGTCTGGACGGCACGGGCGTGACGGTCTCCTTGCCTTCGTTGCGTGTGGACGCTTTCAACGTTCAGGTCGCACGTTTGCTTGGCGGCGGGAAGAAGTCGGGTCTCACCTTCGCCCCGGAAGCTGGTACACAACGTCTGCGCGACGTCATCAACAAGAACGTGACCGAAGAGGACCTGCTTCGCACCGTGACCCAGGCGTTCTCGGCGGGGTGGCGACGTGTGAAGCTCTACTTCATGATCGGACTTCCAACCGAGACCGATGAGGATATCGTCGGCATCGGAGAGCTCGTGAGTCGCGTGTTCCTGGCGGCCCGTGAGGTCACACCTCCTGCCGAGCGTGGCGGCATGAAAGTTGCCGTATCGGTCTCTACGTTCGTCCCAAAAGCTCATACGCCGTTTCAGTGGGAGGCGCAGATTCCGTTCGAGGAAGTCAGGCGCCGGCAGTCCCTGCTGCGCTCATCGATGCAGCATAAGGGCATCGACTTGTCGTGGCACGATTCGCAAGTCTCTTTCCTTGAAGGCGTGCTTTCTCGCGGCGGTCGTGAGATCGCTGATGTCATCGAGGCGGCGTGGCGTGGCGGCGCCCGCTTTGATGCATGGACCGAAGAGTTCAAGCCGTCCCGGTGGTCGCTCGCGTTCGAGACCGTTGGAATCGACCCGACATCGATCGCTAATCGGCCCAGGCGGGTTGACGAGGCACTGCCGTGGGACCATATCTCGGTCGGCGTAACGCGCGCCTACCTCCGTATCGAGCGCGACAACGCGCTTGCCGAGAAGACGACGCCTGATTGCACGTTTGAAGGGTGCACAGGGTGTGGCGTCTGCGGATCATCGCTCGTAGCAAATGTATTGGCTGGTGAGCGACGTGGCTGAGTCGACATTCCGTCTGAGGGTGAAGTACCAGAAAGCGGGACGCCTGCGTCACCTTTCGCACCTGGAAGTCGTCCACAGCTGTGGTCGCGCTGCACGTCGTGCAGGATTGCCGTATGCTGTGACTCAGGGGTTCAGTCCGCACATGAAGGTCTCTTTTGGCCCGGCATTGCCTGTCGGGACGGCTGGTCTCGGCGAGTACCTGGACTTGTGGTTGAGTTCGTACGTACCGTCGGGAGAGGCGTTTGAGGCACTGAAGGCGGCGTCTGCGCCCGGACTCGCTCCCGTGCAGGTCAAGTACGTGGCCGAGCGGGAACCGTCGCTCGGTGCGGCACTGACGATTGCCAAGTATGAAGTCGTCATGGAGGGGGGAGAAGAACTGGCAGAGGGGCTCACCAGCTCCTTTGCGGCCATCATCGCCGAGGGCGTACTGGCCGTCGATCACAAGGGCAAGCCAAAAGTTTTCGAGCTTGCGTCGGCGCTCCCGAAGGAGCCGGACGTATGTGCGATCAAGGAACGGACGACCGTCGGTTTGGCGGTCAGGATCGGCGAGCGTGGCTCGCTCCGTCCCGAAGCCCTGGTAAAGGCGGCACTCACGCGCGGAGCACTTGATGGGCGAATAACGTCCGTGACGCGCACGGAACTTCTTGTTGAACAGGATGGTTCCTGGCGCGACCCGCTGTGACACCGGGAGTCTTGCTGTGAGTGATTTCGTCCGCGAGATGCTGATCTCGCATGACGTTCATGAGACACGGGTGGCGATCCTTGAAGATCGCCGCCTGGTCGAGCTGTACATTGAGCGCCCCAAGCGTAGCGTCGTCGGCAACGTGTATCTGGCCAAGGTGAGAGATGTCTTGCCGGGTATGCAGGCCGCCTTCGTAGATATCGGGCTGGACAAGAACGCTTTCCTCTACGTGGATGAGGTCGTCGCCCCCGAGGGAGTGAGCGATGTACCGCGCCGTGACATTCAGTCCCTGCTCAAGCAAGGTCAGCAGATCATGGTGCAGGTTCTGAAGGACCCGATGGGCACCAAAGGTGCACGGGTCACAACCGAGATAACCCTGCCGGGTCGATTCCTGGTGCTCATGCCTTTCTCGGCGTTCGTCGGGATCTCGCGCAAGCTTCCTGATGAGGAGCGCGACCGCCTACACGCGATCATCGAACCGCTCATCGACGAAGGGCTCGGCGTGATCGTGCGCACCGCCGCGTCCGGAGCCAGTCAGCGTGACTTGGAGAACGACCTGGAGTTCTTGCTGCGTCTCTGGCGTCGTGTCCAGCATCAGGCGCACGAGGGGCTCGCTCCTGAGGTTGTGTACACCGAGATGGACCTTGCCCTCAGAATGGTCCGCGATGCCTTCAGCGACGAGTACAAGAAGCTTGTCGTCGACGACAAGCGTCTTCACGAGAAGGTGGTGTCGTTTCTCAAGAAGACATCACCGGAGCTAGTGCGCCGCATTGCCGTGCATAAGGACAGGACACCGCTGTTTGAGGCGTTTGATCTGCAAACGCAGATCGAGATGGCTACTGTGCGCAATGTGCCGCTGCCTTCCGGGGGACACATCACCATAGACAAGACGGAGGCACTCACCGCCGTCGACGTTAATACCGGATCCTACGTTGGTCGCAAGAACCTCGAGGACACCATTTTGCGCACCAATCTCGAGGCTGCGGACGAGGCTGTCAGACAACTTCGGTTGCGCGACATCGGCGGCATCATCGTGATCGACTTCATCGATATGGAGAACCCATACCATCGCGGCGAGGTCTCCAAGCGTCTTGCCTCGGCACTGGAGCGGGACCGCACCAAGACGCGCGCGACAGAGATCTCGCGTCTGGGTTTGGTTGAGATGACGCGCAAGAATGTCACAGACGGCCTGTATGGTGTGCTGACGGATCCGTGTCCGCTATGCCATGGCGAGGGTCGCGTTATTTCAGATACAACGCGCCGTATCGCCGCAGAGCGACGGATTCGTGAGATACTGATGAGCGGCCGATCGGCGGCGTATCTTCTCGGACTCAATCCGGAGACATATGCCCTGGTCACAGCGCCGGGCAACAACACTCTTGCTATCTTGCGGGCCGAGACCGGTAAGGCTGCGACGATCGTCGCAGACCCGGATTGTGGTCCTACAGAGGTCAAAGTGGTTATTGAAGGACGTGGCGGAGTCGGCGAGTTGCCGCAGTAGTACTGCGGTCGCGTTGACCCTGGTCATGCCCTGTGTTAGCATTTCTCCTCGCGTTTGATTCCGGAGACTGGAGCTATTGATGTACGCAGTCGTTGTAACCGGCGGCAAGCAGTCCAAGGTAGAAAAGGGCACTGTAGTCGTTGTAGAAAAGCTTGACGCAGCGGTCGGCGAAGCCGTCACGCTGCCTGTTCTATTTGTAGCTGACGGCGACACCGTGCTCTTTGGTGCGGACGCAGCCGCTGCTACCGTTACAGGCACTGTGGTTGAGCACTTCAGGGGCGAGAAGGTAATCATCTTCAAGTTCAAGAAGCGCAAGGGTTACAAGCGCAAGAAGGGTCACCGTCAGCACCAGACGGCTGTTCTCATCAACGAGATCACCGTTGGGGCACCGAAGAAGGCAGCCAAGGCCGCCAAGACCACGGAGCCCGTTGCAGAGGTAGCCGCCGAGAAGGCACCGGTCAAGAAGCCGGCCGCCAAGAAGGCTGCTCCGAAGGTAGAGACTGCTGCTGCCGAGAAGGCTCCTGCAAAGAAGCCGGCAGCGAAGAAGCCGGCAGCCAAGAAGCCGGCAGCGAAGAAGACCGCACCGAAGGCCGAAGAGGCCGCCGAGTAGTATCGAAGGGGTTGTGAACGATGGCCCATAAAAAAGGTCTCGGCTCCACGAAGAACGGCCGCGATTCCAAGTCAAAGCGACTTGGCGTTAAGCGGTTTGCTGGCCAGACGGTAACGTCGGGCTCGATTCTCGTGCGCCAGCGCGGTACGCGTCTGAAGCCCGGCGTCAACGTCGGTATCGGTCGTGACGACACACTGTTCGCCAAGATGGACGGCGTTGTCGAGTTCTCGCACGGCAAAGATCGTCGGGTTCACATCCGACCGCTCGTAGGCTAACAGGCCGCTTCGAGCAATTGTGATTTGTTCGGAGGCCCTCCACCACTGGGTGGGGGGCCTTCTGTCAGTATCAGGACGGTGTTATCGAGTACCATCGCAGCTGAGGCACGCCTAGGAGATGACATGTTCATCGATGAATCGAAAATACACGTGTACGGAGGGAACGGCGGCGCTGGAAGCAGCTCGTTCCGCCGGGAGAAGCACGTGCCTAAAGGCGGTCCCGACGGCGGCGATGGTGGCCGAGGTGGCAGCGTAGTCCTCGAGGCCGACCAGGCTGTTTCCACGCTGATCGACTTCCACTACAAGCGTCACTTCAAGGCCGAGCGGGGCACGCACGGCATGGGCAGCGGTAGAGATGGCGCCGTTGGCCCCGATATCGTGCTCAAGGTCCCGATTGGAACGATTGTCCGCGTGGACGAGACCGGCGAGCTCATCGCCGACCTCTCGCGACACGGGCAGCGCGTCGTCGTGGCCCGGGGCGGGCGTGGTGGCCTCGGCAATACTCACTTCGTGACTCCCACGCGTCGTGCACCATCATTTGCGCAGCTTGGCGAGCCTGCCGAGGACCGCTGGATCACGCTTGAGCTCAAGCTTCTCGCCGACGCCGCGCTCGTAGGACTGCCGAGTGTCGGGAAGTCGTCGCTCATCGCACGCATGAGTGCTGCGCGTCCGAAGATCGCCGACTATCCGTTCACAACGCTCGTCCCGAACCTCGGCGTGGTCAAGGCGGGGGACTACTCGTTCGTCGTCGCCGACATCCCGGGTCTCATCGAAGGTGCGAGCGAAGGCGCGGGTCTCGGCCATGCTTTCTTGCGGCACATCGAGCGCACGGCGCTCATCTTGCATGTCGTTGATCTCTCCGGTGGCTACGAGGACCGCGATCCGATCGTTGACCTTGGGGTCATCGATCGCGAGCTTGCGGCGCATGCCGAGGAACTCGTCTCGCGCCCTCAGATCGTTATCGGCAACAAGTGTGACATCGAGGGTGCAGCTGAGAAGTCTGTGCGCCTGGCCGAGTGGTGCGAGGATGCCGGCCGTGCATATTACGAGGTATCCGCTGTCACCGGCGAGGGTATCGAAGGCATGATCAGAGCCGTTGGTGAGATCGTGCGTGAGCTTCGCTCGGCGGAGATTCCTGATACCGAGAGCTTTGAGGCGACGTTTGTCTACGAACCGCCGAAGGAGCGTGTGATCGAGGTTGAGCGCGTGGGCGGCAACGAGTACGTCGTACGCGGTGGCTTCATCGAGCGCATGGTGATCATGACCGACATGGCAAACGAAGAGGCCGTTGCATACCTGCAGCGCAGACTCCTTCGCGCCGGTGTTGAGCGGGTGCTTATCGATTCTGGTGCAGTTGATGGCGACACCGTCACCATCGGGCCGGTATCATTCGAGTTCGAGGGTCAGGCATCACCGGTGCAAACCGAGGATGACTCTGAACCAGAAGTTGAGGACGGGCTTGAAACCGAGGCTGTGGAAGACGGGGATGAGTAGGCGAACCGTAGTTGTAAAGGTCGGAAGCTCGACAGTCACCGGGGACGACGGTCGCGTCGACCACGCGTTCCTCGGCGCGCTTGTTGATCAGCTTGCGGCGCTTCGCGATCAAGGGTTCTCCACGGTTCTAGTGACCTCAGGCGCGATCGCCGCAGGATTTGAGGCGCTTGGCTTGGTTTCCAGGCCGAGTGATATGCCCACCTTGCAGGCTGCAGCCGCGATAGGACAGGTGCGTCTGGTTGAGACGTACGCGGATCTGGCGGCCAGGCGCGGCATCACGGTCGGCCAGGTGCTTTTCACCAGGCACGACGTTGGCCAGCGTCAGCAGTACGTGAACGCATGCCACACGCTTGAACGGCTTCTCGATCTTGGTGCGATCCCGGTAGTGAATGAGAATGACACCACTGCGGTCGATGAGATTCGCTTCGGAGACAACGACTATCTGGCGGCGCTTGTCGGCGTTATGGTCCATGCCGAGCTGGTCGTGTTGCTCACCGATATCGAGGGGCTTTACTCGGCAGATCCTAAGAATGATTCTTCCGCGCGTCTTGTGGAGCGAGTTGAAGAGCTCACTGACGATGTTCTCGCCTCGGCGGGCGGACCGGGTTCGGCGGTCGGCTCAGGCGGGATGGCAACGAAGATCGAGGCCGCGCGACTGCTTATGGACGCGGGAATCCCGCTGGTGGTGTGCGACGGCCGGCGAGAAGGCGTGGTCGTTGACGCTATCGGTGGTAAACCGGTCGGGACGCTCTTCGCCGGCGGCAAAGCCGCGCTGCGCGGACGCAAGCTCTGGCTTGCTTATGCGGGGCGTACGGCGGGCTCCGTTGTGATTGACGATGGCGCAAAAGAGGCCCTATGCTTGCGTGGTGGAAGCTTGCTCCCGGCCGGAGTCATCGACGTGTCCGGGAGCTTTGTTGTTGGTGAAGCTGTTACGCTGACAAGTGCCGACGGGAACATCGTGGCACGGGGTATCGCGGGAATGTCCGCAGAAGAGTTGCGGAAGGTCAAAGGCCTCAGGAGCTCGCAGATCGCCGAGGTACTGCCAGAGTGGGGTGGAGCCGAGGTCGTCCACAGGGATCATCTCGTCATCGTGTGATGATTCACAGCTTGGTGTGATTTGACGGTGTGATCGATAAGGAGCTACGCATGTCGGAAGTCCTGACTCTTGCGAAGAAGGCTCGTGAGGCTGCCAACGCTCTCGCCAAGACATCGACGGATGAGCGCAACCGCGCACTCGTCGCCATGTCGGATGCGCTTGTCGCACGTCAGAATGAGATTCTCGGCGCGAACGCTCTTGACGTTGCAGCAGCGCGTGCGAAGGGCACCGCAGCTCCGTTGGTTGACCGTCTTGAACTCACCGCAGCCCGCATAGGCGCGATCGCCGAGGCGCTCAAGAGCCTTTCGCTGCTTCCTGATCCCATTGGCGAGGTTCTGAGCGGGTCCCGGCTTGCCAACGGCATCTGGCTGCAACAGGTGAGAGTGCCCATGGGCGTGGTCGCCATGATCTACGAGGCCAGGCCTAACGTCACAGCTGATGCGGCCGGGCTTTGCATCAAGACTGCCAACGCGGTGATCCTGCGCGGTGGTTCAATGGCACAACACTCAAACCTCATGATGACCGAGGTGCTTGCCTCGGCGGCCGTTGGTGCAGGTATGCCTGAGGGGTGCATCCAATCCATTGAGTCGACCGATCATGCTGCTGCCGAGGAACTGATGGGTCTGCACGGCAAGATCGACGTGCTCATCCCGCGGGGTGGCGCCAAGCTCATACAGAGCGTCGTCCAAAACGCGAAGGTCCCGGTCATCGAGACCGGCGTTGGCAACTGCCACGTCTACATCCACGAGAAGGCCGACCCGGCAATGGCCGAGCGGATCGTCGTTAATGCGAAATGTCAGCGGCCCGGTGTCTGCAACGCTGCCGAGTCGCTCCTCATCGACGAGGCGGTCTATGCGACGTTCTTGCCGCCTATCCTGACGGCGCTTCAGTCTGCGGGCGTTACGATCTACGGCGACGAGAAGACTCTTTCGCTTGAGGGCGTCGAGGGCATCGAAGCGGCGACCGAGGATGACTGGGGCACCGAGTATCTCGACATGAAGATATCGTGCAAGGTCGTGACCGGGCTTGATGAGGCGATCTCGCACGTCAATATGTATGGAACCAAGCACAGCGAGGCCATCGTGACAGAGGATTACGCCTCGGCGCTGCGCTTCCTGAACGAGGTGGATGCCGCCGCGGTGTACGTCAACGCATCCACGCGCTTCACCGATGGTGCGGAGTTCGGCCTCGGCGCCGAGATAGGCATCTCCACCCAGAAGCTACACGCGCGCGGCCCCATGGGGCTCACCGCGCTTACCACAGCCAAGTTCATTGCGATGGGGAGCGGTCAGATACGCGAGTGAGAAAGAAACTCAGGCTCGGCATAATGGGCGGCACGTTTGACCCGATTCATTACGGGCATCTCGTGACGGCCGAGGAGGCACTTGTCCAGTTCAATCTGGACAAGGTCGTCTTCATGCCCACGGGCATGCCTGTGCGTAAGACTCACCGTATGGTGACGTCGGCCGAGCACCGCTATCTCATGACCGTCATCGCAACTGCGAGCAACCCCGACTTCGAGGTCTCCAGGCTGGAGATCGATCGCCCCGGACTCACCTACACTGTCGACTCGATCAAAGCGCTCCGCGACCTTCACGGTCCGCAGGTCGAGCTCTATTTCATCACCGGCGCAGACGCGGTCTGGGACATCCTCACCTGGAAGGAATCCGCGTCTTTGGCGGGGGCCTGCACGTTCATAGCAGCGACACGCCCGGGCTTTGACCTAGGTCGTTTTGCCGAGGAACGCGAGCGCGGCATCCTCATCGAGACGATGGAAGTGCCGGCGCTTGCAATCTCATCGACCGATATCAGAACCAGATTCTCCGAGCGGCGACCGGTGCGGTATCTGTTGCCTGAATCTGTTGCCGCCTACATCGAGAAGAACCGGCTGTACGCTGATGGGGCCGAATCATGATGGCGCTGTGGGACACGGCCCTTGAGGCGATCAGCGGTCGTATAGGCGAGGCGGGCTTGCGGCATTCTCTCGGCGTCGCCGAGAGCGCGGCTGAACTTGCCGAAGCGTACGGTGTCGATCGCGACGAGGCCCGACTGGCGGGGCTGCTTCACGACTGGGCAAAGGACTCTAGCAACGATGAGCTTCTCTCGGCCGCGATTGAGCTTGGGATACCGGTCACCGACGTCGACCTGGCTGTCCCGTATCTTCTGCATGCTCCAGTTGCAGCGGCCGAGATTCGACTTGCTCTTCCTGAAGTGAGCGAGGATGTGACCGCAGCGATTGCCGCGCATACTTATGGCGTGGTGCCGATGCAGCCGCTGGATATGATCGTGTATGTGGCGGATACCATCGAGCCCGGACGTGTCCATGAGGGCGTTGAGGCGCTTCGTGAGGCCGTGGGTCAGGTTTCGCTCTTGGAGCTCTTTACGCGGGCGTACGCGAACTCACTCAGGCATCTGGTTGAGACGCGCCGTAGGATTCACCCCGGAACCATCGACATGTGGAACCGTCTCGTCTCCGGAGACGCCAGATGAGCCGCGCTAAGCACAAAGGGGCGCATGAAGCCGGTGCCGTTCACGACGAGTCGGTCGTGGATGCGGTTCCAACCGACAACGACTACCCTCGCCGTCGCACCCACGTTGAGAAGCCCGCATTGCCGAGCATTGGGTACCGAGCGGGGAAGCGAAGCTCGAAGGGTGGCAAGCAGGCGCGCCGTGCAGCGACCGCTGCTCGTGTGAAAGCCGAGGTCTCTGAGACCGCCGGCAGCGTCGGGCGGGTCATCACCGGAGGACTGAAGAAGCTCGGCATTGGTCTCGGCGCGATCCTGGTGCTTGCTCTTGTGTTCATTCTGGTTGCGACAGGTATCAACGAAGCAGCGCGTTTCCTGGCAAAGCGTCATGCGGCCAACCAGAACACACCGGCGGCGGTCAAGGAGCGCGCGAAGGACAATTTGCTCATCATCGGCACCGATGGCATCAATGGTGCTGACTTCCTTGCTGTCCGACTTGATGAGAAGACCGAGCAGGTCTTTGGCGTAGCCGTCCCGGACGGCGCGTTCATGGAGGTACCTGGGCAAGGTTTTGAGCGCGTAGGCGACTCATACAGGGCCGGTCCCGAGGTCTCGCTTGCGGCCATCTCCAACTATCTGACCGTTCCGTTCGAGAACTACATCGTGGTCAGCAAGCAGGCGTATCAAGATGCGCTGACCGAGCAATCGATGGTTGGGCTGATGGCCGCGGCCACCAAGTCCAACCTTTCGGCCCAGGATCGAGCTGATCTTGGCGCGTTCATGGACAAGGTGACGACCGATAAGGTCGCGCTGGTTCCGCTTCCCGTGAAGCAGATCAACCTGGGCGAACAGATGTACTTCGAGCCACAGCGTGAGCAAGTCGCGGACCTGCTGCTTCAGTGGTGGGGCGTCAAGATCGGATCGGATGAGGGCGTGATCCGGGCGATCGTCTACAACGGTGCCGGTACGCCCGGACTGGCTGGAGAAGTCGCGCAGCAGCTCATCAAAGCGGGTGTGCGAGTCATCGACACCAAGAACGCTGACAAGTTCGATTACAAGGAGACGCTGATCGTGGTGCAAGACGGAGACCTCGATGCTGGCGCGACCGTCAAAGAGGTTCTGGGCACGGGAAAGATCGTCGATCAGCCGTCCGATCAGGATGTGGCTGATATCATCATCATCGTTGGCCAAGACTGGAAACCGTCGAAAGGGTGATCCTGCTGGAGACCAAAGAGTACGCACTACTTGCCGCCGAAGCGGCTACTGAGAAGAAGGCGACCGATGTCGTTGTTCTCGACGTAGCCTCCACGCTCGTGATCACCGACTACTTCATCATCGCGTCCGGGTCCACGGACCGTCAGGTGCGCGCGGTGGCCGAGGAGATCGAGCACAAGCTGAAAGAGGCGGGCCTGCGCGTTATCGGCCGGGAAGGCGAGCGTGAGGCGAAGTGGATACTCCTGGACTTCGGCGATGTCGTCGCGCACGTTTTCCAGCCTGATGAGCGTGAGTTCTACAGACTTGAGAAGCTGTGGAGCGACGCCGAGCAGCTCCTGCTCGCTGCCGAGACCGAAGATGCCACACCCGCGGTAGGCGAGGAGAGCAGCTCCTCGTGACCGAGTCGTCACGACGCTTGTGGGTGACGTTTGCCCTGGTAGGTGTCGCCGCCTTATGGGGCGGCACGTTCGTGATGGTCAAAGAGGCCGTTTCCGAGTATCCCATCTATGGGTTCATTGGCTGGCGTTTCCTGATCGCGGTCGTTGCTTTCCTTCTCCTATTCCCGGGGACTTTCCGCCGCTTTAAGCCAGGCACGGTTCGGGTCGGGCTCTTCGCTGGCGTCTTCCTTATCGCCGGGTACATCTTCCAGACCTGGGGCTTGCAAGGAACGACGGCATCCAAAGCGGCTTTCATCACCGGTATGTTCGTGGTCATCACTCCTGTGATGCAGGCAGTGGTTCTGAGACGCACGCCTAAGGCGACCACCGTAGCCGGTGTTGCGCTGGCGGTCGTGGGCCTGTGGCTCCTATCTGGCGCGAGCTCTGGCGGATGGAGCGCGGGCGATTCTCGGACTCTCCTGTGCGCATTCGCGTATTCCGGTCACATGATCGTGCTCGGGGGACCAGGGCGCGAACACGACGCTCGGGCGCTCACGCTTGTCCAGTTGGCGGTAACGGGGCTCGTGTGCGGTGCTGTCTCGCTCGCTTTCGAGCGCCCGTACGCGTGGCCGTCTTCACAGGTATGGGTTGCTCTCGTCATCACGGGCGTCTTGGCTAGCGCTGTGGCATTTGCCGTACAGACGTATGCACAGCGGATTCTCTCCCCAACGAAGACAGCTCTAGTCCTTATCATGGAGCCGGCGTTTGGCGGGTTCTTTGGATGGCTCGCCGGTGACGCTCTTGGAATTCGTGGTATCGCGGGCAGCGCACTCATCCTCGGCGGTATGCTCGTTGCCGAGTTCTTGGGAGGCGCGGCTGAGTCTGGAGAGCACGTTTTGCTGGAGGCTTCCATCGAGGGTCCGGCTGTTGCCGTCATTGAATCCGACCGTGGAATAGCCGCGTCAGAATGATGTAGTTGACCGGCGCGCGGTGGCTGTTATACTAGCGCTTGCCGTTTTGGGCACCCAGATGTGGGGCCATAGCTCAGCTGGGAGAGCGCATGGCTGGCAGCCATGAGGTCAGGGGTTCGATCCCCCTTGGCTCCACCAATAGAATTGACCAGAAGAGCGGACAATGTCCGCTCTTCTGCTGTTGGTTAAGGAATATCGATGGTAGTATGGCAATGTTATGTTTGCTTAAGGCCTTTCTAACGGAGGCATGGGCACATGCTCCACGGCCATGCGACCCTGGGTTCTAGCGATATCGACGCAGGTCTCCGACGGGTTCGGCTGATTGTCGGTGCCCTGGTCTTCGCCGTTGCGCTCGTTGTCGTGAATCCGACGACCGCGCTGGCCGTGAATCCCCACGGAACATATTCCTCCTCCAGCAAGTCGTGTCAGCTATGTCACGACTTGCACTCTGCAGATGGCGAGACAATCCTCGCGTCGCCTTCCGAGAAGCTCCTTTGCTATAGCTGTCATGATGGGACGGGGAGCAGCTTCAACACTCGGGCCGCGTTTGCCGAATCCTCACTCGGCACGACTACGGCAAAGAGCTCGCATCCGGTTCCTTCTGGTGCGATGCAATGTGCGAGTTGTCACACGCCTCACGAAGGCCCCTCAGAGAACAACATCCGATCACTGAAGGTCGGTTCTGCTGAAGCCACGACCGGTATCGCCGTGTGCGGCGGTTGCCATGGGAGCGGAAGCGCACTACCGGGTGGAAACCTCGCACTCCCGATAGCAGGGACGCCTCATGCTTCGATCACTTCCTCGGCCAGTGCCGCCGGAATCGCCTGTGTGGCCTGTCACGAGCCGCATGCGTCTTCGAATGCAGATCTGGTGCGGAGCACCCTTCGTACCGAGTCTCAGACCACAGTCACCGTTTCAGGGGAGCCCGGTCTGTGTCTTGGGTGTCATCAGGACGCAAGTGGTGAGTACAACGGCGGAACGCTTGCGGCCATTCAGAAGCACTCAACAGTCACGACCTCGACCAAGGCGCTGACATCCTGGCCTGGAGCTTCGGGTTCTGCAGCAGGCTGCGATGGATGCCACGAGCCTCATGGGACCGGCAGCGGACCTTCATATACTCGAGTGGCAGACAGAGCACTATGTTCGACCTGTCACGACGCCGCGGCGCTTGTGTATCCCGCTGGCTACTCATATCGCGGCGGCGCCACGTTCGCCTCATCGGGTCACAATGGAATCAGCTCACCGGGCATCAACTACGTTTCGGTTCTTGCAGACCCGCCCGGATTCTCTGCATGGGAGAGCACCAGTCTTCCAACGCCGAGTTCGCCCGGCGCTCCTGTCTCGGCCGAGCGTGCCTCTGCACTCTTGACTTCCGACGGAGTCAGACTCGTTACAGACCTCCAGCAAACAGACGGGGACTGGGACTACCAGACATATCGATTCAAGGTGTCTGTGCCGAAGGCGGATGCAACTGCCGTTCGAGTGCATTGGGAGGGCTACGGCGAGGAGGCCGCAGGATTCCCGGTCGTGCTCTCAGCATGGAACATCAATTCTGGCGCATGGGACATGATCCGCAGCGCACAGATGCCCACGCAGACGACCGCGAGCCTTCCTCTTTCGATCGCGAACCACGTGACGTCTGACGGAACCGTGTACCTCATGGCGAAGGCGCGGTATTCGCGCGATGCGGCACTCATTTCCGGCCCGACGATCACGGCGCTCAGCGGTACGAGTGCGAGAGTCGAATGGGTCACCTCGGGAATGACAAGCAGCTATGTGGATTACGGGACCACGTCCTCGTACACGAAGACGGCAGGCTCGGCGACCAGAGTCCAGAATCACGTCGTGACGATCACAGGCCTTGTGCCGGGTGTGTGGAACTTCCGCGTGCGCTCAGTCGCGTTTGATGGCACCTCGTACACGTCTGCGAATATCGTTCAGGGTATTCCGCGGCCAACCCTGACAGCGGTCGGCAGTGTGGTCTGGACCGGTGTCAACGCGAGTCGTACGCTGAATTGGGCGGCGCCCGTGGGTGCGCCAGGCGGGCCGTTCCAATTCCGGACCGTCTTGAACAAAGACGGCGTTCTTTTATCTTCGACGGACTGGTCAACCGATACATCTCGCACAGTCTCGCTCGGTCTCGGTACTTACACATGGCGGGTTCAGGCGCGGGACGCGTCGGGCAACTCCTACGATTACTCGATTTGGAACACGTTCTACATCTATGAGGACACCGGCTCGTGCCCGTTCCTGTACACATGGGATGGCGGGAAGTTCGTGTTCGAGGCCGATCTCTACGGCCCCGGAAAACTGGCGCTCAAGACCAAGACGGGGTACTCAAAACCCACTCCCGACGACGTCTACGTGCTCAAGACCGAACCCGCGGTCAAAGACGGGGCGTTTGACCTGAGGCTGGTTGAGGAGCGCTTCGAGGTGGACTACCTCGATAAGCTCAAGCTGTATGCCATTGACGTTCCGGCCGACCGTGAGGTCTATGCCGAGAAGCGAGAAGCGGGTGGTTCCCCGTTCCCTGGCGTGAGCGGTGTGCTTCACACCGTCTCCAAGCAGCTCTCGGCACCTGTTAGCGCAGTCAATATCACCACCGGTGAAGACGTTCTCTCACTGGTTGCTCACAACGACGACGTATTCGAGGTGCTAAGCCGGGACCGTAACTCCGACTTCGGCTACGAGACCATCGAGCTCGACCTGGGCGATGTCAAAGATGCGCCTCAGGTGAAGATCGTGATGGATGCGATGTCGGTATTCCCTTCAACCGTGGAAGGCGCCGCCTATGCGGCCACTTTCGGCGCGAGGACGAAACTCGAGGTCCAAGATGAGTCCGGCGCGTGGGTGGCAGTCCCGACAAGTCTTGGTGCGCTTCCCAAGCCTCCCGAGTTCAGTCGTCCATACGTCTTCGACATCACGAGGATTTGGAAGAGCGACAGTCGCAGGGTGCGCTTCACATTTCTCTTGAAGCAGTACATCGACTGGATCGCGGTGGATACGACCTCTGACCTGCCGGTCACCATTACCGAGGTCCCGCTTCTCTCGGCGGAATTGCGCGCGCATGGCTTCAACCCGAAGACCACCGAAGAGGAGATATTCGGCTACGTCTACGGCGATCCCACGGACCGCATGGCGTACCTGCCTGGCGAGTACACGAAGTTTGGCGAGGTGAAGTCGCTCCTCGGCGATGTTGATGACAAATTCGTGATCTACGGTGGCGGTGACGAACTTGCGCTGAGCTTCCAGCCGCTTGACCCGGCTGGCGCTGGCACTACACGACGCTACGCGGTACACACGAACGGCTACTACAAGGATCTGAAGACCGAAGTGGTGCACACGGTCGAGCCGTTGCCATTTGCTGCTATGAGCAACTTCCCGTACGCCGCATCCGAAAGCTATCCCTATGATGCCGAGCATCAGGCCTACTTGGACGAGTGGAACACCCGCGTACATGGTGCTGAGACAATCGAGACCGCGGCCGCTGCGGAACTGAGTTTCCTTGAGAACGCGGTGAGCTGGGTCAGGACGGCTGCGGTGCAGGCGTGGGACAAGGTCGTCGCGCTCGTTGCGCCGACCGCCGGTGCGGGCGCAGTTGAAGTCGCTGCCGAGGAACCGTTGCATCGCTCGCTCAATACCGACGTGGTGGCACTCGAGGTGACCGGCGTCGAGCCGGTCTCGGCCAACGCGTGTAGCGCATGCCATGCGCCGCACGGCGGTGCCGACTCAGGCAAGCTGCTTACCGGTGGCCGGGGTGCTGCTGACGGCAGGACGTGTCTCGGCGATGGTGCTGGCGGATGTCACGACAACGCGGTCAACTCGGCATCCGGTATCGACATCAGGACCACTTTCACAGCAAGTGCCAATCTCCGCGCTCACCACGACGTCATTCCTGCCGATCAACGCGCTAGCGGCGGGGTTACCGCCTGTGGTGACTGTCACAATCCTCACAGGGACAACGCAAGCATCAAGTACGCTGATCCCGATGATCCCGCACAAACGATCGCATCGCCACTTGCGAGCGTTGTGTCCACCACAGGTACCATCTGGGCGCTGGTAGGGGCTAGTCATGACGCGGTCGCTCCGGCTATCACAGATCTCGCGATCACATCGACGGTCACAAGCCAGACCTCTCCAACCGTCACTTGGAATACGTTGAACGATGCATCCACTTCATGGGTTGATTGGGGAGTGACCACCAGCTACGAGCTTGGTAACGCTACCTCCGGCTCGCCCTTTGGCAACAACACGTTGGTCACGTTGCACTCGGTCAAGATGAGTTCGCTGACTACTGGCACCGTCTATCACTATCGAGTCAGGAGCAGCGATGCACTTGGCAATACTTCGGTGTCTGCCGACCAGACGTACAAAGTGGCAGAGCCGCCGGCCGTGCCGGTCGTGTCGGTTGCCACGACACTGACAGGAACCGGAGCGGGTCCCGTATTGGTGCCGGCGTCGTCGACTACCGTCACATGTCCTGACGGCGATCCGGTTGAGTACCAGTTCCAGCTGGGTGCGGTTACCTCGGCATGGATGTCCACGACCTCTTGGCCTGGAACCTGGTTCTACAACGGGACGTACACCGCTCGGGTGCGAGCCAGAGACGCAGTGGACCTGCAGGCCGTCTCGGCATGGTCTGCAACCAAGAGCTTCACCGTCATAAACGCGCCTGAGCCGACCGAATCGTGTCCTAACCTGTTCGCGTGGGACGGCGAGCAGTTCGGTTTTGTCACAGACGTCATGGGTTTGGGACCGATAGGGGTGAAGAAGGGCAAGGACGCCTATCTGAAGGCAGAGCCCGTTGAGGACACGGTGATTCCTCCCGGATCCCTGGTAGCCAGGGACGGCAGCCTGGATATCCACCTTACCGACGAGCGTTCTGAGATCGAGTACATCGATGAGATCAAGCTCGTCGCGGTCGACCATCCGACCGGAACCCGGCTTCTCATCAACGACTTGCACTGGGGCCCGTTCGACGGTGGCCGAGATGCCACCGAGTACTACACCATCGCCGACCCGAAACCGGTGAAGGTCGAATATGAACGCACTCCGGTTCTTGGTACCGAGACCGTAGCGCTGACTGACGTCTCGGCAGAGGTTGCCGAGGAGCGAGATGGCGTGATCGCATACGGCGGTCTGTACGATGACAACGTGTGGACCTTCGATCTTGGAGAGCTGAACGATCCGGCGCGAATCAAGCTTGTTGTCGCAGGGTGGGTCGATTACGCGGACAAGACCGAGAAGGCCGCCTGGATTGCGAGCGGCAAGCGTCCACCGGCGAGCTTCATCGAGGTCCAGGATGCCGATGGCAATTGGGTCACGCTCGGCGATGCACCACATCCTCCGGGCTACACCAAGACGGTCGTGTATGACTTCACGGATGCGTTCCCAGAGGGCGTGACTCGTTACGTCGTGCGCATGCACACATACATGCGGCTGAACCTCGATTACGTTGCCGTGGACACGACTGCCGACGGAGAAGTCACTTTGACAGAACTCGCGACGACCATTGCCGACTTGTCGTTCAAGGGGACGTCCAGCTACCAGGAGTCGCCGTA
>DDWM01000025.1:0-9172 GCA_002345925.1 Actinobacteria bacterium UBA2286 | reverse complement strand
GCGTTCACTCGCTACGGAGATGTCGCGGAGCTCCTTGCCGATGCTGATGATCGCTTCGTGATCATGGACACTGGCGATGACCTTGCTATGTCGTTCGCCGAGCCATCGGCACCTGTTACCGGCTTTGAGCGCACCTACGTGCTGCACACGGACGGCTTCCACGACACCCAGTCGGCCAGCGTCGACCCGCTGCCGTTCCACGCGATGAGCTCGTATCCGTACCCTGACAGCGAGCGGTATCCGAGCGATGAGTTCCACACCCGATACCTTGCCGAGTGGAACACGCGCATCAAGGATGGCAAAGCCGATCCGATCATGGCCGCATCCCTGAGCTCATGGGCCGAGTACCATGTTGAAGCCTGGACGACCGAGGAGGATGAGTTCTCGGTAGACAGTGACATGTTCGTCGCGCGCATGGAGCGCAAGGACGGCTCTGTCGCCACGATCACGGTTGCTGCGGGATGGGAGAGTGAATCGTCTGAGACGGTGAAGCCTTCGCCATCTTCGCCTGGCGCGTCGGTTGGCGCAGGCACGCTGGCAAGCCTCTCTGCTGATGACGGGAACTACTGGCGTACCAACCTCGCCACCGCAGATATGCGCTGGAACTGGCAGGTGATGCGGCTTGATCTGGGTTCAACGGCGCTGACAGAGATCAAGAGCATCACGTTTGCGTGGAACGGTCACGGTGAGCCAACCGCCGGCTACCCGACGTCGGTCTCGCTTTGGAATCCGCTTACAAGCGCATGGACACAGGTCAAACGCGTCCAGATGGCGAGTGACATGAGTGTGTCGAAGTCAGTGACCTCGATCAGCGAGACGTTCTGCTTGCGCTGCCACGACGGTGCTCCTCCAGCCGGTGTGAAACTCACAGCGGGGCTCACTAACGTTGGCGCGACGTGGAATGCGAGCGACTATCACGGCGGCGCGAGTCGAACGAGTACCACCGGTCTCAAGTTCCCTTACAGCCTTGGTCAGGATGCCATCGGTTGCTCGACCTGCCACGACACGCACGGCACGGGAAGCCTCTATCACATACCGGCGAAGGTCAACGGGCAGACGGTGGCTACTGTGGCGACTGGGAGTGACTACGACAACTTGTGCAGCGCGTGTCACGCGGGCAACGCTGGCAACTGGCATCCCGAGGCAAGCTGCTGGTGCCATGTCAGCGGCGATTCCGAGCACGGGCTTGTGTCCGTGCCGCTTGACAACGCCATGGACTGCTCAACATGCCACTTCGGTCACAAGAGCGAATTCATTCACAATTGCGTCGGCGGATGTCACTAGCAGCAATCCATGCGGGTCGCGTGAGCATCGGGTCTCGGCTATCCTGTACACCTATCTGAAGCCGAATCATCCCGGAGGTTCTTGTGCCCCGCAGCTACGACCCGCACGCAATCGAAGAGAAGTGGCAAGCCGATTGGGAAGCGGCCGGGATCTACTCGGTCACCGAAGACGTCGACAAGCCTAAGAAATACGTGCTTGAGATGTTCCCGTACCCCTCGGGTGACATTCACATGGGACACGTTCGCAACTACTCCATCGGCGATGTTGTGGCTCGCTATTTCACGATGAAGGGCATGAGCGTGCTGCATCCGATCGGCTGGGATGCCTTCGGTCTGCCTGCCGAGAATGCAGCGATCAAGAGCAACTCGCATCCCTCCAAGTGGACGTACGCGAACATCGAGAAGCAGGCAGCGAGCTTCAAGCGGATGGGCTTCAGCTACGACTGGGACCGAACCGTGAAGACGTGCGATCCCGACTACTACCGCTGGGGTCAGTGGAGCTTCCTCAAGTTCTGGGAGCGCGGTTTGGTCGAGCGCAAGAGCTCGCCGGTCAACTGGTGTCCCTCATGCAAGACCGTGCTGGCCAACGAGCAGGTGCTCGGCGATGGCACTTGCTGGCGGTGCAAGAGCGTCGTCACCAAGCGTGAGCTCGAACAGTACTTCCTCAAGATCACCGATTACGCCCAGGAGCTCCTCGACGACCTCGACGAGCTTCCAGGTTGGCCCGACCGCGTGAAGGCCATGCAGGCGAACTGGATCGGCCGCAGTGAAGGTGCCGAGGTGGACTTCGCGCTGTGTGACGAGTCCGGCGAGCCGTGCGATCAGACGATCACCGTGTTCACCACTCGGCCAGATACGCTCTTTGGTTGTAGCTTCTTCCTGCTCGCGCCTGAGCATCCTCTGGTCAAGGAGTTCGTCATCGGCACGCAGTACGAAGCTGCCGTCATGGATGTCGTGAAATCTGCCGAGATGGAATCCGCGATCGACCGTTCCTCGGCCGACAAAGAACGGGCCGGTGCGTTCACCGGTCGCTACGTGATCAACCCGGTCAACGGCGATAAGGTGCCGATCTGGGTGAGCGATTACGTGCTGATGGAGTACGGCACCGGCGCGGTCATGGCTGTGCCGAGCGGCGATCAGCGCGACTTCGACTTCGCGCGCAAGTACGACCTGCCGATCCCACCCGTGGTCGTGACCGAGGACGACGAGCTCTTCGGACAGCTCTCGGGCGTGCGTGAGCGCGTGCTCGCCGATGTGCCGTGGGAAGTCGCCTTCGCTGGTGACGGCGTCATGGTGCAGTCCGGCGAGTTCACCGGCATGCGCGGCGGCAAAGCGAGCGAGGGCATGAAAGCGGTCACCGAGTGGCTTGCCGAGCGTGGCCAGGGCCGCTTCAACATCAACTTCCGGCTGCGCGACTGGCTCATCAGCCGTCAGCGCTATTGGGGCAACCCGATCCCGGCGATCCACTGCCCGTCGTGCGGGCTCGTGCCTGTGCCCGAGGATCAGCTTCCAGTGATGCTTCCGGTGGACGTTGATGTCACCAAGGGTGAGACGCTTGCCGATCACCCTGAGTTCTACGAGACCACGTGTCCCAAGTGCGGTGGCGCTGCTCGGCGAGAGACCGACACCATGGATACGTTCACGTGTTCCAGCTGGTATTACCTACGCTATTGCGACGCGCGCAACGACGACGCCATCTGGGATCCGACCAAGACGGATTACTGGATGCCGGTCGANNCAGTACATCGGCGGCATCGAGCACGCGATCCTGCACCTGCTCTACTCGCGTTTCTTCACGAAGGTGTATCGCGACATGGGCCTTGTGAGCTTCGCCGAGCCGTTCACCAACCTGCTGACTCAGGGAATGGTGAAGCTCGACGGCGCCACGATGAGCAAGTCGCGCGGCAATGTCGTTGCGCCCGAGGAGATCATCGCCAAGTACGGCGCGGATACGCTGCGTGCGTACATCTTGTTCATGGCACCGCCGGACAAGGACCTCGAATGGAACAACGACGGCCTTGACGGCATGTGGCGCTTCCTCGGCAGGGCATGGCGCCTTGTCGCCGAGGTGGCCGAGGAAACCGCAGCCGGCGCGTGTGGCGTAGCCGCTGCGGGCGACGGTGCCAGCAAGTCGTTGCGCAGTGAGCGTCACCGCGTGGTCGGCAAGGTGTCCGAGGATGTCGAGCGCTTCCAGTTCAACACCGCGCTCTCGGCGATGATGGAGCTCGTCAACGCCGCCTACGACTATCGCCGGGCGATGCCCGCTGGAACGCGCGACTTGGCGCTCGAGCGCGATGTCGCCGAGACGCTCACGCTTCTGCTTTCACCGTACGTGCCGCATATGGCCGAGGAGCTGTGGCGAGAGGTTCTCGGCCATAAGGGCTCCGTGCATCTTGAGTCGTGGCCCGCGTGGGATCCCTCGGCGGCGGTTTCCGATGAGATCGAGTATGCGGTTCAGGTGAACGGCAAGGTGCGAGCTCACCTCACGGTTGCGGCTGACGCGCCGACCGATGAAGTCCAGGCCGCAGCGCTTGCGCTTGAGAAGGTCGTGGAGCACACGGCCGGCAAGACGGTGCGCAAAGTCGTCGTGGTGCCCGGCAAGCTCATCAGCATCGTCGTCGGTTAGGCGCGGCAATGAGGAAACTGATCGGCTGGGCACTTCTGGTGGGCTTGATAGTGCTCGCGGTCCTGGCGTATTTCGGTGACGCGCTGCTCTTTGCGTTCTACCTTGCTGCGCTTGGCAACGCGATCGCATTCCACTGGTGGTATGCGTGCAGCAGGTGCTCCAACATGTGCTGCATGTTCAACGTACGCAGCCCGGCATTCTTCGCGCGGTGGCGTCCGGTCCGGATGGTCGGTGAGCGTGGTCGCGAGTTCTCCGACGTGCACTCAGCGGTAGCTGGCGTGCCGTTGTTGCTGTCTGTTGCCATCGGGGTCGTAGCGGCATGGCTGTTCAGTCCGCTGGCGGCGACCGTGTGGCTCGTTTGTATGTCCGGCGTCGGATACGCCTACTGGAAGACGTCATGCTCCGGATGTGGGAACGACTGCCCTCTCAATAAGAACGCTGCGTATCGTGAGTGGAAGAAAGGTTCTGTTTAGGAATCGTCAAACGGTGGGTCAGACTCGCCGAGTAATGTGATCTGTGCGGACACCCCCTCAGTCCCGGAGGATAGGGGGTGTCCGTATTCGTGGAGATGCCAGATCGAGTCCGAGAGCTGCTTGCGCGTGCAGGCCTTGGTGGCCTGAGCGATCGCGCTGTCGTCGCTTTGGCGGCAGTGGTGATTGCAGTCGTGGCGTTCGCCGCCTGGAGGTTCTGGCCTGCGCCGGGTGGCGTCGAGGTCGCAACCGACTCCGGTTGGGGTTCCGGAGAGGTCGTGACTGAGAGCGACGCGAGCGTCGTGGACAGCGCCACACCCGCCGCTGAAGTCGTCGTGCATGTTGTTGGGGCTGTGATGAGCCCGGGAGTCTACTCGTTGGCCGCTGGAAGCCGTGTGAGCGACGCTGTGACAGCCGCAGGCGGCGCGACGGGCAATGCCGCCGAGGAGGGTTTGAACCTCGCACGCGTCCTTGCAGACGGCGAGCAGATTCGCGTGCTCACCAAAGACGAGTTGGACGCTGGGATTCAGAGTGACGGTACGTCGGTGGTGGGCGCCGGAGCCGGGGGAGCGACGACTTCGGGCAAGGTCAACATCAACCGCGCCACGGCTGCCGAGCTGGACTCACTTCCCGGCGTTGGGCCGTCAACCGCGCAGAAGATCCTTGCGGACAGGGAAGCAAACGGTCCATTCAAGTCGATTGAGGACTTGATGAGGGTATCCGGCATCGGCGAGAAGAAGTTCGATTCGCTCAAAGACCTCGTTACAGTCGGGTAGCGCATGGCCGAGAAGCGCCAGATGAATGAGACGCGGCGAAGTGAGCGCCCGACCCTGCCACCTGTTGCGTGGATGGCGGCAGCGGTTTGGGCCGGGGCGGTCCTCGGCGAAGACATAGCGTGGCGTTCTGCGGGCGGAGAGAGCGTCACATGGCGCATTGCCGCGGTACTGCTACTGCTCTTCGGGGTGTCGGCTGTCGCGTTTGTGCGGCGCCGTCGGTGCGGGCGATTCGACCCGGTGGCCACCGCGGCCGCTCTATGTGTTGCCGGTGTTGTGCTCGGAGCGAGCCTGTCGGTCATGCAGGGCGTCGCGTGGCGTGCGCGCTCGGATGGGTTGGCCGATGCGGATGCACGCGAGTGGGTGGGCGTTGTCACAGCTGATCCGCGAGAGGGCGTGTTCGGCCCGGGCATACGCGTGCGTGTGGCTGAAGGCCCGTTTCGCGGCGCGGCGCTCTCGGTGTGGCTGAGCGAGGGGAGTGTTGTGCCCGAGTACGGGCAGCTGGTGCGCTTCTCGGCGATAACCAAGTCTCGGCAGCACGACGAGTCGGGGAGGCGGGCAGCCAGAGGTGGCGAGCACGGAACCGCGAGTCCGTGGGCGTTTCAGGTGCAGGGTTGGCCTGACGGGATCGTGGGGCGGCTGCTCGCATGGCGCGCGAAGGCGGTGACGCGCCTGCGGGTCGTGAGCGGGGAACCGGGTGCGCTGTTGCAGGGCATGGTGCTGGGCGACAGACGAGCGCTCACGGGTAGCGCGGTTGACGAGGACTTCCGGGTACTTGGCCTCTCACACGTGGTGGCTGTATCAGGTTCGCACCTGGCCGTCGTCTGCGGCGTGGTGCTGATCCTTGGCACCAGGCTGGGCGCTTCAAGACGCAGCGTGCTCAGTGCGGTCGTGCTCGTTGCTGGCGGGTACACGGTGCTGACAGGTATGGCGCTTTCCGCTGTGCGCTCGGCGATCATGCTCGCATGCGGAGCGGCAGGTGAGTGCCTCGGCGTTCGACGCGACGGCATAGCGGCGCTGTGCCTTGCGACTGTCGTGATGATCGCACTGTCGCCTTGGTGCGTCTTCGACGTTGGTCTTGCGCTCTCAATCACGGCTGTCGCGGGACTGCTGATCTTTGGCGATCTTGGAATCGAGTGGGTGGCAACCGCATTCAAGGGTGCCCTGCCAAAGACAACGTCTCTGCTTGGCGCGACTCTGGTGGCGCAGGCGTGCACGCTGCCAATCGTGGTCGGGACTTTCGGGATGCTGTCGCTTGCCGCTCCGGTCGCAAACCTCGTTGTCGTGCCGCCCGCCGAGGTTGCCATCTGCGTGGGTCTCGGAGGCGCGGTGCTGGGTACTCTGTGGCCTGTTGCGGGTCAACTTCTCGTGCGCCTGGCCGGAGGCATCCTCGCTGTAGTGACGCGGTCCGCTTCGGTTCTGGCGGCGCTTCCGGGGGCTGCTGTGAGCATCGGTGCACCCGGCGCGCTCGGCGTTGCTCTCGGAATCGCTGTGCTCGTTGCACTTTGGGTGCGCTGGCCGGGCCCCGCATCGACGGCGCTCGCACGCCTGGCGCTGGCAGCTGTGCTGGTCGCCTCACTTCTTGTAGGAGTCGGGCCTAGAGGACCTTCGCGCCTGGAGATCACCGTTCTTGACGTCGGTCAGGGTGACGCGATCCTGGTCCGAGACGGCTCCGATTCCATGCTGGTTGATGCGGGCACGGATTCCGGCACACTTCGGCAGGCGCTGTCGCGAACCGGTGTGCGATCGGTGGACGCTGTCGTCCTCACCCACGACCACGATGACCATATCGGAGGATTCTCCGGGCTAAGCGGTGTGGTGCGCGTTGGCTGGGTGGGCATTCCTGCTACGACCGGCGAGGACGGATTCGGCGCCGTTCGGGAGACGATTCCCCGACTGGTGCCGCGCGGCAAGGTGAGGATGCGCCTTCTGCACTCGGGCCAAACCTGGTACATCGGCCGTGCCGAGGTGCGAGTCCTGTGGCCCACAGACGACGCACCAGAGGATCTCAAGACGAATGACACGAGTGTGGTTCTCGAGGTCCGATCAGGCTCGTTCTCATGCGTGCTCACCGGCGATGCCGAGGAGGCGGCGCAGTCTGGCATTGCCTCGAGCGGCGGGTTGTCGCCGATAAGCGTTCTCAAGGTGCCACATCATGGGAGCAAGAATGGCCTCACCCAGGCCGCACTCGACGCTTGGCGTCCAATAGACGCGATTGTGAGCGTTGGCGCCGGGAACGATTTCGGTCATCCCTCGCCGGAGACGATCAGCAGGCTGCACGGTGCTGGTGTTCGCATCTGGCGCACGGATGAGTCAGGCGATATCACGGTCGAAGTGACGGCTCACGGCTACCGAATCATCCCCGCCAAGCGTGGAGGAGCGCGGCGCGCGTGTGCGACAATAGACGCGTCCAAAACCGCTTGCCCAGTTTGGGCTTTCGGGTTTCAGTTCTTCTTGAAGGAGCACGATGGCTGCGTCCAACCTGGCAGCACTGTTGCCGGTCTATTTGATCTTCGGCAAGGAGGAGTTGCTCATCGAGCGCGCCCTCCGCCGTCTTCGCGACATGGTCGAAGCGGAGGGCAACCCCGATTTCGACTTCGATACCTTTAGCGGAACAACTGCGAAGGCCGACGATATCATCGCCTCGGCTAACACTTTGCCGTTCTTGTCCCCGCGCCGACTGGTGATCGTGCGCGACGCCGATAAGATGACAGCCGATGAGCTCGGACTGCTGGCCCAGTACGCAAAGGACCCGTCACCTGCGGCCACGCTCGTTCTCGCTGCCAGCTCTATTGCGAAGAACACACGCATCTACAAAGCGGTCGACGCACTTGGAGGCGTTTCGGAGTACGCGGCGCCCAAGAAGTCGGAGCTACCAAGCTGGGTGGTCAAGCTCTTCATCGCCAAGGGCCGGACGATCACTCGTGATGGCGCCGAGGCGCTGGTGCGCTCTGTCGGCAAGGATCTGCGCCGCCTTGAGACCGAGGCTGACAAGGTCATCGCATATGCGGGGGAGAAGCAGCAGCTCGAGCGCTCGGATGTGGAAGAGGTCGTCGTAGAGACAGCTCCGACGTCGATCTTCGAGTTCCTCGACGCCCTCGGTCGTCGTGATGCCGCGTCTTCTCTTGGGTTGCTCGGTGATCTAATCGACAACGGAGACGCACTGCCTGGCATACATGCCATGACGCTGCGGCATCTTCGGTCGCTCATCGGCATCGTCGCGCTCCGCGAGCGGGGCATGAGTGCCAGCGAGGTGGCCCGCGCGGTCAAGCTTGCAGACTGGCAGTACCGCAACCTGGCGCGTCAGGCGGAGCGCTTCCGCGAGGAAGAGCTTGTGGCAGCCATTAGGGGTGCGGCTGACTTTGAAGCGAAAATGAAAACGAGCCAGGGAGATCCCCGGCTCGTGTTCGAACGCTTTGTGGTATCCGTGTGTGACCGATCTGGTCACACCGTCACCCGGTCGGCCTAGCCCTCGAGCTTGCCGGCCTTCTTGAGCACGCCAGACTTACGGTTGGCGGCCTGGTTCTTGTGGATGATGCCCTTGCTGGCAGCCACGTCGAGCGCCTTGCTCGCCTTGTTGGCAGCCTCAACGGCCGCAGCCTTGTCACCGGCGACGACGGCCTCTTCAACGCGCTTCACAGCGGTCTTGAGTGCCGACTTCTCGGCCTTGTTGCGGATGCGCGCCTTCTCGTTGGTCAGTACGCGCTTCTTCTGGCTCTTGATATTCGCCACAGTCTCAGGTCCCTCCAGATTCGGATGATGCCCGTCGCAGTGGAGTGCAGACGAACCCTGAGATACTAACACACGGCATCGGGCGTCGCCAACAGGGGTATTCGTAAGTGAGTTGCCCTGCTATCCTTACGCTCCGATGACTGACCCCACACTCATAAGAAACTTCTCGATCATCGCGCACATCGACCACGGGAAATCTACGCTGGCCGATCGCATGCTCGAGCTGACGAACACCATTGCTGATCGCGACATGATGGAGCAGGTGCTCGACTCGATGGATATCGAGCG
>DDWM01000039.1 GCA_002345925.1 Actinobacteria bacterium UBA2286 | reverse complement strand
CGGTGAGCATGATGACCGGGATATCCGCCGTAAGCGGGTTGTTCCTGATCTCCATGAGAGCCATCCAGCCGTCGACTCTCGGCATCATGATGTCGAGAAGGACAACGTCGATAGGCTCGTTCTGCAACACCTCAAGAGCCTCGGCACCATCCCCCGCCGAGCTGACATGCATACCGTCAGCCTCAAGGCCCATCTTGATCATCTCAACGATAGAGACGTCATCATCGACACATAGGACGTTGATGGGGTCTTCCATTGGCGCCCCTTCCAGCGGCCGCACGTTTCGGCGCGATAAGACCATTCGTCAGCATATGAGCGCCGAATGTCCGGTCGTCGCAGCGAAAGTATACCGCAGGGCTCCGGCAAGCGGCTACCCGCTATGCCTCCCAAGCCAGTTATCGATTGCGAATGCCGCCTTCTTGCCTGCGCCCATGGCGAGAATGACCGTGGCCGAGCCGGTAACGATGTCGCCGCCGGCGAACACACCGGCCTTGTTCGTGGCGCCATCCTCGTCAGTCTTGACGTAACCACGCGACGTGACCTCAAGATCAGGCGTTGTCTGCGCGATAAGCGGGTTTGCACGCGTCCCGAGCGCCACGATCACCGTGTCGCACTCGATGACGAAGTCGGAATCCATCACGCAAACCGGCGCACGGCGCCCGCTTGCGTCGGGCTCGCCAAGCTCCATGCGCGTGGCTGTCATGCCGGTCACAAACCCGTCATGGCCGAGGATCTCCTGTGGTGAGCACAGCATCTTGAACTCGATGCCTTCTTGTTGCGCGTGATGAACCTCTTCACGCCGCGCAGGCATCTCCTCTTCTGAGCGTCGGTACACGAGGAAGACCTCCTCGGCACCAAGGCGCTTGGCGGTGCGCGCCGCGTCCATCGCGACGTTGCCGCCGCCAACGACTGCGACCTTTCGACCGCGCCACACGGGAGTGTCTTGCTTGGGGAACTCGTATGCCTTCATCAGGTTCACGCGCGTGAGGAACTCATTCGCCGAGTAGACGCCGTTGAGGTTCTCACCGGGTATGCCGAGGAAGATCGGGAGACCCGCGCCGCTGCCGACGAAGATCGCGTCGAAGCCCTCCTCGGAAAGCAAGTCGTCGAGAGTGTAGGTGGCGCCCACGACAACGTTGGTCACGATCTCAGCGCCCATGACGCCGAGCATCTCGATCTCGGCCTGAACGATCGCCTTCGGGAGCCGGAACTCCGGGATACCGTAAGTGAGCACGCCACCGGGCGCATGGAGCGACTCGAAGATCGTCACCGCATGGCCGAGGCGCCTAAGCTCTCCAGCGCACGCGAGGCCGGCCGGGCCGGAGCCCACGATGGCGACCCGCTTGCCGGTAGGCTCGCCCACCTCCGGTGCGCAGCGGTGATCCAGGTCGCAGGTGAGGTCGTAGTCGCCAAGCCAGCGCTCGAGGCGCCCGATGGCTACCGGCTCGCCCTTACGCGCCAGCACGCACGCGATCTCGCACTGCTCCTCCTGCGGGCAGACGCGGCCGCACACGGCGGGAAGGGCGTTGCGCTCCTTGAGCACCGAGACGCCCGCTGCGTAGTCGCCGTCGATGATCCTGGCGATGAACGACTTGATGTCGATGTTGACCGGGCATCCTTCGATGCACGTGGGATTCTTGCACTGGATGCAACGGTTCGCCTCGGCAACGGCCTGTTCTTCGGAATAGCCGAGGGAGACCTCGTCGAAGTCCTGCGCGCGCTCAGCCGCGTCGCGCTCGGGCATAGGCGTCCGCGGGGCGCGTGAGGGCTTGTGGCGGGGCTTCTCGGCGGCGGTATCTTCTACCGGTGGCATTGGCACTCCCTGCTGAAGTCGGCGTCTGCTTCGCGCTCGATATCGACGTAGACGCGCTGACGGCTCATGAGCTCCTCGAAATCGACGGCATGACCGTCAAAGTCGGGACCATCCACACAGCCGAACTTGGTCTCCGATCCCACGCTCACGCGACAGGCGCCGCACATCCCAGTGCCGTCAACCATGATCGGGTTGAGCGAGACCGTGATCGGTACGTCGAATTCCTTGGTGGTCGCCGCGCAGAACTTCATCATGATGGCTGGCCCGATCGCCATGCTGTGATCGAGTTCACCGGCCTCGCACATCCGCTTGAGCGGTGCGGTGACCAGGCCCTTCTCCCCCGCCGAGCCATCGTCGGTCATGACGATCAGCTCCTTGAGCGGCAAGGCGCGGAACTCCTCTTCCAGAATCAGCAGCTCCTGATTTCGAGCGCCGAGAATGACCGTGACATCGTTGCCCGCCTCGGCCATTGCACGCGCTACGGGATACGCGACCGCAGCACCCACGCCTCCGCCTACGACGGCGACACGCCCGAGTCCTTCGGTGTGCGTGGGAATGCCGAGCGGCCCGACGACATCGGCAAGAGAGTCACCCACGCCTAGGAGCGAAAGCTGGTGCGTGGTCTTGCCGACCCGCATGAAGATGAAGCGGATCCAGCCTTCCTCGGCAGACCAGTCGCTGAACGTGAGCGGGATGCGCTCGCCGTGATCGTCGACACGCAGCATAAGGAACTGCCCTGCCTTCGCTTTGCGGGCGATAGCGGGTGCGTTGACGCCCATCTCGAAGACGGAATCCGAGAGCTGGCGCTGGTGGACGATCGGGAACATGCGATGCCTGCTTTCCGAGAAGTTCAACTAGCGTGCGGACAAGTATACTAGCGGCATTGACCGCGCGCACGGAAGGCACCAACTTGAGACGTCGATTCTTCCTGCTCGCCATCGCGCTCACGCTGCTCACACCTGTGGGCTGTTCGTCTGCAGACAAGCCGATCACCGTGACGCGCCCGGCTCTCGGTACGGTCGTGACGATCAACGCATATGGTGAGAACGCCCGCGACGTGAACGCCGCGATCGACGATGCGTTTGCCGTGATGTCGGCGGTCGAGGCCGAGCTTGACGCATACAGCGCAACGTCAACCATTGCCGCCTTCAACGCCGCGCCGTTCGAGTGGTACGCGCTTCCGGCCGACGCTGTGCAGGTCCTGGATGCCATCGAACGCCTCGGAGTGACCGAGAGCTTCTCGCCGGCTCTTCTCAGCGTGGTCAAGCTCTACGACTTCGGCGGAGAGGGACGTGTCCCCACTGAGGTCGAGCTATCCGCCGCGCTCCAAACGGCCTCGATGCCGGAGCGCGACCAATACCGCTTTCGCTTCCTCGGCATCGCAAGCTCTACCGCCGAGCCGGGTCTCGATTTTGGGGGCGCCGCAAAGGGGCTTGCGCTTGACCGCGCGCGCGACGCGCTCAATGCGAACGGGGCCGTCACCGGGGCGCTCGTGACTGCCGGAAGCACGACGGTCACGCTCGGCAGCAAGCCCGACGGCGAGCCATGGCGGGTAGGCGTGGAGGACCCGCGCGACTCAACCGTAGTTCGGATGATTGCCGAGTGGACCGGCAACGGGGCGCTCTCAACTTCGGGCGACTACCAGCACTACTTCGAGCGCGACGGCGAGTGGTACCACCATATCCTCGACCCGAAGACCGGCACACCCGCACGAGGGACACGTTCGCTCACCGTCATCGGACGAGTCACGGGCCTCGACAGCGACATCCTTTCGACCGCGCTATTCGTCAGCGGGCCGGATGCCGCGCTCGCCTACGCCAAGTCACATGACCTCGGCGTGTACGTTATCGATAGCGAAGGGCGGACGCATATCGCGCCCGCCCCTGCAGATTCAAATATCTCGCTCAGCGAACAGAGCGAGTAACTCCGAACTAGATGTACTGCTTAACAAAGCCGTAAATCACCGGAACTTCCAGGCTCTCGCCGTTGTAAGCCTTGATGGCCAGGACGATCGTGTAGACGAAGCCCACCAGCGCGACGATGCCGCCGAGACCCATGAGGGGCATCGTTACGGCAGAGACGGCGTAGATGGCGAGATTCAGTGCAAGCGCCTGAACCGCATGCGACTTGACCCACTTCTCGTTCTTGTACGGCTCGATGAGAATGGCGATAAGCGCGACGATCCAGATCACGTACCCGAGCGCTGCCATAAGCTTGCTGGTGTCGCTCGCGGGACCGGAACCATCTCCAACGGGGGCAGATACCGGCGGCGCGGGTGGTGCAGGAGGTGCTCCCTGGAAATCATCCGACATGCAAATCATCTTCCCTTCACCGTTGCAGCACGCCCCTCCGGCGGTGCCTAATTTGCAGTATACCCATCATCGCTGCTAGGATTGCTTTGATAGCGCCTTCCGGCGGAAAAATATCACGGCCGTTAAGCCGCCCCGGAGGATACACAGCATGCGACGCAGAAGCGCTCCCGTACTATTCATCATCATGACCGTCATCGTCACGCTCCTGAGCGCGCCGCTTGCGCTTGGAGTAACACGTAATGACCTCGCCACGCATGAAAAGGCTGCTGCTGACGCACGCGCTGCAGCCAAGGCCGCCGAGGCAAAGGCCGCCGATCTGGCCGAGGAGATAGACTCCCTCGAAGAGCGAATGGCGGCCATCGAGAAGGATCTCTCGGCACTGGCGAACGACATCACCGGAGCGACTGAGCGCACCAACCGTCTGCAGTCCGAAGTGGACGCGCTGCGCGCCGAGGCAAACGCCAAGCAGGCTGAGATCGACGCCAACCAGTCCGAGTACGACGAGCAGCAGGCATTGCTCGCGGCTCGCATGGAAGAGACGTACAAGCAAGGCGATCTGTTCTTCCTGGAGATTCTGCTCGGCAGCAAAGATATTGAGGACCTCATCGCGCGAACGTCGCTTGCGCAGCGCGTTATGCGCAACAACCAGGAGACGGCGAAAGACCTGGAGATCGCCAGGGTCTCTCTCGACCGCGCCAAGAGCGACCTGGACCGCTCGCTCGAAGCGGTCAACACGAAGCGTGCGGAGGCAGCGGCTGAGCAGAAGCGTCTCCAGACGCTACGTTCCCAGCAGAGCTCCAGACTCGCGGATCAGAAGTCGGTCCAAGACGAGAAGGAAACCCTCTTCGCTGCCAACAAGCAAGAAGCTGCGCGCCTACGCACGCTCGCTGAAGCCGAAGAGGCTGAGAGCAATCGTATCGCCAAGGAGCTCTACGGCAATGGATCCGGCTACTACTCGGGAGAGATGGCCTGGCCAGTCCCCGGGTTCTATCGGGTCTCATCGCCGTTCGGGTACCGTATTCATCCCATTCTTGGCTACAAGAAGCTGCACACCGGCATCGACATCGGGCGCAACCTCAGCCCTGCTAAGGCAATCGGTGGCGCTGCGATCGTGGCTACCGGGAGCGGCAAAGTCATCTGGGCAAGCACGCGCGGTGGTTACGGCAACACCGTGATGATCGACCATGGCAATGGCGTCGTGTCCCTCTACGCTCACCAGCAAAGCGGCGGGATCAAGGTCTCGGTGGGGCAAAGCGTGACCAAGGGCGAACGCATCGGCACTGTGGGCTCCACGGGGCTCTCAACCGGCGCGCACCTGCACTTCGAGGTCCGGGTCAACGGAACGCCCGTCGACCCGATGAAGTACCTCAAGTAAGCAGCGCCGCGCTCAGCTGGCGTTGTACTCCTGCATCGCACTGTCCGCTCCGTGCTCAAGCACGTGCAAAACGGCCTGTGCGGCGGTAGGAACCATTGCCGAGAGCCGCTCGGCAGCATCACGCCGCATGGGCTCAAGCACGTAGTCGGCGGCGTCCTGGCGCCCGGGAGGGCGGCCGATTCCAACGCGGACCCGGAGGTACTCGGCACCGCCGAGCTGGTCCGTGAGTGAGCGCAGGCCGTTGTGGCCGCCATGGCCACCGCCGCGCTTCACGCGAACACTCCCCTCGGGCAAATCGAGGTCGTCATGCACGATGATGACTTCCGGCACACTCACGCCGTACGCATCAACGAGCTTGCTGACCGCCTTGCCCGAGATGTTCATGAACGTCTGCGGCTTGGCGAGAATGAGATCCTCATCGCCAAGCCGCGTGACGGCCACTTTGGCGCCGGCTTGTTCTTTCCAATATGAAACGCGGAGGTTCTCGGCCAGAAGGTCGATCACCATGAATCCTGCGTTATGTCGCGTCTCCGCGTATTCGGATCCGGGATTGCCGAGTCCAACTACCAACATAGGCATTCGGGTGATCTACGCCTCGTCCTCGGTGCCCTCGGTGTCTTCGCCGACCAGCATGGGCTCAGCAGCCTCAAGCTCTTCAGCCTCTTCGTCTTCGACGGCCTTGGTCGGGGCCGTGACGGCGCAAACGATGGCTTCGGGGTCGTCCAGGATCGTGACGCCCTTGGGGGCGACGAGGCTGGAGACGTGGAATGCCTGGCCGATCTCAAGATCGCTCACGTCGACTTCGATGCTATCGGGCAGGTCGGTCGGGAGCGCCTCGATGTGGATCTCGCGCATCTCGTGGATGACTACGCCGCCCTCTTTTTCGCCAACGGAGTCGCCAACGAAGGCCACGGGGACGGTCGTCGCGACGGTCTCGCGCATGTTGATCGCCCAGAAGTCCACGTGCTCGATGGTGCCCTTGAGCGGGTGGTGCTTCATTTCCTTGACCATGACGTTGATCGGCTTGCCGCCGTCGATTGCCAGCTTGAACAGCGTGGAGCTGACAGATCCGTGCTTCACGATCTGCTCAAAGGTGTGGCGGTCGACTTCGATCGCCTGGGACTCGATGGCGGTACCGTAAACAACGGCCGGCAACTTGCCCGAGAGCGCCAGAATGCGGCTGCTCTTGCCGATCCGCTCACGATGTTCCGCAACGATCTCGATGGTATCGGTCATGATGAAGATCCTTTCACTTGTGGGTGGCGCGGTCGTCCGCGCCACGATGCGTCAGAGCTGGAATTCGGGGTCAAACAACTCTGAGACGGACTCGTCGTTATACACGTTCGAAATCGCGTGCGCTAGAAGCGGCGCGACCGAAAGCACCTTGATCTTGCCGTGACGGCGCTCCTCAGATACTTCTAGGGAGTTGGTCACGATGACCTCCTTGATGGGGGCCGATTCGATTCTGTCATACGCAGGGGGTGAGAACAGCCCATGCGTTGCAGCGACGTAGATTTCTTTCGCGCCCTTCACGATGAGCGCCTTCGCGCCCTCTGTGATCGAGCCCGCAGTATCGATCATGTCGTCGGCCACGATACACGTCTTGCCTTCGACATCGCCGATCACGTGAGTGATCTCAGCCACGTTGTGCTCCGGACGACCCTTGTGCATGATCGCGAGGCTTGCGCCGAGCATGTCGGCGAGCTTCTTGCCTGCCTTCACGCGGCCTACGTCCGGCGAGACCACCGCGAGGTTCTCGAGGTGGAGACTCTCAAAGTAATCCGCGAGGATCGGCAGCGCGGTGAGGTGATTGACTGGCTGGTTGAAGAAGCCCTGGATCTGACCCTGGTGCAGGTCCATCGCGATGACGCGATCAACGCCAGCGGTGGCAAGCAAGTCGGCCAGCAGCTTGGCAGTGATCGGCTCACGGGCTGCAGACTTCTTGTCCTGGCGAGCATAAGCGTAGTGAGGTATGACGGCCGTTATGGTTCTGGCGCTCGCGCGCTTGGCCGCGTCGATCATGATAAGAAGCTCCATGATCGAGGCGTTGACCGGCTGCGTCATCGACTGGACGATGAACACGTCCGCGCCTCGGACGCTTTCTAGATACCTTACGTAGATCTCACCGTTGGCAAAGTGGCTCAGCTTGATATTGCCGAGCTCGATGCCCAGGTGCTTCACGATACCCTCAGAGAGCTCACGGTTGTGCGAACCCGCGAACACCAACATACGCTTACCGCTTCCGGTCATGATCGCGGTCGCTCCCTTACTCGTCGTTGCCCTGCGCTGCCCGTTTTCGGGCCGCCCATCCATCAATGTTCTTTTGCCCGCATCGCTCGATGCCGAGCGAACCCGCAGGCACGTCCTTGGCGATGGCACTTCCGGCACCGGTGATCGCGCCCTCGCCGATAGTGACCGGCGCCACGAGCATCGTATCGGAGCCGATGAACGCACCGTCTCCTATCACCGTCCGGTGCTTGTGCACACCGTCGTAGTTACAGGTTATCGTACCCGCTCCGACATTTACGCCTTTTCCGATGGTCGCATCCCCGATATAGGACAAATGGGGGACCTTGGACCCCTCACCGACCACGCTGTTCTTGATCTCAACACTCGTACCCGCGCGTGCGCGAGCCTCAAGCACAGCTCCGGGTCGCAGATATGCTCTCGGGCCGACCGAGGCACCTTCACCCACAATCGCCTCGAGGACCACTGACGAATCGACCACAGCGCCTGCAGCGACGGTGGAGTCCGTAATACGCGTGTCCGGACCAAGAACGCAGCCGTCGGCCACGGTAGTAGTACCCAACAGAGTCGTCATCGGTTCTAGAATCACATCTCGGCCAACTGTGACCGCTGGCGCAATCCACACAAGATCGGGATCGGTCATGGTGACGCCGGCGAGCATGTGCTCACGATTGATCCGGCGCTGCATCACCTTGCTGGCCTCGGCCAGCTGAACACGGCTGTTCACACCCAGAGTCTCTTCGGGCTGGTCGGTGGACACATCGGTCACCGTGAGCCCCTCCGCGCGGAATAGCGCGATCATATCCGTGAGGTAGTACTCGCCTTGCGAGTTAGCATTGCCGAGACGATTCAGGTGCTCGAAGAGTACCTCGGCATCAAAACAGTACGTGCCCGTGTTCACTTCGACAATCGAGCGCTGCGAGGGCGCCAGGTCCTTGTCCTCAACGATTGCCGCAAGAGCGCCGACCTCGTCGCGAACGATTCGACCGTAGCCAGCGGGATCAGCGAGCGTGGTCGTAAGAACGACGGCTGCAGCACGTGATGTCTCGCGAGCGACGACCAATCTAGCGATCGTTTCCGGGCGCAGCAGCGGTGAATCCCCTGAGAGAACCACCAGTGCTCCTGTGAGGTCCTCAAGCGCCTTCTCAGCACACATAACGGCGTGTCCGGTGCCAAGCTGCTCTTCCTGGCGTACGCACGTCTCAGAGCCAACCAGCGCCTCTACGGCTTCTGCGCCATGGCCGGTGACTACCACGACCTGCTCGCATCCTGCAGCGTGCGCAGCATCAATGACATACCGCACGAGCGGTACGCCGAGGATACAATGCGCTACCTTCGGAAGGGCGGATTTCATACGGGTGCCCTCGCCCGCAGCGAGGATGAGTGCGGCCGCGCCCATTGGCACCTTTCGCGTCATACGGGGCGTCTCCCCGGTCGATTCTTGGCTGGGGCGGTAGGATTCGAACCTACGAATGGAGGCTCCAAAGGCCCCTGCCTTGCCGCTTGGCTACGCCCCAGCGTCATGTCCTATGCACGCTCATGAGCCGCATCGCAATGCGAAGCGGGCGCAGGGAGTATATCACAGCAAAGAGTGCGAACGATGCCTCAGGCCTGCTCCAGCGCCTCTGCTGCGGCAGAGAATGCGCCGAGGCCACCCTCGGCCTCGAACTGCTCGAGTACGGCGTCCTGGATGATATGCCGCGCATCAGTGTTGATTGGGTGGCAGATATCCCGGAACTCACCGCTCGGCAGCTTGCGCGAAGGCATGGCCACGAAGAGCCCCTTGTCACCGTTGACGACCCGGAGGTCGTGAACGACGAACTCATCATCGATGACGATACTGGCGATTGCGCACACCTTATTCATCGCGACGGGGCGCAACGTAACTTTTGTGATGTCCATTTGGTCTCCCCCAAAATTGCAAAACCCTGTGCGCTACTCTTCGACACAACACCGTGGTTTCCCTGCCAACTCGCGCTTATAACGACGAACGGTTACCTACCCTCGACTTCAGTGATTCCCCCCGCAGACGCAGATGTGGCCGAGGCCCACCAGCCATCTCGCACCGCAGCCAGGCGCGCGATAGTACGCGCATGCTCGGTATTCTCGCATATTCCAAAGACAGATGACCCACTTCCTGAAACGAGTGAGCCGAGGATACCTTCTGACTGTGACAGGAAATGCAGGGCCTCATTCACCGCAGGAGCGAGAGTACACGCGGCCGGGGCAAGGTTGTTGTATAGCGCCGCAGAAACGGCTTCCGGATCGCCTGAGCGGATCGCGTCGATCATCGCGCTCGCGTCGGGTGCTGCATCTTGAAGCTGTCGATCGAACGCGGCGTATGCGGCGGGAGTAGGGACCGGCTCACCGGGATTGATGATCACAAGCGCAAGCTCCGGAGTGTTCATGCGGCGCACGAGCGAATCGCCGCGACCGTCATACAACGCAGTTCCACCTCCGAGAAAGAACGGCACGTCCGCACCGAGAGATTTGGCGACATCTGTTACCTCGGCAGCGGTCTCATCCAGGCCCCAAAGTCGGCAGGCGCCGACCAGCGCGGCTGCGGCATCCGAGCTCGCGCCGCCAAGACCTCCTGCCGCAGGCACACGCTTGTGCACCAATACCGAGAACTCTGGTGCGCGTCCCGCGATCTCGCCGAGACGCACAAGCGCGCGATGCACGAGGTTCTCCTCGGCAGTCACACCGATATCGGGATCACAGATGACTGAGAGCGAATCTGCGGCTGTGAGCTCAACGACGTCTGCAACGCGCTCATCAAGCGCCTGGAGAATCGTGACGACTTCGTGATAACCGTCTGAACGACGCGCGCCGACGGCCAAGAAGAGATTGACCTTGGCGGGAGCGAGCAGTGCGATATGATCCGCAGCCACAATGCCTCCAAAACACGACACGCGAGGCGCATATGCGGCCTCGCGTGAGATGGTCGTGGTGAAACTCGGCCTAGTTCAGCCAGGGGAAGACGCACTCGCCGGACGAGCAATCGGTGAGCTCGACGGTTCCGGTGAGAATGTCGACGTAGCTGTAGGAAACACGAGCGGTGCGACCGCGCTTCTCGTCGATCTTGAGAACGAACAGTGCAGGGTGGGTCTGCTCGAGAACGCCTTCGCGCTCCATGATCTTGGAGCGACCCATGTTTGCGCGCAAACGCATCCGGCTGCCCATCAACGCTTCAAGGTCGTTGCGGATGCGCCCGACGACCTCAGTCTGGTTCATACCATCCATTCGGTTCCTCCTCGAGTGACGGACAGTATACCCCCGTGGGCAATAAAACTCAAGGTAGGAGGCCTTGTGCATGCAGTTCTGAGCCTAGTCGGACGAATGTTTCAACCGGTAGCATCTCGGCCCGAATGCCCGGATCAACCCCCGCCGAGACAAGCGCAGCCACCACCTTTTCAGACTGTGCACCAAGCGATGCGGTAAGGCTGTTCCTGATCGTCTTTCGACGCTGCGTGAACGCCGCATCTGCGGTCCTGGCGGCCCGGTCCACGTCACCCGGAGCGTAGCCCACGTCGTGGCGCTCGAGTCTCAGCACCGTCGAGTCGACCCTCGGCGGTGGCAAGAAGCAACCCGGCGCCACGTTGAAGCGGCCGGCGGGACGGGCGCGAAGAGCGAGCTTCACGGTATACGCGCCGTAGTCCTTGCATCCCGGAGATGCCGCCATGCGGTTCGCCACCTCGGTCTGGACCATAACGGTCGCCGAGGCGATCGACGGCATCATCTCGAACACGCGCAGCACAAGCGTGGCAGCCACCCCGTAGGGCAGGTTCGCCACAAACGCGACCGGTGGGCCGGCCGCATCTGCCATGTCCGCAGGATCGACGTGCAGTGCGTCCGCGTGGATCACGGTGAGGTTCTCGCAGTCGGCTGTGGTCTCGGCCAAGACGGCGAGAAGATCATCGTCGCGTTCGATGGCAACGACAGAACCGGCGGAAGCGCAGAGAGCGAGCGTGAGGGTTCCTATGCCGGGACCGACCTCAAGGACGCGCTCATTCCCGCTCAGCGCCGAGAGGGCCATGATGCGGCCGATGATGTTGTCGTCAACGAGGAAGTGCTGCCCCAGCGATTTCTTTGTCGCAAGACCATGACGGCGCAGGACAGCAATGGTTGCCGACGGTGTGGCCAGCGAAGAGTGAGCCATGAGGCCTCTTCTACTTGATGATGGTGATGGTGACGGTGCGACGTCCCCAGTTGATGGCCGCTGTGCGGGACGCAGACTCGCCGGCAGACCAGAAGCAAACGTCGATGCGCTTGCCATCGATGGCGCCACCAGTATCGGCCGCGATCGCGTTTCCGTAGCCAGATACATAGACCTTCGAGCCGAGCGGAATGACCTTGGGGTCAACTGCGATGATGCCCCAGCCATCCGGCACGTTGTAGGCGCGGAGCTTACGTTCGATTACCGAGAGACCACCGCACCCGGCGTCCCACGGAGTGTACGCAGTAGCGACGACCGTCATCTTCTGGCCGCTGGTGGGCGGTGCCACGGACTTCGTCGCGCCGCCTCTGATCGTCGACACGACAGTGATCCGCTTGGATATACGCTTGGTGCCAACCGCTACTACCTGCGGGACCGGCTCGTCGAGGATCTCCTCGGCCTTCACGTATCGGGCACCTTCGACGCCACCGGTTACGACGATCTCATACACGCGCATCGCCCGACCGGGCTTGCCTTCCGAGATGACCTTGCTCTGGCCGACTTCCATCGAGGCGTCAGACTTCTCGATGATGGTGAACGGCACGTCGACTTCCTCTTGCGCAATGCGCAAGAAAACGTCCCTTGCGACGATAGTCATGTCCGTGCGCAGCGGCGCCTCCACCGCGGGATCCACGTCCAGGCCGAGCGAGGGGTCGAGTCCTGCTGCCACGAGTGCGTCGGCGACCGTGGTCCCGATGACATCAAGATCCAGAATCTCGCCATTGCAGTCGATGCTGACAGGAATCGCATGCCGGACGACGATCATCGAGCCATCATCGACGGCGACGTCGGGAGCGGGGCTCACCACGTCATGAACCGCGACTTCGATGCCCGCCTCGGCGAGTACATCGGCCACGGTGTCAGCTTGCGTTCTATAGTAAGCAGTCCCGCCATCTACGATGACGGTGACGCCCTTCCTGGCCCAGGCAAATCCGGATGCTGATACTGGTACGACGAGAGCTGCGATGAGTACGAGGATGAGATATGGGGTCTTCAGGAGACGGGCCGGTGAGGCCGGCTTTCTCATAAAGCCCTTCCGCTTCGGGAATAGGTCGGTAGCGCAACGCACCCGATTATAGCCGAGCAACAACTCAGCAACAACGAAACGACGGTCTCGCGACACCCCAAACGACGAACGGCGATGCCCACCTGCGGGTTCGCCCGTTCATCAGCAAGATAATCACTCCAAACGCTCGCCCATTGCCGCAGTCCCGATGCGCGCGCCAAGCGCGCGGGCGTGATCGAGCGCCAGCGGATGCCTGCCGACATCGTGCGGCGAGTCCACGTCGGCGACTTTCACCTCGCCGAGGATATCGATCCCGAGCACCGCGGACACGCTCCTGAGCGGGTACTCGGCGGCCACGAAGCCATAAGGGTCGCCGCCTCCGCGAACCAGAAGGATACCCCCGGGCCGACGGGCCGGTTTGGGCTGCTTGAGAACATGAGTGCGGGCCCAGTAAGGCTGCATCCGGTCGAGAACCGCCTTCAGTTGAGCTGGCACCGACGCGAAGTAGACCGGACTTGAGAAGACGATCGCGGTAGCCGAGTCGATCGCGGAGTAGACCTCACGCATCTGATCGCGAATCACGCACTCGCCCGTGAGCGAGCATCCCTGACAGGACTGACAGCCCCGGATGGACATGTCTGCAGCCACGATCTTGTGGACCCGTGCACCTACACCCTCGGCTCCGGCGAGGCAGGCATCTAGAAGCTGCTCACTGTTTCCGTGATGTCGCGGACTCCCGGCAAACCCCAGAACGAGCGGCTGCGCCACTTGCTTCACCCCCGGATATACAGCTTCCGCGCATTGCCGAGCGCGGCCATGGCGACCTCTGACGTAGATATGCCCTTTGCGGCGGCAACAGCAGCGGCAGTGAGCACGGTAAATGCAGGCTCATTCTTCCGCCCCCGGAATGGCTCCGGTGCAAGGAACGGGCAGTCGGTCTCCACAAGCAAGCGGTCGAGCGGAGTGATCTTGGCCGCCTCGCGTAGGGCCACAGCCTTCTTGAATGTGACGGGACCGGCGAACGAGATGGTGCAGCCGGCTTCAAGGAACCGCTCGGCCATGGCTGCGCCTTCAGTGAAGCAGTGGATGATGCAGCCGGCAGCGGGCAAGCCCTGCTCGCGCAGAATCGCGAGGCCGTCGTCGTGCGCCTCCCGAAGATGCACGACGACCGGCATGTCGAGCTCATGCGCCATCGACAGCTGGTCTCGGAACGCCGCGCGCTGAACATCGCGGGGCGAGTTGTCGTAGTGGAAGTCGAGCCCTAGCTCACCAAATGCCGAAACCCTCGGCAGCTGCGACGCTTCGCGCATGCGAGCCGCGATCGTCGGAGTGAACTCGCTCGCGTTGTGCGGATGCGCTCCAACGACGATGCACACCTCGGGCAGCTCCACGCCGACGTGACCGTCAGCCGAGAGCATCCCGGCCGCCGAGGCAAGCCAGCCATCGAGCTGCGAGAAGGTACGCTCGTCCTCGGAGAGGTCCACGACGGTCGCCACGAGCGCGATGCTCGCAAGCGCCGCGTTTGCGAGCGCACGGGCGGGGTCCTCGAGCATGTCGAGGTGCGCGTGCGCATCGCACACCGGGCTGCCGAGGTCGGGCAGCGACGCGATGAAGTCACCTGCAGACGACACGGACCTAGACTTCCTCATATATGCGCGGGTACAGCGGCTCGCCCTTCGACACGCGCAGACCGGCCGGGAGCTGTCCCCACTCGGCAACTGCGGCGATATCGGTCACGGCCGTGATGTCGCCCAGGCCAAGGCGCGTCCAGACATCGGCGGAGGTGTTCGGCATCACAGGCGCGGTGAACAGCGCCGAGATACGAACGGCCTCAAGCGTGTTGTAGATCACTGCCGCAAGTCGTGCGTCGTCGCCTTCCTTGGCGAGCGTCCACGGTGCCTGCGTCTCGATGTAGCGGTTGCACTCCTTGATTAGGTCCCATACAGATTCGAGTGCCGAGACGTAATCGAGCCGCACCATGGCGGCTTCATACTTCTCGGGCAGGACTCCTGCGATTGCCAGAAGAGTCGCATCCGCATCGGTGGGCTCGGCGGTTGGAGCGGCCGGCGTGAGGCCGTCAAAGTACTTCTCGGTCATGTTGAGGAGCCGAGATACGAGGTTGCCCCAGTCGTTGGCAAGGTCGCCGTTGTAGCGCTGGACCATCGACTCCATCGAGATTGAGCCGTCCTGGCCGAACTGCACGTCGCGCATGAAGTAGTACCGGTACGCGTCCACACCGAAGCGCTCTACGAGCGACGCCGGAGTCTGGGCATTGCCCTTGGACTTGCTCATCTTCTCGCCCTTGGTGAGCAAGAAGCCATGCGCGAAGACGCTCTTAGGCGGTGCGACTCCGGCGGCCAGGAGCATCGCCGGCCAGATCACACAGTGGAACCGGATGATGTCTTTTCCGACGAAGTTGTAATCGGCGGGCCAGTAGCGATCGAAGCGCTCGTGATCCTCGCCACCATAGCCGAGCGCGGTTATGTAGTTGAGGAGAGCATCGATCCACACGTACGTGACATGATCCTCGGCAAATGGAAGCGGGACGCCCCACGTGAAGTTGGTACGTGAGATGGACAGGTCCCTGAGACCGCCCTTCACGAAGGACAGCACCTCGTTGCGGCGGGTCTCCGGCTGCACGAAATCCGGGTTCGCTTCATAGAAGTCCAGGAGCGGCTGCTGGAACTCGGAGAGCTTGAAGAACCAGTTGTCTTCCTTGATGAATTGAACGTCGCGGCTGCACTGAGGGCACTTGCCGTCCTCAAGCTGATCTTCGGTCCAGTACGTTTCATCCGGAACGCAATACCAGCCCTCGTAGTTGCCCTGGTACAGGAAGCCGCGGTCGTGGAGCTCGGTCCAAAACGCCTGCACGCCCTTCTTGTGGCGCGGCTCGGTCGTTCTGATGAAGTCGTCGTACGACACGCCGAGCATGTCCCATGCGGCCTTGAACTTCGGTGCGATAGCGTCGACCCACTCCTGCGGGCTCATGCCGTTCTCCTCGGCGGCCTGGGCTATCTTCTGCCCGTGCTCGTCGAGTCCGGTGAGGAACATGACGTCGTGGCCGGTCATGCGACGGTAGCGCGCGATGGCGTCGGCGGCGATAGTCGTGTACGCAGTTCCGAGATGTGGCTCTGCGTTGACGTAATATATCGGCGTTGTGACGTAGAAGGTCTTGTCGCTCATAAGTACTCAGACTCCATTTTCGGTTTCACGGCCGGATTGCTTGGGCATTTATGGAAGTACGAGTCAGTCCGGGTAGATAATGATAACGCACGCCAGGCTGACCGTGGCGGCTCCATAGAAAGGCGGGGAGCATGAGTGATACAGGGATTGTCCGGAGGGTAGATGATTTGGGGCGCGTAGTCATCCCGATGGAACTCCGTCGAACCCTCGGCATCAACGTCAAGGATCCGATGTCGATCACCGTTGAGGGCGAGCGCGTGATCCTCGAGAAGTACCACGAGGCCTGTGTCATCTGCGGGTCTAAAGATGACATCTCCGACGTGAAGGGCCGTCCGGTCTGCGCAGTCTGCGTCGCAGATATAAAGAAGCGCTAACTCTCACCTTTATCGAGGGCCAGGCGATACACCTCATTGCGCGGGACGCCGAGGTCGGCGGCCACGCGCTTAACGGCGTCCTTGCGAGTCATGCCTTCCGAGACGTGAAGCGCCAGAGCTGAGCGAACCGCGCTCTCGTCGGTCACTGGCGCCTCGTCCGCACACGGCGGGCCTATCAGCAGCACCACTTCCCCTTTGAGCTCGCGTCCCTTGATCGCGTCCGCAAGCGCGTGTGAGTTGTCGCGCGCAATCTCCTCGTGAATCTTCGTAAGCTCACGTGCCATGGCCACAGCGCGCCCGGGGAACGCCTCGGCCACTATCGCGAGCGAGGCTGCGGCACGTCTCGGCGACTCGTAGAAGATGAGAGTGGCCTCAAGCTTGGAGAGTGAATCAAGTGTGCGGCGGATCTCCCCGGCTTTTCTCGGCAGGAATCCGCCGAAGTAGAAGGCGCGCGTTGGCAGGCCGCTCGACACAAGCGCCGTGATGATCGCCGAGGCACCCGGCAGCACGTCGACTTGTAGCCCCGCCAATATGCACGCGTCCACTAGCCGCTCGCCCGGGTCCGAGATGCCGGGAGTTCCGGCGTCGCTCACCAGGGCGACTGAGGCACCGGCGGCGATTCGCTCGACGAGCTCCGGCGTGCGCGCCTCGGCAGTCGCTTCGTCGTAGCGCTCTAGCGGCGTGTGTATGTCGTAGCGCGCGAGGAGCTTGCGCGTGACACGGGTGTCCTCGGCAACGATCACGTGCGCGTCCCGCAGAGCATCGAGAACGCGCAGAGTCACGTCGCCGAGGTTACCGATCGGCGTGGCGCAAACAAGCAGTCGGCCGGCGTCAGACATACGGCGGCGACTCCGGTGCGGGAGGCTCGGGCGAGGTCGGCGGAGCGGGAACGCCCGGCACCTGCGGGGCCATCGGCGCAGCAGGGATTGGCGGAGGCGGCAGGAAGTCGTTGTGGACGGGCGGTGCAACAGCGGCGTCGGGAGCAAGCTCCAGTCCGTTCATGCGACGGAAGAAGATCGTCCATGCAGCGGAGTGGAACGCTCCGTATGCGGAACCGGGCACCAGAAGGACCAGCATCAAGAGGATGATAAGGCTGATTCCCGTAGCGTAAGAGCCTGACGACAGCGCGATGCCAGCAGGTAGCGCGAACAGCAATGAGACCACGCCCGCAACCGCCCCGTAGACCATCCCGGGGATGATCATCACCAGCATGAAGACGAACGCGCCGCGCTTGCCGGTGAAGTCCTTCCAGCCGAGGATCAGAGCCTGCCCGAAGGAGACGTCCTGCAGCACGCCATAGCGAAGCGCCAGCGTCTGAACGATGCTGATGACGACGCCCACGGCGATCATCAAGATCACGATGAGCGGCAGGCCGCAGCAAAGGCCAGCAAAGGCGCCACCATCTGTGATCGCTGAGTCACCGACAATGGCAAGCGGCACGATCATGGCGAACAGCGCGCCTATTAGCAGCAAGATCGGGAGTGACGCGACAAGGCCAAGCATGAATGTGCGACCCCAGTACTGGAAACCGACCCGCCAGCCATCGAGGAGTCTAACCTCACGGTTCTCCTCGGCCTCATTCACGAGGTGCACGATTCCACCTTGTGCTGCCACGGAGAACACCATGAAGAAGATTGCGACAGCCGAAACAAGGAGCAAGACGGGCAGCCAGTTCACCTCGAACCAGTAGAAGAGATCCGCAATCGCGGTGGGCACTTCGCCGGTCGACGTGTCGCCGGTCATCGGCGAGCTGTAGCCGCTGGTTCCGCCGCCTCCACCACTACTGAGGAAGAAGCCAAGTACCCATAGCGCCTTGTACTTCCAGGTGACTTTCAGCGCGCGCTTGATGACGTCGAAGTAATCCACGTTTCCCCCTCGCCGATTCTGAATCTAATCCACTCTCACAAGCTCATACTGACGCGTGCCGAGACCCATTTCCTCGGCGTATTCGATCGCGCGGGTGCCGTTCACGCCGGTGATGGTGGTGAACTTGTCGTCGCCCGAGCCCATTCCTTCGCCGCGGGAACCGGGCAGGCCGACAGCTGCAGTCACCAAGTCGTACGCCGCCTGATCGATGGCGACGATGTCATCGGAGGCCAGCACGCCGATGTCGGGAACGATCGGCGCGTCGGAGAAGTCCCAGCAATCGCAGTCGGGTGAGACCGCGGTGATGAACGAGAGATACAGGACCTTGCCCTGCTTGCCGGCGACCGCGCCGGCCACGTGCTCCACGATCTTCTCCTGAAGCATGTTCGCGTCGGTCTTCCACTGCGTGGCGATCGCTGCGAACGGGCAGGCGGCAACGCACTCGCCGCAGCCGTAGCAGACCTCGTAGTCGACAACCGCAACGCGGTCGGGACCGATGGTGATCGCCTCGACCGGGCAGCGCTGGACGCAGCGGTTGCAGGCCGTGCACTTCTCGGCAGTGACCTCGGGCTTGAAGTCGGCGTGCATGCGCTGCTTGGCCGAGCGGCAACCAAGTCCCATGCCGACATTCTTGATGGCGCCGCCAAAACCGGTGGCTTCGTGACCCTTCACGTGCGTCACGGCAATCATCGCATCGGCAAAGACCGCCGCCGAGCCGATCCGCACGCTATCGAAGTGGCGACCGGGAACCGACACGTCGACCGCATCTCGGCCATCAAGGCCGTCAGCGATAACGAGCGGCGCTTCGACCGTCGCATACGCAAAACCGTTGTGAAGCGCGCACTCGAGGTGGTCGACCGCATTCGCGCGCTGGCCGCGATAGAGCGTATTAGCGTCGGTCAAAAACGGGCGCCCGCCCGCCTCCTTCACGCGACGCACGATCTCTCGGACATACACGGGGCTTACGAAGCCGGTGTTGCCCTGCTCGCCGAAATGCAGCTTTATCGCGACAAGGTCGGTCTCGGCGATTGCGGTCTTGAGACCGGCACGCTCGAGCAGGCCGCCGGCACGTGTGACCATGCTGCGCTTCATCTGGGAGCGCATTGGAGCGAAGAATACCTTCGCGGGAGTAGTCGTCATCGGTGGAGCCCTTCCCTACTGTCGTGCTCGTCGAATGCGAGCCCCGCCGCGCCAAGCATACCGGCGTCATTGCCAAGCTGTGCCTGCACGACCTTTACATCACGTCTGCCTGCGAGCGCCTTCTCGGCGATTACTTCTGCTGCGCGCGCAACGAGCATGTCGGCGGATTCGCCGATGCCGCCACCGACTACGATCAGCCGTGGATTGAGCAGGTTGACGATACCAACGAGCGCTTCGCCGAGAATGCCGCCAGCCTCAATCAAGATTCCGCGTGCGATTTCGTCGCCAGCCAGCGCCGCCTGCACCACGTGCTCGGCGGTAACCGCCTCGGCATCGCCATTCGCTCGGTCACGGATGTCCTGGCCGCTGTACGCGCGTGCAGCCTCCCTCCCGCGTGCTGCGATGGCCGGGCGGCCGAGATACGACTCTATGTGTCCGAAGCCTCCACAGGGGCACGGAGGGCCGTCCAGGCGCACAACCATGTGCCCGATCTCTCCGCCGAGGCCGCGTGAACCGCGATACGGCTCTCCATCAAGCAAGAGAGCGCCACCAACGCCGGTGCCGAGCGTGATCATCACGCAGTCGCGGACTCCCTTGGCAGCGCCAAAGCGCGCTTCGCCGATGCCCGCGCAATGGCCGTCGTTGTCGATCGTCACATCCTGGCGGATGCGCGACATGATCAGCGAGCGCACGTCCACGCCGGCAAGCGGCAGGTTCGTGCAGAACTCGATGGATTGCTTGAGGAAATCGATCTGTGCCGGAAGCCCGATACCGATTCCGGCTATCTCCGATGGGTGTGTTGTGGCCATGACCTCGTTGATGAGATCGATAACCGCGTCCACCACCGCGAAAGGACCGTTCTTGGGCGTGAGAACCTTGGCCTCTTTGACCATGCGGCCCTTGCGCTCGACTAGTCCGGCGGCGATGCGCGTGCCTCCAACATCCACACCTACTGCGTAGGTAGTGCGCATTGCCCCTCCTGTTCACGTCGAACAGCTGCTGCGCCGACTTGTCGGCGACCCCATCGATGATACCAGGAGAGTCGCTACAGGGTCGGGACTAGTAGTCCCACATGACGCCGCGGTTCTTGATGATTCCAAGCGCGTTCATCTTCTCAAGCATGCGCTTCTCGCTCACGCCAAAGAGTCTCGCCAGGTATCGATAGTCGTTGAACCACTTCTGAGCCTGATCGGCGACCATGTACCCCGGCGTTTCCAGCTCCTCGGCGATCACATCGGCTGAGTGATGGTTCGTGAGCCCACCTTTGGGATATCCCACCGAAGCATCGTCGATCACGATAAGCAGGTGCCCTAAAGCGTGACCAAGACCGGCTACCTGGATATGCGGCTCACGTGAGCTGTTCAGAAGAACCGCCGGCATGCCGTCCTCGTAGATGAGCGCCGAGGTGAACCACGGCGGCAGTGGCATCTCGACAACGGGCACGCCGAGGCGCGACGCCACCAGCGAGGTCGAGATCGGCGGCTCATCGATGCCCGACTGCCTCACCGCGTTCTCGGCGAGTTCTCGGTAGTAATTATCAGATCGGAGGACCAAGTTCACTCCTCAAGCGTGCGACTTGGCTCATTATAGGTACCATAGACATATATCGGTGTGTAACGGCGCGATATACAGGGCTAGTGTTTCACACTATCCCAACAGGTTTGCCGTGCGTACGCCGATAATCCTCACAGGGTCTCGATTTGTGGAGGAGGGAAATGTGAACGGTTCCGGCGGCAACAGCCCGTCGGCACGCGCGGAGCAGCTGCTTAGGCTGCTCTCGATTGCGGCCAATGCCGTTCGCCTCTACCCGCCGTCCAGCCCGATGCGGGAAGACGCGATTGCGCACTTCACCGAAGAGAGCCGCCGCGTTGCCTCCGTCGGCCCGCTCCAGCTGCGCGTTGACCGCGCCCGATTCCTCTTGGGCGACATCAGCGTTGGCGCGGGACAGACCCAGATCGCAGGACTTGCCGAGGAGCTCCACGCACTCCAGGTTGGGCAGCTGATCATCGCGCCCGGAATCACCACCGCCGAGACATCCGCATTCCTCGACATACTCGGCGCTGACGCCAAAGCGGTACGCGCAGGTGGAGGCGCACGAGCAGCACTGCTGAGCGCCGGCGTGAGCAACATCGCGCTTGTCGAAGTCTCACTCAGGGCATCCACTGAATCCGGACTGATGGGAATCGACCTGACCTCGGCACCCCTGGATGAGATCGGCCCCGAAGTCGCGGCTGCTGCCGCGCAGTGGGCCGCCGATGCGGCTGCAGGCACGGGCGACGACGTGGTGGCGCGGGCAGTTGACGCGTACGAGGCTGCGGCCCGCGACCTAGCGGCGCGCCGGGTGGCGGATGCGCTTCTGCGTCTGGACGAAGAATCGCGGGTGAAGATCCTCACCTCCGCGCTCGTGAAGGACGGCGGCGGCTCGCCTATGCAGGGCATGCTCGATGCAATCGCCAAGATGCCGACGGCGTCACTTGCCAGGCTTCTGAAGCTCGCCGCAACCAGCGCGGGACTAGCACCCGATTCACTCATGAGTTCGATCGAATTGCCACCTGAGATCCAGCGGGAACTTGCAGCACTTCTCAGGCCGGCGGCACAGAGCGAACATGACCGAGGTGTCCCGGAAGCGCCCGATGTACCGGCCCTGGTGGCCGAGGTGGCCGAATCCGACGAAAACGATCAGATCTACATCGAGTCACTGATGCGTGCCTCCACGCCCGGCTCGGCCGCATCCAAGGCACTCTCGACAACTGTCGATGTTGCCAGAAACAAGCCCAATGCCGAGGCGCTGCAGGCCATCAGCGACGCCATCAAATCGGTGCTCAAGACGGGCGCTCCCGCCGACCTTGGCTCGGCGTTCGGATTGCTAAGCGACATGTCATCAGATCCAGAACTTGGGGCAGCGGTATCCGCCACACGAAATGCCGTCGCTGAGTCGGTGCTTGACGCGTACGTAGCGGGCTCGGAAGAGACCCGCATCCGACTGGCGCGCTCGGCGGCAAGGCTCTCCGAGGTCGTTGGACCGGTTGCGGCGAGGATGCTGCGAACCGGCACGCCAGCGCAGGCGTCTGCCGTCGTCAGGCTCCTGGTATCGCTGCAGGACAAACGCCTCACGCCCGTGGTGAGCCAGGCCCTCGATCACATCGACAGCGGCGTGCGCGCCTCGGCCATAAGTGCACTTGCCGACGTGCCCGGGCCAGACAGCACCGCGATGCTCCAGAAGGCGCTGGCCCACTGGGATCCCGCAACGCGCCGCGTCGCCGCCCGCGAGATCGGTCGCGCGAAAGTGACCGAGGCTGCACCGGCGCTGATTCGGATTCTGGAAGATATCTACCTCTTCGAAAGGAACTACGAGCTCAAGAAAGAAGTTCTCAATAGCTTGTCTTTGCTTAAGACGCCACAGGCCGTGCCGCTTCTGAAACGGCTGGCCAAGCGCAAGCTCGTCATCGGGAAGAAGAATCGCGAGTTGCGATACCTCGCACAAAGAACGCTAGCACTGCTGGAGGAAGACCGAGGGGAGATGCCCACGTGACCGACGAAATGAAGAGCAATGGGGAGCGGCTGGAGTCCAACGAGGAGATTGCCTCGATGGCTCAGCCCGCGAGTAGAACACCCTTCGCGACCGCCAAGCGCCTTGAGCATGCCCGCGAGCTTGCACGCGCGTTCGCCGTTGCGCAGACGAACGCATCGCTGTATCCACCCTCGCACCCGCTCGTGATGCAGTCGAACACCGACCTGGTCGCCGCAGTTGGCGGCATCATGGATATCGGCTTTGAAGAGGTCACGATCAACGTCTACAAGAGCACGCTTTTCATCGAGAACCACGTGCTGCCCGAGGAAAGCGTCACTTACCGCAAGCTGATCGAGGATCTGATGGCACGCGAGATCTCCTCGGTCACACTGGATATGAGCTTCGGCGAGGCTGATGCGAGCGCGCTGGCGGCACTGCTCAACGAGGGTGGTATCGCGGACATCGACAGCGCCCGCTCCTTCCTTGAGGCGCGTGGCGCCACCGCGGTGAAGGTCATGGAGACGACCGAGCTGGACGAAGAAGTCCGTGAGGCCGAGGCGCGCCAGAACAAACTCGACGCTCGCAAGGACTACGACCAGGGCGTCAGCATGATGCACGACGTGGAGACGCAGGTGAAGCTCGGCAAGGTCTTCGAGGTCGCGCCGCTGCAGAGCATGGTGAGCAACCTGCTCGACAACCTGTTCAAGGATCCCGCTGCGGTGTTGGGACTCACCGCGATCAAGAGCCACGACGACTACACGCTCAATCACTCGATCAACGTGTGCATACTCTCGCTCTCGTTGGGCGCATCGCTCGGCCTGGATGACGAGTCGCTCAAATCGCTCGGACTCTCGGCGCTGCTGTATGACCTCGGCAAGGTCCGCATCCCGGAGGACATACTCAACAAAGAGGGTCCCCTCTCGGCGGATGAATGGCAGGTCGTGAAGAGCCACGCCACCGAGGGGGCCGACCTGCTCAAGCGCATTCAACTCGTGGACCAGATGCCGATGGTCGTGGCGTACGAGCATCACCAGCGCCACGATATGCAGGGCTATCCGGAGGTCAGCGCGCCGAGTGAGCAGCACTTGTTCAGCAAGGTGGTCGCGCTGTGCGACGCCTACGACGCGATGACGACCAGGCGGCCGTTCCGCCGCGAGATCCGACCGGACAAGGCGCTCGCTGTGCTGATGCAGGGTCGGAACAAGGCGTACGATCCGAGTCTCACAAAGGCGCTCGTGGCGATGCTGGGCATCTACCCGATGGGCGCAGTCGTTCGCATGAGCGACGGAGGCACCGGCGTGGTGTTCCGGGTCAATCGCGACGACTTGCTGCGTCCTCGCGTGAAGCAACTGATCGACCCGGCGGGTCGTTGGCTGGAAGTGCAGGAGACTGTGGATCTGCGGCTGATCTCGGCAGAAAGCGGTACGTTCAGGCTCTCTATCGTTGAGTGCGTCCCGGCGGCCGAAGCCGGCATCGAGGACGTCTGGCAGTACCTCTAGAGCTCGTCTTCAATAGAATCGAAGTCGGAGTCGCCCGGCATAGACATGCCGTCCAACTCCTTCTGGATTGCCGAGAGCTCCTTCTGGATCGCTGCGGCATCGGCGGCGGACGGCGTGTCGGAGTCGGAGTCGACGCCACCAGTCGCGTCGGGAGTGGCGGAAGCATCAGGAGTCGAAGTCGAGACGGACACGCCTAGCGTGTCCGTCTCGCTACTCTGAGTACTCTTCGACTTGCACCCTGCCGCTCCAACGAGAAGCAGCGCAATGAGAACGAGGAGTGTGATCAGGCGTCTGGTCACTATTCCTCCGTCGCCAGGCCTTCGGCGATCCTGGCAAGTGCGCCCGCTGCATCGCGAAGCCGGACCCGGGACTGCTTCATGAGCTGGACTGACTCGCGACCTTCAGCCTTGGCTGCGCGGAACGCAGCGCCTCTGTTCGTCGCCTCAGGAACCTCCTGGAATGCGTTCACGCAAGCCTGCTCCTGCACACGCGCTTGCTCCAGAAGCTTGACGGACTCGGCGATCTGCGCACGGACCTTTGTCACGTCTCCGCCCAGCGTCTCGACCTTGGCGGCAAGCGCCTCAACGCGGTCCTGTCGCTTCACAAGGTTGGCGGCGACAGCATCAAAGCGAGCTTTGCGCGCCCGCAGCACGTTCGCTATCCGGTTCTGGAGGTTCTCGAGCCTCTGCTCGGCGTTGGGTCCGCTGGACGCAACAGAAGATGCGGACTGTGTTCCAAGCTTCCCTGCGCCCGGCGCTGCAACAGCCGGAACCGCGAGTGCCATCACAAGAACCAGAGCTGTGACAACAGCTGCTATGTTTCGAATCTTCTTCGTCATACTAACCACCTCGGTCTCATCGTAACGCGGTTCACGCTGCACAGGAACCGCCTTCGATATAGTTATCGGGCTTCGAGGTTGTCTGCGTGTGAGTGTCATGTTGAGTTGCGGTTGAGCTGGCAGCCTAGGACAACGGCAGCTCAAGCTCCAACCGGGCGCCACCAAACGGCGATTCGCCCGCACTCACGGCTCCGCCCATCAGCAGCATCAGACGTCTGCATATCGAAAGACCAAGCCCTGAGCCCCCGGCTGCCGAGCGGGACGGGTCAAGTCGCACGAAGCGCTCGAAGATGCGCTCCCGATCCTCAACGGGTATCCCCGGGCCGTTGTCGTCCACGTGCAGTCGCCATGCAGCAGCATCTGCCTCGGCAGAAACCGTCACATTGCCCCCTGCCGGCGTGTAGTTGATCGCATTCGTGATGAGCGCCGAGGTAACCTGAAGCAGCCGGGACTCGTCACCGAGAGGGTGCACGCCTTCTGGCGCCAGGTCGTCGATGTGCAGCGCGATCTGAGCCGCCTCGGCTTCGGGCGCATGCCGGGCTCGCAATGCGTCCCCCAGCGCGACGGTGTCGATCCGGCGCCGGGCGACCTCGACACGTCCGGCATCCAAGTCGGAGAGCGCGAGCAGTGTCGTAGTGAGGTCGCCGAGACGCTGAGCTTCTTGGCGAATCACCTTGATGAATCTTTGGGCGGTCTCCTCATCCTCAACGGTCCCGTCCAGAAGAGCGCCGGCGAACCCCTGAATGGATGTGATCGGCGTGCGAAGCTCGTGGGAGACGTCCCCTACGAAGTGCTTCTGCGCCGTGTAGGCGTCGGACACCCTCGAAGACATCGAGTTGAATGAGGCCGCAAGCGACGCGATCTCGGCCGCACCCTCCTCGGGGACCTGATGCCCCCACTCGCCCGCCGAGATAGCCTCGGCACCGGCGCGCAAACTCAGTATCGGCGCGGTCAGTCGACGCGCGAGCACAGACCCGGTGGCCCAGGCGACAATGAGCGCAACTGCGACGCTGCCGAGCAGAAGCATCAGCACCCAATTACCGGCCGCCGAGATCTCGCTCACCGGCTGAAGCGCAACCAGCCAGCCACCGTGCTCGACAGGCGCGGCGACGACGAGCACGCGACTGATACCCGAGAGCGACCGCACAGCCGTCTTCACCCCGCGCGCGTCAGCCTCGCCCAGCGAGTCGATGCCTACACTGCTCGGACCCTGATCGTCTGTGCCACTAGAGAGCTCGACGACTCCGGAGTCATCAGTTACCAGCAGGCGCGCGCCTATGAGACTTGCCTGCACCCGAAAGAGCTGCTGACGGATGCCATCGGACGAAGCATCGCCCTCGGTGAGCGTTCCGCCCGCTGAGAGGCCACTTGCAAGGGCCACCGTCTGACGAGACAGCTCGGTCGTGCGCACCGCGACTGTGTACTGCGTCCAGGCAACGTAGAAGACCACGAACACGACCAATGCCGAGACGGCCGCGACGGCAAGCATCGAGAGTTGCGTGCTCCGAACCAAAGAGCCTCTTTGCGCAGGGACACCCGATGAGGTCATTCAGCGTCCCTTCGCACCCGATATCCCACTCCGCGAACGGTCTCCAGGAACCTCGGCGCAAGCGCGCTGTCTCCGAGCTTCTCGCGCATGTGCTTGATGTGCACATCGATTCCACGGGAATCAACGTAATCGCTGAACCCCCAGGCAGCTTCCAGCAGCCGCTCACGGCTGAAGACGACTCCTGCGTCGCGCATCATGACCGCGAGCAGGTCGAATTCCTTGGCGGTCAACTCGACGGTCTGTCCATCAACTGCCACCTCGCGTGTGGACGGATTCAGCGTGAGGCCTCCGATTCGTAGCTGCTCCTGAGCCTGAGCTCCAGCCCCAGTTCTCCGGAGCACGGCCCGCACGCGGGCCACAAGTTCAGGCGGGCTGAATGGTTTGGTCAAGTAATCATCGGCGCCGCTCTCAAGGGCCGCGATCTTATCGAGCTCGGTATCGCGCGCCGTAAGCATGATCACAGGGACGCTCGACGTCTCACGCAACTGACGGCACACGGACGCGCCATCCAGCCCGGGAAGCATGATATCGAGCACCACGATGTCGAACTCCCCAGACAAGGCACTCATCAGCCCGGTGACGCCGTCCTCTGCCTGCTCGACAGCAAAGCCTGCCGAGGTGAGATAGACGCTCACCAGCTCGCGGATATTCGCCTCGTCGTCAACGACCAGAGCACTTTGCATGCGGCCCCCTTCAGCGGTTATCAGTGTACAACGCTGGCAGTCGGCCGGAAGTCACGATGTGCGGCTGTCGGAGCTCACTACTACCCGAGCGGATCGCCGAAGTGACGCCAGTAGATCATCCAGAAAGAAGTGGTTCCGCGAAGGTGCGGCGTGTACTTGAAGAGCGAGTACGTGGATGAATTTGTGGGGAAGACGGAAGTTCCGTCGATGGTCATCTTGATGCCCGGATGCCACGGGCCCGCATTCTTATCGAGCTTCTGTGCGCCCCACCAGATCTGCTTGCCGAAACCCTTGTACTCGTAGAAGGTCTGGCTATCAGCCTTTCCGCACCCCATCGCCCAATCGAGCGCGTTTTGCGAAGGCGTCGCATCCGAGAGCAGGGACTGCTCTTTCTGCAGCGTCACCAGAATCACCTTGGGTGAGATATCCCACTGGTGCGCGGCCTCGACCACCATCCGTGCCACCGTCTTGCGCTGGCCGGCATGGTCGGGAGCCGTGTAGTCACCGAGCGTGCCCGTCTGCGCGTCGAGGAATGACTGGACTTCTTGCTCGCTCATGGAATCAACATTGCGGAAGTTCTCATCCGTGATGACCGTGTTGGGCGAGAACTCGCCATCCGGGATGAGCGACACGCTTGCCCGCACAAGAGTCGCGATGTCTTCGTCCAGCTCGGCGATCTTCGCATTCTGCGCATCGATCGCTTCCTCGATGGCGACCCGCTGATCATCGGCAAGGACCTGCATCTCCGAGAGGCGCCATGCGCGCTCCTGAAGCGTCTGCTCTTCCCATGCCGCCTGTTGCTTTGCGATGCGCATCTCCTCGACCAGGCGGTTGTCATACCGGCCGATGATCACGAGGTAGTTCATGCGATCGAGCAAGTCCTGAACGGATGCCGAGGTGAAGAGGATCTGAACTGCGTCTACATGGCTGCCGCGATATATCTGGCTGACTCGCTGCTCAAGCGTGCTCTTTGAGCGCTCAAGGTCCGCATCAGCCTCAACGACGCGGGTCGCGGCATCTGAGACCTCAAGGCGGGCGGTCTCGATGCGGCGCGCAAGAGCCAGGTAATCCGAGATCTGACGGTTGAACATTCGCTGGAGCGCGTCCGCCTCGGCGATTGCTGCGTCCTTCTGAGCCTGCTTGGCGTCGATAGCCGAGGGCGCGCCCAGCGCGATTCCGGGTGCGGCGAACAGTGCAGCGACAAGTATTATCGCCACGACGCCAACTCGGGCCTGTCTTAGACTCCGGAACACGCCGCCTCCATCAGTGACCGGTACCCAAAGGTTCTTCGGCATCCGAGACCTTGAATGATAGCAGCACGTAGGAGCGAGTGTCGCCCTACCGATCAGTTGCCGGCAGCCGCACGACGAAGGTCGATCCCTCGCCGAGCGTGCTCTCGACCTCGAGCGTTCCGCCGAGCATGTCCATCAGGCGCTTGGAAACCGTGAGCCCTAGACCGGTACCTTCTGACTTGGCGACATCACGGCGTTCGACCTGGTAGAACTCATCGAAAATGCGCGCGCGTTCGTTCTCGGCGATTCCGGGACCGGTGTCGGAAACCACGATTACGACCTCGCTCGCGTCCCGTCGCACCCGAATATCGACTCCGCCCGAGTCCGTGAACTTGATCGCGTTGCCGACGATGTTGAAGAGCACCTGCTCCAGGCGCGTCCGGTCGGACACAATGTCCGCTGCGGCCGGCTCGACCTCCCACGACATGCGCAACCCGCGCTCGTCTGCCGTAGGCGTGAGAAGCTCAACGACCGACCGCACCGCCTCCGTCACGTCTACAGGCTGGTACTCCATGCGCATCCCGCCGGCTTCGATCGCGGACAGGTCGAGCACCTCGTTGACGAGTTCAAGCAAGTGCTTGCCGGACGCGTTGATCATGCGAACCTGCTTGTCCTGCTCGGCGGAGAGGTCCCCCACCATGCCCTTCGCGAGCAGATCAGAGAATCCGATGATTGAATTGAGAGGAGTGCGCAGCTCGTGACTCATAGATGCCAGGAAGTCGCTCTTTGCGCGAGTCGCAGCTTCCAGCGCCGTATTGGCGTCAAGCAACTCCTCGTTGGTCGCAGTCAGCTCCTCGGTACGCTCCTGAACGCGCATCTCAAGCTCCTCGTTGAGCTCAAGTATCCTGCGCTCTACCTCTTTGCGCTCGGTGATGTCCTGGACTGTTCCACTCAGCCGAGTGACCGCACCATTCTCATCGTGTACCATCTCACCGGCCTCAGCCCACACGACTCGCTCGGTCCCGTCTCGGCGCACGACCCGGTACTCAAGCGGGACCGGACTCGCCTCCTCCATGACTAACCGATTAGACTCCTCGACAGCCGCGCGATCATCCGGGTGGATGGCCTCGGTGATCACGTCGGCTAGATTGCCGGTGAACGTCTCCTTGTCCACTCCGAAGATACAGAACATCTCATCAGACCATTCGAGACGACCGGTAGGTACGTCCCACATCCAACTTCCCACATGCGCGAAATGCTGCGCCTTCCTGAGGTCGGACACGCTCCTGCGCAGCGCCTCCTCGGCAGCGATGCGATTGGTGATGTCACGCGTCACCGACAAGATGCAGCGTTCGCCTTCCACGTCGATGACCTGCGCCGACATGAGCGCCGTGGTGATGCTGCCGTCCTTGCGGCGAAACTGCGCTTGCAGGTTATGCACCACACCGTCGGCAAGGAGTCCCGCGACGACTCGCTGCCGGTCGGAGGGATCGACCCAGATGTCGATGTCGGTCGAGGTCCGACCGACTACATCCTCGGGTGTGTAGCCGGTGAGTCTCGTGAAGCCCTCGTTGATATCGAGGTACAGACCGTCCGAGAGCCGGTTGATATTCACCGAATCCGGCGACGTACGAAACGCGGTGGCGAACTTCGACTCAGAGAGTGCAAGTGCGTGTTGCGCTTGTTCGCGCTCGGCCACATCCTGTGCCAGTGCCGAGGCAAGCCGACGCGTCACCATCATCACAAGCGAGAACGAGAGTCCAACCTGTAGCAACTGATAGAGCAGGATCACAAGAGCGTCGTATGTACCGGACTGGAAGAGATCCTGCGGAGCGGGAACTGCGACGTCGACCACGAGCTTCATCGCGGCTACCACTGCGTACGCGGCGAAAATGAAGACCACCATCTTCGCGTCCTTGCGCACATTTGGTGCGGTCTTCCTGGTGAGCATCCAGACCGCCTGGACCGTCAGAAACAGAAGAGCGAACGCGGAGTCTACATTGCGGGCTTGTAGGCTCGGCTGTGCGAACAGGAAGTACGCATGGACGCCGCTGAATAGCGCAAGGAAGACGTAATTCTGGACTCTTGGCCACTGTGCCCCGACGTACCGTGCGAGGCCGACGAGTAGAAGTTGCAGGCCGGCAACAACCAGCACGTTCGCAACCAAGATCGACAGGAAGTCCGGAATGGCGCCACGCAACAGGATCAGCGTGAGTGCCACGAACTGCATCCAATAGTGGGCGACCCATAGCCCCATGCCCTCGGATGAGTCGCGATTTCGAAGCCAGAGCACGCTGATGACGAGCGCACAGAGCGCAGTCGTAAGCATATGGCCGGTGAAGGCCGTCCGGAAATCGAGAGCTCCCACGTTTGCCGCCATCCGTCAGGTTACGCCTCTGGAGACTATTGTCCCCATCCTGATGCGAATACACCATAGTCACGCCAGACCGGGCATGCACTCTAAGGTCACTCCGGATCGATGACCTGCACACCGACGTCCTCGGCGAGTCCTACCAGCTGATGCGTGGTGAGCACCACTCCATACGGGCCTACTCGCAGATCCAGACCCTGGAGCCGCGATCCCCGCAAGTCGGTGGAGTGCGAGGTCACGTTGCGCCACTCGGCATCGGTCAGATCGCAATTCACCAGGCTCGCGTCAGACAGGTCCGCGCCGTTGAAGTCGCACTCAAGCATCGAGCAATCGGTGAACTCCAGCTTGGCCAGGTCCGCATTCCTGAAGAGCGCATAGTCCAGATTCGTGTTCTTGAACGTGGCCGCATCCAACCGTGTCCCGCGACCAAAGTGAAGTCCCATCATCTTGCATCCCTCGATGACAGCCGCGAAGAAGTTGGTGCCGTGCACATCGGCCTCAGTGAAGTCACAGCTCCGGATAGTCGACACATTGAAGTGCACATCCGTGAGCATGCATTGCCGGAACGAACATTCCTCGATGACCTTGTCCGAGAGGTCACACCCGGCGAGGTTGAGCCCCTCGAAAGATAGGTCGCGCAAGGTGCTTTGCCGCACGATCTCGACGAGCTCCAGTTGCGTAAGCTGCCTCACGCGTTCACCTCCTGGCGGTAGGTACGTATCAGAGGGTACCAAACCTGACTGCGCAAAAGAGAAAGCCCCGCCGCAAGGGCGAGGCTTCCGAAAGTGCTGTGGTGGCCAGAGACGGACTTGAACCGCCGACACGCGGATTTTCAATCCGCTGCTCTACCAACTGAGCTACCTGGCCGAAGCGTGCTGAAAGACTGTAACGAACGGCCGCACTTTTTTCAAGGCGCTCACGAGAAGTGGGCTCCGGTTTCCCGAAGCCCACCATGTCTCGCATGCGAATTACGCGCTACGGAATGAGCAGCGCCTTGATCGCGTTGTACACGGCAGTGCCCACGGCAGCCGAGCTGCCAAACACCGCCACGCGATCGATTGTGCCCGCATTAGCGGTGATCGCATACTGGCACTGCGTCGAAAGCGCCGTTGGCCTTGTGAGCAGCAGCACGCCGCCCATACGCCCGCAGCCTACGCCGCCGGCAAGTGCATCCGGGAAGTTGGTACCGGTTGCGACGCCAACAAACCCGTACGTGCCCCAGCCCTCGGCCACACCATAGTCGGCGACAAGACGAGCGGTCTGGTAACGATCGACACCAGCGATACGATCCGCTGTGGTCGTTGCTTCGTTGAGGCTCTCAATGGTCGCCTTAACGCTGCTGGAGACCGACGGTGTACCACCGGCGATGTAGACCTCGGCAACGTTCTTGGTATCCAGGAATGTCCTGATCGAGCTCGGCAGTGATGTCGGCTTGGTAAGGAGCACCGGCATCTTCTGCGTATACGCGAACGGCGAGACAGCAAGCGCGTCGGGGAAGCTGTCTCCCCGTACGACGAAGGCTCTGGGAACGCTGCCTGCAATCTGCGCTACGCGATCGGCGCACTTGGCCGAGGTCTCGTAGCGATCCGCGCCGTAGATGCGCTCTACCGAGCTGAATCCCATGTTCTGCAGTGCGGTCACAACCTTGCCGCTGACAGCGGCCGTGCCGCCGATGACGATGACGTCTGACACGCCCATCTCAACAAGCTGCACTGCGACTGTGTCGGAGAGACCTGTTGGGTTGGTCAACAGCAGTGGCGCTTCGTACACGCCCGCCAAACCGGCTGCCGAGAGCGCGTCCGGGTAGTTCGCACCGCTGGCGATGATCGCGTACTTGGAGCTCACCGTGGTGCTGCGAACGATGGCCTGGCCGGTCTCGTAGCGGTTCGGCCCCTGCATGCGCACGATGTTGGACTGATCGATGCTCCAAGTGACCTTGTAGTCACCGCTGCCGCCCCAAGCCTCAGCGGACAGGTAGTAGGTGCCCGCGCCGCCCGGCGGTACGACAAAGTTGAACGTCTCGGGCATGCCTGCCCTGGAAATGTCCGTTGCTGCGACCCAGGCGTCAGCTGCGGCAACTGCGCCATCGGTGTCGACCATGCTCGCGGTCGGCGGATAGAACAGCAGCTCCATGTCGAGGTCTTTGTCGGTGCTGCTCACGGTAGCCGTGAACTGGTCACCCTCGGCAAGCGCGATGCTGTAGACGTCGAACATGTCCACGAACGTGCCCCACGCACTGCTATCGGGATGCGGGTAGAGCCATGCCGAGGTATTCCAGCGGGTGAACGGCGATGACGGAAGCGGCTCGCCCGGGATGTCGTCGTTGTTGTCCGCAGGAATGATGCGATACGTGATCGTGTATGTACCGCTGCCGTCGATCGCGTATGCGTCGAGGTAATACGTACCTGCGGCGTATCCCTGAGCCGGATCTACTTTGAAGTCCATCGTGAAGGGATACGCAAAGTCGCGATCAGGTGAATCTGTACCGAAGATGATCTCGTCGGTATCCACATTTGTGGAGCCAGGCGCGTAAAGGAACAAATCGAAGTACGATCCCGACGGCCCGGTGATGGCAGCGGTGAGCGTGTCGCCGACGCCAAGCGTCACGGCGAAGACGTCATCAAAATCGCTCGTGGCACTCAGTGTGCCGCTGACCGGTGACGTAGGTAAAGCGACGCCCGGGATGTTGTCATCGGCTGCAAGGGTGCGCAGGCCGCTGCCCGCCGTACGAACCGGCGCTGCCGCTTGCGTGCCACCCGTGGGCCGCACACGCTCTTCGGGCGCGGTTGCAGCGCCTGCAGGTACACTTGCGAGCATCAGCGAGAGCGCGACCGAGGTCGCAAGTATCGCCGAGAACTTCTTGTGTGTGGTTTTCTTCAACATGCACACCACCTTCTCTCCGACTGACACGTCGGATCTTCTGTGTAGCCCCAAACAATTATTGTACCCGTCGAGCTATCGGCCCAGTAACGAGAGCAGCAGCGCCTCAGCGAGCGAAGCGCGCTCCAGCTCGCCGCGATCGACGCTTTCATTAGGAGCATGAATCGCGCAGGCGCCATCTTCGGCACCCCAGAGCACGATCTCTGCTCCCGGAAGTGCCGACGCAAACGAGCTGACAAGCGGGATCGAACCACCCGATCCCATCACGACTGCAGGCTTTCCATACGCGGCTTCAAGCGCCTCGCATGCCAGGTCATGCACCGGACCGCGGTTGGCAGCCGCAAAACCGGCCCCCTGCGCGCCGGGAGTAACCGTGACGCGCGCTCCCCATGGCACTACCCGCTCGAGGTGCTTGATCAGCAGCGAAAGTGCGCGCGCTGGGTTCTCGGCAGGAGGTACTCGCAGGCTTACACGGGCTCTGGCGTAGTGCACGATCGCGTTGCGCGAGCCATCTACCGCAGGGGCATCGATACCTATCACGTTCACCGATGGTTTGCTCCAAAGGCGCTCCCCGAGCGTGCCGGAGCCAACGAAATCAACCCCGCCGAGCATACCCGACTCGCGCCGGATGCTCTCCTCGGAAGGCTCGTATCCGGTCCATGGTGAGCCCGTGAGTCCGTCGATGGTGACGTTCGCGTCGTCATCGGTAAGCGTGGAGAGTGCGCGAATGAGCGCCATGAGTGCGTCTGGGACCGGACCGCCATAGCTACCCGAGTGCACGGGCGAAGCGATCGTCCGGACCTCGATCTCACAGTCGGTGACACCGCGCAGCGAGGTGGTGAGCGTGGGCTCGCCTACGCGCCAGTTGCCCATGTCCGCCACGATCACCACATCTGCAGCAAAGATGTCGGGATGCTCGGCAACGTACTCTTCCAAGTCGCTGCGGCCGGTCTCTTCCTCGCCCTCGATGAGCACCTTGATGTTCACCGGCGGCTTACCTTCAAAGGCGCGCAGGGCGGCCAGGTGCATGCAGATGCCGGCCTTGTTGTCGGCCGAGCCACGTCCATACAGACGACCATCACGCTCGGTGAGGTCGTAGGGCGGTGAGACCCACTCGGCCATGTCGCCGGGGGGCTGGATGTCGTAGTGCGCGTAGAGCAGCACGGTCGGTGCGCCCTCGGGGCCAGCGACCTCGCCGAAGACGGCGGGTGCTCCTCCGGGGAGTTCGATCATGCGCACGTCGCAGCCGACACCCCGAAACAGCGTGGAGGTCTTCTCGGCAGCCTCACGCACGGGGGCGAGGTCAAATCCCGGGAAGCCGATTGAGGGAATCGCCACAAGCTCCCGGAGGTCTTCTACGAGTTGAGGCATCCCACCTTGCACGGAGGCGCGAATCGCGTCTGAAGAGAGCATTGCAGCCTCCTAAGCTTCGCTGTTGAGTATCCCGGCCTCGGCGAAGTTCTCACGCTTCATCTCGTCGATCACGATGTGCACGCGCTCAGGCGGGACACCCACGGAGCTGACGACCGCATCGGTGACAGAGCGCACGAGCTCGCGCTTCTGGTCGAGCGTGCGGCCTTCAATCATGTGAATTTGAACGATGGGCATGTGGAGCCTCCTAGGCTAACGCGTGTGTGTGGTCCATGCGGTCGATGGTGTAGTAGATGAGTGCGACGGTGCCCGGGCCGACGTGCGCGCCGGCAGAGAGGCTGCTCGGGATGAGATCCACCGGGCGCCCGACGATATCCGAGATCCGCTTCACGAATGCGATGCCTGCTGCCTCCGCGTCGATGTGGTGCACGATGACATCGCCGAGACCACCTCTAACGCGCAGGTCGTCCGTGAACTTCTCGACCATCATGTTGTGTGCGCGACGAAGCGTTCTCACCTTGGCGAACTGATCCGTGATGCCCTCAGCGACGGTGAGGATGGGATTGATCTTGAGCAAGGTGCCGATCAGCGCCGAAGCGTTGCCGATGCGTCCGCCTCGGCGAAGGTACTCGAGCGTGGCGGGAACGAACAGGAACCGGCTGTGCAGCGTACGCTCCGTCGCTGCGGCGGCCGCCTCGGCGGCTGTACCGCCTGCGGCCGCGGACTGGGCGGCGGCGAGCACAGCGAATCCAAGCTCCATCGAGTTGCTGCGGCCGTCGACGATCTCGATCGTCGCGTCGGGATAAGTCTCCAGCACCATCTCGCGTGCAAGGGCGGCTGTCGCCATGGTGCCGCTCATGAGCGGCGACACGAAGACGCCCACCACGTCGTGACCGGCGGCGACTCTCTCCTCCATCAGCGCAACGAAATCCTGCGCCGATGGCTGCGAGGTGGTCGCAAAAGAACTCGACGACTTGAGCGCCGAGTAGAACGTGTCGTGGTCTTCGGTATCGTCCGGGTAGTCGACCCCGTCAAGATGTATGACGAGGCTGGCCACGCCGATATCAAGATCGCGCCGGTACTTGCGCGGCAGAGCCGCCGAGCTGTCAGTGATCACTTTGACGGCCAAGAGGCCTCCTCTTCGTCGCCCGCTCACGGACGACGCAACGTGTGACGGGACTACCCTACTCGGCGGTCTGATTGCTCCGTGCAACGTACCCGGCCCAGCGACCGTCGACCCATTCCTGCACCTCGGCGATTGCCTCGGCGGTCATAGACTTGAATCGGCCCTGCGTAGCGATATATTCGGCAACCGGGGTGAGAGCCCTGCCAGCCTTCGCGAGCGCCGCACTGCGACCCGTCAACTGGAAGACGCCGCCCTCTACCTCATAGAGCACAACAATACCGCAGTCCACGGCCAGTTTACCGAGACGTACCGAGTCCTTCGGGTCGAAGTTCCAACCGCTTGGGCACGGAGTGTTCATGTGGATGTAGCGTAGACCCTTGATGCCGCGCGCCTTGACCACTTTGTCGTAGACGTCGGTGGGGTACGCGGCGCTCGTGGAGGCCACGTACGGGATATTGTGCGCTTCCATGATGCGCGGCATGTCCTTGGGATTCTCGCGCTTACCCGACCACGTGGTGGTGGTGCGCGCGCCGTGCGGCGTGAGGCCTGAGCGCTGCGTACCGGTGTTCATGTACGCCTCGTTGTCGTAACAGAGGTAGATGAAATCATCGTTGCGCTCGGCCGCGCCGGAAAGCGCCTGGATGCCGATGTCGCCTGTGCCGCCGTCGCCCGCCATCGCGAGCACGGTCGTCTCATCAGCCTTGCCCATCGCGCGCAGACCGGCGGCAGCACCTGCTGCTGCCGCGGCGGTGCTTGGGAACGCCACGTTGATCCACGGCACGTTCACCGACGTGGTCGGATACATGCCGCCGAGGACGGTGAGGCAGCTCGCCGGCACGGTCATGACCATCTTGCCGTCGAGCGCCTTCGTGATCGCCCTCAGGCCGATGCCGATGCCGCAGCCCGCGCAAGCGCGGTTACCCGGCAGGATGTACTCAGTGGTGGGAAGCTCGACGACGCGCGTCATGATGCGCTCCCTTCGGGCCGCAGGTTTATCCACTCAGGTGCGCGGTCACGAGTCCCCGCGTCCAGGTCCGCAATCGCACGGCGCGTGGCGTCCACGAGGTTCTCGGGCGACACATCGCGCCCGCCGAGGCCACAGATGCAGCCGAAGACGGCCGGGGGTGTCTCGGCGGTGAAAAGCGCGGCCTTGAGATCGGCTGCGATGGGGCCCTCATAGCCGTACGACAGCGCCTTGTCGAAGACGACGGCCAGCTTCTTGCCCGCGAGTCGCGCGCGCATCTCGGCGGCCGGGAACGGACGGTACGAGCGGATGCCGAGCACGCCCACACGCACGCCTTCGGCGCGCAGGGCCTCGACCGCGAGCGTTAGCTGCGTGGTGAGGCTGCCAGCCGCGATGACCGCGACGTCGGCGTCGGCAAGCTGGTATTCCCAGGTGAGGCCGCCCCACGAGCGACCGATGGCCGAGGCGTACTCGGCGTCGACTTCTGGGATGACGTCGAGTGCGTCGAGGAGCGCGCCGTGGTGCAGCGCGCGGAACTCCATGTAGCCGGGACGCACAACGCCGTCAGCGTCCGCGCGCGGGTCGGCGATCGTGACCGGCCCGATGTTGCGGGGGTCGGCGGCGTCGACGATCTGCAGCGGATCGGTTCTCGGCGGAAGGAAGGCGTCGATTTGCTCGGCAGACGGCACGTCGACCGGCATGACGGTGTGCGAGAGCAAAAAGCCGTCGTAGCAGACCATGACCGGCACGTTCAGGCGCTCGGCGATGCGGTACGCCTGCACGGTGGTGTCGAGGATTTCCTGGTTGTCGCGGCAGTAGAGCTGGATCCACCCAGCGTCACGCTCGGACATGGAGTCCTGCTGGTCGTTCAAGACGTTCCACGGCGCGGCCATGGCGCGGTTCGCGATGCACATGACGATGGGGAGCCGTGCGCCGGCGGCCCACCACACCTGCTCGTTCATGTACGCGAGGCCGTTGGCGGAGGTGGCGGTGAAGACGCGCGCACCGACGGTGGATGCGGTTATGCAGACTGTGAGAGCCGAGTGCTCGGACTCCACCGTGACGAACTCGGCCGGCATCTCGCCAGATTCAACCCACGCCGAGAGGGACTCGACGACGGGCGACTGTGGGGTGATCGGATACGCTGCGATTACCTGCACGCGAGCCAGCTTCGCCGCGATGGCGGCCGCCTCGTTACCGGTGATCACGCGCACTGAGCTTTGATCGTGTACTTCAGGCACCGGGAAGTCCTCTCTCTACCATGAACCGTACCGCCTGACCCATGTTAGCGGGTACGAGCCGTGTTCCAGGATTATTCGACGCCCAAACGCGGAATACCTCATCCACAAAGCCCTGTCCGACCGATTCGACGCCCTCAAAATCCAGCCGTACCTCGGTGAACTGGCTGAGCCCCTCAAGCAGGCGCTTCGCCTCGCTTCTGGACACCAGTCGGGCGCCATATGACAGCAGCTTAACCGTGGGCGCGGATCTGGCAAACTCGAAGTCCTCAGTATACTCGGCGAATACCTCGGACATGCTTCGCTTGCGCCCCGGAGCAATCTCGCAACGTACCGTCGTTCCGGGTCTACCCATCCGCACTTCTTCCACCGTCTGGTCGCCGACGACGTTGTCCACAACCCACATCCAACCGTTCGCCGCGAGCGAGAACCTGTCGACCGCCTTGGACGTGAAGAACACTCCCTGGCCGGTGTGATTGACCGGATCGGTGGTGCGTTTCCCCTTGCTGAGCTCCTGTATTGCCGAGAGGGAATCCGGCAACCCGAACGCCGAGCGCAGCTTCTCGAACACGCCGATGCCGTCATCGGCGACCTCGAAAGCCAGCACACCCTCGTTTGACCACACTCGAATACGTGCCGCGGTGCCCTCGGAGTGCTCGATTGCGTTGTTGAGCATCTCGCCAAATGCGTACTCGACGACATGAACGGCCGGAGACGCGACATCCAACCCAAGGTCTCCCGCGGTCTCGCGCCACACAAGGTGCTCGGCCAGACCTGCAAGCTCCACGACGCGCGACCACTGCGCTGGACCGAGCGGATCGAGGCGCGGGAAGCGCGAGTCGGCTGTCAGGGCGAGGACATCCTCGACGTCGCCAAGGTCGAACACCCGGTGTCCGCCTTCGGTCCTGCGAGAAGGAATAGCACCCTCATTCGCCAGCTGGCGGACACGAGAGACCGACAGACCCATCAGGTCCGCCACGTCTCCTATGCGCATCAGCCGAGACATAGGCCACTTCCTACAGCGAAGGGGTTGATTTGCGAGGCTCTTGCGTCAAGTAATCTACTGTACTGTAGATTCTTACACAGATGTAGGTCAGAAATCCATAGTATTGTAGATTTCGTGGCTTGCAATCTATACTCCGAGAGATTCCCTACAGATCGCAGACGCCGTGCTCGGCCTCGGCACGCATGCCGATCGCGTGGTGCGGGCAGACCTCGGCGCAGATGCCGCAGCCTTTGCAATATGTGAGGTCGATGACCGGCGGCATCCCCTGCGAGATGCACGCGTCCGGGCAGTACGACCAGCAGATCTGGCAGGTGATCTTGCCCTGCTTCACCGCAACGCACGTCTCGGCCACGATGAATGGGGCCTCGTTACGCCAATCGCCCGTGGCGCCGGCCTCGCCGACGCTCGGACGTGATTGTGATACCTGGTGTGCGCTCATCTCGCTCCTCACGCCTTCGTGCATTCAAAGGCCAGCCGTGCGGCCTCGATGTTCTTTGCGGCAGGTCCGGGCGCAAACGCCTCGGCGATTGCCGCCTCCACGCTCTCCATCGTGACCAACCCGGTTGCAGCAGCAATACTGCCGAGAATCGCCGTGTTCACCATCGGCTGGCCGCCAACGACGACGCCTGCCGCCATTGCCGAGCCGGTCACGTCTGCGGTGACGACACGGACGTCGGCGGGAAGGCCGAGCTCAGCGCGAGGACGGACGGTGTTGATGATGATGACGCCACCCGGCTGAAGACCGGTGGCAGGCTTCGCTACAGCGACAAGCGAGTCATCGAGGACGACGACCACGTCGGGCGTGGTGACCTGCGAGAGGATGCGGATCGGCTCCTTCGCCATGCGCGTGGAAGCCGTGATGGGAGCGCCTCGGCGCTCGGCACCGAACGACGGTGCAGCGGTGACACCGCTCCATCCGCTGCGGTATGCCGCCTCGGCAAGGATCTTTGAAGACGTGACGGCACCCTGGCCGCCTCGGCCATGCCAACGAATCTCGTGCATGCGTGCCTCCAGGGAGCTCGATGTTCGTGACATCGTACCGCATCGAGCAAGCGCGGGCAGACGAAATCGACCGAACTGCGGGGCTGCGAACGGCCTTATTTTTCCTTAGAGAACTGATTGCTTTCTTAGTGAGATGGCCGCATCATCGCAAGTGATGGGGGATAGGATCATGTGGGTGGGAGACTGATGGGCAGAGGGCCACTCTGGCTTTGGGCATTCTCGGCGGCACTTGTGCTGCTTGGCATCTCCGCGCCCGACGTCGCCCTGGCGTTCAACGAGAACGTGCCATTCGTCACCGGCGGCTGCGGCGGCACCTGCCATTCGGCATCGGCGCCCAGGATCAACGAGGCGAACTGCGACGGATGCCACACGTTCGCACCGGACAACACCAACTCGCCCCCTGACGCCGATACGAATCCCGACTTCCCCTTCCTCGGCGAGTTCTCCCAGCGAGGTCCGCACGGCGTCTACAAGACCACCACTTCCCGCTGCCCAATGTGTCACACCCTTCACGACGCGCCCACGGGCTTCAAGCTGCTGCCCGGCGCGACTATCACAGCGACTTGCTTCTCCTGCCACGACGGCACCGGGGGTTACGGAGTTTTCGGCACGATCGCTGCTCGCGGCCTGACGGTCGGTGGCGGACACTCCGTGGATGCAACGAAGACGGTTCCGGGTGGCGATGCAGCGAGCGGGGGGAGCGCGACGAGGACGTTCCGCGGGCCGAGCGGCACCATGTCATGCAGCGACTGCCACAGTCCCCACGACTCCAACACCGTGCAGGCATTCACGGGGGAGCGCCTCAGGCTCCGGGCGGTCATGAGCCCCGTGTACTCGACCAAGCTGCTGAAGAAGCAGCCTACAGGTGCGCCGAGTCCGATCGACTACTACGGGTCCGACTGGTGTGCGGGTTGCCACCAGGGCCGCTCATCCGGCGGCGCGGTGCACAACCACCCGGTGGAAACGCGGGCCACGCGTCCGGCGGACTTCTACTACTACAACCGGCTCGCGGTCTACCGGACCGCCGGCTTCCCTACTGACGGGCAGTACGAGAACGGCGATCTCACCGCGCTCACCAACGCCAATGCGACGATAGGCGCGATCGGCAACATCATGCTCAGAGGCCCCAGCAGCGTGAATCACCCGATCACGAGTTCGCCCTTCTGGTATGAGCGCGACTACCACAGCTCACCCTGGTTGATGGCTTACCCGAGAAGCGCCGTGCACGCGGGGCACAACCCGATCTGCCAGCAGTGCCACGAGGACACGCGCGAATGCGGCGAGCTCTCCTCCGACGGAGCGACCGTGAGAATCATCCGGGACGGCGTGTATGCCCCTGACGCCGACGGCCTCCCGCCGAGCTGGACGTTCGTCACGAACCCGCGCTTCCAGAACTTCCCCCACGAGACTGAGAACGCGAACATGCTCGTGGAGACCGGCGACGACCTGTGCCTCAACTGTCACCCGACGGGTGTGCTGCCGTAGACCCGCGGTCAGACCCTAGCGCCTGACCGCGCAGTCGTCGTCGGAGGCCTCCGGATTCGCGCCGACTTCCGCCTCGCTGGCGAACACCTTCACGTCGCCAACGCCGAGCGCCTCGGCCGCCATGTCGCGCAGCTTGAACTTCTGGATCTTGCCACTGGCGGTCATCGGGTACTCGTCCACGAAGAAGACGTACTTGGGCGCCTTGTAGCGGGCCATGCGAGCGCGGGCAAACTCCTGCACGTCACCCTCGGTGATATCGCTTCCGGCGACACGACGGACGAACGCCCCAACGACCTCGCCGTACTTGGCGTCCGGAACACCCACGACCTGCGCGTCTTCCACGCCGGGCATCGTGTACAAGAACTCCTCGATCTCACGCGGGTAGATGTTCTCGCCGCCGCGGATGATCATGTCTTTGATGCGGCCGGTGATGCGGTAGTAGCCATCCTCGTCGATCGTGCCGAGGTCTCCCGAATGCAGCCAGCCATCGCGGTCGATCGCATTCGCGGTCGCCTCGGGCATGTTGTAGTAGCCGTTCATGATGTTGTAGCCGCGGCAGAGCAGCTCACCCGGTACGTTCGGCGGGCAGTCTTCGCCGGTCTCCGGATCCACTACGCGTACCTCGCACTCGGGCATCGCCGTGCCGACGGTCTCGCAACGGCGCTCCATCGTGTCGTCGGTCGACGTCTGCGTGAAGACCGGGCTTGCCTCGGTAAGGCCGTAGGCGATCGTGATCTCAGACGCATGCATCCGGTCGATGACCTGCTTCATCGTCTCGATCGGGCACGGCGAGCCAGCCATGATGCCGGTCCTGAGCGAGCTGAGGTCGAACATATCGAACATCGGGTGAGCCAGCTCGGCGATGAACATCGTGGGGACGCCGTAGAGCGCCGTGCAGCGCTCCTTCTGGACGGCGGCAAGCACGATCACCGGGTCGAAGCTCTCCACCATCACGAGCGTCGCGCCGTGCGTGAGGATCGCAAGCACGCCAAGCACGCAGCCGAAGCAGTGGAAGAGCGGCGCGGGCAGGCACAGGCGGTCCTCGGCGGTGAACTTCTGACGCTCGCCGATGTAGTAGCCGTTGTTAAGGATATTGCGGCTGGTGAGCTGCACGCCCTTGGGGAAGCCGGTCGTGCCCGAGGTGTACTGCATGTTGATGACGTCATCCGCGTGAAGCGATGCCGTGAGTTCGCGAAGCGGTTCGTCGGGCATGTTTTCGCCGAGGATGAGCAGCTCCGGCACGTTGTAGAATCCGCGATGCTTCTCGGGGCCCATGTAGATGAGCGACTTGAGCCTGGGGAACTCGGCGCTGTCGAGGTGCCCGCGCTCCTGCGTGGCGGCCTCGGGGACGATGCCGCGGATGATCTCGATGTAGTCGACATCGCGGAACGCGTCGATGATCACGAGCGCCTTCATGTCGGACTGCTTGATGACGTAGGCGAGTTCGTGGGACTTGTAGACCGGGTTCACCGTCACGAGCACGGCGCCGATCTTGGCGGTCGCGAACATGAACGTGAGCCAGTCGGGCACGTTGCGCGCCCAGATGCCCACGTGATCGCCCTTGCCGATGCCGATGCCGAGGAGCCCCTTCGCCAGCTGGTCGACGCGCAGGTCGAAGTCCCTGTAGCTCCAGCGCAGCGCGCGGTCCGGATACACGATGAAATCGCGCTCGGGGTCGGCCGCAGCCTGGCGCTCGAAGTACTGGCCTATCGTGAGTTCGGTGTGAAGCGCCACAGCAGCCCCCTTACGCCGGAGCGTAGACGACGGCCAGGATCTTCGCGGGGGCGTCGCCCGCCGCGCGAACCTGGTGCGGCACGATCGAGTCGTAGTAAATGGTGTCGCCCTCGGCAAGCACTATGTTGCTCTTGCCGTACTCGATCTCGATCTGACCGCCGAGAACGAAGATGAACTCCTCGCCCTCGTGCGACGAGAGCTTGTGCTCGGCAGCCTCGGCCGGGTTCACCGTGATCATGAACGGTTCCATGTGCCGCGACGTCTTGCCCTGCGCAAGAGAGAAGAAGTCGAGCACGCCGCCGTCCGAGGAGGTCTCAAGGCTCTTAAGGCGCGCGACTTGCTCGGCCTCGCCCTTGCGGGTCACGACCGGGCCGACGTTGGTGTCGTCATCCAGCAGCGTGCCGAGACGAACGCCAAGCGCCCGGGTGAGTTTGATGAGTGGTGCAAGCGACGGCGCAATCGCGCCGGATTCAAGCTGAGTGACGGTCGCGACATCGGTGCCGCTCCGCTCGGCAAGCTGCTCCACAGAAAGGCCAAGGGCCTCACGCAGCGTGGTGAGCTTGGCGCCGATACGGTTGCCTTCGGTCATGGGAGCCCCCTTCGAATTCCTACGAGTCACGACCGAGGTCGCGTGCACGCAAGTATACAGGAGGCTCCGAGCCTTGGAACGGTGGTTAAGCCGAGGCTGATCGCTTCTCTAACGAACGAGAATCCAGTAGGCGGCCAGAGCGAACGCCGTTACACCCAGAACGAAAAGTGATATCCGAAATGCCGGTGTGCCGTTGCGTATGCCCAGCCAGCGCCACTTCCAAAGCGACTGCCGCTGCAGATCGCTAAGGTGTTTGCTCGGCACCATGTGGTTTCCCCTCGAGAATCTCTCGCCGTTTGTGTTCACGGTGTTTGTCGGCACGCTCGGTGCGACCTTTGAGTGCCGCGCGACGGACGGTGTATTGTTACTTTGTCCGGTGACCAACTGGAGGACGAGGCCACGTGAAACCTGCACCCGGGATGACGATCACCATCGGAGCCGACGGCCCGTACTACGTATCGGGCTCTGTGCCGCTGTATCGCGGCGAGATCATCGTGAACGAGGCTGGCGAAGCGACCGGCTGGCGTGAGATCGAACGCATTCCGACAGACGAGTCTTACATGCTATGCCGCTGCGGCGAGTCATCGAGCAAGCCGTTTTGCGATGGCACGCATTTCTCAATCGCGTTCGACGGAACAGAAGTCGCCGAGCGCGAGCCATATACCGAGCGCGCCGCGTGCACGACCGGCCCGGGGCTTAAGTTGCTCGATGCGCGCAAGCTCTGCGCCGAGGCCCGCTTCTGCGACCGGGCCGGAGGGCTCTGGAACCTCATCCACCAGTGCGACGACCCAGAGAAACTCGACCTCGTGGAAGAGGAAGCGGCACTGTGTCCTTCAGGCCGCTACGTGACCTGCGACGCCGAGACGATGGAGCCGCACGAACCCGAGCTGGAGCCGTCGATCTGGCTGATCGAGGACCCCCAACTCGGCGTGAGCGGCGGCTTATGGGTACGCGGCGGGATTGAGATCATCTCGGCGAACGGCACGCCGTATGAGATCCGGAATCGCGTGACGCTCTGTCGCTGCGGGCAATCGAAGAACATGCCGCTTTGCGACGGCTCGCATATCGCTGCGGAGTTCCAGGGGCGCTAGCTACCGAGGCGTTCTCTCGGCGGTCGCAGGCACGGTCCCCACCAGATGTAGTCCCTCGGACGTCACTTCGGCGGTCTCGATGTTCAGACCCGTCACTCGCGAAAGCCGGGAATTGATGAACCCGAGCGCGTAGCTTTCTCCGGCGCCGAAGTACTGGCTCGGTACGGCGACGCCGAGTGCCTCGGCTTCCTGGAGCGATCCGCTGATGGTCGCGCCGCTCATCGCGGCGCTCGCCTTCGCATAGACCGGGTAGCTTGTGCCGGCGTAGTCGATGCTAGCCGAGAGCTCCACACCGTCTCCGCCGGTGAAACGCACCTGCGCGTTGCTGACGGGCCAGCCGCCTTGGTGGCTGTACGCAAACAACGCGGATACCTCAGCCGGGGTGAACGTTTCATCGATCGGCTTGCTGCCGGAGTAGACGACATCGGTTGACTCCCAGGTCTCGCCTTCGGGCACTTCGTTCACCACGACGCCGGCTTTCGCCATCGCGCTCCAGTAGTCGGCCTCGGTGTACGTTACGCCGAGATCCTTCGGCTTCGCTGCGTTGTTCACAAACAGCATGCCGCCCACGACGAGGAGCACGACCAACGCGAGGACGATGAGCAGCGCAATGAGACAGCCGCGACCCTTGCGCTTCTTGGGTGCTCCGCCTGGTTGTGGCGAGGCCACAGAGGTCGAAGGGGGCGGCCCGTCCGTCGGCGGTGCCGGAGGGGTGTAGGTGCTCGGCTGGTCGCCCATAACGTCCTCCCGTTGCCACACGGCCGTTTTGTCCCTTAGACCATTCTAGCAGCCGAGAGGGGTCGGACAAGGTGCACCCGACCCCTCTCGGATAGATTGCGCTGCTATGCGCTCAGCCAGCCGGCGTCGGCCGGGATGATCGCGCCGTTGATCTTCGTGGCCTCGTCGCTTGCGAGGAATAGCGCCAGGTTTGCGATCTCTTCGGGCTTGAGCTGCCCCGGAATCGCAGCGTAGTAGGTCTGGCAGCGTGCCGAGCCGGCCGGGTCCATCTTCGTTGGATCCACGCTCTGCATGATGTTGGTTTCGACAGCGCCAGCAGCGATCGCGTTGCAGCGGATGCCCTCGAGCGCATACCGGAAGGCCGTCTGCTTCGTGAGGCCCACAAGGCCATGCTTGGAGGCCGTGTACGCGAGGCCTGCGGCACCGCCGCCTACACCAGCGACCGAGGCCGTGTTGATGATGGCTCCGCCGCCGCCGTTGAGCATCACCGGGATTACCTTGCGGGTAAGGTACATCGGACCGGTCAGGTTGATGCCGAGAACGCGCTCCCACATCTCGTTCGAGAGTTCGGCTGCGCCCTGGTTCGTGTCCATGACGCCCGCATTGTTGCAGAGCACGTCGACTTTGCCGTAGGCGGACACTGCGGCGTCGATGATCGCTTCGGCCTGCGCCTGGTCAGCGACGTTGCCCTGCACGCCGATGGCAGTACCGCCTGCATCCGAGAGCATCGCGACCGTCTCATCGAGCGATTCCTGGTGCCAATCCGCGGCGACGATCTTGGCGCCCTCGGCCGCGAATCGGACCGCCATCGCGCGGCCCATGCCGGAGCCTGCACCTGTGATAATGGCTACCTTGCCTTCGAGTCGCATAGAAACCCCTTCCCTGTAATTCGAGACTCACCACGACCCCGTTTAGGAGACCTCTACGCTGGGGTTACACGGCCCGAATGGGCGAGCAGGTTGTAACAATAGTTACCCAATTAGCAACGGCAGGGACACACTGGATGGCAGGCCATTAGAACCAGCGGTAGTGTCCGGTGATCGGGAAGGCGAAGAGCACGTCTTCTACCACCGTGCCCCGACCGGCGTTGTGCACGATCGCGAACCGGCTCTGGTGGCGTGCTTGCTTCGCAGACACGACGCCTGTGTGCGGTCTGCCGCCAGACATCTTCCATGTGACGATGTCGCCAGGCTGGTAGTCCGCGGCGACGTCGGTCACCGGCAGGGACTTCCCACTCCGCTCGAAGAAGGTTTGGAGGTTGGGCACCCTGCGATGGTCGATGTTGGAGTCCGGCTCATCTAGCCCCCAGTCGTCAGGATACTCACCGAAGTGACCGGTCATGTCCTCGTGGAGCTCGACTTGCAGATCGACTCCCATGTCGCGCATCGCCCGCACAACGACATCCGTGCACACGCCCGTTTCCATCGGGACGTCGCCGCCCGGGTACGCAATCTGCACGTACGACGCATCGTAGGAGACCGTCACCCCGACCTGCTGCTCGGCAGCCGAAGCAAGACGGTGTGCCTCGGCAGAAGCGGTATCGACGGGAGGCTCAACGCCTTCAAACACCTGGCCGAGAAGGCCCTGGACGCTGTTGGCGAAAAGTGCGAAGGCCGCCAGGAACGCAGCTGCGAGCAGGAGACCCCACAGTGCCTTCGATCGCACGTCCGCCCCCTCCCCGTGTCAGTCGACTAGAAGCGTCCGGGATTCGTGATCAGCATCTCGAGGCGATCGACGAAATGCTCGCGGTCTTCCTCGGTGAACTTCGACGGACCGCCTGTGCGTCCGCCGGCGCGACGGAGCTTCTGCTCGGCGTGACGGACCTCCATCTCGGCGTCGATAGTGGCGAGGTGGAAGATGCGGCCTCGCACGCCGATCGCGCCCGCTCCCCTGCCCAGCACCATCGCGGCGAGGCCGGTGTCCTGAGTGACGCACACGTCGCCGGGCTGAAGGTGCTCGATGATGACGAAATCGGCGGCATCTCGGCCACCGGAGACCTGAATCGCCTCGACGCCGTTGCGCGACGTGTAGCGCTCAAGACTCTGCGTGCCGTTGGCGACAAGCACGACTTCCATCCCGTGCGAGCGCGCGATGGAAATCGCCTCGCGGGTCACGGGGCAGGCGTCGGCGTCTATGAAGAGTGTTCTCATGCGCTCAGTGTACGTCAGTGAGCGAGCTGGCCGAGGGCGAGTGAGATCGCGATCCACCACATAACGCAGCCGACGAACACGTCGAGCACGCGCCAGGCCACCGGCCGGGCGAAGAGCGGCGCCAGCAAGCGAGCGCCGTACGCGATGGAGAAGAACCACACGAACGACGCCGCCATCGCACCAAGCGCGAAGACGAGTCGCTCATCAGCCGGGTGCTGCGCCGCCACACTGCCGAGCAGAACCACGGTGTCGAGGTAGACGTGCGGGTTGAGTAGGCTCACGGCAAGCGTCGCGGTGATCGTTGCCCCAAGCGAGATGTTCTTCTCGGCAGCGGAATTGCGGCTGTCGAGCGTGCCGGGATGCAGTGCGGCGAGGAACGAACGACCGCCGTAGACGGTGAGGAACGCGACGCCTCCCCAGGCGGCGACTGCGGTGATCGTCGGGTGCGAGCTCACGATCGCGCCGAAGCCGCCGGCGCCAAGCGAGATGAGGGTCGCGTCCACGAGCGCGCAAGTGAGCGCGACCGCGAACACGTGTCGCTTCTGGAGTCCCTGACGCAACACGAAGGCGTTTTGCGCGCCGATAGCCATGATGAGGCTGGCACCCAGCCCGAAGCCCGATGCGGCAAGTGCGATCGTGCTCATGATTCGTCCTTTGGCCAGAGTTCACAGAGGTATTCGTGGCAGATCGGTGCGCGATGCTGGTGAGGCAGCAGGCATCCGTTCTCGGGATGGCAGAACTGGCATTTGCGCGTGTCGACCCATTCGGGCAGCGTCGCGCGATATGCGACGCCTTCGGAGGTGGGAAGGTGGCTCAGGCGCGGGTCGTGCAGCGGCTCAACTCCGGCGACTCCTGCCGCATACACGGTCTGCGTAAGCCGCAAAGCGCCGCTGGCCACAAACCGCTCTAGCCACAGCTCGATGTACTCGGGCAGCCATCCCTCGCCGATGTACTCGCCGTTTTCGTCGTGCGCCAGGTATAGCGCGCAGCAAAGGCCCCCGCATTCGTGGCAGAGTGCGGGATTGCCGTGCGCGTCGGTCTCGAAATCCGGCATACCCAAGTGACTAGTTCTGCCGCCCTTCAACAGCAGCAAGGAGAATCGCTGCCGAGACGGCCAGCCGGCGGTCGAAGTGCTTGGCCGGGTCCGTCGAAAGGTCCACATCGAGCTTGTACACGAACGGGTTGAACTGCTGATCCATGTTCGCGATCTTCTGACCGGTGGTGGCGTCAGGGAAGAAAACGTCGTACTTCTGCGGCACCAGATTCGTGAGCAGCCGACGAATGAGCGCGTAGCCCATCGAGTCCTCGATGATCGTCGCGACTTCCGCGTCGCTCGGACTGAGCACCTTCCACTCATCGCGAAGGATCGACTTACCGCCGCAACGACGCAGCGCACCGACCTTCTCGCCCGTGGTGGCATCGGTCACGTCATAGGCCGCCGAGAAGTCCATGATCTGGCGCGCCTGGATGACGAGCAGCTCGCGCGTCTTGCTCTCATCGGCAAAAACGCGGATGTCTTCTTTGAGCTTGAACGCCTTCTGCTCGGAGTAAGCAACGACCGCACCCTGCTCGTCGTACACGTGGAACGCACCACCGGCGAGCTTGAAGACCTTGCGACGAACGACGTACCGCTCGGCATTGAATAGCTCGGACATGTGATGCCTCCCTGTGGGTGAGTCTGCAGATGTGCCGAGGGTATCACAGGGCGCGCGTCGTTTGTCCTCGGCTGACCGCCATCTCAACGCTTCGCTGAGGGAATGCAGCCGCAAGAGTGGGTAGAATGACGGTATCTGGATGAGCAGCCCGGGGGAGATCGTGGGCGCGGTACACGCTAGAGAGCGGGATTTTCGCGGTCGCCGACTACGAGCCGCGTTTCTGCTGATGCTCCTCGCAGTCGGGTGCGTGTGCACCGCTGCGTGCACGCCTGGTTCTACGACTGCGGCAAGCGGACCCGGCTTCTCGGACGCGCAGGCCGAACTCATCGAAACGCTCGGCAGTCCAACCTCGTTCCAGATCGCTTACGCACCATCCGATGACATCGATGTCGATGGCGCCACTTCGCTACGACGCACAGAGGTTTGGTACTACCTCGAGCACGAGCAGCAGATATCGTTCATCGACGGCGTCCCTGTCGCCGTTCAGGGCTGGGAGTTCATGCCTGAGGCGCCCACCGACTACCCGGCGTTTTCCCCCGCCGACTTCCATATCAGCATGATGCTCACCGATGTCGAAGCCATCCTCGGCGAGACTGCAGAGGAGATCGTCATCGATCCCGAGCTTGCCGAGACAGATGACGTGCACGTCTATGCGACCACCTCGGCCATCTTCACGATCGAACGCGGAGCGCTCACGTACATGCAGACGATCGGGGTCGAGCAATGAGACGCATCCGCATCCCGATAGCGACCCTGCTGGTCTTCACGCTGCTCTTCGCTGCACCCGTCCCGGCGTACGCAGCGGGAGGACCTCTCGGCTTCATCAAGAACGTCATCGACCGCGTGGCCAACGCCGTCGACGAGATCACCGCGCCGCCACGTAAGATCGTTACAGCAGCAACACGTTGGATGGGACCGGTGCTGGGGCCGCTCGCGGCTGATCTGGTGATGCAACGCGTCATCTCGTCGAACAGCAGCGTCCGCGAGGTCTTTCGGCGGCTGTCGCAGGCGCGGGACGTCAGCCAGAACATCGAAGACGTCGAGCGCCAGGCCGAACGCCTGCGCAATGCGTACCGTGACGACGCGCGGGCGCACACGAGTGCGGTCGAGCAACTAGAGTGGCAGGCTCAGGCGATCAAGGACGATCCGCTTGCCGGCGACATCAAGCAGCTCATCCGCATCCGCTCGCTGCAGGACGGCCATGAGCGAATGGCCGAGCGGCTCACCGAACAGGCCAACTCGGTCAGCGTCGAGGACCTGCTCGCGCTTGCCGGACAGAGAATCGTACGCAACACCGTGAACAGCGCGCGCAACATCGTCGTGCAGGAGTCTCGCGCCGAGATCGAGCGCCTTCTCGGCATCGAGGTGATCGAGGACTTCTCGGCAGGCGGTATGTCCCCCGAGCAGGTCATATCGGTGGTCGTGAACGGCGACGTCGACATGGCTTTGATTCGCTCGGGATTCGATCCTGCCGAGGTCGGCGAGGCGCGCGATCGCATCGCGAGCCAGCTCCGCACCGAACTTGAGAACCGCCGCTCCAACCTGCGCGAGACCTGGCCGGCCACAGTACGTCAGATCGTGAGCCAGAACGTGAGGGACGTCCGGGAAGGCTCGACTGCGACACCGAAGAGCGGCTTCACGATCAGCGCGCCATACGGCATCACCATAACCGTGCGCTACGACGGCACCGTGATCGGCGAAGTGAACGACTCTGAGACTGCGGGAGAAGTCACCGTGACCATGAAGGCGACGTTCAACGGCACGATGAATGAGGATGGCGACATCGTCGCTACCGGGACGTACACGTCCAGCATCATCACGCCCGACGAAGCGGTGAACGAAGCAGGCACCGTCTCAGTGCGTGCCCGTAAGCTCTCCGAGACCACGTATGAGGTGATGGTCACACCAAGCGGAGGCTCGGCTCAACCGCGAGGCGGCGCCGGCACCGTCAAGCGCTAGATGAGTGGTGTGCTACGGAGCGTGAGAAACAACGAAGCCGCCCGAGAAGGGCGGCTTCGGCTACTCAATGCACGTGGAGCAGCTACTCCAGGATCGCCTCGATCGCATCACGCACGACCTGCCACACTGCGGCCGTGCTGCCGAAGTAGCGAACCTCGTGGATTCCGGCAGCGTTGGCAACGAGCGCGGAGCGTGTCGCAGCGCTCAGGCTCTTCGGGTCGCTCAAGAGCATGACCGAGCCGGTCTTGCCCTGGAGCACGCCGCCGCCAAGCGCGTCAGGGAAGTTGGTGCCGGTGGCAATGGCAACGCCGTCCCAGGAAAGTCCAACGTTGTCCACTCCGTAGCCCGCGATCAGCGCCGCGGTCTCGTAGCGGTTGGCGCCGCCGAGCCTAACGACATTGCTGCTGCCGAGCTGGCTCTTGAGCCAAGTCTCGACGTTCACGTTGACAGCGCTTGCGCTGCCGAGGATGGCCACGCGCTTGACGACTCCGGGCAGCGCCGAGACATTCGTCGCCGTCGTGGGAACGAGGTAGAGCGGACGCTTACCCGCAACCGCGAGCGGCGAGGCCG
>DDWM01000059.1:46849-88153 GCA_002345925.1 Actinobacteria bacterium UBA2286 | reverse complement strand
GTGCGGATGCCGGGGATCTCCTTGATCGAGCCAACGGTATAGAGCGTCACGCCGGCATTGGCCACGATGCTACGACCGGGCTCGACCGCCATCGCCGGAACCGTGAGGCCGTGCTTCTCGCACTCCTCNNTAGAAGGCTCATCCGGCAGGCCGTAAGCGATGCCGAGGCCACCGCCCGTGTCGAGCATGCGCACCTCCACGCCGGTGCGCTCCTTGATCTCGGCGATGAACTCCACGATGACCTCGATGGCCTTGGCGAAGCTGTTGAGCGCGAATATCTGGCTGCCGATATGCATGTGCAGCCCGTCGAACTCGATGCCCGGGAGCGCAATCGCGCGCTCGACCGCCTGCATCGCGAGGCCCTGATTGCGGCCGAATCCGAACTTGGAGTCCTCGGCGCCGGTCATTATGAAGTCGTGCGTGTCAGCTTCAACGCCCGGCGTCACGCGAACGAGCACCTTCTGCGTCGCACCGCGCTCTGAGGCCAGAGCCGAGAGCCGATCCATCTCCTCGAAGCTGTCGACGACGATGCGGCCGACGCCAGCGTCCAGGCACTCAGCGAGCTCAACGGGCGTCTTGTTGTTTCCGTGGACGTAGATGCGATCCATCGGGAACCCGGCCCTAAGCGCGAACGCCAACTCGCCGCCGCTGGAGACATCCAGGCAGCAGTCTTCCTCGGCCACGATCTTGCACATCGCGACAGACATGAACGCCTTGCCGGCGAATACGACGTCAACGTCCTTCCAGTGGAATCGCGTCCACTTGACGTACTCGCGCAGCTGCTCGCGGATCGTAGCCTCATCCATGACGTAGAGCGCAGTCCCTTGCTCGCGAGCGAGCTCGACGGTATCAACGCCACCGATGAACAGGTGGCCGTCCTCGATCTTGGCGGTCATCGGCAGAACGGACATCAGATCGGCGCCGGTCTTAAGATCCGGTACCGCGGGTGGTCTTGGTGCGCTCGGCTTGCCCATGTCGTTGGTCCTCTCTTACGCAAACGGCGCCCGTGTGGGCGCCGCGATCACCCTACATTCGCTGTGGCGCACTTACGCCGAGTAGCCCCAGAACCGTTTCAAGCACCGTCCGAATGGCATCCACCACCGCGAGACGCGCGACGGTGAGCTCAGGCGCGTCGGGATCGACGACTTTGCACACCGTGTAGAACTGATGGAACGATGCCGCAAGTTCCTCGGCATAGCGGGTCAGCTTGTTCGGGGCATACCCTGCGGCAGCGAGCTCAACGATCTCACTGAACTCGGCAAGTTTACGGAATAGGGCAAGCTCGGCCTCGGCGGTGAGGATCGAAAGATCCGCGTCGGCCGGGATGAGACCCGCTACGAACGTGGCCACGTCGTCGGCATCGGGGTCACCGGCCGCCTTGCGCAGGATCGAACAGATGCGTGCGTGTGCGTACTGCACATAGAAGACGGGGTTGTCGCTTGACTGTTCCTTGGCCAGCGCAATGTCGAAGTCGAGTGCCTGGTCAGTGGAGCGGCGCAAGAAGAAGTAGCGCGCGGCGTCGGGACCGACCTCGTCGAGCAGGTCTTCGAAGGTGACCATCTCGCCCGTCCGCTTGGACATGCGCACGACCTCGCCGTTGCTGAAGAGGTTCACGAGCTGCCCGATGACGAGATGCAGCTTGCCGGGATGGCCGAGAGCCGCGACTCCGGCTTCCATGCGCTTCACGTAGCCGTGATGATCCGCACCCCAGATGTCGATGACGAGGTCGAAGCCGCGCTCATCGAGCTTGTTCCAGTGATACGCGACATCGGCCGCGAAGTAGGTGTAGCTGCCATCAGCCTTCTTGAGGACGCGATCCTTGTCGTCGCCGAAGTCGGTGGAGCGGAACCACGTGGCCCCCTCATGTTCGTAGATGTATCCTGCCTCGACGAGACGCGCCAGAGCACGCTCGATCGCGCTCGGGGCACCATCCGGGCCCGGAGCATGCAGAGTCCGCTCGGAAAACCAGACGTCGAACGTCACGCCCATGCCCGAGAGCACGTGCTTGAGGTGCTCGAGGACCTGTGCGTACGCCTTCTCCTTGAAGTAGGATTCGCGCTCGGCGGCAGGAACATCGGCCCACGACTCCCCCTCCTCGGCCAGGATCTCGCGGGCGATGTCGGTGATATACGCGCCGCGGTATCCCTCCTCGGGGAAGACGACCTCGCGACCGGCGAGCTCCAGATAGCGCGCCGCAACGGACTCGGCGAAGACATCCATCTGGACGCCCTGGTCATTGACGTAGAACTCGCGCTCCACTGAGTAGCCCACGTGGCCGAGAAGTCGCGCAAGCGAATCGCCAAGCGCTGCCCAACGGCCGTGTCCCACGTGCATCGGACCCACAGGGTTGGCCGAGACGAACTCGACTTGCACCCTGCGACCGGCGCCGATCTCGGAGCGTCCAAAGTCGAGCCCCTTGGCGCGTGCTTCTACGACAACGCGCTGAAGCGCGGCGTTCGAGAGTCTGATGTTGATGAAGCCGGGGCCCGCGATCTCAACCGCTGCTACATCCGGATGACCAGACATGCGTGCCGAGACGATCTCGGCAACTTGCCTTGGCGGCATGCCTGCGGCCTTGGAGGCGCGCATCGCGACGTTGGTCGCCCAATCGCCGTGCGAGACGTCACGCGGGCGTTCTGCGGTGACCTCGGGCATCTCGGACAGGGTCAACTCTCCGGAATCCACGGCTGCGGTCAGCGCATCGCGAACAAGGGTCTCGATCAGGTGCTGCACGGCGAACACTCCTTGGGGCTCAGGTGAGTGTTCAGGATACCCTTACAGCGCCCGAGCGGCCAGGGTGCTAGCGTTCCACTGCCTCCGCACAACGAACCACGGCCGGCATAGTGAACTTGAACGTCGAACCAACACCGACCGTGCTCGACACAACCAAGTCTCCGCCGAGGATATGCGCAAGCCTGCGCGAGATCGCCAAACCAAGCCCGGTCCCGCTCGGCTTCGCTTCTTCTGGAGGTGCTACCTGGTGGAATTCCTCAAAGACACGCTTGATCTCCCTGGGTGAGATACCAAGCCCTGTGTCCGAGACAAGAAACGCTATAGTGTCGCGGCCATCGCACTCCACACGAAGCGTGACTTCGCCGTGGTCGGTGAACTTGATGGCGTTCCCGACAAGGTTGAGGAGAATCTGCCGCACCTTGCGCCGGTCGCTGCTAACCATCTTGATGGGGGTCGCCTGCTCGAGATACAGAGACAGACCCTTCCCCTCCGCCTGAGGTCGGACGCTTTCTATCACTGAGTCGAGAAGCGGCATCAACTCAAACTCCTCCGGTTCGACCCGCGCGTTACCCGAGTCGATCCGGGACAGGTCGAGCACGTCATTCACGAGTTCAAGCAGGTGCTTGCCGGAGTTGTTGATCATGCTGATCTGCCGGTCATGCTCAGGATCCAACTCACCTACCAGGCCAGACAGCAGCATGTCGCTAAAGCCGATGATCGAGTTGAGCGGCGTGCGCAACTCATGGCTCATGTTGGCGAGAAAGTGATCTTTCGCGGCACCTGCCGCCTCAAGTTCCGCATACGCGTGTTCAAGCTGTGAGGTGCGCTCGTAGACGAGTTCCGAGAGCCGTTCTCGATGCTCCGCGAGCTCCTGCTCAGCCGCCACTCGGTCGCTCACGTCCTGGAGAGTAGCGAACAGAAGTGGGTTGGCGCTGCTATCGTTGATGCGCCCGGAATGAACCTCAAGAACCCGGACCTGCCCATTTAGGAGTGTATGCCTGTCAATGCGGATGCCGCCCTGCCCTGTGGCTGTCTGGGTTAGGCGAGAAATCATGACATCGGGGTCCACGCCGTTCAGGTCCATCAGCGTGTGCGTGATGAACTCATCGTGCGTCATGCCGTAGAAGTCGCATGCAGCGGCGTTGACGTCAACGAAGCGCCCCGTGGTCGGGTCCACCAGAACCATGATCGTGTGACTGTTCTCGAATAGGCTTGCAAAGTGCTTCTCGCTTTCGCGGAGCGCATCTACTTCCTGGTTGAGCGCGGTCACGTCCTGGAGGATGCAATGGGTGCGCTGCATCCGGCCGTCTTCCGCCTGCGCGATGCGACCGTACACTGCTACCTGGCGAAGCGTGCCGTCTTTCGCCTGCAACACAAACTGAGCTCCTTCGACCGATCCGGACTTCTTGAAACCCGCAAACCGCGCCCGGAACAAGTCCGCCCCAATAGCATCAAGGAAGTCGCCGAAGTACACTCCCAGCACCTCGTCACGCGAATAGCCGAGGAGCTCCAGCCATGCGTCGTTCACATCTAGGATGGCCCCCGACTCATCAAGCGACTGATACGCGAGCGGTGCGCGTTCGTACAGCAGTCGGAATGACAGTTCGCGCTCGGCCAATGCCGTTTCGGCACGACGGCGTTCCGACACTTGCTGCAGAAGTGACTCGTTCGCAAGCGTCAGAGCCGCTGTACGCTCTGCCACCCGCACTTCAAGACCCACCCGTGACTCTTCCGCGATTCTCGTCAACTGCGCACGTTCCTCGAACAGCAGCACGAGCACAAGCGATGAGAACGCGAAGACCGCGATGACGGAATTGAGGGCGAGCATCGAATCATGCATCACCGCGCTTGCGAACGGACCGTAACCGTTGAGGGTGCCGATCGTGGCGATGACGGCCTGAGCGGCTACTGCCACGACCATGAGACGCCGTCCGCCACGATATGCGATGAACGTGAAGAACGGCATGTAGAGGAAAGGCACGACACGCTCCACCGGCACCGGCAGGTGCGTTGAGAACGTCCACCATGACAATCCGATCATGACGGCGGTCACGACAAACGCGTCTGGGAACATGCGCCCTGCGCGTTCGGACTTGCGCCAAACGAGCGCCGCTGGCGCGATTGCGAGAGTCGCGGCTGTCACTGAAAGCCACCAGAAGAGCACGCTCTCCATATGAGTGGCCTGGCTCTGGCCAAGAAGTCCCCCCGCCGCGATCCCGATTGCAGCAGGGGTTGCCGAGCCGACGACTGCAGCAAGCGCAAAGACGAGCGCATCCGAGACGCTGTCCAAGGAGAAATGGCTGCCCCGTAGCCGGCGCAGCAGAATCCTGAAAGTAATCGGCCCGGTGATTCCGATAGCTGCAGTCGCTAGCGCCACCGCCGGAGACACGACCCCGATGCCGCCAGCGAAGATGCCGAGCAGGATGAAGGGAATCGCAATCCAGCCTGAGGCCATGATCGCAGCCATGGCAACGCCACCCGGGATCCAGACAGGGACGGCACCTGAGGTGCCCAGGACTATCGGGAAGAGGGCGTGCGTGGATGCGAAGATTGCAAGCCCTGCCGCAACCCCCCAGAACAACCGCATCCTCATGGACCTGATGCCTAGAACCATCACAGATTACTCAACCTTAACGCTAGAATTGCCGATACTCTTTGAAGGCAAACCGTGTGCCATCGCGGCCCGAAACAGCAAACACACGATGAACGGCACCGCGCACGACCTCACGCAAGGGAGCTCACATGCGAATCGACAGCGACAACATCTCCACCGAAGGACGCGAGGTCTCTCGGGTCCGGGTTGACCGAATCGGCTCAGCAGGCGACCGGGAACTCTGGTGGGTTGCGCTCGCTTTCTCAGACGAGAGCACCAAGCCCGAGGGCATGTTCACCGACCGCGCACAGGCGCTGAAGCTGGCTGGTAAACTCGCCGCCGAATGGGGCATCAAGGTCACCATGGCGGACGCAGCCATCTAGCACGCCGACCGGTACGCCCTTAGGATTCTCAGGGAACGCCCACGGATGCGCGTCCGAACCCACTCCGGTGCCGCATCCCAGTCATCGGGATCACGACCTATCTTGAGGTCGAATCTCACATGCGCGAGCCCCAACACTCCATGCGCAACGGCATCTTGTGAGGCGTGCAGTGCGCGCCCAAGTGCCTCTGGGGACTGCGCGCGAAGCGCTTGTCGCCGGTAGTACCATGACCAGCCATACGCCCATGGCGCGAAGTGACGGGTCAGGTTGCAAAGAGAACCCCGGGCCGGGAACTCAATGTCGACCGCAACGTCGGCGCAGGCGATCCGCTCGGCAACCGCATCGAGCCCGGCTTCCCGCGCCCAATCACGTGTGAGTTCGAAGTGCACAAGCGGACCCATAGCGAGATCCTGACAATCGGCGGCTAGTCCCGCTATCGATGATACGGCTCGCCGCGCATGATACGGAAACTCCGGTAGATCTGCTCCAGCAAGACCACCCGCGCCAGCTGGTGCGGCAGAGTCATCGCGCCAAGGGACAGCAGCTCGTCGGCACGCGCCATCACGGCCGCATCAAGCCCGGCCGCACCACCGATGATGATAGCGACAGAACTTCGTCCTTCGATTCCGGCCAACTCAAGCCATGACGACATACCCTCCGAGGAGAGCTGCTTGCCGTCGATGGCAAGCACCACAACGTAGGCGCCGTCCGGAATCGCTCGGAGCACTCCTTCCCCTTCGACCCGAAGCGCACCCCGCTCGTCTGCGGTCACGTCCCTGTCCGGCACCTCGATCACTTCGACCGTGGCATAGGGGCGCAGGCGCTTCAGGTACTCGGCGGCCGCATCTCGCCAGTACGACTCCTTCAGGCGTCCAACCGCGACGATAGTGATGCGCACTACCGTGCCGCCGTATCGGAGGCAAGCGTCACCTTGATGACCAGGCGCTCTTCGCCTCGGACAATCTCGACCGAAACGGTGTCCCCCACCTTCTGGGAACGGATTGCCGTGAAGACGTCCTCCACGCTTGCAATGTCAGTGTCGGCGACCTTCACGATGATGTCGCCTTGCTTGATACCAGCTGTCTCGGCAGGGGAACCCGCGGTGACACTCTGGACGAACGCTCCTGTGCTCACAGAGAGCCCATACTGCGCCGCCGCGTTGCCGTCTATCGTCGCCGTGCCAACGCCCATGAACGGATGCGACGCGCGACCAGTTGCGATGAGCTCCTCGGCAATGCTCTTCGCGAAGTCGACAGGAATCGCGAAGCCGATGCCGGCGGATTGCCCGGACGTGGATTGAATGAGCGTGTTGATGCCGATGAGGCGACCTTGCGCATCGGAAAGTGCACCGCCCGAGTTGCCAGGATTAATGGCGGCGTCGGTCTGGATGAGGCTGATGTATGCGGTGATGCCGGAGGTCCCCTGCGCCACGGTCGAACGGCCGAGGGCAGAGATGATTCCCGAGGTCACGGTTTTCTCGAGGCCGAACGGACTGCCGATCGCGACGACGGATTCGCCGACCTTGAGCGCGGCCGACGACCCGAACTCTGCGGCTGGAAGCCCCGTCTTGTCGACCTTGATCACGGCGAGATCGGTCGAGGGGTCGGTGCCAACCACTGTCGCCGGAAGCTCCTCGACGCCGATCGTGACCAATAGCACATCGGCTCCGTCGACAACGTGGTTGTTGGTGAGGATGTAGCCGTCCTCCCGGATGATCACGCCGCTGCCGTTACCGGCCGACTGTGTGACGGTTCTGCCCGTGAATCGATCGACCCCGGTCTGCTGAATCTCGATGTACACCACAGACGGTGTCAGTCTGGCCGCGACCGTCTCGGCAAATGCGGCTTCACCGAGCGCGACCGGAGCAGGGGTTGAGGTCGTCAGCGATGCGGGGTCCCCCGTCGGCTGCACGGCGGTTTCTTGCACGGGATAGCCGAGAACGAACACGAAAGCGGCAACGACTATCGCCGCACCAACCAGGCCGCCGAAGATGCCCGCGACGATCATTCCCAGGGCGCTGCGCTTTGGGCGCACGGGTACAGGCTGCGGTGGCAATGGCGGCACAACCGGGCTCGCCGGCGTTGTCTCGTAGGTCTGGGGGTACTGCTCGCCATCAACGGGAAGCTCCTGTGGCGTGTACTCGTCAGTCATCGGGCACCTCGCTTGGAAGAAGACGCATCACTTCAAGCGACTATACCCGAGGCCGTCCATAAGCGCGGCTGCGGCACAACCACAGCACAAGCTCTTCACAGGTTCTTCTCTAGAATCCGGCCGTCAGCAGCCGGAACAGCGGACCCGTGAAGACTCCGATGCCGAGAGTGGCAAGCGCAAGAATGCCCATGGCGACCGTCGAAGACAGTGAGAACTGAACGCGAGGCTCGGCAGATCCCTCGGCAAAGAAAGCGGCACGCAGGACGCGGAAGTAGTAGCCCGCAGAGACGACGCTCATGATGACCGCGACGATCACGAGGGCCAGGCGTCCGGCTTCAAGCGCAGCTGTGAAGAGCATCAGCTTGCCGAACATGCCGACCATCGGCGGCACTCCCACGAGCGACAGCAAGAAGACGACGGACACCCAGGCGATGGCGGGTCTGCGAGCGGCAAGCCCGGCGAAGTCGTCGAGCGCGCTTCCCTCCTCGGCAGCGATCAGCATGATGGCCATCGAGGGCACTGCGTACGCGATCGTGTAGAAGACGGCGGCGGCATTGCCAGAAGCGGTGCCTGCCGAGAGGGCCAGGAGCATGTAGCCGGTGTGTGCAACGCCCGAGTACGCCATGAGGCGGCGTACATCGCTTTGCGGGAACGCCGCCAGGTTGCCGAGCACCATCGACGCAAGCGACGCGATCGCGAACACGACCGGAAGTGACGGGACGCCCGGCACCAGCACGGCTGCGAGCTGGACCATCACGGCTGCGCCGGCGAGCTTGGGGACGGTCGAGACGAATGCGACAGATGCGGCCGGAGCGCCCTCATATGCGTCAGGAGCCCAGAAATGGAACGGCGCCGCCGACATCTTCGCGAACAGTCCGACGAACACGAAGAGTGCCGCAAACCCGCCGAGCAGGCCCGCGTCAGGTGCGGACGCGATCTTTGCGAACGACGTTGAACCGGCGATGGCGAAGAGGAACGAGAAACCGTACAGCATCACGAGGCTCGTGGTCATCGAGAGCAGGAAGTACTTGAGCGCGCCTTCAAGCGAACGTGCATCGTCGCGGCGGTATCCCATGAGAACGTACGCGGGCATCGTTGCGAGCTCGATGCTGATGAAGAGCACCATAAGGTCGCGCGCCGAGACCATCAGCATTCCGCCGAGTGCGGCGAGCATCACGAGCGCAGCCGCTTCTCGCGAGCGCTCGGGCGCGGTGCCGCGAGCAGCCAGCCAGAGCAAGTAGACCGCCGAGAGAGCCGCGATTGCGACCCGAACGGTGACAGCGACCTGACGGAGTTCGAGCAGGCCTCCCAAGAACGCCGGCTCTCGCACGCCGATGAGCACCGCGGCGATAGCAGCAAGCGCTGCGATGACCGCCCCGGCAGCAGCGCCGGCGTTATCGCGACCGAATATCCAATCAGCAAAGAGCGCGAAGAACGCGCCTGCCAAAAGGAGATACTCGGGAATGAACCAGCCCACGCCGTTCATGCTATGCACCCGCCAGAAGCGCGACGATGCGGGTCACGGCCGGGTCGGTGAAGCGCAGAATCGAGTTCCAGTACAGACCGACGACGAGTGTGAGCACCACGAGCGGAACGAGCAGACCGACCTCGCGAACGGTGAGGTCGTTGATCTTGGAGACGATCGGCGAGGGCGTGCCGAGTATGACGCGCTGCACCATCGAGAGCGTGTACGCGGCGGCAAGGAGTACGCCGATGGCTGCAATGACGACCCAGACCGCAGGTACATCTGACTTCCACGCGCCGAGCAGCGTCAGGAATTCGCCCACAAAGCCAGAGAGCCCCGGCAGGCCGAGCGAAGCAAACGACGCGAACGCGAGCAGCCCGCCAGCGACCGGCACCTTGTTCGAGAGCCCGGAAACGTCCTGGATCATCCGAGTGTGAGTGCGCTCGTAGACCATGCCGACGATGAGGAAGAGCAGGCCTGTCACAACGCCGTGCGAGAACATGACGGCGATAGCACCATTAAGTCCTTCTACCGTTCCGGATGCGATGCCGAGCATGACGAAGCCCATGTGCGAGACGGATGAGTACGCAACAAGCTTCTTGAGGTCCGTCTGTGCGAACGCGAGAGCAGCTCCGTAGACGATCGAGATCGCGGCTAGCGCCGTGATGAACGGTGCCCACTGATTCGCGGCATCCGGAAGTATAGGCAGCGAGATTCGGATGAAGCCGTAGGTGCCCATCTTGAGCAAGATGCCAGCAAGCAGCACCGAAGCTGCAGTCGGCGCTTCAACGTGAGCGTCCGGCAACCAGGTATGCAGCGGGAAGATCGGCACCTTCACAGCGAACCCGAGGAAGAACGCCGCAAAGACCCACCACTGGAACGACTCGGAAAGACCTGCCCCAACCATCGCTGTTATGTCGAAGGTTCCGGTCTGCAGGTAGAGAGCGATGATGCCGATGAGCATGAACACGCTGCCGAAGAGCGTGTACAAGAAGAACTTGATGGATGCGTACTCTTTTCTCGGCCCGCCCCATGTTCCGATGAGGAAGTACATCGGGACGAGAACGAGCTCCCAGAACACGTAGAAGAGCACGAAGTCGAGCGCCAGGAAGACGCCGTTCATACCGACTTCGAGCAGCAAGAGCATCGCGAAGTACGCGGTCGGCTTGGTCTTCATGTTCCAGGACGCGACGACCGCAACGAGCGACAGTAGCGCCGAGAGAAACAGCATCGTGATCGAGATGCCGTCCACGCCGAGGTGGTACGAGATGCCGAACTGAGGCACCCACGCAACGTGCTCGACGAACTGCATCCCGCCTTCGATGTTGAAACTCAGCGCAACGAACGCGACAAGCGCCAGGTCGACAGCGGTCACAACAGCCGCAATCCAGCGGGCGATGTCGCCGCGGTCCTTTGGCACGAGCGCCGAGATGACGGCGCCCGCAAGCGGGAGGAGGACGATGGCGGAGAGCAACATGGGCGTCAGGCCCCTTTCACGACGAACCACAGCATGAGCAGGACGAGCGCGGCGACCATGAGTCCCTGGTACGCCTGGATGCGGCCGGTCTCGATACGCCGAACCCTGGCGCCGGCAGCCTTGATAAGTGAAGCAGTGCCGTTGACTGCACCGTCGATCACGTAGGTATCTATGAGCGCACCGACTTCGGCTCCCGAGCGCCAGACCGCGCCGGCACCGTTGACGACGCCGTCAACTACGACCCTGTCAAAGCCGGATAGCGTCTCGGCAAGGCGTCCGTAGCCTCTGACGATGAAGTAGTCGTATGTAAGGTCGAAGTAGAGCTTTAGGGTTAGCGCGTCATAGACGAACCCGGCGCGCTGCTTGAACGGTCGCGTGTTGATGACCTTGGTGCGGCGTCCGTACACCCACCACCCAAGCGCTAGTCCGATTCCCGCCACGGCCGTCGAAGTGAGCGCGATGCCGAGTGCCGGCCACTCCCCATGATGGCCGAGGAACTGTGCGAAGTACGGCGAACCGAATCCGATGAAAGTCGATATCGCGGCGAGCACGCCCATCGGGATGAGCATCTCGATGTGCGCCTCTTTGAGCTCGGCGGATTGCGTTGGGCCGGTGAACACCCTGAACCAGAGCCTGGCGACGTAGACCGCAGTCACAAAAGCGGCTAGTAGGGCGAGTGCGAAGACCGCGTACTGGCCCTCATGCCACAGCACGGTAAGGATCTCGTCCTTGCTCCAGAAGCCCGAGAACGGGAACACACCGGCGAGTGCAAGTGAGCCGATCGTGAACGTCACGGTCGTGACCGGCATCTTCTTTGCCAGGCCGCCCATCTCGCGCATGTCCTGCGTGTGCGCGGCATGGATGATGACGCCCGCGCCGAGGAAGAGCAGCGATTTGAAGAACGCGTGCGTGACCAGATGGTACATGCCCGCAACAAGTCCACCGGCGCCAAGCGCAACGAACATGTAGCCGAGCTGGCTGATGGTGGAGTAAGCGAGAACCTTCTTGATGTCGTGCTGCACCGCTGCGAGCAGGCCGCCAATGATCGCAGTCGTCACGCCAACCAGCATCGTGACCGTGAGCGCGATTCCGCTCACCTCGAAGATCGGGAGGGCGCGCGCCACCAGGAAGACACCTGCAGCCACCATCGTGGCTGCGTGGATGAGCGCCGAGGCAGGCGTGGGGCCGGCCATGGCGTCAGGCAGCCACACATGCAAGGGCACCTGCGCCGACTTGCCCATCGCACCAAAGAGCAGCAAGAGCGAAACCGTGGTCGCAGCCGCAGGTGCCCACGCGAAGTCATGCAAGACCACCGAGAAGTCGAAGGACCCCGTGGTCTGGTACATGACCGCCAGGCCAAGCGCAAAGCCGACATCGCCGACGCGGGTGGTCAGGAATGCCTTGAGGCTCGCCTTCCTCGGCGCGACTTGCTCATGCCAGAAGCCGATGAGGAGGTACGAACAAAGTCCCATGACCTCCCAGGCCATGTAGAGCTGCAAGAAGTTGTCCGAGAGCACCAGCATCAGCATCGCGGCCGTGAAGAGCGAGAGCACGGCGTAGTACCAGCCGATTCGGGCGTCCCGGTGCATATAGCCGAGCGAATAGACCTGCACGGCGGTGCCAACGAGCGTCACGACCACCAACATAACTGCCGAGATAGGATCCAGCAGTATGCCGACTCCAAGATTCACGGATCCGAGCGTGGCGAAGGTGACCGAGGCGTGGTACGCCGCCTCGCCCCCGTGACCGCCCGGCCACACCTGGACGAATGCGAGCAGCGACAGGACGAGCGAAATGCCAACCGCAGCCACCGAAATCGGGACCGCCTTGTTGCGGACACGATTAGACATCGGCACCAGGATCGCGAATGCGATGACGGGCAAGAGCGCTATGGCAGCAACGTAGCCCACGGCTTACCCCTTCAGCTCTTGCATCGAATCGATCTCTATCGTCTTGCGCTGGCGATAGAGCGCGATGACGAGCGCCAGACCAAGTCCTATCTCGGCAGCCGAAACCACCATAGAGAAGACCGCGAATATCTGGCCGGTCATCTCGGCCGGTGCCGAGAAACGCGAGATCGCTACGAGGTTGATGTTGATGGCGTTCGCCATGAGCTCAAGCGACATGAGCACCATGACCGCACTCTTGCGCGACAGCGCGCCGTAGAGTCCCAGCGAGAAGAGCACGGCTGATAGCGCCATGAAGGAGAGCAGGCCGACCGGTTGAAGCAACGTCACGACCTATCACCCCCAGACCACCATACGGCGCCCACAAGGGCGACGAGCAAGACGAGCGAGGCGATCTCAAAGGGAACGGCCCACGCCGTGAAGAGCGTTTGACCGAAGGCTGCGAGGTCCGGAACCGAGGCGGGCATGGCGCCCGGAGGCAGCTGCGAGGCGAAGCGCTCAACCGCGAAGAGCACAGCCGCACCGAAGAGCGCGGATAGAACCGCAGCAGCCCAGCCCGGCTCATACGGCCGGATGGCGTCCTCCCGGCGACGCAAGGTGAGCATGATGGTGAAGAGCACGAGCACCGCGACCGAACCGGCATAGACGAGCACCTGCACGAGCGCGAGGAACTCGGCGGAAAGCAGCAAGTAGAGCCCGGCAGTCGCCAGCATGACCTCGAGCAGCCAGAATGCGGCGTGCACGACATTGCGGGTGGCGAGCATCATCACGGCTCCACCGATGGTCGCGAACGCGAACATGAGAAAGACAACGCCGTTCACCGTCTCACTCACCGCTTTCCACCTCCCCCGCCGTCGCTTGCTTCTCTGCCTTGTGGCGCGCACCCGTTGCAGCATCCACGTTGACGATCAGGTTCTCGTTCAGAAGTGCCACATCGGTCACAGCGAGCTCGTAGTCGTGACTCATCTTGATAGCGTCGAACGGGCACGCTTCCACGCACAGCCCGCACATCATGCAGGCGCCGATCTCGTAGCCGAAGGCGTCGATATGCTTCGTCTTATCCTCGCCGGTGGTCACGTCGAGGCTCAGAATGTGATCGGGACACACGCGCACGCAAGCCATGCACGCCGTGCACCTGGGCGAGCCGTCGTCGAAGTACTTGGGCCGCACCGCCCAGCGCGCGCGCTCGGGCAGCACGAGCTTCTCGTGCGGATATTTCACGGTGATGGGGCCCCGAAGCATGTTGCGCATCGAGATCCTGAGACCGTTGAGTAATCCGAGTCCCCACATAACTAGCTCCACACCTTGATGACGATGCCCGAGAAGACGATCCACGCGAGCGATATCGGGATCAGACGCATCCAACCGAGCTGCATCATCTGGTCGATGCGCACTCGCGGGAACGTCCCGCGGATCCACATCATGAAGAAGATGCCGATGTACGTCTTGATGATGAAGATGGCCGGCCCGAGTATCGGCGCAGCCGCATACCACGACGCAGGAACCCACGGCAGCGACCATCCACCGAAGAAGAGCGTGACACCAAGCGCCGAGACTATGAACCCGTTGCTGAACTCCGAGAGGAAGAGCAGCCCGAACTTCATCGCCGAGTACTCGGTCGCAAAGCCGGCCACGATCTCAGACTCGCCCTCGGACATATCGAAGGGCGTCTGGTTGCTCTCCACGAGAGACGCGATCACGAATAGCACGAACGTGGGCCAGAAGAGCGGGTTCATGATGAACCACCTCGGCAGCACGGCGAGGAACGTGCCTTGCTGCGCCTCGACGATCGTGCCGAGATTCGCGCTGCCAACGAGCATGACGATCGGCAAAACGGAGAGCAGAAGCGGCACCTCGTACGCGATCTGCTGGGCAGCCGCGCGCATTCCGCCGAGAAGCGACCACTTGTTGGCGCTCGCCCAGCCGGCCATCAGGATGCCGATCGGCACGAGCGAAAGGACCGCGAACGTGTAGAGCAGCCCCGAGTCGAGGTTCGTGATGCGCCAGCTGTCCGAGTACGGCAGCGCCGCGTATGCCATGAGCGACGGCAAGAACACCATGAGCGGGGCGAGCCGGAAGAGCCACTTATCGACAGCCCTCGGCGTGATGTCTTCTTTGGTGAGCAGCTTCACGACGTCCATGAGCGTCTGGAACATGCCCGCAGGGCCCATTTCCATCGGCCCGTGGCGCAGGTGGAGGCGACCCAGCACCTTACGCAGCATGTAGATGAGAACAACGCCATTGCCGAGCATTAGCCCGATAGCGGCGAAGACTTTGAGGGCGCCGACTGCGATGGGGCTCATCGATCCAGCTCCCCGAGCATTATGTCGGTCGAGCCGATGATCATGACCACATCAGCGATGAGGTGTCCCGGCAGTATCTCTTCAAGCGCCTGCGCCGCGTATAGCGACGGGCCACGGTAATGCATGCGATACGGATGCTCGGTGCCGTCACTGACGAGGTGGATTCCCGTCTCGCCGCGCGATGACTCGACGCTCGCGTACACCTCGCCGGCATTCGGGCGGATGACTCTCGGCACCTTGGCAGTGTGCGGGCCCTCAGGCATACCGTCGATGAGCTGCGCGATCATTCGCGCCGACTGACGCATCTCTTCCATGCGAACGGTGTAGCGATCCCATGCGTCGCCCTTGGTGCCGAGCGGAACCTCGAAGTCGAGTTCCGGGTATGCGGCGTACGGGCGAGCCTTGCGAACGTCGAAGTCCACGCCCGCCGCGCGCAGGTTCGCACCCGTGAGGCCGAAGCACTGGGCGATTCCGCGATCGATGACGCCGATGCCCTTCACGCGGCCCTGGAAGATCTCATTGCCGCCGAGAAGCTGATCGTGCTCTTCCAGATACATATCGAACGTGCTCAGGAATTCGCGGATCTTCGCTTCCAGGCCAAGCGGAAGGTCTGCGACCACGCCACCTGGGCGAATGTAATTGAACATCATGCGCTGACCGGATAGCGCCTCGAGGATGTCGAGGAGCACTTCGCGGTCGCGCATCGCGTAGAGGAACTGCCCCATGCCGCCGGTATCAAGACCAAACGTCCCGTACCACACGAGGTGGCTTGCGAGACGGTTCAGCTCGGAGGCAAGCGAGCGCAGCCAGTGCGCCTTGCGCGGCACCTCAACATCCATGAGCTGCTCGGCAGCCATTGCGAAGGCGTGCTCGCCCATCATGCCCGAGACGTAATCACCGCGGTCCATGAGCGTCCCGATCGCGTCGTAACGGCGGTGCTCGGCAAGCTTTTCGATGCCGCGGTGGAGGTAGCCGACCGAGACCTCGGCAGCGACGATCTCCTCGCCGTCGACCTCGATGAGCATGCGCAGCACACCGTGCGTGGACGGATGCTGCGGACCCATGTTGATGATCAGGTGTTCGGTCGTGAGCCCGTCAACGCCGGATGGCGCACGACGGAGTCCGGCCGGAGGCGTGCCGGGGTCATGCTGACCCTCGCACAGCAGCCCGACGCCAAGAGTCTCTTCGCAAGTGTCGGTCATCGGGCTTTCACCTCCTCCACGCTGCGGATGAGAACATCCTTGCGCAGGAGCGGCGCTACGCCGTCGGTAGTGAGCAGGCGCTTCGGGTTCGGGTGGCCCGCGAGGTGGAGTCCCAGGAGCTCGGCGGTCTCACGCTCGGGCATCAGCGCCGAGGGGTACTCGTACCAAACCGACTCGATGGTGCCACCGTAGGCAACCGAGGTCTTCACGTGGAGTTCCGTGTCGAGCGCGTAGGAACGCAACCGGTACGTGAGCTCGATGAGCTCACCGGTGTCGATACCGTCGAAGTCAACGAGCGACTCATAGCCGGCTGCCTTGATCGCAACGAGCGCGGCGTCGGCATCGGCTAATGCCACGCGCGCAACCACGCCGAGAGGCTCCTCGGCAACTGTCACGTCCGGAAGTGCGGCAAGCAGCCGCTCGATGTCACTTATTGCGGGCAGCAAGGCGCTCCTCCGTCCGCTTCGCGATCTTTTTCTGCAGCTCGATGAAGGCGTACTGCACAGATTCTGGCCGAGGCGGGCATCCGGGGATGTACACGTCGACCGGGATGATCTTATCCACGCCGAGAACGACGTTGGAATACTCACGGAACGGCCCGCCGGTGTTGGCGCACGCACCCATGGCGACCACCCACTTTGGCTCCGGCATCTGATCGTAGAGGCGCTTCACCGTCTCGGCCATTTTGTGGTTCACGGTGCCGGCGACGATCATCACGTCGGCCTGGCGCGGGGAGTTGCGGAAGAACACGCCCATCCGGTCGAAGTCGAAACGCGGACCGCTGGCACTCATCAGGCCCTCGATGGCGCAGCAGGCAATGCCGAAGGCGATGTACCACAGCGAATTACGGCGAGCGAAATCGAAGAGCTGCTCGCTGCGGATGAAGATCATGGAATTCTCACCGGTGAACTTCTCTATCGCCAACGCAGCGCGCCCTCCTTCCAGGCATACGCGAGCCCGGCTGCGAGGATTGCGATGAATACCAGCATCTCGACGAGAACGAACACACCCATGCGGTCAAAGGCGACGGCCCATGGATACAAGAAGACAGTCTCGATGTCGAAGACGACGAAGAGCAGCGCATAGACGTAGTAGCCAACGCGCAGCTGTACCCATGGAGGACCGACGGGCTCGCTGCCGCACTCATAGGTGTCGAGCTTGCGAGGATCCGGCTTGGATGGCGCCAGGAAGTGGGAGGCAGTTATCGTCAGCGGTACGAAGATGAGTCCGATGATTACGAACAAGCCCAGCACGATATGGTCTGCAGTCACGCTCTGCACCATTCGGCCAGACCTCCTCTCCCGGTTTCATGCACGTCGCCGCTCCACCTCCGGGTGCGACGACGCCCACATGACAGGTAACCGGGGAGCACCTGTCCGGGGCGAAGTCGTAGCAACATAGCATGCGCTACGAACGACCTGCAAGCCCCCGGGGGTATTTGGCCAGGCACAATCCGGCGACACAACCGTTCACCGGAATACTACTACCGTGCGCCGATTAGAGCACGCAACTTCGGCGCCGTATCTGCGCTACACTGAGGCGTCCTTCGGCTATGAAATCAGACGTCGACCCGCAACGAACGAGGGAACTCCATGACCGAGAAAAGGCGCCTGCCTATCGCTGCCCGAATGACGGGCGCGTTCCTGACCGTCGCTATCGTCCCCATCGTCGTCGCGGGAATCGTCGGTATCACCAGCTTCGATGCGGCGATGCAGCGCGAGGCCGGCAACGTCATCGACGTCCACATGAGAAGCGCGCAAGACGTTGTCGCGGCTCGCCTCGAGGGCATGGTCGCATCGCTTCAGACGTACTCCGGTGGCGCGCGCGTGAACACGGTGCAGTCGATGACCGCAGCTGACCTTAAGCAACTGGCTGCCGACATGCACGTGACCTATGTGTATTCGGTGGACGCCACGGGCAAGGTCTTGAGTTCGAGTCTCGGCGGACTGTCCGGCGACAGGAGTGCGGACCCGGTAGTACGAAACGCGTTCGGTGGCCAGACAGGATCATCGTGTGTGACGGTGCCTCAGTCAGAGATCGAACAGGCGGGCCTCGCTGATGCCTACCTCATACCGGTGAAGCAGACTGCACAGGGCACGACGACGAAGACGGCAGTGGATGGCGCGCTGGGTCTTGAGGCAGCGATCCCGTTCGGTGCAAGTGAGGGCCGAGGCGCGCTCGTTGCGGTCGACATCGTCAGCAACTCCACCACACTCGTTGATCAGATCGGAGACCGCATCGGCGGAGTCGCCACGGTCTTCCAAGACGAGGTGCGCGTTTCCACGAGTGTTCGTGGCGCGGACGGCAAGCGCGCTGTGGGCACCGTGGTCTCCGACGAGGTAAGACTGAAGACACTTGCAACGGGTGCGGGCTACCGCGGTGAAGCGTTCGTTGTGAACCGTGACCTCTACACCGCTTACGAGCCTATCCGCGGCCCGAACGGGCACACCATCGGAATGCTCTTCGTTGGGCTGCCGCAGGATCGCTACATCGATGCCCTCACGGCCTTCGAGCTTCGGCTCGGCATCGCACTCGCCGCTGGGCTGTTCCTTGCCGCCATCGCGGCGGTCTTCACCTCCCGGCTGATCGCCGGTCCGGTCGGCGTGGTAGCGCTTGCTGCCGAGCGGGTCGCCTCCGGAGACCTGGGCACGCGTGTTCCCGCGAGCGGAGACCGCGAGATCGCGGCTCTCGGCACGGCGTTCAACGCGATGTCTGACGGACTTGCGGGCTTGATCCGACGCGTACGCGACTCACTCAGCCACCTGAAGGGCGCTTCCGGCGAGATAGCCAGCGCGTCTCAGCACCAGGCCGAGATGGCCGGGCAGCAGGCATCAGCTGTAGCCGAGACAACCGCCACACTCGAGGAGATGACCGCGTCGTACCGCTCGGTGGCCGCCTCGGCAGCGACCGTCATGCGGCTGGCCGATGACACGCTTGAGGCCGCTCAATCAGGACACGATGGACTTGGCGAGACGATGGCAAGCGTGGGCAGACTGCGCGCGAGCGCGGAGTCGATGGCAGCTGATGTCAGCGCCCTGCAGCAAACGACGGCCGACATCGGCGAAGTCCTCGCATTCATCGACAACATCGCGAATCAAACGAAGATCCTCTCGTTCAACGCCGCAATCGAGGCGGCGCGCGCAGGAGATGCCGGCAAGGGATTCAGCGTGGTCTCCACCGAGATCAAGAAGCTGGCCGAGAGCGTCTCGGCATCTACCACCCGCATCGGCACTCTGATCGACGGCATCCAGCGTGCCGCGACCGAGCTGGCTCGGGGTGCTGACGAGCAAGCCCGCCTTGCGGCCGAGAGTGTCGAGCAGACCGAGCGCTCCGGGTTCTCGTTTGGCAGCATCGTCGACCAGGTATCGTCGACTGCAGGCGCCGCCCGAGAGATCGCCAGCGCAGCTGCACAACAACGCGTGGCATCCGAGCAGGTTCTCTCGGCGATGCACCAGGTGAGTTCAGCGGCCTCAGAGACGGCCTCTGCGGCGAGGCAGGTCGCGGTGTCCGTCCGCGAGATCGACGAGCAGGCCCGCACGCTCGAGGATGGTATGCGCGGATTCCGCATCTAGATAGACGCAATCGGACACAAGAAGAGGGAGCCCATTGGGCTCCCTCTTTTGATTACTGTGGAGCCGACGAGGGGATTCGAACCCCTGACCCCCGCATTACGAGTGCGGTGCTCTGGCCAGCTGAGCTACGTCGGCGCGAGTACGAAGTATAGCGAACGCTATTCAGCTTTGCCAGACTGACCTGATGGCCTTCTGCGACGACGCCGCCGAGACGTTGACGTAGCGCCCTCGGCACTCCCCTGCTCGCCTGCGGGCTTAGGTGCCTGCTGGTCCTTCGGCGCCTTCTGGCGCGGAGGATTCTGCTTCTGCCCGCCTTGCTTCTGGCCGCCCTGCTTCTGCCCACCATCTTGCGTGGAGCTCGCAGCTCCGGCGTCCGATGACTTCTTCTGGCCACCGCGACGACGGCGCTTGCGGTCCGACTTCGGCTCTTCAGCTGCCTGCGCGGCTGGCTCGGGCTGCGCGGATCTTGCCGACCTCTCAGATCTTGCCGGCCTCTCAGACCTTGATGACCTGGTCGGCTTGGTGTCACGCATGACGACCGGCTCGAACGCGGCCTCTTCAGCCTCGGGGAATGCATCGGCCTTCACGCGGCACGGACAACCCTTGCCACACGCACAGTCCATCGACGCCAGCGGAACCTCGATGCGCGCGCCACCCTCAAGCAGGAGCGTGATCATCTCCTTAGGCGTGTTCATGTCGATTACCTTGCCGAGGCCATCCGGCAATTGGATGATCGAGTTCTTGCGGGGTGCACGGCTCTTGAAGTCCTTGTACGCCTCGAACTCGTAGCGAAGGCAGCACATCAGCCGACCGCAGAGCCCTGAGATCTTGAGCGGGTTGAGCGGCAGGTCCTGCTCTTTGGCCATACGGATGGAGACCGGCTGGAACTCGCCGCCGAAGCGGACGCAACACAGCTGCTCACCACAGTGGCCGAGACCGCCAACGAGGCGAGCCTCATCGCGCACACCGATCTGGCGCATATCGATGCGGGTCTTGAACTCGGAGGCCAGATCGCGCACGAGGTCGCGGAAATCAACGCGCTCCTCGGCAACGAAGTAGAAGACCATCTTGCTGTCGTCGAAGAGCGTCTCGATGCCGATCGGCTTCATGTCGAGCCTGTACTTCGCGATCAGGCGCCGGAACGTCTCCATAGACTGCGGCTCACGGGCGGCCAAGGTCGCTGCGCGCGCCTCATCAACCTCACTGGCAACGCGAAGGATCGGCTTGAGTCCCGGCGGAAGGTCGGCTTTCTCGACCTCTTTGGCTGCCAGGACGACTTCTCCGTACTCTTCGCCACGCTCGGTGACGACAATGACGTGTCCGCCCTCGACCGGCTCAGAGCCGGCGGGGTCGAAATACAGGACTTTGCCTGCATATTTGAACTTGACTCCCACTATCGTGGGCATCTAAGTACCTCCTGGATGTCGAACAGCATGACCTCAATGGCCAGCTGGGGGCTCACATTATACGAGATTCGCTTGCGCGCGGTGTCCACGGCCGCTAAAGCGGTTAGCGCGGCGGCTGGCGTGATGACGCTGGCGACCTCTTCCATCGCATCTGCAACGTCGGTATTACCTACATAAACACCCGCACCTTGTGATACTGCTAAGCAATCGCGGAGCCAGCTCTGTGCGACGCCGAGAATCTCACCGACTCCCTCGCGCTCGCGAGCCGTCAGCTCACGCTTGTGGCGATCCTCCAACGGCTTCGTCGAAACCTTCTTGCCGAGAAGCGACCTGTACTCCTCGATCTCGTCGCCTTGCGTTGACTTGACCTCGTCGAGCGGAGCCTTCACAGCGCCGAGCAATGTCCTGGCCGCTTCGATGACATCATAACCGTCCATGTGCGGCAGGCGCTTGAGAGTTTCAAGACACAACTCGCGGGCCGCCAGACGTCCCGGTGAGCGCAGGAGCTCCTCGGCACGCGGAACGACGCCTCCCGACGCAGCCAGAGCCGCTACCGCCTGACTGGGATCAACGCCTAGGCGCTCGACAAGCAGCGCTGCTGCAACCGACGGCGGCACCGGACGGAAACGAACGACCTGGCAGCGCGAGGCTATCGTCGGGAGCACTGTCTCGAACGATCGAGTGAGCAGCACGATGATGACGTCATCCGGAGGCTCTTCGAGCGTCTTCAGAAACGCGTTGGCAGATTCCGAGTTGAACCTGTCCGCCTCATCGATGATGTAGATCTTGTGTGACGCCTGTACCGGCTTGAGGTTCACATCGTGGATGATCTCGCGCACCTGGTCGACGATGTACGTAGCAGCGCCCTCAGGGCGCACGACGTGCACGTCAGGGTGATGTCCCGAGAGTACGCGGTGACATGTGCTGCACGACCCACATCCGCCATCGTCGCAGTAGACGGCGCACGCCAGCGCAACGGCAGCGGTCTTCTTCCCCGAACCGCTCGGCCCAACGAAAAGGTACGCATGCGACACGGTGTCACCGGCAACAGCACTTCGCAGGAATCCGGCTACCCGGGTCTGCGCGGGGATCTCATCCCATACACACTTGCTGCTCATCGCGAATCCAACGAAACACCGGCACGTTTGAGCACGGAACGAATCGCCGCGTGCACCTTCTCCCAAACGACATCCGCACGATCGCGCGGAATCACAGTCCAGCGCTCAGGCTCTGCATGCGCCATTTCGAGATACCCGGCCCGGATACGCTCATGGAACGAGATCGCCTCGCGCTCCAGTCGATCGGCCTCGGCGGGCGTTGCGGCAAGAATACCCTCGGTGGGATCAACATCGAGGAGAAGTGTGCAATCCGGGACCAAACCGGTAGTCGCCCACGCGTTCACCGCGCGGACGGTCTCCAGATCGAGCCCGCGACCGTATCCCTGGTACGCGACGGTGGAGTCCGCATAGCGGTCGCAGATCACAACACGTCCGTCTTCAAGCGCAGGACGGATCACGGTCGCGCTCAGCTGGGCGCGGCTTGCAGCAAAGAGCAGCGTCTCGGCAATCGGGTTAAGGCCCTCGTGCCGGGGGTCGAGCAGGATCTCGCGCACGCCCTCCCCGACCACGGTGCCACCTGGCTCACGAATGATGACAGGCTCACAGCCAACAGCACGCAACGCCGAGGCCAGCCTGACGATCTGCGTGGTCTTGCCGGAGCCGTCGCCGCCCTCGAAGGTGATGAACACTCCACTCACGGACGCACCTTCTTCCACTCGGCGGGTGCGCTCGCGTATACGTCGGCGCCTGTGGCGTCGATTGCCACGAACGCCGGGAACTCATCGAACTCCATGCGCACGAGCGCCTCGGTGCCAAGCTCCGGCCACGCCAGAGTCTCGGCGGAACGCACGTGCGTGGCGAGCAGTGCCGCCGTGCCGCCGACAGCCGCGAAGTACACCGCGCCTGTGTCCACGCACGCCTGACGCACCGCCTCCGAGCGTGCACCCTTGCCTATCATCGCCGTGATGCCTGCCGAAAGAAGCTCCGGTGTCCATGCATCCATGCGCTTGGCGGTGGTGGGGCCGACGGAACCGACCGCGCGACCGGCCGCCGCAGGCGTTGGGCCGGCGTAGAAGAGCGTGGCACCGGTCAGACCGAACGGCAGCTCACCAGTGCGCTTGAGCTCGGCCGCGATTCGCTCATGCGTCGCGTCGCGCGCCGTGAACACGACGCCAGACAGCAGGACAGCCTGACCAGCGACAAGCGAAGAGAGCTCGGCCGGAGTGGCAGGGAGGTTCACGCGAATCGCGTCAGCAGCCATCTGCATCCTCCTCGCCATCAGAACACCCGCGCCAGTTAAGCGTACGGAACGCAAAGACCGCTGCGCCGAGAACGATGAACGACGTCAGCAAGAGCGTGATGCGCGGGCCAGAGAGCCATATCGTGGCGGGATCGATCCCGCGTGCCTCGGCAATCGACAGCGCCAGCTTGCCGGTCAGGTCGCCGAGCGGAGCCACTACCACCATCGAGAGCAAGAGCGACACCCGGATGACGGATTCCATTGCGGTGAACACACGTCCGCGGATCTGATCGCTCGTGGTCCTGATGACGTACGTGTTCCCCGAAACGGTCAGACAAGCTATCGAGAAGCCGGCAACGACCGCGAACACTGCACCCACCCAGTAAAGGCTGCTGAGTGAGAACACGAGCATCCCGCTGCCGAATGCAACAACGCCGCCGAGGAACACAGCCTGAAGTGGCACGCGAGTCGCGAGCTTGGGGACGATGAGCGCGCCTGCGACCATGCCGAGTGCGATGAACACGAGCATGAACGTCTGCGGTGCTGCGATGAGTTTGCGCAGGACCTCGACTTCGTCGAGGATCGGCACGCCGCCCGAGAGGTTCTGCTGCACGTGCACCAGGCCGACGGTGATGATGGCGCCTCCGCCGAGAATGGCGGTGCCGACCGTGATCAGCAGCCCGCGAAGCTCACGATGCTGCCCAAGGAAGCGGAACGACTCGATAGCGTCCTTGCCAAGCAAGGAGAGCGTGAGCTTGCCTTCGTGCACGACCTTCGATTGAACGGAGATCGAGGTAACGACCAACGCCGAGATGATGAAGCTTCCGGCGTTCACGAAGACGCCTGCGCGCGGCCCGAGCAGCGCCGGGGCAAGACGCCCGACGAACATGTCCACGAACGGGAACCCCGAAGTGAGTACCCAGCGAACGATGGCCTCGAAGCCGGCGAGGATAGCGCCGGACATCGTGAGGCCGATGAGCATGCTCGCCTGCTGCGTTGTATACGACAGTCCGTTCGCGATTGCGATCTCGTCTTCGTCGACGAGGTGCGGGATGAGTGCGTTTTTGGCCGGCGTGAAGAACAGCGACGCGACCTCCATGGTGAACACAACCATGTAGATGACAGCCAGGCTGTTCGTGAACAGGAGGCCGAACGTTAGCACGGCTCTAATCGCATCACATGCGATCATCAGGCGTCTGCGGTCGAAACGGTCGACCAACACGCCCACAACAGAGCTGAGCAGCAGCGACGGCAGGATCTTCACGATCATGATGCCTGCGACCGCGAATGCGGAACCGCCGGAGAGCGTGGTCACGAGCGGGATGAGAAGACCAACGACCAGCCAGTCACCGATTCCGCTGACGAACTGGCTGAGCCAGAGCTTGCGGAAGCGACCATTGCGAAGCAGCGGCAGGTAAGCGGCCTTCACTTCGAGCTTCTGCGTGTTTCCCTCGGCCATCAGCCGACCTCCACCGTTAGGCTGCGCATCGCAGAGCAACCAAGATTAACAGCGACAGGCAGTGCCGCGATGTGACAGGGTGCCGAGACGACCCGCACACCAAGCGCGGTCGTGGTGCCGCCGAGACCGGCCGGGCCGATGCCCGATGCGTTCACGGCGTCGAGCAGGCGGGCCTCGAACGCCCTCAGACGCGAGTCGTCCGATGGCTCGTCGATTCCGCGTAGAAGCGCCTTCTTGGCGAGCTTGCCGACACTGTCGAAGGTGCCACCAACGCCAACTCCAACGATCAGCGGCGGACACGCACCGCTCGCTTTGGCCTCGACCGCGCGCAGAACCGTCTCGGCGATTCCATCCTCGCCCGCCGAGGGATCGAGCATCGCGACCATGCTCGCGTTATCCGAGCCGCCGCCTTTGAGCATCACGTGCACGGTTGCCCCCGTACCGGGGCGCAGCGTCACGTCGAGAAACACAGGAGTGTTGTCGCCTGTGTTTGTGCGATCGAACAGGGCATCGCGCACGACGCTCATGCGTAGGGCATTCTCGCGATAGGCGCGCGCAACAGCAGAGTCGACCGCGGCCTGGAGGCCGCGTGGCGGATGCTCTTCAACGCCGAGCTCCACCCAGACCCATACGGTACCGGTGTCCTGGCATAGCGGAACCCGGTCAGTTGCTGCGATAGCCGCATTATCCAGAAGCTGCTGCAGTACCGCTCGGCCACGCTCTGAGCGCTCGGTGTCGAGCGCAGCGCGCATCGCGGACAAGACGTCCGGCCTGAGCGTTACTGCGGCCTGCGCCACAGCCTCTTCAACGGCCGCAGCGATTGCCTCCGCGCCGGGCACGCGCTACCCGCCAAGCCCGAGGGACGTGACAGCTTCGATGACGCCGGCAGCGGATTCGTGAAGCGCTGCAAGCTCATCGTCGGTGAGGCCCCACTCGGGAACCTCCACGACACCTTCGCGGCCGAGGACGGCCGGAACATTGAGATAGACGTCCGAGAGGCCGTACTGGCCGTCAAGCAAGACGCACGATGGCATCGTCTCGCGGGTATCGCCGAGCATCGCGGCCACCATGGCGGCAACCGATGCGCCGGGNNCTTGAGGAGCGACACGACCTCGGCGCCGCCGTAGACGGTGCTTTTCACGACGCCTGCGACCTGCTCGGCAGAAAGCACCTCTGTGAGCGGGCGGCCTGCAACGGTGGAGAGTCGGGGCAGCGGCACCATAGTGTCGCCGTGCGCGCCGACAACGACGGCGTCGATGTCGGAGATGGGAGCGCCGGTCGCACGCGCTATGAAGTACGCAAAGCGTGCCGAGTCGAGCACGCCACCCATACCGAGCACACGCGAAGCGGGCAGGCCAGAAACCTGCCACGCGAGGTAGGTCATGATGTCGAGCGGGTTTGTCACGCACAGCAGCACCGCTTCAGGCGACGCTGCCACCGCCTGCTCGACGACCGAGCGCATTATGTTGCCGTTGATCGCGAGCAGATCATCGCGGGTCATGCCGGGCTTGCGCGGAAGTCCCGCGGTGATGACGACGATGTCGGAGCCGGCGGTCGCCTCGTAGTCATTCGAGCCGGTTACGCTGGTTCCGAAGTGCTCGATCGAGCGGGCGTGCATCATGTCCAGCGCCTTGCCCTGGGGGATGCCCTCGGCAACGTCAACGAGAACAACGTCCGCCGTGCCTTTGAGTGCCATCACGAATGCAGCTGTCGCGCCAACCTGACCGGCGCCGACTACTGTTACTTTTGCCTGCGACAATGTTGAATCCTTCCCGCGATATACGAACGAATCCCCCACTGCGGCACTGCCGCAGCTTCGGTGCATTCTATCACGCAGGAGCACGATTACGACGCTATGACAGGTCGGCGGGATACTCCACAGAGAGTCGCTGGCCGCGATGGTGCGCAAGGCGCTGAGCAAGGATGGGGGGAACCTTCGGGAGCGGAGCCCTTGGGTCCGGTGCAAGCAACGGGACCATCACGTCGGCGATCAGGATGTCGTCGTCAGAAAGAGCTTCGGCCACGACCTGGCCGAGGACGATCACCGCACTCCCCCCGTGACCGGGCTCGCCGGGTTCGGCACCGGTTCGCTCGGAGATGATCACAAGGCTGGCGAGCGATATCGAGAGCTCGAGTGCGACCTCGAAGACAGCTTCAGCCTGGATGTCCGATTCTGCACCCGGATACAGTATGAGCGCGTCAGGCGGATTCTGGCCGAGACGCGCATACTCCTCCTCATCAATCGCGGCATCTCCCGTGAGAAGCGCAACACGACCGAGGACGTCGAGTGCGTGCAGCTCCGAGGCCCCGTCAGGGCCGATACCCGTGGGAGGTACGACGACGTCCGCACCCTGAGCAACCGCGCGAGCAATCGCCTCGGCGAGCACGCGGTGCTCCGACTCTGCGTCAGGCCTGAGCATAAGCTGCAGTACGGCGAGCCTCATGCTGACACCTCGGTTCGTGCGGTGGCCTCACGGGGTTCATGCCCCGCAAGAGCGCAAGCCTCACTCTTCCGAGGGCTTCGCCTTCGGCTTCTTGGCAGCAGCGGGCTTCTTAGCCGGAGCCTTCTTGGCTGCTGGTTTCTTAGCTGCTGGTTTCTTAGCTGCTGGCTTCTTTGCCGCTGGCTTCTTAGCTGCGGCCTTCTTGGGCTTGGCGCCGCCCTTGGCAGCGGCTGCTGCCTTCTCGGCCTTCAGTGGGCACGCCGGATCGACGCAGATACGCCACGGCCCCTTGCCGGTGTGCACGACAACCATCGGCGCGCCACACGAACAGAACTCGCCCGTAGCCTGAAGCTCACCATTCTGCGGCAGCGGATAGCTTGTGTTGCACGTCTCGTAATTGGTGCACCGGGCAAACCGCTTGAGGGTACGCGGCGAGCGCTGGGCGATGAGCCGTCCGTCCTTGCCCTCGGCGGTGCATGTGGGACAGGCGCCGATATCCACGGTGGCCTCAAAGTTGGTCGGACACACAGGATCGAGGCAACGTACCCGCGGACGCTGGCGGAACTGGATGATCTTGACCTGCGGGGTACCGCACTCCGGACACGGTTCTGGCACTGTCTCGATCTTGCCCTGCGGCAGCGGGAAGGTGACATCACAATCAGGCCAGCCAGCACACCCGACGAACTGCCCCTTGGTCTTAGGAGAGGACTTAACCAGCAAGTCGTGACCGGACTTCGGGCACAGACCGACCTTCGCGTCCTCTACGGCGGCATCCTTCAGGAGCTCTCCGACTTCTTCGGCCCGGGGTAGCAGCACGGTCATGACTTCGGCGAGAAGCTGCCGAGAATGACCAACGACGGTCTCGCGGAGCTGGCGACCGTTTGCGATGTCGTCCATCTCGGCTTCAAGCTCTGCGGTCATGCCAGGCGTGGTGATGCGCTCGGCAAAGGCGGAGAGCGCTTCGATCACGGCACGGCCGAGCTTTGTGGGCTCTATCGGATCGTTCACAGTGTAGCCACGCGACGCCAGCGTCTCGATGATGTCGTGACGAGTCGCCTTCGTGCCGAGGCCCCGCTTCTCCATCTCCTGGATGAGACCGGCCGGCTTGTAGCGCTTAGGCGGCTGCGTCTCTTTCTGCTCGCTCTCAGCGCCAAGGAACCCGATCTTGTCGCCTTCGGTCATCTTGGGGAGATGCTCGTCCTTCTTGAGACCGTAGTGATAAATCGCACGGAAGCCGTGCTCGATGATCACGTCGCCGCGAGCAACGAACCGCTCGGAGGCCACATTCAGGCCAACCTTCGTCGCCTCGATGACAGCCGGAGCTGAAAGCGTTGCCATGAAGCGGCGTGCCACGAGGTTGTAGAGCTTCCACTCCTCGGGCTTGAGCTTCTCCGGGTCCGGCGCACCGGTCGGGTGTATCGGCGGGTGGTCGGTCGTCTCTTTCGCGCCGCGAGTCGCGGTGAGCGAGTCTTTCTTGAGCAGCGAATCGGCGTACTGGTGATACGCCGACACACCGGAGAGCGTCTTGAGGATGCCTTTGATGTCGAGGCTCTTCGGGTAGACGCTGTTGTCCACGCGGGGATACGAGATGTAACCGTTCATATATAGAGATTCGGCTATGTTCATCGCGCGCTTCGGTCCGATGCCTTCAGCAGACGCGGCGGCCTGGAGCGCCGTCGTATTAAACGGCGTAGGAGGCTTCACCGTGCGACGCGTGGTGGTCACATCGGCAACGGTTGCGTCCGTCTTACCTGCAACGCCGTCGAGCACTGCCTGCGCAGCCTCACTTGACGTGAACCGCTCTGTCTCGTGACCCGCGACGAACTCGGTATCTTGCGCCGAGAACTTCCCGTCCACGGTCCAGTACGTCTCGGGACAGAACGCCTCGCGCTCGAGTTCACGATCGACGATCAGCTTGAGCGTGGGAGTCTGGACGCGCCCGGCGCTTCTCGGCCGACCCACGCCGGCAAAGCGCACCTTCGTGAGATAGCGAGTGAGCACAGCACCCCACACCAGGTCGATGTCCTGACGCGCCTCACCGGCTGCAGCGAGTTCATCGGAGACCTCGCCGAGCTCTGCAAACGCGCGCTCGATCTCATCCTTTGTGATGGCCGAGAAGCGCGCACGATACACGGGGACAGTCTTGTTGGTCTCACGCATCACACCGCGTGCATCGGCGCCAATGAGTTCACCTTCGCGGTCGTAGTCGGTTGCGATGATGATCTCGTCGGCCTTCTTGGCGAGATTCTTGAGAGCGCGGACGATCTCCTTCTCGGCAGGCGCTTTTCCTACGGGCGCCCACACCAGATACGGGAGCGACTGGAGCTTCCACGTCCGCAGATCCATGCCCGAGGCGAGATACGGCTTCGTGCGCTTCTCCCACGGCGGAGCAGGGAGCGAGTCGGGCAGCCCGGCAGCGGATTCACGGCCATCTTCCCAGGATGCCGACCACTTGCCATCGGCGTAGCCGAGCTCGGTTGGGAAGTCCACACCAAGGATGTGACCTTTGAGCCCGATGCTCACCCAGTCCTCGCCATCGCGGCGGAAGGTGTAGATCGGCGTGCTATAGACCTTATCGGTCTTCGGCTTTCCAACCGCCAGTATCTCGGCGATTCGGCGTGCCGCTATGTTCTTTTCGGAGACGACAAGTCGCATAGATGCAGGTCCTCTTCACTTGGGGCCGTGAACGTCCATGCGAGTATATACCGGCCTGTCAACCGGATTCCGAACCCGAGCTTACCCTCAGGAGGGGCGGACTACAGCCCGATCTCGGCTGCTCGCGCCTTCATCGCGCTAAGCGCGATGTCAAAGAACGCGGCACGCTCAAGCCCGATTTCCTCGCACACAGCCATCTGTTCACGGCTAGCTCCGCGGGCGAACGCATTCTCTTTCCATCGCTTGAGCAGCGAGCGAACTTCCACACCGGCAATGTCCTTTTCCGGCCGTACGAGCGCCGCTGCCACGATGAAACCGGTGGTCGGGTCCGCAGCGTACAGCGCACGGTCGAAGAGGCTCTCAAGCGGAGCCTTGCCCGCATGCGCAAGGATAGCGTGGAGCATCTCATCATCGATCTGGTCGCCGAGAAGCTCAGCCGTCACGATGCCGTGGCGCTCGAAGTCTTCGGCCGTCTCGGCATAGTCCAGGTCATGCAGGAGACCGGCGAGCGCCCAGCGCTCGACATCGACCTCAGGAAGCTCGAAGTGCTTAGCGAGCGCCTCCATGATGATCTCGGTCGCAACGCAGTGGTTCACGAGGTTGCGGTTGGGGATGCGCTCACGAACGAGTGCAAGCGCCTCTTCACGGCTCATCATGACTGCACCACCTTTGCGGCTTCGATACGAGCTGCAAGCCACTCGACCCAGGCGTCAACGCCCTCGCCCTTCGTGGCCGAGATGGCGAAAATCGGCGCGTTCGGATTGAGATCGTGCACAACGCCGCGGAACTCGGCCTCATCGAAGTCGAAGACGCTGACCGTATCGTACTTGTTAAGGATGACCGCCTCGGAAATCTGGAAGATGCCCGGATATTTGTACGGCTTGTCATGCCCTTCGGGCACCGACAGGATCATGATTTTTGCGTGCTCGCCCAAATCGAAGTCGGTCGGGCACACGAGGTTGCCCACGTTCTCGATGATGAGCAGATCAATCTCCGAGAGGTCGAGTGTGTCGACCGCACGGCGAATCATGTCGGATTCCAAGTGGCACGCGCCGCCGGTGTTGATCTGTACGGCGGGTATACCCTGTGCGGCGATCTTCTCAGCGTCCACCCTCGAGGCGATGTCGCCCTCGATGACTGCGATGCTGTACCGTTCGCGCAGCGCGGCGATGGTTGCAAGAATCGTGGATGTCTTTCCAGCGCCCGGACTCGCCATCAGGTCTACGACGAAGACGCCGTTCTTCGCGAAAAGCTCGCGGTTTCCCTCGGCAAGCGTGTCGTTCTTCTCAAGGATGCCTTTAGCGATGTCGACCCGCACGACGACCCCCTAATCGATATCGATACTGTCGATCCGAAGCTCGCGACCCTGCATAAGTGAACATACAAAGGAGCCACACTCCGGACATTTCGCGTCGAAGCGCCCGTGCTCAAACTCGGCGGCACACTCACCGCACACCGAACGCGCAGTCAACATGGTCACATTGAGCGCCGAGTGATCGGCAATGGTGTCTTTCGTGATCACGCTGAACGCGAACTGCAGCGCCTCTTCCTGAATCTCCGTGAGAACGCCGATGGTCACATCAATGCTGTTGATGCAGACGGCGTGCTCCTTGGCGGCAGTCTCAAGCGCTGCAGTCACGATGCCGTCGCAGATACCCATCTCATGCACAGAATCGCCCCTTCGTGTGCCCGAACGTCAGGACTCGTCGTCATCCTCATCGTCGTCAAACTCAGCATCCGCAGCTCGCTGCGCGGCGATCTTCTTGGCCATCAGTATCCGGACGAGCAACATGCTCATCTCATACAGGATGATCATCGCCCCCGAGAGGGCGGCCATGCTCACAGGCGACCAATCCGGCGTGATCATAGAAGCAACAACTACGATCACTACCCAGATCACGCGCCAGTTCTCACGCAGCTTCGCGTAGGGAACCACGCCGAAATACGTTAGGTAGAAGACGATGACGGGCGTTTGGAATGCGACGCCGAAACCGATCAGGAAATACGAGATTACGGTGATGAGGTCGGTGGCTTGTGCCTGGAAGGTCATCATCCCGCCAGCCTGGTCGATGAGCCACGAGAAGCTCGCAGGCAGAATCATCACGTAGCACATCGCCACGCCAACGAGGAACAGCGCGATCATGGACACGAACGTGCCGACGAACCACTTCTGTTCCTTAGGCTTGAGCGCTGGCAGGAAGAAACTCAGCGTGTGCCAGATGGTGACCGGGCTCGTGAGCACGATCGCGGCCCACAGCGCGACTTTGAAACGCACCATCATCGGGTCGAACACGCGCAGCGACGTGATCTCGGCCTCACCGAGGGATGGCAGCACCGGGGCCACCAGCCAGTCAAAGATGGGCTGCGTGAAGAAATACAACCCGACGGCGGCAACGGCTAGAACAGAAACAACCACCATGAGCCTGCGACGAAGCTCATCGATGTGGTTGAAGAACGGCATGCGTTTGGGTGCGATGGGCATGGCGTTAGGGTTTCGCAGCTACTGCTGCTCCCCTTCCCCCTCTCCATCGTCTACAGGCTCCATACCGGGGGCATCCCCTGAGCCCGGGGTCCAACCAGCGTCTTCCGGCGCGATGGGCGCATCTTCGTCATCTTCTAGCTCGACCACCACTGGCGGCGTTTCACCCGGAGCGACGATTCCAGCCTTCCCACGATACTCACGAGCCTTCTTGAATGTGTCCGCCTCTTCGTCGGCCTTGGCTGTCTTGCCGGCCTTATCCGTCTGAGCCTTCTGCTCGGACAGGTACATCTCAGCCTTGAATGTCGACTCCATCATGGACTGGTAGCGCTTGAACTCGCGCATGAAGCGTCCCATGGTGCGCGCCGCCTGGGGGAGCTTATCCGGCCCAAACAGCAGCAGCACAATGATGGCGATAATGAGAATCTCGCTGCCACCGATGCCGAACAACGCTTCAACTCCTCTTGACGCACGGGAATACGACCCGAGCGGTCGCGGTCACTCGAACGAGTCTATGGTCACCGGAACGACAACGCAAGACGCGGGACCTAGAACCCCTCGGCCTCATCGGCACTTGCGAAGATCGGGAAGACCTTATCGAGCCCGGTGATTCGGAAGATCTTCAGAATGCCTTCTCTAGTGCAGATCACTCTCATCGATCCGGACTGCTCCTTGACACGACGCAGTCCGCTCACAAGCACGCCGAGGCCAGAGCTATCGATGAAGCCTACGCCCTCGAGGTCAACCACCAGATCGACACAGCCAGAATCAACAGCATCGACGATGTGTGACTTAAGAAGGGGCGAGGTGTAGACGTCGACCTCGCCGTTCACGGCGATGCGGCAAGTGGTACCATCTCGTTCGGTCGATATATCGAGTTCCATGCGCGCGCCTCTCGGTGTGGCTTTGTGTCTCACCATCCGATTGTAACCGTCGGATACCCCGGTGAGAAGGCGGCCATGTTCGGGTAGGTAAATGGCGGCGACATCGAGCGGAAGGATAACCGTGCCTCTGACAATCCAGCTCGACCCCGGAGCAACGCATTGGGCGCTCACCCTTGTCGGGGATCTTGACTACAGTGAGTGCGCAGCCTTCAGGATGACGATAGACCGAATACTGAAGGACTCACCCGGCTCGACGGTCGTTGACTTGTCGCGACTAGACTACCTGGACAGCTCTGGTCTGGGTCTACTGCTGTCCCTGTCCAAGGAATACGGCGCGCATGGTGGCCGCCTCATTCTTGTGACGAACGATGCGGTGGATAGCATCCTCGACCTCACTCGACTCTCAGGCATCTTCTCAACTGCCTCAAGCCTCGAAGAGGCGCGTGTCATGCTCGCAGACACCAGGGCGGGGTAATCGGTCCACAAACAAGTACGGTCGGCCGCTAATCGCGACCGACCGTCACCAGCAACAAAGTAGCTTCCCTTACGGCGTGGTGCTCGTCGTAGCAGAGCTCGCGTTCGAGGAAGCCTGAATCTGAGCAAGCAACTCCTGCGCATTTGCGATCTGCGGAGCCAACGTCGAGTCCTCTGTGGCGATGAACGCCTTCAGGGCAGCCTCCGCGTCAGGGCTTCCGGCATAGGCGAGCGCAAAGCTCTTATTGCCGATGACAACGTTGTCCGCGGGGTTGATTGCAAGGGCCTGGTCGTAGTAGGCGACCGCCGAGAGCCAATACGGACGCGACGCATCTACTGCGCCACTCTCGTACTCGGCCACAGCCCACTCATAGTAGACATGGCCGACATTGGCCAGGAGCAGCGCGTTCGTGGGGTCGGTCTGAGACGCTGTAAGCGCCCGTTCCACCTGTGGCTGGAACTCATTCGTGATCGCATCCCCGCCATTGGTTGTGCTTCCCGGATCGGTGTTAGAACCGAATCCAGCAAAACCTACGAGGGCGATACTCGCCACGAATGTAATCGCCACAAAGACGATGACGATCTTCGTCCACAGCGGTGCACTCTTCTTGTTGATTGCCATACGGGTGCCTTTCCTGTGTGAACACCAGAGGAGCCCTGCCGTCAGGCCGAGCCATCCTCGTGCTGTACTAGTTTCCTGTCGCGGTCGTTGACTCCGTCGCGGTGTCTGACGTCATACCACTGAGGTCGGGATGACCGGCAGGCAATTCGCCCGAGTCGAGCTGGTCCGGCGTCAGCTGCGGCGCCGGCTCAGAGATCGAGGCGGGTGCTGAGGTCGATACACCGGAAGTCGTACCCCCGCTCGGAATGAGCACGCCTACGATGACTCCGAGCAGTAGCGCTATGACGGCCATGAGCGCGGCAATTGCTACCGAGATGTCCTGCGCAAAGAATGAGCCGTTGCTTGGTGCCGAAGTGCCATTGGTCGCCGAGGCCTTCTTCGGGGCCGGCTTTGCGTCCGCTTCTTCGTCGAAGAAGAAATCCTGCTCACTCACCTGCGGAACCTCCTAGATATCGTCTGCGTCAGACCCTGCGTTCGCACGGGTCGAACCTCGCGAGATTATAGCATGCACCCTTGGGGCCAATCGGCCTCCGCGCAAGACGGCCTTCTCGGCCAGCCGAGTGCCAGCGAGCGCTGCCGTAGCCGCCAGAATGCCCACGATCGCGCCTGCGGTATCGCGATCGAATCCCATGGCTCCTCCAAGCAAGAACCCAGCCAAATACCCGAGCAACAGGCTCGCGAGGGGAACGACGTACACGGCAAGTGCCGCTTTCATTTGCAGACCCTCCGGGATCAAGACATCGATCTCGTCGCCGAGCTCTACGCCCTTCTGATCCGCAACGTCACGGAGCAGCAAGTCGCCGCTCTTAGATATCGAGCACGCGCTGCAACCCTGACAGGCCGAAGATCCTCCGATCACAACGTCTACCTTGTTGCTTCGGACCGCGACTACTGTGCCACGTTCAATCATCAGGCGCGACCATCTTTGAGCTTCAGCCGGGCATGCTCGACATCTTCATAAAGCGTACCCGCGTCAATCGTCAGAAGCGTTCCATTCTCGAAGAGCACACGCCCATCGACCATCGTCATCACGACGTCTTCTTGGTTACTGGTGTGAACGATCGCGCTGTACGGATCCTGCGTTGGCACCTGATGGCTGCGCGACAGGTCGATTGCGATGATATCCGCCCGCTTGCCTGGCTCCAGGCTACCGACAAGATGGTCGATCTTGAGTGCGCGGGCTGCATCCAGCGTGGCCATCCGCACGAAAAGCTTCGCCTTGTAGAACTGAGCCTCACCAGATAGCCCACGCTGCACCAGCAGACCGATTCGCATCTCATCAAAGAAGTCCATCGTGCTGTTGGATGCAGGCGAGTCAGTACCGATGCCGACCCGAAGATCGTGCTCAAGGAATGACTTGAGGGGCGCAATACCCATGCCGAGCTTGAGATTGCAGCGTCCGCAATATGCCACCGCGACGTCGTGTCTCGCCAGCGTGTCCACGTCGGCCGCATCGACGTGTACGCAGTGAACCGCTAGCAAGTTCGGAACCTCTAGGATCCCCCACTGGCTCACGTACTGAACCGGGCTGACGCCGGTAGGCAGCCAAACGACGTTCGACCACCCGGACTGTGTGCGGTAATCCTGTCCCAGTGAAGATGAGCCGTACTTGACGAAGTCATACTCGTCCCGCGATCCGGCGAGGTGCAGCGCAACAGGAAGATCGCGCTCGCCGGCGGCATTTGCAACGGTCTTGAACAGCGTCGGGTGGCAAGAATACGGAGAGTGAGGAGCGATTCCAATCGTGATGAGCGACGAATCGACTTGCTCTTGCCACTTGAGGACATCCTCAAGCGCTGCGTCCACCACGCCCGCGACCTTCGCCTTGTCCATCGTTGAGACTTCGCGATATATGACACCGCGAAGCCCCGCAGAGGCAGCGGAGGCAACCGAGGTCCCGGAGTCGGTGACGTCAGCCACCGTCGTGATGCCCGAGCGGACCGATTCAATCGCGCCGAGAACAGCCGAGTTCTTCCAGTCCTGCTCGGTCAGAAGCTGCTCAAGTCGCATTACCTGCATCTTCCACTGCGAGTACGGAAGATCGTTCACGACGCCGCGGAACGACGCGTACTCGAAGTGGGTGTGCAAGTCGACGAACCCGGGCATGAGGGCCGCAAGCCCGTAGTCACGGATCTCCTCGGCAGGATATGCGGCTATCAGGTCCTCGCGCGAACCGACAGCTACGATAGCTCCATCGCGAACGACGACTCCACCGTTTTCGATATGAGGACCAGAGATGGGGAGAACGTAGCGGGCCAGCAGCAGCATGTCGCGTCCTTCCGTGCGTCGTTGGACCGTTCACACATCGTACACGCTCAGGCAAGCATGCTTCTAGGGTCAGCGTCAGACCTCGGCGATATGAACCGCCACGATGCCGAAGGTGAGGTTGTGCCAGTTGACGCGAGAGAACCCGGCCGAGTGAAGCTCCGCACCGAGTGCCAACTGTGAGGGAAACGCGCGGATGGAGTCATTGAGATACTGGAACGACGGCTTGTCGCCAGTGAGTAGGCCACCAAGATTCGGTATCACCACGCGCAGATACAGGTGATAGAACCAACGCACGAACGGACTCGGCGGAGTGGTGAACTCAAGGATCACGTATCGCCCGCCTGGCTTGAGCACGCGGCGCACTTCCCGGAAGTTGGCAGCGCGATCCGGCAGGTTACGAACGCCGAATGCGATCGTGACGATATCGAATCGGGCGTCATCAAAGGGCAGATCCTGAGCGTCCACGACCTCGAAGTCGATCTTGGTGGGCCCATCGTATGCGGCCACCTTCTTCTTCCCGACCTCAAGCATCTCGGGCACGAAATCCGTCGACAGTATCGACGCTGGCTTGCCGAGGCGTGCAAAGGCCATCGTGAGATCTCCCGTGCCCGCCGCCAGATCAAGCATCACACTCTTGTGATCAGGCCGTGCCAGGCGGACCGTCGAGCGACGCCAAAGCCGGTCGATGCCGAAGCTCGACAGGATATTGAACAGATCATACGACGGCGCGATCTTAGTGAAGATGCCCTTCACTCGCTCGGTGGTTGGCTGGCCGGCGGCCGGCTTCTCGTCTGCAGGCATTAGCTCTCATGCTCCATCGGGTGTGGCACCGTCTTGCGCATCTTCGGAAACAGGCTCTGAAAATTGACCCTGAACCACAGGGCGATGTTGCTGAACACATGCGTCGGACGAACCGAGGCGGGCCAGCTGAGTTCGGACTTCTCGCACACCGTGTTCTCGTTGAGGCGATCGACTTCACTTCGGAAGTCGTGGAGAAGCCGTGCGCGCTCTTCCCCGGTCGACGTATCGACGATCTCATCGATACGCTTCATGGCCACCTGCGCTTCACGGATGCGCTTCTCTGTGACCGCTGCAGTGGCGGCATCGGCCAGACCTACCTCGGCCTTCACACGGTTGATGCCTATGGCGGACTCGTAGATCGTGTCGACCATCTCATCGCGCGTCATGCCGTCAGGCTCGTAGTTGAGGATGTGCTTCCACGACGGTTCCAGCAGCAGCTGGCGGTGCTCCTCGAGCGTCTTTGCGCGCAGCTTGTAGCCATACGCGTCCGGATTGTCGAACACCATCGACCCGGGATCCAGGAACGGCGCCATCGGCGAGATGAACGCAAGCAGCCGCTTGTCGTTGCCGAGACGCGCGTAGAGATCGCGCACGGCGGGCACGGTGTCGAGCACGGATTGCGCGGTCTGCGTGGGGATCCCGGTCATGAAGTACAAGTCGAAGCGCGAGCAGTTGTGCTTGAGCGCGATTTCGATCGACTCCGACAACTCCTCGAACGTATAGTGCTTGCCGAATGCGGCGCGCACGGCGTCGTCGTGGCTCTCGGCTGAGACCTCGACAGACCAGTCGTTCAAGTTCTCATCAAGCATCGCGCAGAATTCCTCGGTGGGAGGTGTGAAGAACTCGAAGCCGATGGGATTCCTGAAGTTGATACGACGAAGTCCTGCGAGGAACGCCTCGACGTACTCCTGACCGGCCTGCTGGAAGTCATTGAGCACGAAGACCGGACCGGGGATATGCTTCTGCACGTGGGCGATGTCGGCAACCAGCAGCTCAGGGTCGCGGAAAGCGGGCGTGCGCCGGCCGAAGTGCTTGGCGAACGCATAGGCGGAGCCGCCACACGTGGGGCACTGCTTCGTACAGCCTCGGCATGTGAGAGACGCCGTAACGGGATAGCCAAGCCACCCCTTGAACGGCAGCGCGCTCACCATGTCACGGTCGCGGATGACCGAGCGCATGCTGTAGCTGTAGTCCAGCTTCACGTCATCGAATGTATCGGGCACCCACGAGAGCTCGTTCACGACAACGGAGCCGTCCGCCGTCTTGTATGTGAGATTGGGGATGTCGGCCACGCTGCCGTGGCGCTTCAGCGCAAAGATGAGCTGCGTGAACGGCTCCTCGGTGGAGTCTCCGCGCAAGACGTAGTCAACACAATCGTACTGAACGAGTTCCTCGTGGAAGTACGACGACGACAACCCGCCGAAGATGACCGGCGTGTTGGGGTGATACTTCTTGCAGATGCGGGCGATCTCGATGGATCCGTGAGCGTGCGGCAGCCAATGCAAGTCGATGCCAAAGGCGACGGGATCCATTTCCCGGATAGCCTTCTCAACATCGTATGACTTGCTGGCGAGCATCCGCATCGCAAGGTTCGTTATGCGGACGAACAGACCGTGACGTTCCATATACTCGGCCATGGTGGTGAAGCCGATCGGATACATCTCGAAGATCGGGCTGGACGGAACGAGGTCCGACACAGGCCCGAACATGATCGACCTGTCGCGAAAGTCGTACACACTCGGGGCGTGCAAGAGTACAAGGTCGGGTCGGGGCAAAGCGCACTCCTCCTCCACGTCGCCGTCGGGGGGTTTGACACGGCGTGCCGGAGCCAACAGAAGTCGCGAGTATAGCACGGTCGAACGACTGCCGGCTTCGCCGAAAGAGGCCAGAGCAGATGTCCGGACTAACGGCCTCCAACGCCTCCGACTGCCACCTGGCACTTGCATGCCAGCGACTTGATGTCACACGGCATCCGTACCTGATTGATTGTCATACCTTCAGGCTTGCGGATGCGGATTATTGGCGTGAGCAAAAGTGCACCGGTGATTCCGGCCGCGGAGAGCAAGTCGAGTGAGATCTGAACCCACCCCGGAGAACAGGCGATCAGACCGACCGTGACACCGAGATTCGAATCGAGACGTGAAAGATCGGTAAGATGCCCGACCTCAAGACCGCCAACGACATGTCCTGAGTCCTCGGGCAGTTCTGAGTACAACGCGATCGGTTTCACGCCATATCGTTCAGAAGGGAACACAACTTGCAGCGCTTCAAGCATGCGGGCGGTTCCGACCATCACTATCGGATACTCATCGCTCAGACCAAGGAAGGCCGTAAGCTCACGGAAGAGCACCTCGGGATCATATCCTGCACCAGGTCGCCCGATGTCACCGACGAAAGAGACATCGCGGCGCACAGTCTCTTCTTTGATGCTCAGCTCCTCGGCCAACTGACGGGACGTAATGCGTTCAGGAGCGCCAACGCGCAGCAACTCGCCGAGATAGCAGTGGTACAACGACAGCCTGTAGAGCGTGGCGTCGGGAGCATTGCGCGGATCAGACACGTGGATGACCTCCTGGGCACAACGATACGTGAAACGTCCTTAGTATCGTACACCCATTCCGACGTCTATGTAACGGAGTCCTTCACGAGAGCCCGGCCGAGGGAGCCGTATTCCGTTACTTCTCAACGGTGTTATCAGCGTTCTGGCCTAATTCGCTCTTGCCGAGCGGACCAGGCACGTCGGACTCCGGCTCCACCGCATCGACCACCACCCATCGGCCCTCCATCAATGCGAGTGAGAATACTGTCGCAGATGGCCAGCCGGGAAATGATCGTTCGTTCGAGTGCCAGCGAACAACGACGTCGGCGGTGCCGCTCTCGATTCGGCTAACGTACGGCACATCCGACTCGGGAATCATGCTCTCCCCTGCCGCCGCCTGGCTGCTCACGGCAAGCTCCTCGGCAAGGAGCGGGTCGGCGAAGTAGCGCTCATACGCAGCAACATCCGTGCTGTTCGCCGAGCGAAGCGCGAGAAGACCCTGCACGGCAACTGCGGCCGGATGCGTGGATGCCGTTTCAACAGGCGCGCAGCCGCCGACAAACAGCACAGCGACCATCGCCACGACGACCACGAGACGGAGTGATCTCAAGCCGACTCCACCGCCCTCACGCGGCGACCTATGCGAGCCCACATGACACTACCGATCAGTACTCCCGCAATCATCAGCACATGTTTGATCACGAGCGCCGGCACGATACCTCGCACGACTGCCGGATCCCACTCGAAGCGGGTGAAGAAGATGGTGCGCGGGATGCCGCCGAGAACGATCCACACCAGCGCCACACGCGCGACAAGCACAAGCCGCGGATAAGCAGCTCGCAGCAGCTCACCCGCACGCCCGTCGACGTCGTTCGCTGCAGCACGATCGAGCGCCCATGCAAGCGCGGCGCTGGCGATCAGCAAAGCGGTCGCAACGTCATGGAAGTAGTTGTTGATGATGATCGCAATTGACACGTCAGTCGCCCCCAGAGTCGTTCACGGTCTCGTCCTCCAGCGACGTCACCTTGTCCACGAGCCATCTGTCGTCTTGCAGAACAAGCTCATATCGCAGCCGATATTTGACGCCCTTCTCGGACCGCACAGTCTCGCTCGTTTCGATCGACACGTGCTCGTAGTCCCAGCTCTCTGTCGTCTCGGCAGTCGCACTGGCATCGCCGGAGAAGGAGATGGA
>DDWM01000059.1:0-46841 GCA_002345925.1 Actinobacteria bacterium UBA2286 | reverse complement strand
GCCATCTGATAGAACTCGGTGTAGGCCTGATCGTGGGTCGCGACCGAGCTGAGAGCGTTCATGTCGTTCTGGGCGAATGCCCTGGCAAGCTGCCTGTTGTACTCCCGGATCGTCGTCTCGACTCGGCCGGATTCAGAATTGCCACTACAGCCCGCAGCGAGCACCGCTACGAGCAAGGCAACCAGCAGACGCGCGAGCCTATTGGAAATACACGGCATGGATTGAGTCCGTAAGTATCGATGTGCCGAAGAGCGACCAGAACGCGAGAACGACGCAGACGATGAGCAGCGTGGCAGCGCGTTTTCCGCTAAGCCTGTAGAAGCGACGCGCATGAAGGTATATGCCGAACGCCAGCCACGTCACGAGCGACCAGGTCTCCACAGGATCCCATCCCCAGAACCGGCCCCATGAGTAATAGGCCCAAACGGAGCCAGTCAGCATGCCAATCCCCCAGAAGGCGAATGCAATACCGCCGAAGCGGTACGCGATGGCGTCCAGCCAGACCGGATCGGATGGCAGCCTACCCAGGGTGCGTGGAGAGAGCAGTACCAGTCCTGATGCCGAGAGGCAGGCAGCGGCAGCAGCGAAAGCCACGAAGTAGAAGCACACGTGAAGAACCAGCCATGTGCCGCTGAATGTGGGAGGCAGTGTCGCGACTTCAGGACCCGTGTAGAGCCCTATCGCCATGAGCATGAGTGCGATCGGATACAGCAAGACATCGATTCCTCGGCCACGCACTGTTTTGATCACCGATGCCCCTAGCGCGAGTAGCACCGTCGCCAGCGCGTAGGAGGACAGGTTCTCGTACTTGGTGATGAAGGGACCATGCCCAAGCGCGACCCACCGTACCCCGATGGCCGACAAGTGTGCGATCAGACCAAGAACAGCACTGCCCGAGGCGACCTTACTGACCAACGGCTTGCCGAGGAACGCGCCGAGAAGCCCCGCGCCGGACGCCACGGCGTACAGCACGATAGCGATCAGGTGGAGTCTTGGATCTAGCTCGAGCAGCGTCATCGTCATTCTTGGGGAGCCTTCCCCTCTGGTTGAGAACTGCCGACTTTGGCGACGGGTGCAGCGTACAGCATTATGGCACCGATACCCACGATGAAGAAGGATACGAAGAGCGCACCGACTCCGTGCTGCTTCACCAGAATGAGAGCGGTCCAGCGCCTCACATCATCCACAGTGACCTGCGTGTCGCCGACCAACATATGCGACCCGGTTCCCAAGAACTCCACAGGCTCAGACTCTACGCCGCCCAGCTCCTTCTTAAGGGTCAGGGTCGTGGTCTCAGGATCTATATCCGACTGACAGCGTGCTCGTAGAGTGGAGCCGTCAGCAAGGTCGACATCCAGGTATGTTGGCGATCCCGGTGTCGGGTGCGGCAGGTCCAGCCGCTGTTTCATCGTGCGGCCATCCGCATTCTCAAGAGTGAGAAGGTAGGTGGGCCCGAAACGCTGATCCTGGTAGTAGCGGAATCCGTCCACGGAACGGGAGCCGTTGACGGATACTGAAAAACGCCTTGCGTCATCACCTATGGATAGATCGCTTACTATTTGCTGCACGGATCCGTCTTCCCACCACGAGGTAGACACCCTGTTCAAGGTGAGCGACTGTGGCAACGTGAACTCCGATGCGAGCGGTCCGCTACCCCGCGTGATAGGCGACTCCCCGGCTGGAATGCTCTGGCCCTCCACAAGCACGTAGATGCCTTCGCTCGCCGTGGTCAGCGCCACCGACGAGAAGACCAGGACGCCGAGCAACCCGACATGAAGTACGGTGCCGCCGCGAACGCGAAGTCTCCCGTGAGCTCGAGTCAATCGGACGTCGCGCCGCAGCATCCTGATGGTTGCGATCATAAGCGAGACGAACCCGGCTGCGGTCACAACGATGAACCACGGGGAGTAGATGACCCGCCCAATACTGAACACGAGGGTCAGCAGCGCAAGAAGAAGGAACGCCACTATCTCCAGGACCACCGTGCGCGGGGCAATGAAGAAGCGCTCAAGAGCCTTCAGTCGTGCGCCCACGTTCACCATCCAGGGAATCGTCGCGAGACTACCAGTTCAGACGACCGGTGGTGTTGTTGTTGTGCGAACCGCAGCCCGATGCCGAAGTAACGGAGCAGTCGTTCCTCGCGATTGCGGACGAGCTCCAGGTGTACTGACTCACATACGTATTCGACAAGGTGTTGTTATAGGCATACCGCGAAGGCATCTGGCTGTCTGCATCGCCAATCAGACGACCCAACTTGCCTCCATGCGGAATGACGATGTGGCACCGATAGCACGCGGCGCCTGAATGGGAGCCTCCGCCGTTCACATGCGCGCGCTGGTTCGCGAGACCGGCGTGGCATTGCTCGCACAAGAGCTCGCTGTCTGCATTGCTGATGGTGTACGCGACGCCGCTCGAATTGAGCGGCCAGCGGCCCTTCAGAATGTGCGGCAGGGAAGAGCCGTGCGGACCAAGCGCCGCAGCAGTCGTCTTCATATCCCCGTGGCAATCCGAGCAGGTCATTGTCTGAGTGCCGACCGCCTGCCATTCGGCATCCATCCACGATGCGGTGAGCTTCTTCGTGTCACCGAGCGGCGCCATGACCGGGTGGAATGACGCGTTCGCTGGATTGAACTCAAGCGCGACGTCAGTCCACGCGTTTGCTCCGGTGCCGCCCCAGCTAGAAAGCGCCGCGTTCGCTCCGGATGTGTGGCACTTCAGGCATATCTGATACTCATATGTTGCGGTCTCGACCCACGAGTAGGCGCTTGCGGTCGGTGTCGTCCAGTTCGTTGCAGGCAACGTCACGCTCAGTGCCTGCACGCCCGCAAGAACAGGGCCAACACGATTCCCGTTGGCAGTGCCGAGTGTGTGCGTTCCCTTGCCCGCATCATGCGGGTCATGGCAGTCCGAGCACTCCACATGCTTGCTGGCGGCCTGGCCTATGTACGCGGTCGTCTCGTCCGATCGCGACGCCTTGTGCTTGCCGGCGTAGTTACCGACCTTGTGTCCGTACGTCTTGGCCACCTGGCTGTAAATCGCAACAGAAGAGGCGGTCATCGAGACCAGACCGTAGCGATCCTTCATGACCGATGCCGTCCACGTGGAACCCTGGCTCTCGCTCGCCTTACTGTGGCACTTGTAGCAGAACCGCTCCTCGTATGGATTGGCGAGCGTTCCACCAAGGCTCGCCAGAATCCGCGCCTCAGAACTGGTATGCACACCGAATGCGGTCAGCGTACCCTCGACGCTGGTCTGGTACGACTTCGCTAGCGTGTCGTTGTGACACTTGGCGCAGTTCGCCCTGAACGCTGAGCCACTGAACGATGTGGCAACTGTGTAGTTGTGCGCAGAGGCGGCGTACCCCGTCGCGCTGATGCTGACGGTGTAAGTGGTTCCGCTACTGGCCTGATCAGCATTCTGCTTGACCCGTGACACCGTGTGACACGAAGCACAGATTCCAGGATTGCCAGTCGTACCGGGCGCGATGAAGTCCGTGTTCGTGGCGACGGCGCTCGCAGCCCCGATGGTGCTCCGTAGATTCGCGCCCTTGTTGCTGTTGAACTTGTCATGATCGACGTGGCACGAGACACAATACACATCAGTGGCCGATGTGGGATACGCGGTGCTGGAGGCCGGCGCGTAGTCGCCGTCCGTGGCGACCGACGAGCCCAAGACGTGGTGATAGGAACTCAGTCTGGCTGCTCCGCCGGTCACGCTTCCGATGTTGTCTTCCATCGCCTGGTACTCGGAGTGGCATCCGTAGCACGCGACCTTGCCATCGGACACGCCCATCGTCGGCGCATGTACGTTGGGAGAACCGCTCCCTGTGTAGCTCTTGCCGTGGCAGTCGTAGCAGCTCTTCGTCGAGGACTGTGAGTGGGCATCGCCGCCGCCAAGGGCCTTCAAGCGCAAGTAGTTCTGGTTGAGCGAGTAACCACTCGGACGAACCTGCCCACCGAGGAGCGTACCGTCTCGGCGAAGGCCCTGTACCAGCATCGACGAGGTCGTCACCGTGTATGTGCCGGCCACGGAGTCCCAGACCTTTGCCGAGGAATCTGAGGTCGAATGGCAGGTGAAGCAGAGTCGGCGTACCTTCTCGGGCGCCGTCACGACCACGCCACCGCTCACCGATGCTTCCAGGCTCTGCCCAAGCGTATCGGCGATCATCATCTGGTTGCCACGCGTGGATCCATGCGGGTTGTGGCAGTCGTAGCACGGCAACGGCGAGTTGAGCGGCAGCGACGCTCCCGTGGTCTTGATACGGTGGCCTGAAGTCACGCTTGAATCATCAGGCGTCTTCACCGCGTACTGCTTGATGTTGACCGCACCTGAGGTCTCCCACGAGCCGCCTCCGTGGCACGCGAAGCACGCTGCGGCATAGTCACCACGTGTGCGGTCGAGAGTCACGGTCGTGGTGGCAGGCGCGCCGAACGTCGCCGGGAGGCTGTCGTACTTGCTCACCCCGCGATGTGCCGAGTGACACCAGAGGCAGTCTCCGGCGACACGTGTGGTGGTCTGACTTGGCAGCATGGGATCGGTCGTGATGCCGGACGGGATCGCTGCATGCCGGTTGATGGCGGTGTTGTTGTAGACCGTCTTGCCCGGGAAGGTGCCGGTGACCGGGTACCCGGAGGCGTCCTTGGTGGGAGTCGATGCACTTGGATACGCGGTAGAAGTCGTCGACTTGTACCAGTCGTTGTTGTCGTTGTGGCACGCGAGACACCAGGTGTTGTTGGCGCCGGTCACCGCGTAGGTCCCCGACGATGTCACGACCGAGCGTACCGGCAGCCGACGATTCGTGGCGTAGTCCGCGTGGGGTGAATGGCATGCGGAGCAGCGGTTGGTGAGGTCGTATGAGAAACCCGCGGTCTCGGTGACGTTCTCAACACGGTGGCCGCTGTTCATTGCGAACGAATTGCTGGCGCCGGTCTTCACGTTCGTCGCCGAGCCGGAGCCGTCGTGGCACGAGTAGCATGCAGCCAGCTCACTTGATGCTCCGGCGGTAGCAGCCACAGAGAACAAGTACTTGCTGGTCTTAGCCTCGTGAACTTCGTGGCAGTTTGCGCACAACTTCGTCGTCGAGCCGTAGCCGCCATGAGGAAGCGCTGCGTGGGCAGGCGACGGCATCATGAAAAACAGAAATAAGACGACCGCATAGGCCGCCCCAACCGACGCCGCGATGAACCCGCCGCGCTCACTATGCCTCAGCACACTCTTCGCGACTTCACATCCTTCGGAAAGCGGAGTCCTGCATTGTGTCCGCTGCCAGCACAATCGTTTCAGTTCCATTGGCCCAACGTGCCACATTTGCTACTCAGGGTATCTTAATCCATTTTCAGTACTGCGCCGCATGTTAAATATGACAACGCGGCCGGATGCGGCATCCGTCACGTACGCCCGCGAGGACGACGGAACCCAAACAACACCTCTTGGACTGCCGAGCGAGCCATCTCCACTCACGTTTCCATCGATGGCATCAATGCGCTTACCCACGCGGTCGGTAAGGCGGATGGTTCTCTCGAAAGTGTCGACCACGAGCAGGCCGCCGGCGAGACCAGAACCCAGGCCCCGCGGAAGGGCGAATGCGTCTGGGAACAAACCCTTCGTGCTACCGTCTCTTGCATCGAAGATTGATACGCGTCCCGCGTTTGAGTCTGTAGCATATAGCTTGCCATCGGACACGATCAGCCCACCTGCGAGGATCGTCGAGCCGCCAACACTCTGGACGACGGTTCTCTGGTACACACCGTCCGAGCTGTATGCCTTGATGTTCGCTCCCGTACCATCAGCGACGTAAATCGTCTCACGGTCTACTGCGACCGCCGTGGGCTGTATCGGCGCCGTCTTCGGATCACTCTCACCGAGGACCGTCACGGCCCCTTGGCCAGATCTTCGCTCGGTGTCCATGATGACTACCCGGGAACCCGAGTTGTCGACCACGACGAGTCTGTCCGCGCCAAGAGTAGCGATATCCGACGGGTACGCAGTCGGCGCGCCGTCAGCCACCGGCAAGGCGATCGATCCTGCGTCCTGCCCGTTCAAGCCGAATACCCGAATTCGTCCGGCATCCGATTCCGCGACATATATCGTGGTGCCGCGCACTGTGATGCCGAGCGGGTTGAGCAGGACCTGTTCTCCCTCGGCGGGAAAGGCTCCGGCATACGACACTGTCGCAGTGCTCTCCCGCGAGAATCCCACAAGTTCTACGCCCTCTTGGGGCTTCAGCAGCCACACGATCATGACGATAGCCGCGATCACAAGCACCAGGGCCATCACGGCAACAAGAGTGCGAGGACGAACCCCGCGCAGTTTCTTAGTCTCCGAGCGCGTCATCGGGTCACCAATCAAATAGATACCGTGAATCGAACCACATGATCTGGCTCCGCCTACAAACGCGACAACACCACAGGGAAGCTAGAGTGCCGCTCGGACGTGGCACTTGGCACAGTAAGTGGGCTCATGGCACTCGAAGCATGCCTCAGCACCGGACTTCTTGACCGCGTCATAGTGCTGCGGAATCCATGGCTTCTTCGGATCGCCATCCTTGTGGTGGCACGCGTTGCAGAACTCCGTCCCCGCAGTCTGCTTCGAACCGCTCTTGTCATGACACTGTGCGCAGACCTTGGGTGTCTCCTTGCCTGCCTTGCCATGGTTCTCCGCAAACGAGGCCGGGTGCGGCATCTCTATGCCGTGACAGTCGTTGCAGAACTTCTCGGTGACGTGGCAGGTACTGCAGTAGTTGACCGCTTCAACCGAAACGACGTCAAGCACTTCGCCCGACTCATGATGCTCAGACGTTGCAGCAAGAGCCGCCGACTGCTCGTTGGCAGCCTCAACGGCAAGCTCCGCATGACCCTTGGGGAAGAACTCCGGATCATTGTGATTCGCAGGCTTGAGCTCGAAGTTGGCGGGGTGGCATGCGCTGCACTTCCCGGGCGCCTTGATACCAGAAGGTGAAATATCGCTGAGCGTATGGCAGCGGAAACACGCCGTCATCGTCATGTAGTTCGCGTGCTTGACGCTCTTGGGCCCACCATTCGGGTTGCTGAGCGAAGGCTCCCAATCACCACTCTCGTCATGAGCGACTCGGTTGTGGCAAGCCGTGCACTGGATCTCGTTCTCCTCGTGCACCTTGTGGTCGATGATGATGCCTTGGCTCGGCGTGATGACACGATTCTCCGAGTGGCACTGGGTGCACTGGCGGGATCCCATGTGACCCTTCTCCAGGGAAAGCGTGCTCTCGGGATTCAGCGGAAGCTCGTAGTTGTTGGTGATAGTCAGTACGAGTTCGCCAAGAGCCTTTGCTTTGTAGAGTGTGAAGGTGATGGGATCCGCGTTCACCGGCTCGTGGCACGACATGCATGAGACCATGCTGTGCGATGAGCGATCGTACGCCGCGATCGAGTCGTCCTGCACCTTGTGACACACCTCGGCGCAGAACCAATACGTTGATGTGGCGGAGAACGCCACAACGACGAAAGCAGCCAACACCAAGACACCAACGCCGGTCCAGATGAGGTATCGAGGGCGCCTTACCGGGTCTTTGAATCCGGCGAGAGATATCTTGGCCATCAGAGTCCTAACTCCTTGATCGTTGGTCGCAGCCGCAGGGCGGACACTAGTAGTCGATGCCCACCCGTGGGTAGCCAACCTTGCCATGGCATTGCAGACACTGACCGTCGTAGGGCGACGAGTAGTTTCGCAGCAGGTGGTTCTGGTCACTGCCATGAGGGTTGTGACACGTCGAGGTACACGTCAGCGGCTTCTGCGCGTTCACATCGAATGCCGTCGGGCGTGTCGGGTGATTGTTGCCCTTGGCGTCGTCGTAGTACTTGGGGTTATGGCACTTCAGACATACTTCGGGGTTACGCTCCTGAAGCAGCGGCGCATAGTCGGATCCATGCGGGGTATGGCAGCGGACGCACAGGACCTCTTTGTGATCCGAGGCATCGTATGAAGCCTGGATTGCGACCCTGTGGCACTGATAGCACATTGCATTGTCTTTGGCCGAGAGAAGTGCGGGATACATCGCGGCGTGCGGATCGTGGCAGTCGGCACAAGCGAGCTTAACCGTGCCAACAGGGTGATGGCTCTTGCGCAGGAAGTCCTGGTTGATATCCGGGTGACAGTCGTAGCACAGCGACGGCTGATCCTTGCGAAGCAGTGGCAAGTAGTCGGAGCCGTGCGGCTCATGGCAACCCGTACAGTTGTCGTACTCGAACGGGCTGTGCTGCACGGGCAAGAGGCTAAGAGGAGCCACGCTCGGATGACACCGGAAGCAAAGGTCGCGCTGGTTATCGACAAGAATGCCGCGATAGTCAGACGCATGCGGGTTATGGCAGTTGGTGCAGAAGCGACCCGCGACCGGCGCGTGAACCTGCTTGCGCGCAAGCTCGGGGCCTATGCGATGACAAGTGACACACAAGTCACGCTCATCTTGCTTGAGCAGCACCCGGAAGTCGGATGCATGTGGGTCATGACAGTTCGTGCAGTAGCCGCTCTCAAACGGAACATGCGTGAAGTCCATGTTCTTCATCGCGCCGAGACTGCCGTGACAGACCCAGCAGAGCTCGGTCTCAGGAAGTATGAGGCTTGAATCCTCGCCCTTGACCCGGGCTTCTGTGACTTCAGTTGTGGTGCCGCCTACGCTCGTGGTCTCTTCACCCGAGTAGAAGACGTCGAGAACAAGCTTGAGCGGTAGCCACTCGACAAGTGTCTTGGTTCGCTCCCATGACTGCCTGGCGCCTGCGACAACGGACTTCTCAACGATCTTTCCGTGCGGCGTATGGCACGCAGTGCAGCCCTTGAGCATGAACGGGTTGTGTACTGACGCCTTCGACATCGCGGGGATGAGCTCGCTGTGGCACTGAAGGCATTCGATGTTCCTGGTGATGCTCCGGATCTGGTCCGGCGAGCGGCTAACGAGGGTCTCGATAACCGTGGTGATACTACACAGGAGGAGAAGGAGCACGAGAATGACAGCAAACACGAGGCGACCTCGCCGGTTCGATGAACCGTCGAGGGCGACCGAATCAGTCAATTCCCCTACCGAGGTGTCCGGGATATCGGACCCGCTCAAGAGCCCTCCTTCTTGAAACGACGCGCAACGCCATCTGGTGCGGCTTCGCCAGGTCGTTCAACCGAAGTCTACCATGCAGTCGCAGACTGTTGAACGTGTTAAGAACTATTATTCGAGAAGAGTTTACGCCGTCTTCTGCTAAGGACCAACCAAGCGCACGACTTGCAGTCGCCCGTTCTCCTTGTCGGCCACCGCAAGGAACCCCCGAAGCACTGCCACGTCATTGGCAAAGTTCAACTGCCCCGGCTCAACACCCCGCACACCATACTTGGCAACAAGCTTCCCGTCTGCCGAGAGACGCACAAGCGAGAAACCAAACGCATCAGCGACCAAGATCGAACCGTCATCGAGCACCGTCAACCCTCGAGGGAGTTCGATGTCACGCTCGGTGGTGTCATCAATTCCCGCAGGCGGCGTTCCGAAGTTCCACTTGGGCTCGCCCTCGGCAGTGAATGCCGTCACCCGAGCATGGTTGGAGTCCGAGACATAGATCGTACCGTCGTCGCCGATCGCGATGCCGTTCGGGTGATCCAGACCTCCGGAAGCGATACCCGGCATGCCAAACTGACGAACGAACGTGCCATCCGTCTTGAACACGATGATCTGATACGCGTCGCACGCGTAGACAAACCCGTCTGCAACGGCAACGTCAGTCACGGCGATCCCAGTACCGTCCTGACCGGAGGATCCACGACCCACTACCTTTAGTGGATCAGGGAAACGACGAAGCGGCTTACCCTTCGGGTCGTAGACTTCTATCGAGTCGTTCCTGAAACTCGCGACGTAGACGTTGCCATCCTCGTCAGTATCGATGCCGACGGGATAATTGAGAGAGCCCGGCTCATACGTGTTGACCGCACCCGGTAGCGGCTTGGCCACACCGAAACTCCCAAACTCGAACAAGAAGCGTCCTGAGGAATCAAACGCGCAGACACGGTTGTTCTGCGTGTCTGTCACATACACGTGACCAGAGTCCCCGACTGCAACACCCATGGGCCGGTCGAACAGCGGGAGCGCCCCTTCTCCTGGCCCATCCACCGACCAGACCGGCTGTATTCCGGCCTGGACTGGGCTTTGAGTCAGCTGCTCGGGACGGCCGAGAAAATAGAGCAGATAGATGATGAGTCCGATGAGGAGCGCAGCGAGAACAACTGCCAAGACGCCAAACCATTGGCGAGGCGTCAGGCGGATGCCCCTCTTGAGTGGTGCGAATATCCCCGGCATGCTACTCCTTCACGCCGAGGCGGCTCAGGGCGTCTTGGGCCTCGGCAAGATCGAATCTTGCAGCGGCTTTGTAGCGCTCGATAGCCTTTTCCTTGTTGCCGAGTGCCTCGTTTGCAACTCCCGAGATGTATTGAAGATCCGCCAGATCGGTCCGGATCTCAAGCACCGGATCCACGGCAACGAGAGCCGACTTGTAATGCTTCTGCTGGATGTAGAGATCGCCCAGAGACTTAGCGGCTAAAGCGTGATCCGGGGCGATTTTCAGGACCTCCCAGAATGTCGCCTCGGCGGTCTTGGTCTGACCGAGCGCAAGCTGAACGGCACCCTTGTTATACAGCGCGGCGAGATTTTCGGGATCGAGACCGAGTACCTTGTCATACTCTGCGATGGCCTGGTCGAACTGACCGTCCTGCTGGTACGCATAGCCAAGGTTCAGGTGGCTGTCGGCATCATCAGGGTTTGCCTCTGACGCGGACTCCATCTCAGTAACCGCAAGGCCGGTCCGGGTGACCGTCTCATCCTTCATCAACACGCCACGCAGAACATACCCGCCAAGCGCCGTCGCTGCGAGCAAGAGAAGAAGAACGAGGAGCGCAAGCCATCCGGGAACAAGATCCTCCTCGCGCACACCGCCCGCTGAAGGCTGCGAGACAACATCTTCTTCGGACTCGGAAACGACGCCGTCTACCTCGGCCACTTCCATGTTCTCTTCCTCAATGGATCGTGTCATAGGTCGTCCTTGCCGCTTTGTGCCAGATGAAAGGACAGAATCTGAAGGTCAGTGGACAGGCAGACTTGCCTGACAGCGATATCCTCAGGAACGTTCAGAAGAACAGGCGCGAGGTTAAGTATAGCCTTGACGCCTGCGGATACAACTTTGTCAGCCGCGCTCTGCGTGGCAGCAGCCGGCGTGGCCAGGATCACTATCTCAACATCGAGCTCCTTCAGCACGCGCTCAATGTCATCCATACTAGAAACCGTGAGTCCATCGACGGTGGTGCCGACCTTTGCCCGGTCGTTGTCGAATACCGCCACGATCTCAAACCCACGCTCTCCGAAGCCGCTGTAGCCCAGGAGCGCGCCGCCTAGCTTGCCGAATCCAACGATCGCCGCTCGGCGCCGCTCGGCGATGCCGAGAACACGTGAGATGTGCCCGATGAGCTCACCAACGTCGTAGCCGATTCCCCGCGTGCCTAGCTCGCCGAGATACGAGAAGTCCTTACGAACCTGAGCGGCATTCGTACCGCACATCTCCGCGAGGGAGTTCGAGTTCACGAGCGGCATCTGGCCTGCCTGCGCCTGCAGTAAGCAGCGCAGATACGCTGGCAGTCGCTGGATGGTGGTCTGAGGTATCTGAACATGCTCCACGATGCATCTTCCCTAACTACTGTGCTGAACCGGCTGCGGTGAGACTGGCCTCGACCGCATCCAGTGACTGTTGAACATCAGAGCGACTGGGGTCGAGAGCCAGTGCCCGTTCGTAGGCATTCTTCGCGTCGGCCAGCCTCCCTGCAAACCGATACGAATCCCCCAGCGACGCGATAGCCTCGAGATAGTTGGGGTCCATCTCGATGGCACGCTCAGAGACCTCGATGGCTTCGTCGTATCGGCCGAGATTCGCGTACGCAAACGCGAGCTGAACGCGTATGGCCGGGCCGAACGGTTCTACCTCGATGCCTTTTTGGGCGATCGCGATAGCTTTGTCGACGTAGGAGATGTCGAAGTAATAGCCACCCTGGTTATACAGATTGGCCAGGAATACGTAGTTGTCATACTCCGTCGGAACGTAGTCTATAGCCTTCAGGAGCCCGTCTTCGGCATTCTTGAAGTACTCAAGTGCCGATTGCTGGGCCGCTGCATCCCCCGCCGCGGCCTTGTTGATCTCAGTCAGGAACATGTCCTGCCATGCGATACCAAGCTCCGAGCGATACATGTCGTTGTACGGGTTGTATTCGATTGCCTTCTCGACATCAGCCACTCGCGCCGCGCCTGAGTCCAGAACGCGACCCTTGAGGTAGTAGTTGTCCGCAACGATGTAGCGCACGTTGCCAACGAAGAGAATCGCGCAAACGACGACGATCGCGGCGGCGGCGTACACACCCCACGATGGTGCCTTGACCTCACGAACCGAGGCACCCGGGGATAGCAGGACTCCAATCGAGAGCCACAGGAACACAGTGGATCCCGTCACCGACAGCCCAAAGAACAGGTGCATGAGATAGCCGACCGCCGCAGCCCAGAAGGCCGCCAGAACAAGCCGCTCTGCACCCTTGCTCCGCGCGAACACCTGTGGCGCCGAGACGATGAGTCCCCAGATGAACAGCCCGTACAGCATGAACAGCCCAGGGATGCCGAGAGCAGATGCAAGCTGCAGCGGGTAGTTGTGGACGTTGTCCGCTACCGAGAGATAGCCGGCAGTCTGCGTATACGCCTCAGGTTTGAACTTCGGGAAGAGCAGCCGGAACGTATCGGCACCCCAGCCCGTGATCGGTCGGGCCTTGATTGCATTCCAGGCGGCTTCCCAGATTTGGAATCGCGTGAGCGCGCTACCGGCGCCGAAGTCGAAGATGGAGGTGATGCGAGCAAGAACGTTGGTCACCTCGGACGGTGAGGTAAGGCTCTTGACGGTCACGGCGCCAAAGACCGCGGCGATCGCACCGGTGAAGCTCCAGTCAACGGCTGTTAGCTTGACCTTAGCCCAGATCAGCGCGAAGACGATGATCGCAAGCGCGACTGTGCCGCCGATCCATGCGCCTCGCACGAACGCGACCAGCCAGCAGAACGCGACCAGCAGGAAGCCGCTCCAGTAGACGACGCGGCCCCAGACCTTCTCGGAAGAGAGCGCCAGACCTAGCGAAATGGCGAGCGGGAAGATCAGGTACCCGCCCAGCAGATCGGGGTTTCCGAAGGTCGAGAACGCGCGGTTGGTCTCAAACGGCAGAGCACCCCACGATGCAGGGTCAGCACCCGCGAACTGCAACACACCGTAGAAAGCGACGATCGCGCCTCCCGCGAGAAGCGTTCGGGCGATCGACCTAATGCGAGATGGACGGTCAACGACCTGCAAAGCCATGAAGAACACGACCATGTAGTTGACGAACGAGATGAGACCTTCAAAGCGGCGATACTTGCCGAAGATGGCCGTTGCCGGATGTATCGAGAGCGCCGAGGTCAGGACCAGCCACGCCAGGAACGCGAGGATCAGCCACTCGACCTTAGTGGTGCGTACGCGCCCACCCTTGGTAAGCAGTCCCCAGCTCCAGGCTCCCGCAGCGACCAGCATGATGGCGCGCTGCAAGAAGATCTTCACGATATCGAACTGGTCGTATGTGAAGGGCAGACCGTTGCCGCCCCAGATACTCGTGTTCGACATAGCGATCGGAATCAGAAAGACAAGCAGATGTAGACACACCCAAACGATTCGATCGGTATTGCTCATGGGCGCCCGTGTCGAAACAGGCTGCGCCGCTGCGGGCTGCGACGCTTTCTTCTTCTTCTTGGCCACGCGTCCTCCTATCGGGCTCCTCGTCCGGTCAGCACTACCCTGACCGTCTCAACGAGGATCTGTACATCCATGAGCAAACTCTGATGATACATATAAATGAGGTCGTACTTCAGTTTACGTTCAGGAGTCGTGGCATAAGTGCCACTCACCTGAGCCAGACCGGTCACCCCCGGCTTGATCCTGAAGCGCTCCCGGTAGCCGGGAATCTCGCGCAGATGGCGCTCAACGAAGAACTGTCGCTCAGGCCTCGGGCCGACAAAACTCATGTGCCCACGCACGATGTTCATGAGCTGCGGAAGCTCATCGATGCGGTAATGCCGAAGGAAGCGCCCGAGGGCCGTGATTCGAGGATCGTCTTGCTCGGCAAGAACCGGTCCCGAGAGCGCCTCGGCATCCTTGACCATAGTGCGGAACTTCAGGACATGGAACTCGCGAAGGCCTTTACCGACACGTTCCTGCGTGAAGAGTATCGGCCAGCCCATTGTGAGCAAGATTCCTGCCGAGGCGAGCACGAACACGGGAGACAAGACGATGATGAACACGAGCGCCGCGAAAACATCGATCGCGCGCTTGAGAACGATAAACCACCCGGGAGTCGCGGTGTGAGTGATCTGCATGAGAGGAATGTCGCTGACGGTGCTGTCAACGGTGCCGATGAAGATCTCGTACAGGTCGGGAATGACCTCCACGCGGACCTCTGCCTCATCGGAGAGCGCCAGCTCCTCGATCACCTCGCGCAACGCCGCCGGCGAAGCGACGATCACGCGATCGATATGCTGGGTCGCCACGATTCGGGCGGCATCGGTGATGCCCCCAAGGAGCGGATGCTCGGCCTCTACGTCTGCAGGCAGGGCCGGGTCTCCGTCTCTGCGAAGAAAACCGACGACCCGATAGCCCCAGTACGAGCGCCGAGTGAATTCGGACGCGAGCTCGACTGCCATATCGCCGGTTCCCACGATGAGTACGTGCTGGTCAGGCCACCGGATCGGCGTGATGCGGAGCACTGCCAGACGCCACCCGACCAAGACGATCAACTGGACGACCCACGCGATGACGATCACGAGACGGCTGAAGGAGAAGAACTCCGGGCCGAGGAAGAACGCTGCGGCCGTGGTAAGAAGGATGCCCAGTGTCGCCGAGCGGAACACTGCCTGTGTGAGCGCCCAAGAATCCTCGGTGCGCTCCGGTTCGTACAGGCCATAAATGTACCCTGCGCCGAGATACACGACCGTGATAAGCGGCCAGAGCGCGGTGTACGCGCTGTAGTTGAACACAGGCAGAGTGCCCTGATGATCGATGACGATGAACTTGAGGAAGAACGCACCGACGAAGCACGCGTTCACGGCCAGTGCGTCCAACAACAGAGAGAGCGTGATGAATCTACCTCTGGACATCAGGCGACCCCTCTTGCCTCGGCGTAAACGGCTAGTGTGTCGTCTATCATGCGCGGAATCGTGAACTGCGAGCGAGCTCGGTCAAGCGCCTGCTGCCCGAGGCGCTGCCTTAGCCCGGCGTCTTCCGTGAGAGTGCGGAGTGCGACCGTAAGAGCAGCGGCGTCGCCGGGCGGGACCGTGAGCCCGGTCACGCCGTCGGGATTCACGAACGGGACGCCTGTGGTGAGGCGGGTGGAGATGACTGGCGTACCCGATGCATGCGCTTCCAACTGCACGAGTCCGAATGCCTCGGAACGCGCGACGCTTGGCAGGCAGAAGACGTCAGCGGCGTGATACCACGCCACAAGGTCGTCGAAGCCGAGCGGCTCGGCGAAGGTCACGCGGTCAGCTATGCCGAGAGACGCAGCCAGCTGCTCTAGCTCCGCGCGAAGCGGGCCGTTACCTACGAGCACGAGATCGGCGTCGACCCCGGCCATCGCGCGGACGAGGACGTCGGCACCCTTGTAGTAGATGAGACGACCGACAAAGAGCACGATCGGCCGCGTATGCGATGCCTTCAGCGTCGCGGCGCGCTCCAGGATCGCGGGTGTCTCGGCGAAGGCATCCACGTCGATGCCGAACGGGACAACGCGGCACTTCTCGGCGATGGGGGCGAGGAACGGGCTGTGCTCGACCATGTCGGGACTTGATGCGATCACGAGATCGACGCGATCGAGGACGCGGCGCAGGAACGGCGCGTACCCTCTGAGCATGAGGCGCTGGCGCACGATGTCGCTGTGATACGTGAGCACCGACGGCAGGCCGGGCTTTGCCCGGAGCCACTCGAGTTCGCCCCACGGATACGGCGCGTGCAGGTGCAAGATGTCGGCGGGCTCAGGGCGGGTCGCCTCGGCACGCAGCGCGGCGGCCATGCCGAACGCCACCGGAGCCGAGGAGATCGCGAACGAGCGACCAAGCCGGGTGACGTCGACGCCGCCCAGCGTCTCTGTGACAGCGTCCGGACCCTCATTGGCGACGATCGCGCGCACTCCGTGACCCCTGGCCGCGAGCGCGGTCGCAAGGTCGCGAACGTGATACTCGATGCCGCCGAGATGCGGAGGGTAATACTTGTTGAGCATCGTCACGCGCATGCGTACGTCCGCCTCCGGGGTTGGCACGTAATCAGACGCCCGTCGCGAGCGTACGACCCTCGGCTAGCAAATCATCGACCACGCCTGCCGAGGAGGCCTCGGCGTAGATGCGAACCAGCGGCTCTGTGCCCGAAGTGCGCAGCAAGAGCCACGCATCGTCGGGAAGCAAGAACTTGATACCGTCGGCCCGGATGACCTCACGGACCTCAAGGCCGGCGAGCGTTGCCGGCGCAAGCGTCGGCATGCTGGCGACGAATGCGGCCACGGTGGATGCGTCCAGCTTGAGGTCGACGCGGCTGTACTCCATGGGGCCGGTGACGGCGAGCAGGTCGTCAACAAGCTCGCCCAGACCCTGACCGCGCTGGCCCATCATCTCGGCGAGCAGCAGCGCCATAAGCAGGCCGTCGCGCTCACGCACGTGCGCCGGGATGCCGATTCCACCGGACTCTTCTCCGCCGAGCAGTACGCCGCCCTTGACCATCTCTTCGTAAATCCACTTGAAGCCGACCGGCGTGGTCGTGACCTCAAGGCCGAGATGCGACGCGAGTCGGTCGACGAGAACGCTTGTGGAGAGCGTCTTGACGATGCGGCCGGTCATCCCGCGGTCCTCCACGAGGTGACGGGCGACGAGCGCGATGATGCGATGCGGGTTCACGAAGTTGCCGTTGCGATCAGCCGCGCCGATGCGGTCAGCGTCGCCGTCGGTTATGAATGCGGCGTCGAGGCCCTCGCGCTTCACGAGCTCGCTGACCTCGTTGATGTGCGGCGGGATAGGCTCGGGATGCAATCCGCCGAAGCTCGGGTTGGCCTCACCGTGGATCTCGGTGACGGTCACGCCGAAGGAGCGGAGTGTCTCGGCAAGGTAGCCCTGACCTGCGCCGTAGAGCGGATCGACTGCCACGTGTAGACCGGATGCGCCGATCGCGTCGGCGTCGACGAAGCTGCGAAGTGCCTCGAGGTACGGGCCGACGAGGTCGACGACTTCGTACTCGCCGCGCGCCGAGGGCTCCTCGGGCAGTAGTGCGGCCTCAACGCGCTGTGTGAATGAGACGGGGCTCGCGCCGCCGTCTTGCATGCGCAGCTTGAAGCCGAGGTAGGGCGCGGGGTTGTGGCTCGCGGTGAGCATGACGCCGCCGACGGCATCTTCGTCATGCGCGACCGACAGGCAGAGTGCGGGCGTGGGCAGATAGCGGTCCGAGACCTTCACGCGCAGGCCATGCGAGGCGATGACCTCGGCCGCGGCGGCGGCGAAACTTCCAGCCTCAAAACGCGTATCGAAACCGACGATTATGAGACCGCCGGGGTTGTCCTCGGCGAACACGCGCGCGGCTGCGTCGGCAACGCGACGGAGATTCGCGTACGTGAAGTCGTCGCCGATGACGGCGCGCCAGCCGTCGGTGCCGAAGTGGATCTCGTTTGTGGAGGCCATGAGACGCTCTCCTTAGGATGCGCGAGGCGTGAGCCGCGCGGGGTTCGACTAGTCGTCTACATTGTGCCGCAAGATGGGTGTTGGCGGTACTGCGAGCCTATATGGCTGTGCATTCCGCAAACGCTATACTGTCCGAATGAATACGACACCGCACATCCCACATCTGCACGCCATCGTCCTCGCGGGCGGTAGCGGCACACGATTCTGGCCACTTTCGCGTGAGCTTGCGCCGAAGCAGTTCGTTAGCATCTTCGGCGGCGTAAGCTTGATTACACGTGCTGTCATGCGCGTCTCGACCATGGTCGACGACAGCGGCATCCACGTCCTCACGAACGAGCGCCTTCTCGACGAGCTTCGCAACCATCTCAAGTCGCAAGCCGAGATCAAAGGTCTCGCAGTCGACTACCTGGCCGAGCCGACACCTCGCAACACCGCAGCCGCGATCGCGCTTGCAGCGGCGTACCTGGTGCGGATCGACCCGGACGCCATCATGGTCGTGCTCCCCTCGGACCACCTACTCGAAGATGGCGAGCGCTGGGAGCGCACGATGCGCGTCGCAGCCGGACTTGCCGCCGAGGGCCGACTGGTCACCCTCGGCCTGACGCCGTCGTATCCGGAGACCGGTTACGGCTACATCCGCATGGGCTCCCCCATCCCCGGACATGCCGAGGAAAACGTGCTTGGCCACGAAGTCGTCGAGTTCGTGGAAAAGCCGGACAAGGAAACCGCCGAGGCATTCCTGGACACCGGCGAGTACCTCTGGAATTCAGGGATGCTCGTAGCGCGTGCGGATGCCGTGCTGCGCGAACTCACACTTGCAGGCGAGAAGGCTGCCACGGAGGCGTCTTCCGGCTCGGCGAAGATAGCCCAGACCGCCGGCGTGGTCGCGGCTTCGGCGCCGTCGACCTGGACCACGGACGAGGCTCGTGCGCTGTTTGCGTCGCTGCCGTCGGTGCCATTCGACAAGGCGGCGCTTGAAGTATCGGGGCGCGTGGCTGTCGTCCCCGCTGATCTCACCTGGTCCGATGTGGGCTCGCTGCTGGCACTGGAGTCGGTGGCTGACTCCGATGAACGTGGCAACACACTCTCCGGCAATGTCGTAGATGTTGATTCACACGACTCGATCGTCTACTCGGCGGATCGTCTTGTGGCCACCCTCGGCCTGAAGGACATGATCGTTGTCGATACGGCAGACGCCACTCTCGTTGCCTCAAAAGACCGCGCTCAGGATGTGCGACTCATCGTGGACGCGCTCCGCGTTATGGGGGCTCGGGAGGTCGTTGAATCACGCTCGTCTCTGAGGCCGTGGGGGTCATGGACGATGCTCGTCAAGGGCGACAGTTTCCAGGTGAAAACGATTGACGTGCTCCCTGGACATCGCCTATCCCTGCAGAGCCACGGGCACAGAAGCGAGCATTGGATCGTGGTCGAGGGCACGGCACTCGTGACCATCGACGACGCGACGCTCACTCTGTCTACAGGCGAGTCTGGCTACATCCCGCTTGGCTCAGTGCATCGTCTCGAGAATGCCGGAGCCGTGCCGCTGCGCATCGTCGAAGTCGCCGTAGGAGACTATCTGGGCGAAGACGATATCGTGCGCTACGAAGACGACTGGTCGCGCTAGCCCCTCGCTCACCTCAGTGCGGCCGCAAGCTTCCGGTAGACGGCCAAATGCCGCTCGACCGCCGCTGTCGAGGAGTACTGGTCGATGGCGCGCAGCCTGGCTCTGCTTCCCATCGCGGAGGCCCGCGCAGGGTCGGCAAGCAGTGCCAAGATAGCCTCGGCAAGGATCGAGGCTTCTCCGGGCGGGACCAGCGAGATCTCCTCACCGTCCTCGAATAAGTCGGCGATGCCGTGAACCGCTGACGCCACGATAGGCTTGCCGAGAGCCGCCGCCTCCAGAAGCGATGTCGGCGTACCGCCAACGGATACCGGGAACACACAAACGTCCAACGCGGAGAGCATCGCAGGCACACTCTCAACCCTGCCGAGAAGGTCGATGCGGCCGTCGGCGCCGGCCGGAAGCAGCCGGGCGCGTGCGGGTCCCTCCCCCGCGATCACGACGCGGATGTCTGGGTACACCGAACGCAGGACGGGTGCGGCTGCAGCAAGCACGAGAAGACCTCGGCTGTGCTCCAGTGATCCGGCATAGCCGACGAGCGGAGTGCCGGACGGGCGCTCGAACGGGGCGGTCGCCTCTTTGGCAACGCGCGACAGAAGCACACCGGGAGGGTCGAGGGTGATGCGCTCGGAGGGAAGGCCGGCGGCCTCAAGCCCGTCGGCAAGCTCCTCGCAATCGACAAAGAACGCGTCGACGCGAGACAGGGAGTCGCGATCAAGGCGACGCCGCACCCAGGTTCCGAATGGGCCGATGCCCTTTGGGGGCCATGAGCCACACAGCGCCGAGCTGGACACGCCCACCGGAAGCCCCTTGGCTGCCCAGCGGAGCAAGACGTCGGCCTCGTAGCCCGTGGAGTGCGCGACAACCGGTCGGTAGCGCTTTAGATACTTGCGCAGGCGGGAGCGAGTGCGCACAAGGTTGAACTTATCGAGCTTATACGGGGCGATGGTGACGCCAAGCGCGCGTGCGGGGTTCTCGAGTGCCGCCTTGGGTGTACAGATGAGCATGACAGTAGCGCCCCCCTCGAGCAGGGCAGCCATCACCCTCAACCAGCGGCGCTCAACACGACCCAGCGTGTCAGATGAGCGGCTGGTGACGAAGAGAAACGTGCTGTGGCGAAACGGGCTCATGAGCGGCAGGGCACCTTCCCGGTACGAGCGGTACTCCGGTCGGCCTCAAGACCAACCGGCGCCGTCTGTCGAGTATAGCGCTGGGCCTAATCTGGCGGCAGACACTGCGTGTCGAAGGTCTGGCGAGACCCGGTCCCCGCCTACCGCGCCGTAAGCGCATCCCGATAGACGTCGGCCGTGAGCCGCGCAGTCTCCCGCCAACTGAACTCGGCCGCCCGGGCGCGGCCCTTATCGGAAAGCTCATTCCAGAGATCCACATCGGTCAGCAGCACCTCAAGCGTCGCAGCAAGCGCGGTCTCGTCACCCGGCGGCACCAGGAGGGCTGCATCGCCCACGACCTCAGGGATCGACGACGACGACGCTGCCACGACCGGCGTACCGAACGACATCGCCTCAAGCAGCGGAAGTCCGAAGCCTTCGTAGCGCGACGGGAACGCGAACACGGCAGCGTACTCGTAGAGGGCTCGGAGCCGAGCATCGGTCAGCGGCCCCGTGAAGCTTACGAGGTGACGAGATCCGTCTGGCACCATGGACGCCAAGTAGCCCGCGGGCTCCTCGCCTGCAAGCACAAGCCGTAGATCAGGTACACGCGGCGCCACCCTACCGAACGCCGAAAGTAGCGTCGGCAAGTCTTTGTGTGCCTTTGTGTTGCCCATGGCAAGGATGTACGGTGCCTGAACCTCAGGGTCTGGCGCTACTTCGCCAGACGCGAAGTCATCCGCTGCTTCGGAGACAACAACGGTCTTGTTCGCCGAGGCTGGGAAGATTCGCGCCAGATCGTTGGCAGTGGCATGAGATGGCGCGATGATCCGGGCGGCCAGCCCTACAGCGCGTGCATTGAGCATGCGGTACACAAACCGCTTGGCGGTCGACGGCATCACAGCTGGAATAATGAGTGGCGTAAGGTCGTGAAGCGTCACGACGAGCGGCGACATCGCGCGCGACGGCGTCGGAAAATGCGTGCAGTGCACAACATCGGGCGCTTCTCGCCGGATGATGGAGGCCATTTCGAACATGCCCGTGATCGAGAACGGGTCCCGCTGAGCCTGAACGCATCGCGCGTCGCCAGCCATAGCGGGGCCGTTCGGGGACGTCACGAGCACGGGCGTCAGCCCGGGGACGTCGACCAGCCCCGAGACCAGCCCGCGTGTGTAGCGGCCGACTCCCGACCAACCCGCCATCCGACAGTCGATCAGCACTCTCATGTCGTGCGCCGCCCGAGCAAGCGCTCGATGAGCCGCGACGAACGCTCTTCACCGAGAATGGCTGCGGCAGCATTCCGCGCGGCAATCGTGCGGCGATGGTGTCTGATAACGCCATGTGCGATGGCTCGTTCGCGCTCGCTCAGAAGCCCGGTCGCCAGCACGGTCTCAATGGCGGTGATATCGGCACGCCGCACTTTCACGTGCGAGGCCGACTTCTGCGTCGAGCTGCGGCGGTGCACTGAGAGCGTCTTGGGCACACGCAAGTGTCGGAAGCCCTTCGCGAGGGCAAGCAGAAAGAATACATAGTCCTCGGCATAGATGTCTTCGCGAAAACCGCCGACCGCATCGAACACTCTCCTGCGATATACGGCGCCGATGTTGTAGAAGCACGCCGCGAGAAGGTCGGTCATCGTGCACTCGGCGGGAGCCACCCACCGCTCATGCAGCGTGGATGGCTCTCGAGTGCCGCTCTCGTACTCGTAGTAGCCGTCGCACGTGAGGACATCGGCCTCAGGGTGTTCTCCGATGATACTTGCGAACGACTCAAGGTGCTCAGGTAAGAGCAGGTCATCCGCTGAAAGCATCACGAGCAAGTCGGCGCGCGCGCTGCGGACGGCGGTGTTGTACGCGCCACCCGAGCCGCGGTTCTCCTGCGAGACCACGCGGATGCGAGGGTCGGCGCTGGCGAAGCTCTCAGCCAGCGCGCGGGTATCGTCGGTGGAGCCATCATCGACGATAACGACCTCCCAATCGGCGAACGTCTGGGCCTGCACGGAGGCGACCGTCTCGGCAAGGGTGGATGCGGCGTTGTACGCCGGTATGGTTACCGAGAAGCGCGGCGACTCAGGCATCAAGGACACTCCGGTAGACCTCAAGGATCTGCTTGGCGACGACATCGGGCGAGAATCGCTTAGAAGCATACTCGTGAAGCGCCTGCGGGTCATAGTCCGCGTGGCGGTCGAGCATCCAGTCGAGGCCCTCGGCAAGCGCCTTAGCGCTTCCCGTATCGACCAGATGCCCGACTTCGGGGGTGATGAACTCCTCCGGCCCTCCGCACCGCGTGGAGAGCACCGGTCGACCGCACATGAGCGACTCGGCAGCCACCACCGAGAACGTCTCATGTGTGCTGCTGATCACCGCGAACGCCGAGCGCGTAAAGAGCTCGCGCACCTCGTCGGCAGACTTCTGACCTACAAACTCCACGGAATCGCCCAGCTCAAGCTCCGCCGAGAAGGCCTCGGCCTCGGCGCGCTGCTCGCCGTCGCCCGCCAGGCACAGCACGAAGTCCGAGCGCCGCTCGCGCAGCATCGCGACCGCACGCAAGAGCGCCGGCAGGTTCTTGGCAGGGCCCATCACCGAGACATGCGCGATGAACTTAGGCGACGCGGCGACAGCGGCCGCCGGCACGCATTCCGCGACGATGTTGGGGATCACCAGCGGCTCGCGCGCAAGTCCAAGCTCAACCAGCCGAGACGCGAGGAAGCTGCTGACGGCGATCGTGCGCGACGCGCCGCGGGCGAGCGGCCGCAGTACCAGCGGCAGCATGCCAGGCGTTCGTACAAGACGACGCTCGCTCTGAGCTAGATACTCTTCCGAATGCTCGGTCACCACGTACGGGATTCCATAGCGACGCTTGATGTCGCGAGCAATAAGCGCGGCGGGCCAAAGCGCCTGAACATGAATGATATCGGGCGTCCCCCAGGTTTCGCGAAGGCGCTCGAATGCCTCGCGACCGACCTGGCGGTAGGTGAAGAACCGGCTAAGGACGTTGGTGGCTGCAATCGCAGCCCGGATTATTGTGGCGCCATCCTCACTCGATGCGACTGGACCTCGCGCACGGTTTGCACCTTCGACATGCAGGACAGCGACGTCGCACACGGAGGACAACGCGACCACTTGCTCGCGTATGAAGATGCCGGCACCGGGCGCCTCGGCGCTTGGGTACCAGCTGGGAATAACGAGGACGCGCGAAGAGATACTCATTGTTGCCCGCCCGACACGCGTTGATTGTGCCAATGACCCGCGCAATTGCACAGCCAGACGGTCGCCTGGATGTCGACATCGTATACTAGCATTGTGGACCAGACGGGTCGCATCGTGACCCGCACATCTCGGTCCACAGCTGCGAGTATGATTGCCACGACAACGGATATACTTGCTAGGGCAAACACGGCACATGGAGGATTAATGTCCGGACTCTTTGAAGGCAAGCGGATCCTCGTCACTGGTGGAACTGGTTCGCTTGGGCAGGTGTTGATCCGGCGGCTGCTGTCAGGTGCCGAGGGAGTCCCAGAAAGCGTCACTGTCTTCTCGCGCGATGAGGCCAAGCAGCACTACATGCGGCTCGACTTCATGCAGCGGTGTACCGCGACAGACGAAGTCATCTTCGAGAACTCGCGCCAGCGGCTCCGCTTCCTCATCGGCGACGTGCGCGACTACGCGGGCGTCGTCCGCGCCGCGCAGAACGCGGACATCGTGTTCGCGGCTGCCGCGCTCAAGCAGGTCCCCAGCTGCGAGTACTTCCCGTGGGAGGCCGTGCGAACGAACATCTCCGGCGCCGAGCACCTCGTTCGCGCCATCTCCGAGCACAACCTGCCGGTCGAGACCGTCGTGGGTATCTCCACCGACAAGGCCTGCAAGCCTGTGAACGTCATGGGCATGACGAAGGCCATCCAGGAGCGCGTCTACATCGAGGGCAACCTCCGCGCACCGAATACGCGCTTCGTCGCAGCCCGCTACGGCAACGTTCTCGCCTCACGGGGATCGGTGGTTCCCCTCTTCCTCGATCAGATCGCGGCAGGCGGTCCGGTCACAATCACCACCGAGGACATGACGCGGTTCCTCCTCACGCTGGACGACGCAGTAGACACCATCTTCGCCGCAGTCCGCTCGGCATCGGCTGGCGAGACGTACATCCCCAAATGCCCCAGCGCGAAGATGACCGATCTTGCGCAGTGCCTCATAGGTGACAAGGATGTTGAGATGGTCATCACGGGCATCCGCCCCGGTGAGAAGATCCACGAGATCCTGCTCTCGGAGGAAGAAGCCACGCGTACTATCGCCGGCCACGAAGGCTACTTCGCACTGTGCCCGATGCTCCCCGAGCTTGCGGGGCCGGTCGCAGAGCCCGCGCTCGTCGGCGACTACAGTTCGGCGGGTGCACTCATGAGTCCAGAGGCTCTTGCGAAGTTCCTGACCGAGAAGATCCCGGAAGTCGTCGGCGAGTCCTACCTGGAGGCGTAGATGCCGAAAGTCATCACTCTGCTCGGAACGCGTCCGGAGATTATCCGGCTGTCGCGGGTCATCAGCGTTCTGGATGAGACCTGCGACCACATGCTGGTTCACACCGGTCAAAACTACGACGACCGACTCTCAGGCATGTTCTTCCGCGAGATGGGCGTGCGTGAGCCCGACGTATTCATGGGCGTGCGCGGCGCCGGCTTCGCGAATCAGATCGGGCAGATGCTCGCCCGTGCCGAGGAGCTCTTTGCCGCCGAGAAGCCCGATACCGTGCTCATCCTCGGCGACACGAACACCGGGATCGCGGCTTTCGTGGCCAAGCGTATGGGTATTCGCGTCTGTCACATGGAAGCCGGAAATCGCTGCTACGACGATCGCGTGCCCGAAGAAGTGAACCGGCGCGTCATCGATCACTCATCGAGCGTGCTCATGCCGTACACGTACCGAAGCGCCGAGAACCTCGTGCGTGAGGGCATCGAGCGCCAGCGCATCTTCGTGACCGGCAACCCCATCAAAGAGGTGCTGGACTTCTACGCGCCGCAGATCGACGCCGCCGACCCGTTCACGGAGTTCGGCGTGAAGCCGGGTGGCTACTTCCTCGTGACCGCGCATCGTGCCGAGACCACCGACGATCCCGCGCGTCTCGCCTCGCTTGTGACGGCTCTGAACGTCGCGGTCGAGAAGTACGGCATGCCGGCTCTGGCGTCGCTGCACCCCCGAACAGCGGATAAGATGCAGCAGTTCGGCGTGGCCGAGGGTGCCGTCACCTTCGTGCCGCCGATGGGCCTCTTCGACTTCGTGCGCCTCGAGAAGGAGGCGTTCTGCGTGCTCTCCGACAGCGGCACTGTACAAGAAGAGTGCTGCATCTTCGGAGTGCCCACCGTCACCATGCGCGATGTTACCGAGCGACCCGAGACGATCGAGTGCGGTAGCAACATCCTCGCCGGCGTAGAAGCCGAGAGAATCCTGCCCGCCATCGACATCGCTGTGCGCTCGGCGGGCACCTGGACGCCGCCGGCCGAGTACCTCGCGCGCAACGTCTCGGACATCGTCGCCCGCATCGTGCTGGGCATCGCGTGAGCGGCCCGCGAATTCTGGTAGTTGGCGCGAGCGGCATGCTCGGCCATGAGGCGCTGCGCGTGCTGGCGCCCGACTTCGAGGTCTGGGGCGCTTGCCGCAACCCTGAGTCGCTGCCCGATCTGGGAGTGCCTGCCGACCGCCTACTTGGCGGTCTGGATGCGACCAACGCCGATGATGCCTACGAGTTGTTGGCGATGGTGCAGCCCGACCTAGTGCTCAACGCGATCGGTATCGTGAAGCAGCGCGAGGACGCGAAGGCGGCCATCCCGTCGATAGAAGTGAACAGCCTGTGGCCGCACCTGCTTGCCGATGCGTGTGCGCTCTACGGCGCGCGCATGATCCACGTGAGCACGGACTGCGTGTTCAGCGGCTCGCGCGGAGGCTATAAGGAGGCCGACGTCCCGGACGCTTTCGACCTGTACGGCCGCTCCAAGCTGCTTGGCGAGGTCACCGATCGCGAGAACGTGGTGACGCTCCGCACCTCCATCATCGGCTGGCAGCTTGGCGATCCCACGGGACTTGTCGGCTGGTTCGCGGCGCATCGTGCCGAGCAAATCGAAGGCTTCACGAAGGCGGTCTTCAGCGGTTTGACGACCCGGGCGCTCACAGAAGTGATGCGCGATGTCGTCCTCCCGGATGAGTCGCTTTCCGGTCTCTGGCATGTTTCTGCCGAGCCGATCGACAAGTTCGCTCTGCTCTCGAAGCTTGCCGAGAAGCTAGAGTGGGATGTGGACCTGACGCCGTCCGAGCAGCTAGTTATAGACCGCTCGCTCGATAGCACGAGATTCAGGGAGAAGACCGGCTGGACGCCGCCGAGTTGGGACGAGATGCTCGAGGTGCTGGCAGCAGATCACGCCGGACGCGGATAGTCCGGATGGCGATGCGGGTGGTCGCTAACTTAGAACGCAACCCGTCGATCGATGGACTCAAGTTCATGGCAGCGGCGCTGATCGTACTCTTCCACGTCTCCGGAGTCGTTGCTGTCACCGGATCCACGACCGGGTCGTTCGTGTCTGGTGCATCCTACTGGGCACTCTCTCTCTTTTTCTGCGTGGCAGGCTATTTCCACGGACCGCTCGGCACACGCGGAGGATCGTGGCTGTACCGCAGGGCACTCCGCTTAGGCGTGCCATATGCAGCATGGAGCGCCTTCTACCTCGCATTCAGGATCGCACGAGGCGCACCCCTCCCCTCGTGGTGGAGGATAGTGTTCCTTGGTGGCGCCGAGGACGTGCTCTGGTCGCTTCCGTTGCTGCTCGCGTGCGCGGCACTCGCCGAGCTATTCGTGTCGACGGCACTTCGCAGACGCCTGTTTGGAACGACGTTCCTCATTGCCGCAATCGCCGGAGTGGCCGCAGCCTCATCATCTCAGTCTGAGCTGGGCGCACTCACACCACTCCTTGTGTGGCCGTTCGTCTACGCCGTCGGTATGGAGATTCGGAGCTTGTCTCGGCCCATTGCCGCGCCCGTGCTCCTTGCGACTGCCGTCGGCAGCATTCTCGCCCTGGGCACGCTGCCAGCTCTCGCAGTTTCCGGAGTGTCGTCAGATGTTGCCCGACTCGTGCTGAACACTGCGGCAGCGGCGGCGGTCTTGACGGGGGCGCACCTGAATCAACGCTGGACCGCTGCCAAAGCGCTCGCTCCAGGCGGACCCTACTTGCTTGGAGTGTACGTATTACACGTGTTCTGGCAGCACATGGCGGGGCACGTAGTTCGCCTCGGCGAGATTGGCGCGAGCACATACATCCTGGTGACGTGGATAACGGTGCTCGGACTCTCGGTTCTCAGCACGAGAGTGCTTCGCTCTAGCCGCTTCACGCGATGGGCCGTCGACTAAAGCGAAGATTAACAGCAAGGCGACTCGCGGAGACACTTCCGCTAACCTGTATCACAGTAAGTCCGCGACCAAACGCCGTACCCCATTGCATACGAAAGCGAGAATCGATGAGTCTGGCGCAGCGTATGAAAGACGCCCTTCCGCACGGGATCAAGCGAAAGATCCGAGAGATCCGACATCGGGACGACAGCGGACTCTACAGCGCTATGCTCTCGCTAGATCAGAACAGCGGGGTCATCTTCGACGTCGGTGCAAACGTAGGGAATCTGTCGCTCGCCTTCTGCCGGTGGTTCCCACGGGCAACAGTGCATGGCTTCGAGCCGGCTTCCAAGATGTTCGCCGAGATGAACGCTCGGATCGAGGCAGCGGGGTTCGCTGATCGCTTCCGAGGGCACCAGATAGGCTTCTTTGATCAGGAGAAGGTTGCGGAGCTGAACCTCGCATCTCAGCATGGCGCCAACTCACTCATGGGCATCGGCGACGCATATCACGCGGCAAACCCAAACATCGGGGTGGAAGCCACCGAGTCCATCTCGCTCGTCCGAATGGACGACTTCGTCCGAGACAACAGCATCAAGCACATAGACCTGGTGAAAATCGACGTCGAAGGTGTAGAGAACGCGGTCCTGCTAGGTGGAGCCGAGACGTTCAGGTCGATGGTAGATGTCGTCATCATGGAGGTGTCGTTCGTACGGCACGAGCGCTCCGAAGGCGCGCACATACAGCTGTTCCACACGATGCACGATTTAGGATTCGCGCCGAGCTACCTATTCGACGTGGAACAGGCAGGATCGCCCGAAACCCCATGGCGGCTCAACCAAGTGGATTGCGTCTTCAGGAAGATGTAGAGGCTGCTCGTACGCCCGGTATCGGTTGGTCGGCATCGGCAAACACACCGTTCACGCCATTCGACCAGATGAACGAGTACCGCTGTGCGCTGAGATACTCGGCGATTAGCGTTCCCCTCCACGCGATCTCGACGATTACCAGCTTCGGACGGAACCGGTGCCAGTCATTGCTCTGCAGCACCTCAAGATCGAGTCCCTCGGTGTCAACCGACATAAAGTCGATCAACTTGTCTGCCAAGTGCTCATCGAGTACCGCCGTGAGCGGTCGGACCGGTACGCGAACTTCGGCAACCGTGTGCGCTCCCGGATGTGCGAGATTGTCGATGGATGCCCCGCGATCGAACGTGGAGAGCGTCGACGGTTCCATTTGGTAGAAGGTCAACTCCCCCGCCGACTGCGCGATACCTATGTTGAGGTTGACGTCTCCAGGTCTTGAACGCTTGAACTCTGAGAACAGCTCCGCATTCGGTTCGATGTTGATCCCGCGCCACCCACGATCGTAAAACCGCCGGGTGTTGCTCAACTCGCTCGGATCATTAGCGCCGACATCGACATACACGCCATCCGCAGGACACCCCAGCAAGGCGTCAATTACCAGGTCCTCGCCGTACTGACTGAAGGAGCCAACGACAGCGTCCACGAACGGCGGGACTACCTCGTCTGCCTCGGGCCGCACAAGGCGCTTGCCAATATCCCAAAGTACAGGCGGGGTGATTCGATTGATGAACCTGAGTATCTGCACGTGAGATTCCTTACCCAGCTGATCCACTATGGGGCTTCATGACACGTCGCACCGCCGAGGCGACGACCGACCTGTATATCTCGGCGTCCGCGCGCGTTGGAATCAGCATCTCTCGAAGCGTCGCGCCCGACGCCCTCGGCATCAGCCATGCGTAGCCGATGAGCGCCGAGCTGTACGAAAGTGTGGAACCAATTGCGGCGCCGCTTGGGCCTAGTATCGGGATCAGCACCACGTAGAGAACCGCGCTGAGAGCCATCATCATGGCCGAGAGGACTGACGTGACACCTGGCCTTCCGAGCTGGCCCACGAAGAACTGATTGTATGGCTGACATACAGCGTACACAACCACACCAGGCAGAAGCAGACCAAGGTACCAGATTGCGTTAGTGAACTGAGCGCCATAGACAAGCGGAACCAGAGGAATCGCGACAAGGAACAAGCCCACCGCAGCGACTCCGTTCAACACTAACAGGGAGCGCGACGTCAGCGTGGTGAGACGCACGGCGTCCTTGCGCTCGGCGCCTGTGATCTGCCGATAGACAGCGCTCGAAACCGGGTTGCTCAGTAGCCAAAGCTTCTCGGCAAGGTTAGTAGCCACGCTGTAAACACCCACTGCAGCCGGACCCGCGAAGTAGTTCAGGAAGAACACATCAGCACGGAGGAAGAACATCGATGTCGCCTGGCCGATGTATGACTTGGCGGCGTATGGGGTCGCAGCCTTCGTGATCTCCACCATGCGACTCGCTGACAGCGTGAAACCCGCGCGGAAGACAACGAGGGCAATCAACGCATTCGCCGCACTCGCGACGCTCAGCGCGACAACCACGGCAGTTGAGCTGCCCGGTAGCATTACGCTTGCCGAGATGACCGCGACGAGGTTGAGTGTGGCCCAAACGGACTGCAGCGCGGCGAAGGCGACGACGCGACCGTGCCCAACAAAGAGCGCGCCCATGAAGGCCGTGATGTAGTACGTGGGCAGCGAGATTGCAACGACGCCGAGGTCAAGTGCCGTGAGGCCCTTCATGACTGAGACAAGCAGCGGACCGCGTCCGAACCAGACGAGCATGCCGATCATCGCGCCTAGACCGAGCGACCATACAACCGCCGCTGTGACCAGATCGCGTGCAGGGTATCTGTCCTTACCAGCCATGTACCCGAGCGCGGGGCCCAGACCGAACGAAGCGACACCTACACCCAGCGAAGGGACCGCAGCGACCACAGCAAGAACGCCCTTACCCTCAGGACCGAGGAGACGCGCGATAAGAATCGTGGATACGAGACCGACGACCAGCATGTAGACTTGGCCTACAAAGCCTATGGCCGACTTGCGGGCGATTCCCACTAGTGGCTCCTGATTGAACGAGCGCTCAAACGAAGGCTCCTCTTGAGTCATGACGGCGCGACAACTGTATCATTCGAGCAGACGACAAACATCACAGGCCGGAGCCAACGTGCGTGAGCAATACAACAAACTCGTAGTTTACGACATAGAGCACAATCCGTTCCTGGCAAACAGGGCATTCGATGCCGAACTGATGCGGCAGTACCCCGGCGCGAGTGCGATAACTGCACTTGCAGCGCGTCTCTCAACAGAGGGCGTGAGCATGGTTACTGCGGACGTATTCCTGAACGAGAGTTTAATGGCCAAGCGCGCTGTGGTGCTGAGCAATGAAGTAACGCCCTTCACACGCCGCCTGCTTTTCGAGCGCGGACTCAGGGGCGCCGCCTGTGTGAGCGGGGAATCGCCGATTATCGCGTGGGGCTTCTACCGGGACCTCCCCGAGACCTCATCGTGGTACGACCACGTCGTACTGTTCCCGGGCGCGCGTGCCCTGGCAACGGGCAAGGCCGAGTTCCATGACTTCTACTGGCCATACCCCGATCTCACACCCTGCACGCCGCAACCCTGGGAGCAGCGATCCTTGCTCGCCATCGTGAGCGGGAACAAGCGCGCATTCGGTTGGCCGCGCCCCGCGTTCGACCTCGCGCATCCAAAGGTCTCGGCCGGACGCTGGTATCGCTCGGCTCAGGCACGTATGGCACAACGGCAACATCCCTGGATGCAGAGCGAGCTCTACCTAGAGCGGCTTGCCGCGATCCGGCACTTCGGTGGCGCCTCGGGCTTCGACCTCTATGGCCGAGGCTGGGAGCAGGCGACCTCGGGCGCTGACCGCGCGACCCAGACCGCTATCAACCGCTCGTACAGGGGCGAGATTCCACCGCACGATAAGGTCGAGACGCTCGGTAACTACAAGTTCTCGCTGTGCTTCGAGAACACGGCATTTCCCGGGTACATCACCGAGAAGATCTTCGACTGCCTGGTGGCCGGCACGATTCCGGTCTACCTGGGCGCACCCGATATCTCGGAGTACGTTCCCCCGGATGCCTACATCGACTTTCGCGGGTTCTCCAACTACGCATCGCTTGAATCGCACCTTCGCGGCATGAACGCTTTAGAGGCCGAGCGCCACCTGGTCGCAGCACGCGAGTTCCTCGGCTCAGAACAGGCGCAAGCATTCACACAGGCGCGCTACGTGGAGCAGCTCACGAACCTGCTGCTCACGTCGCTGGAGAGGCAGTGACATGCCGAGGCTGACCGTCGTTGTCCCCACGTACAACCGGCCCGACTACCTGGCCGAGTGCCTTGAGAGTATCGCTGCCCAGACGTTCCGCGATTTCGACCTGGTGGTACTCGACAACGCCAGCACCGAAGACTATGCACCGGTGCTGAAGCGCTTCGAGTCCCTCGGGCTCACGTACATCCGAAACGCCGAAAACATCGGAGCGATCCGCAATATCGAGAAGGCCCGCAGCATCGGCTCAGGCACGCAATATCATGTCGTCTTCCACGACGACGACCTGATGCATCCACGGATGCTCGAGTGGCAAGTCGAAGTCCTCGATGGGCACCCCGACATGGGGTGGGTGGCAACAGAATGCGTGCCGTTCGACAGCGGGTCGACTCCTGCATTCAACTCGTGGGAAGCTGACGCGTCCGACCTCGAGGTTCTGCGTTCGCCCGCCGAACTGGTGCGCCGCCTGCTCGAGAACGTCTCACTCAACTTCGGCTCGGTGATGTTCCGCTCCGAGGTAGCACGGACGGTCGAGGTCCGCTCGGCGGAGTTCGAGATCATCGCCGACCGCGTGTTGCTGTGCGACATCGCCGCGTCATCCATCGTCGGCTTCCTGCGCTGCCCGCTGGTGCTCTACCGGCATCACGCGGCACAAGACAGCTATAACCCCATCTTCCGAGAAGCCCACGCGCTTGCGTTGATGGCGTACTATGCCGCCACGCTCCCCTCGCCGCTGAGCGAATCGGATCGGGCGCTCATCGAGCGCCACGCGACGAACTACCTGCTGCACGCGCGCTCGATGGTGCCTCCCGGGAATCGGATGCGCTTCAAGCGGCTCGTCGGTGAGGCGCACGCGCATAAGCTATTCAGGTGGTCGGCACTCGACGGCCAAGGAGCTGCGGCACTCGCACGCCTGGCGGGAGTCGGTCGCGCCTTCGATGCCGTGCGACCCGTACTGGGCCGCGTCCGGCGGGCACTGTCAGGAAGCTGACCGCCTGGCCGCCGACAAGACTGCGTCCGTTTCTCGGCAGAGCGCCTCAAGCGACGTCCACTTCGGGGCGTAGCCGATGCTCTCCGCGTGTCTATCCAACGAGTAGTAGTCCGGCTTGAGTCCAGTGACGCCCAGCACCGCCAGCGCAGGGTCAATCGCATAGTGAAGACCGTAGCGCTCCGCGAAGGCCTCGAGCAGCGCCGACTTGCTCACCGGGGCCGCGCTGAATACATCGAACACATCGTTGCGCGGACCGGCGTCCAGGACGCACAGCAGCAGGCGCACGAGATCGTCGGGGTCCACATAATCGCGAACGATATCATCCGCGCTCACAACCAGCTCATCGCGATCAAGCAACGCCCGGACGATATCGCTCATGAGCGATGGTGATGAGAGGTCGACGAATCTCGAGAAGAGCCCGAACAGCCGCAGGTCGACGATCGCGCGACCGGTCGCGGCGCGATGTCGTTCCTCGGATGCCATCTTGGCTCGGCCGTAGTGATCATTCGGCGCCTGGCCGACGAACGCGTCGCTGGTCTCGCCCGCTCCGCCTGCCGGTGACGAGAAGTCACCGCCATACGCCGCGCCACTCGACATCGCGACGCAAAGCGCGCCGGGATGTCGATCCAGGTAAGCGAACACCAGGTCGTCGAACTCCTCGGTCAACGCGAAGATCGAGGGGCCGAGCGCCTGGATGGCGTTTGGCGTCCCCGCTCCGACGCAGTTGATGATCACGTCGAAATCGCGTTCCGGGAATTCGGTGAACGAACAGCGATGCGCGGCGGCGCCGTCAGGAAGCGCCTCAAGGAAGGCCGCGACAGCCGGCGTATTTCGCGCGACCGCAGTGACCTCGTGCACACCATGATTGAGCAGGCCTGCAGTCACACACTTGCCCACGTGTCCGGTGGCGCCAAGGACTGCGACGCGTCGGCTAGCGAGACTCACGAAACGCCTCCTGCGGGCGGTGGATCCATCACATAGACGGGGTTGCCGAAGGTGACTTTCGGGCGCACGCAGGTTGCGGAATCAATCACTACTTCGAGGAGCACCGAGGTCAGAGGATCCGCTGCGAGCCATGCGATGGCGTCTGCACATTCGTCGGGTTCCGATATGCGGCGCGCGGGGATGCCGTACGCACGGGAAACCGCAACAAAGTCAGGGGCACCGTATCCCCACACCGTCGACTGATACCGGGAATCGAAGAGCTCGTCCTGAAGCTGCCGGACCATCCCCAAGCATGAGTTGTTGAGCACCACGATCTTCACGGGAAGCCCGAGACGCACGATCGTCTCGAGTTCCTGGATGTTGACCTGCATGCCTCCGTCGCCGACGACGACGAGAACCGGATGCCCAACGGCCGCCTGAGCGACACCAATGGCGGCGGGCAAAGCGAATCCCATCGCGCCCATGCCACCGGATGTGATGAACCGCTGCCCAGGCGAAAGATGAACCGACTGAGCGGCCCACATCTGGTTCTGCCCGACATCTGCCACCACCGCCGAGGCGCTCTTCATCGACTCAGACACCAAGCGCATGAGCTCAGCCGGGTTGATGCCCTTGACCTCCCCAAGTTCGGCCACGTCCGGCCAATCGGTACGGTATACCGCAAGCGCGGCCGACCACTCAGAACGGTCCGGCCATTCGATCGCGCTCGTCTCGGCCATCGCTTCGTCGAGGAACGCGCCGATGTCTCCCAAGATCGCGATATCGGCCGGAAGACGCCAGTCGAGTTGACCCTGGTCGACATCGACCTTGATGATGTTCTTGCCCGCGCGAAACACCTCGAGATCAGCGCCGGTCTGTCGCACGTCGAACCGGGCGCCAAGCGCCAGGATGCAGTCCGCATCACGCAAGGCGAGGTTCGCCCACCGGTTGCCATATGTACCGATCATCCCGATTCTGAGCCTATGTGCCGAGGGCAGCACGTCGACACCCATGAGCGTGGTCACCACAGGGACATGTGTGCGCTCCGCGAAGATCGCAAGGGCGTCGGCGGCTCTTGCCGCCCGGACGCCGCCGCCTGCGAGTATCAGCGGCCGCTCAGCACTCCACAATGCGTTGAGCGCGTGCGCAATATCGTCAGGGACGACTGGCGATGCAAGCGTGACCCGTGCGGCACGCTCGGTCACGTCCTGCCGTTGCACGTCCATCGGGATGTCGACCAGCACAGGCCCAGGTCGTCCCCCAAGCGCATCAGAAAACGCGCGGGCGAGTACCTCGGGCAGCTCGTCCGCAGCGCGAACCCGCACCGAGCTCTTGGTGATCGGCGTTGCGAGCGCAACGATATCGGTCTCCTGGAACCCGGCCTGGCGAACGCCTGAATCGCCCCGTTGCTCAAATGTGTTGACTTGCCCGGTGATGAACACCGCGGGAACCGAGTCAAAGAAGCAGCTCGCGATGCCTGTCAGCAGATTCGTAGCGCCGGGACCGCTCGTGGCCAGCGCCACGCCCGGCGTGCCGGACATCCGCGCTCCGGCCTCGGCAGCAAAGGCTGCGGCCTGCTCGTGATGCATGCTGATCACCGCGATGTCGCCCCGGGAGCCAATGGAGTCGAGCAGGAACGTAATCATCCCACCCGTCATCTCATAGACCGTGGTAACGCCATTCTCGGCCAGGAACGCGGCGATGTAGTCGGTCGCTTTCACTTCATCGCTCCATAGCGCGAAGCAGCGCGCTCACCATGTAGTCCAGCATCTCCTCGGTCATTCCCGGGTACACGCCGATCCAGAACGCATCATTCATGATCCTGTCGGTTTTCACCAGCTCACCCACCACGCGGTAGCCCTCGCCGCGCTCGCGCATTCCGTTGAAGACCGGCTGCCTCGTCATGTTGCCAGCGAAGAGCATGCGCGTCTGGATTCCCGCGCCCTCAAGCGCGCGAACGAGCTCATCCCGGGAGACAGGCGAGCCCTCGCGCACGGTCATGAGAAACCCGAACCACGACGGATCGGCACCCTCCGTCGCCTCAGGCATGATGAGCACGTCTTTGAGCGGGCGCAGAGCCTCCCTCAGGTATCCGAAGTTCTCTCGGCGTCGGGCCGCGAACTCCGGCAGCTTCTCAAGCTGCGCCACGCCGATGGCGGCTTGCATCTCGGTCGCCTTGAGGTTGAAGCCAAACTCCGAGTAAACGTACTTATGGTCGTAACCGGCCGGGAGCGTCCCAAACTGCTGCGAGAACCGCTTGCCGCACACGTTGTCGCGACCCGAGGGGCAGACGCAGTCGCGACCCCAGTCACGCATCGAGAGCATGATCGCCGCAAGCTCGGCGTTGTCGGTGTAGACCGCTCCGCCCTCGCCCATCGTCATGTGGTGCGGCGGATAGAAGCTCGAGGTGCCGATATCGCCGAACGTGCCCGTCTTGCGGCTTCGGTACTCGCTGCCAAGTGCGTCGCAGTTGTCCTCGATGAGCCACAGCCCGTGCGCGTCACAGAACGCGCGGACCGCGGCGATATCGAAGGGATTCCCGAGCGTGTGAGCGAGCATGACCGCCTTCGAGCGAGCCGAGAGCGCAGCGTCCAGCTGATCCACGTCGATGTTGTACGTGCCGAGCAGCACATCCACGAAGACCGGTACCGCTCCGTACTGGATGATCGGAGCAACCGTTGTGGGAAACCCGGCCGCCACGGTGATGACCTCATCGCCGGGAACGATGCGCCGCTCGCCCAGTCGCTCGCTCGTGAGTGCTGCGAATGCGAGCAGGTTCGCACTGGAGCCGGAGTTCACGAGCAGACAGTGCTCGATGCCCAGATACCCGGCAAGGCCGCGTTCGAAGTCCCGGGAATACCGTCCGTGCGTCAGCCAGAAGTCGAGCGATGCGTCGACGAGGTTGACCACCTCGTGTTCGTCGAAGACGCGCCCCGCGTAGGGAACCTTGGAGATGCCGGCTTCGAATTCGCCTGCCTCGGCGAAACGCGCCTGCTGAAACTCACGCGTGAGCGCAAGTATCTGCTGGCGAATCTGATCGGAACGGCTGCTCTCCGTCACGTTGTGGTCTCCTGTCACACCCACGATGCTCCAGCGGACCTGGCGGCGTTCTCGTACGCCCGGATGTCCTCTTTGACCAGCGCGCCGGCGCTCTCACCGGCGGCATACGCGCGATACCACCCAGCGGTCTGTGCGACCGTGGTCTCAAAATCCCACAGCGGACGCCACGACAGCAGGCTATCGGCCTTGCCGATGTCGAGACGCAGGTGACCGGCCTCGTGAGGCTGCTCCCCCATCTCGGGTGCGTGCCAGGAACCGCTGCCCCATGCCGAGACAAATGCGTCCGCGAGCTCCCCCACCGTTCGAGTCGCGGCCGGATCCGGGCCGAAGTTGAACGCGCCCGCGAGCGACTGGTCATCTTTCAGCCGGGCCGCAAGCCACAGGTATCCAGCGAGCGGCTCCAGAACGTGCTGCCACGGTCGAACCGAGGCGGGATTTCGGACGATGACCGATTGGTCAGCGGCAAGCGCCTTCGCACAGTCCGGGACAAGCCGATCGGCGGCCCAGTCACCGCCGCCGATCACGTTGCCCGCTCTGGCGGTCGCCACGGCTGCACCATCGCCCGAGAAGAACGCGTCCCTGTACGACGCGGTCACAATCTCTGAGGACGCTTTGCTGGCGCTGTACGGATCAAAGCCACCCAAAGGGCAGTCCTCGGCAAACGGCTCCCCTGTTTCGGGGTTCGAGTACACCTTATCGGTCGTCACATTTACGACGGAGCGGCACTCAGGGACCGCCCGCACCGCTTCAAGCAGATTGACCGTGCCAAGCACGTTGGTCTCGAACGTGTAGCTCGGCTCGGCGTAGCTTCGCAAGACTAGCGGCTGCGCCGCAAGGTGCAGCACGATCTCAGGGCGCGTCTCGGCCACTAGCGATGCGACACCACCTGCGTCACGGATGTCGCCAATACGACTGTCCATGTGCGCTTCCATGCGCATATCCGAGAAGAGAGATGGGCTTGTGTCAGGCGCGAGCGCGTAGCCAGTGACCTCAGCTCCGAGATCGAGTAGCCAGCGACTCAGCCAGGAGCCCTTGAAGCCCGTGTGACCCGTCACAAGTACTCTAGTACCTCTGAAGGCTCCACCAAACAACGATTGCACGGCTACCAGACCTTCCATGGCGCCGCGCCCGACTGCCATAGAGCCTCAAGATGGTTCTTGTCCCGCAGCGTGTCCATCGGCTGCCAGAATCCGCGATGCTTGTACACGCCAAGCTGTCCGTCTGCGGCAAGAGACGACAACGGCGCACGCTCAAGCACGGTCTCATCATCCGCAATGCGATCGAACACCGAGGGCTCCATGACAAAGAACCCGCCGTTGATCCAATCGCCATCGCCTAGCGGCTTCTCCCGGAAGCAATCGACGCGGTTGCCATCACCGAGCTCGAGTGCCCCAAAACGCCCGATCGGCTGCACCGCAGTCAGCGTTGCCGCTCGACCCGACTCGCGATGAACCTCAAGCAATCCCGGGATATCCACATCGGCAACGCCGTCGCCGTAGGTCAGCATGAACGTTTCGCCATCAACATACGGCTGAATGCGCTTCACGCGCCCGCCAGTCATCGTGTCCGCTCCGGTGTCGACTACAGTGACCTTCCACGCCTCGTTTGTGTCCTCGTGGACCTCACATTCGTGAGAGCGCATGTCAAACGTCACGTCTGCGTTGTGCAGCCAGTAGTTGTGGAAGTACTCCTTGATCTGATAGCCCTTGTAGCCAGCGCAGATTACGAACTCATTGAAGCCGAAGTGGCTGTACATCTTCATGATGTGCCAAAGAATCGGCTTGTCGCCAATCTCTGCCATGGGTTTGGGGCGAGTCACAGACTCCTCGGAAATGCGAGTTCCAAGACCACCTGCAAGTATGACGACCTTCATGAGGACTCCCTCTTCATCATCGACATGGGGCAGTCAGATTTGTCTCGCTCTTAACCGAGCAGCTTCTCAAGACTGTCGCGGAGCGCCGGGCCATACTCCTTGGACTCCAGTGCGAGCGAAACGTTCGCCTCAAGCCACGAGAGCACGTTGCCGGTGTCGTAGCCGCTGCACTCCATGGTTATCGCGTAGATGTCCTCTTGCTTGAGAAGCTCCTTGAGTGCGTCGGTGAGCTGGATCTCGTCGCCGCGGCCAGGCTCGATCGTGGGGAGGATCTTCATGATGAGCGGCGTCAAGAGATATCGGCCGAAGATCGCCAGGTTGCTCGGCGCGTCGTTCACCGGAGGCTTCTCAACGAGGTCGGTCAGCTTCCAAACACCGGGCTCCACTTCATGACCGGCGATGACGCCGTAACGGCTCACCAGATGCTGCTCCACGGGGGTAACGGCGATGACGGACGCGCCGTACTTCTCGTGGACCTCTTTGAGTCGGTTGAGGCATGAGTTGTCCGGCACGATGACGTCGCCGAGCAGTACGAAGAACGGCTCGTCGCCGGTATGCGCCGCACCACATGCAACGGCGTGTCCAAGACCGCGCGGGCGCTTCTGCCGCACGTAGAAGACCTCGGCCAAGTCAGTGATAGCGCGAACCTGGCGTAGCTTGTCGACAGCGCCAGAACGCTCGAGGAGATCCTCAAGCTCAAGCGAGCGGTCGAAGTGGTCCTCGATGGCCCGCTTGCCTCGGCCGGTAATGAGAAGCACGTCATCGACTCCGGCCGCTACGGCCTCTTCAACGACGTACTGGATAACCGGCTTGCCAACCACGGGCAGCATCTCTTTGGGCTGCGCTTTGGTCGCAGGCAAGAAACGTGTGCCAAGGCCCGCAGCGGGAATTATGGCTTTCATGTGCTTTCGTCCTCACCTTCCGCACGGACCGGCCGTGCGACGATTTAGAACACCAAACCACAAGATTAGCACCTGTGGAGTCACTTGAGGGCTAAAGGGTTGCAAGCACCTCTGCGGCAGCATCTGTCATCGCGATGATATCGGCGTCGGTATGTGCGAGACCCACAAAGGTGGCCTCGAACTGGCTCGGCGCAAGTGTGATCTTTCGATCCAGCATCCCCTTGAAGTAGCGGGCGTACCGATCGGTGTCGCAAGTTGCCGCCGTGGTCCAGTCGCGGACCGTCTCGGCGGTGAAGAACATGCAGGCCATGGAGCCCACGCGGTTGAACTGCGCGTCAATGCCCGCATCTGCTGCCGCCACGCGGAGTCCGGCCTCCAGAAGCGCGCCTTTGCGCTCGAGTTCGGCGTACACGCCGGGCTGGTTGAGAGCGCCCACGAGTGCAAGGCCCGCGACCATGGCAACAGGGTTACCCGAGAGCGTGCCGGCCTGGTAAACGGGTCCCACAGGCGCCAGGTACTCCATGATTTCGCGCTTGCCGCCGAATGCGCCAACCGGGAATCCGCCGCCGATGATCTTGCCAAGCGTGGTGAGGTCCGGCGTCACGCCGTAGAGCTCCTGCGCGCCGCCAAGCGCCACGCGGAAGCCCGAGATGACCTCGTCGAAGATGAGGACGACGCCGTACTCGTCGCAGAGCGCACGCAGCCCGGCGAGGTATCCCTCGACGGGCGGGACGACGCCCATGTTGCCGGCGATCGGCTCCAGGATGATGGCTGCGACCTGCTCGCCTACCTCGGCAAGCACTGCCGAGACGGCCTCGAGGTTGTTGTACGGCAAAACGATGGTGTCGGCTGTCGCGCCGGCGGTGACGCCAGGCGTTCCGGGAATGCCGAGAGTCACAAGTCCGCTTCCGGCCGCGCACAGCAGCGCATCAGAGTGGCCGTGGTAGTTACCGTCGAACTTGATGAACTTCTCACGCCCGGTGTGGCCGCGCGCAAGACGGATGGCGCTCATAGTGGCTTCGGTGCCCGAGGAGACCATGCGCACCATCTCGATGGACGGCACGGCGCTGATGACCGCCTCGGCCATGCGGACCTCGACCTCGGTAGGTGCACCGAAGCTGGTGCCGCGCTCAAGCTGCCCGCGAACTGCATCAAGCACGTCGTCCGGCGCGTGGCCGAGGATCATCGGACCCCACGACGCCACGAAGTCGATGTACTCGTTGCCGTCCGCGTCCCAGACGTGCGACCCCTTCGCGCGGTCGTAGAAGATCGGCTCGGCGCCAACGCTCTTGAACGCTCGAACCGGGGAGTTCACGCCGCCGGGGATGAGTTTGCCCGCCTCGGCAAAGAGGCGCGATGAGTTTGTGTGTTGCATAGCCGACGAACTCCTTTCGGGCGCAAAGCGCCGCTCAAAAATGCACCCGCAGAGTATAGCAGGGCTAGTTGGCCATGAAGTCGCGAACGACCTTCGCGTCGTAGAGGCGCAGGAAGGCGTCGCCCGGGTTGATCTCAAGGACCTCACTTGTGAATCCGAAATACGGAGCACCGACCCATCGAGTCTGCCACACGCCGTTGGCGAAGAAGTGCCGATTCACCGGCACCTGCGTGATCTCAAAACCGAAGAACACGACGCTGGTCTGTGACTCAGGGTACGCGGCGATGTACTCCGGGGTCGCACCATCTTCTGAGGTCGGCTCGAATGATGTGAGCAAGTACGTGCTGCCCGTTTTCGCAAGCGGCATGTCGCTCACAAGGTCAGAGCCGTCACCCAGCTCTATTACCTTCGCGGGTGCGAGCGTGTACTCGATCGCAGGCTGATACGAGCCCGCCAGCTCCACTGTGTCGTACACCGTGGCCTGAGCGGGGGGGACCGGCAGTGTGGCAAGCACCTGCGCCGGAGACCAGAGCCCGTACTTGTTGCCGGCGAACATGAGTGCCGTCGCCAGAAGCAAGAACGGGAGAATCAAGGCATGCACCCATACGATGTGCGGCACCTTGCGAGCGAGCGCATATGTCCCGCGTGCGACGGCAATCGCCACGAACGGCGTGAGTGGGATGAGGTAGTACGAGTGGAAGTTGTACACCATATGGAAGCCGATGTAGGCCGCCGCCGAGAGCAACACCAGCTTGTCGCCAACGCCGCGCTTGAACACCAGGTACGCCAGCGCAGCAACGCCGAGCACCGCGAGTACCGGTGACATCACCCAGAAGAGCTCATTGAGCACCTGCCAGCGGAAGACCGTCCAGCTGCTGGCGGCCGATGCGCTGCCAGCAAGGGTGGCCTGGCCGCTCACGAATGACACACCGTCGAAGATGTAACGCGCGATGTACCACGGCAGGCCGAAGGCGAACAGGCCGCCGATGAAGGGCAGCACGCGCTTGCCGCGAAGCCAGGCGATGCCATGCGTGCGCCAGGTCTCCCAGAGCGCCAGCACCAGCGGCGCCAACACCGAGGGCAGCTTGGTCGCAAGCGCAAGGCCCATGAACGCACCGCCAAGAAACGCCTGCTTGCGGTTATCGTCCGGAATCGAACACACGTAGTGATACGTGCCCGCAATCATGAAGAAGAGCATGAGCGAGTCGACCTGGATGTTGTGGTTCACAATCGCAAATCCCGGCGTAACAGCTAGAATCGCCGCCGAGAGTAACCCGATTCGCTCGGTGTAGAGGGTCTTACCGAGCAGGAACGTGTAGTACACGGTCGCAACACCCGACACCACCGATACAAGGCGCGCCAGAGCGACTCCCTCACCGAAGATGAGGAACAGCACCGAGACCACAAGCGAGTACATCGGCGGGTTGTTGCGATCCTGCGGCGCTGTGAGCCAATCGAGCGCTCCCCTGTGGGTATCGGCCGCGGCAAGCTTCGTATAGAAGCCCTCGTTGAACGCGTGGTAGCCACCGATCGGGTCGGTTATTCGGTACGCCCGGATCGCGAACGCGGTGAGGAGTATCGCGCCGAGCACGAGAATCATCACGAGCTTGCGACGACTGTCAGTCATCTTCATCCCAGGTACTCCTCGATAGCGTCGATGATCTTCTCGGCGGCATGACCGTCACCGAACGGATTGGGCGCGCCGGCCATCGCCTGGTACACGTCCGCATCACCCAGCAGCGCGATCGTCTCACGGGCAACGGTCGCACGGTCGGTGCCCACGAGCTTGAGCGTGCCCGCCTCGGCGCCTTCCGGACGCTCGGTCGTTTCACGCAACAGCAGAAGCGGCTTGCCGAGAGCCGCCGCCTCCTCCTGAAGCCCACCCGAGTCAGACAGCACGATGGTGCACTTCTTAAGTAGCTTCACGAACTCGACATAGCCGAGCGGTTCTGTGAGAACCGCGCGTTCGTGATTTCCGAGGACGCGGTTCACCGTTTCGGCAACCACAGGGTTCCTATGTACCGGAAGCACAATGACCAGGTCGGGCGTCGCATCAAGAGCGTCACGTATGCCGAGGCACGCTTCCTCGAGCGGCGCCCCCCAGCTTTCGCGGCGATGCAAGGTGACGACCGCAAGTCGGCGGCCCTCCCCCGGTAGCGTCGCAAGCAACGAGGGCAGCTCGACGCTCCGCTCAGCCACGTCCATAACAGCATCGATGACGGTGTTGCCGGTCATGATGACCGAGGCAGGACTCGCCCCCTCGGCACGCAGGCGAGCCGCCGCGTGCTCGGTTGGCGCGAAGCTCAGCGTCGCAACCTGCGAGACGAGGCGACGGTTGCCTTCCTCGGGAAACGGGCTGGAAAGGTCATCTGTTCGCAGGCCGGCCTCAAGGTGACCCACCGGCACATGCGTGTAAAACGCCGCAAGCGCGCCGGCGAGCGTGGTCGTGGTGTCGCCCTGTACGAGCACGATCTCGGGGTCGACCTCACGGATCAGCGTCGAAAGCTCGACGAGCGCCCGTGCGAGGACTTCCTCGGGCAGCTGGCGCTCGCGCATGAGATCAAGGTCGTACTCCGGAACGATCTCAAAGAGCTCAAGCACCTGATCGAGCATCTCCCGATGCTGCGCGGTCACGGCGACGACGGCGCGCATACCTTCGCGCTCACGTACGCATTTGATCGCCGGCGCCATCTTGATGGCCTCCGGTCGTGTCCCAAAGACGAAGAGCACCGTAGTCGTCACAGCCATCCCCTATCCTGCCGACAGCGCAACAAGCAGTACACCGGACACAACCGAAACGAGCCCAGCCCATTGCCTTGCCGAGAAACGCTCGCCAAGGAGCCTCACCGCGGCCACCGTGACGATCACGTACGCAAGGCTGAGAAACGGATAGGCAAATGAGAGTTCCGTGCGCGACAGCACGACGATCCAAGCAAGCGCCGAGACGCCATAGATCGTCAGTCCACCCACGACCGCCGGCGTTCGCGCCACATTCGCAATAAGCGCCAACGGAGAGCGGAGTCGCTCGGCATCGACGACGCCTACGCGACGCATGCCCGCCTTGAGCAGCAGCTGCCCGCAGACCACAAGCGATACGGTTCCAAGGATGAGTGGCAGCTGACTCATGCGCGCTCACGCGCAGATGCGCTGCCGATCGCCCAGACGCCCAGCATTATGAGCGCCACACCGAGCCACCGAAGCGGGCTCACGACCTCACCCAGCGCAAGCGACACGAATACCACGATCACATATGAGAGCGATCCCAGCGGATATGCCACCGAGAGCTCAACGCGCGAAAGCACAACCAGCCACAGCGCCGATGAGAGCGCGTATGCGATAAGGCCGGCCCACACCACCGGACGTCCCGCCGCCGAGGCGAGCACCGAAAGTGCGCTGTCCGCGCCATCGATGCCGCCGAGCCCTGCCTTCATGAGCGACTGCCCGGCAGAGGCCGTAACGATCGATGCAGCGATGAGCGCGTAAGATGCGGTCCTGGATGGCGAGGAGCTCATCGGCGGGCCTTGCGCTCGGCCGCTTCGAAACGGTGAACCTCGCGGACGACATCCACGTACTGCCCAACGGTGCGCCATACGCGCATCGAGCTGGCGCTTCGCTTCGCCTCGTAGTGCAGCTCAAACGGCACCTCGCACACACGGGCGTGGCGCCGCATCTTGACGAGGATCTCCACCATGCACGCGAATCCGTTTTGGGACACGAAACCGTCGCCATAGCGCTCGAACATCTCCCGCAGCAAGCTCGCGTCGTAGAGCCTGAAGCCGCAACTGTAGTCACGCACGCCGGGAACGTTCAGCGCGATGGTGCAGCCGATGCGCGCTCCGGCAGTCATAGCCAGTCGGAATGCCGAGAGCCCATGCACCTGCGAGCCGGGGCGAAAGCGCGATGCGATGACGATATCGCAGCCACCGCAGTATGCCTCGGCCATGGATGGAATGTAGATGGGGTCCTGCGTGAGATCGGCGTCGAGCGTCACGATGACGTCGCCCGGACGAGCACTCTCGGACGCCATGCGCATGCCACGCGCGATTGTTCGCCCGAGGCCCATATTGCGCTCGTTGCTCACAACCCGAACCGGCAGCCCTTCACCGGCGCGGCGGGCATCGGCGGCGGTCGAGTCGGCACTGCCATCGTCGACGACAAGAATGCCGTAGTCGATTCCCTGGCCTCCCAGGACTTCAGCGAGGCGACCGATCAGATCGGCGATTGAACGCGATTCATTGAACGCCGGAAGGACGACCTCAAGATGCTGAATCGTCCGCGCAGGTGTCGCTCCCACGATTGCGTCCACACTCCGTCTCTGCAGGGGGCTAAGGGGCTATCCGTCACCCTCGGCGAAGTATTTCATTGAGGTCTTTTTGAACTCTCGAACAGAGTACAGCAGCCGGGGCGCCTCAAGACCGGTCGCTTCGCGAATCCGCTCGGCCACGTCCACGACATCTTCGCGGCTTCGGCCGTGGATCATCGTGTACAGGTTCGCGGGCCATGTGGGCGCGGACGGTCGCTGGTAAACATGACTCGCCTCAGGGAACGACGCCATGATGCGGCCGACCTCTTCCACGCGCTCCTCGGAGGCATGCCACACGCCCATCGCGTTTGCCGAGTAACCCGTGCGGTGGTGGCGAATCGCCGCGCCAAAGCGACGGATGACCCGCGCCTCGACCCACTCGCGCGTGCACTGAATCGCCCACGCCTCGTCGACGTCATACCCACACTCGGCGAGCGTCTTTGCGAGCTCAAGGAACGGCCGCTCGGTGACGTGCAGATCAGCCTGCAACAGACGTGCGAGCGCCTTCTCCTCACGGGAGAGTTCGACCGCCTCGGTCTCGGCGGGCTTTGTGGTCGGCGGTGCCTCGACACGCTCGCCGCGCTCACCGCTGAAGTCGAAGTCGACCTTGATCTTGAACAGGCGGATCGCCGGCAGGTCGAGGATATCGTCGATGCCTGTGCGCTCGGCTATCTCATCGAGAATAGCCTGAACACGCGCGGGTGAATGAGCGATAAGCGTGAACCACACGTTGTAGCGGTCCTCGCGCTCGTAGTTATGCGTGACATTCGGGAACTCCGAGATCAGCGCTGCGACTTCTTCTATGCGCTCCTCGGGCACGGCGATCGCACAAAGCGTGCTCTTGTAGCCGAGGCGGTGCGAGTCGAAGATCGCGCCTATGCGCCGAATGACACCCGAGCTCTTAAGGCCGCGAACGCTGGCGATCACGTCAGCCTCGGCCACGCCGAAGTCCTTCGCAAGCGCAGCGAACGGCCGCGAAGTCACGGGGAAAGACGTCTGGATACGGTCGAGTACCCGACGATCGAGATCTGTGAGTTCGGCCTGGGTCACCGCTACTCCTCGCAATCCGGGCGCATAGAGGCCGGGACGTATACACAGTAGGGCTCCTCGGCAAGGTAATCGCCGGTGACTGACAGGGCGCGCGCACGGCAACCGCCGCAGACAGCCTTGTACTCACACGCGCCGCACTTGCCCTTGAGCAGCGAGTAATCGCGGAGCTCGTTGAAGACCTTGGACTCGGTCCAGATCTGGCTGAACGGCTGCTCTTTCACGTTGCCAAGCTGCATGTCGAAGTATCCGCAAGGCTGCAGGTCGCCCACGTGGCTGATGAAGCAGAATGTGATGCCGCCGAGGCACCCGCGCGTCATCGCGTCCAG
>DDWM01000072.1:27438-80364 GCA_002345925.1 Actinobacteria bacterium UBA2286 | reverse complement strand
GACCAGACCGCGTTCATGCTGCGCGAGTCCATGGATGAGCCAGCGCACCTGGTTGAGATGGGCGATACGAAGAGGATGTTCACGAATCCCGATGACAAGCGAACCGAGTCGTACATCACGGGTCGGTTCGGCTAGGCTAACGCGTAACGGGATAGCAGAACGGCCCACCTGGGGGAGGTGGGCCGTTCCTGTTTTCCAGGTAACCCCGGAAATCAAACGAGGCGCGTGGGGGGACGCGCCCCGTTCTGTTGAGCGGCGGCCCCGCATCCGAGGGGGGAGGGATTGGAGCGGGTCGCTCTGCTCAAGAATCAGAAAGCAACGAGCGTGCCAAGACTGGGTAGAATGAGGAGCATACCGACAGAAGGAGAATTCAATGGAGCGCGTGTGGCTACCCACTCTTGAGAGAGATGTCTCGCGAATCGCACTCGGCACCTGGTCCATGGGTGGTTGGATGTGGGGCGGGGCGGACAAGGATGCCGCGCGCGCGACCATCGAGCGTGCCCTTGACCTGGGCATCGACATCATAGACACAGCCCCCGTGTACGGATTCGGGCTTTCCGAGGAGCTGCTCGGCGAGATCATAGATGAGCGCGGCTGCCGTGATCAGGTCGTGCTGGCCACGAAGCTCGGACTTTCGTGGGACATCCGGCATGAGCCCTGGCGAGACACCTCCGCGGAGCGCATCCGCGAGGAGGTCGTTGCCTCGCTGGCACGGTTGAGGACCGACTACATCGACATCTATCAGGTGCACTGGCCGGATGTGAGCGTTCCGTTTGAGGAGACTGCCGCCGAGCTGCGAATGCTTGTAGATGAAGGTCTTGTTCGTTCAATCGGAGTCTGCAACTACTCTGTGGAGCAGATGGAGTCGTTCTGCTCTGGTGGGCGCCTGGACACCACTCAGTTCCGCTACAACCTCTTCGAGCGCGCTGCCGAGGTAGATGTGTTGCCCTTCAGTCGCGAGCGCGGCCTTGTGACCATGGCGTACAGCCCGCTTGCAAGGGGGTTGCTCAGCGGCGCCATGAAGCCAGGTCATGAGGCGACCGATCATGCGCGCCGGGGCGAGATGTTCCACGGCGATGCATACGCGAGGCACCTCTCGGCAGTGGCCAGGCTGGACGCGTTTGCGCAGGAATCGTACGGGCGAAGGGTCATTCATCTTGCGATCAGGTGGCTGCTGGATCAGCCCGGTCTGACCATCGCGCTTTGGGGCGCCAGGAAGCCGGAGCAGCTTGAGGCAACCGCGGGTGTCGAAGGGTTCACGCTCGATGCGGCGGCGATGGCCGAGATTGACTGCATTGTTGCCGAGGAGCTTGGCGCCTGACTCAGCAGCCGGCGCCCTTGGCGCACAAGAGCTTGGGACGCATGAGCAGCACTCCGGAATAGCCGAGCAGGACGACTGCGCCTGCGAAGATGGCCCAGGTGACACCGATGAGGTCGCCGAGCGCTCCGAATGCGAGCGACCCAAACGGCATCATCCCCATGAAGCTGAGGACGAAGAGCGCCATGACACGACCCCGCAGCTGGTTAGGGACGGCAGTTTGCAGGTTCGTGTTGATGCTCGACACGCATGCCAAAAACGCCGCGCCCAGCAAGACGAGCATCACGGCAGTGATCACGTAGGTGCGCGAGAATGCGAGCGCGAAGATGCCGAGCGCCATCGCGAAGAGTGCGTATCGGATGATGCGCTCGCGGCGCACGCTTCTCGGCAATGATGCGACCGCCAGGGCTCCGACGAGCGCTCCCATGCCGTTGAAACCCATCAGAGACGAGTACCCGGCGCTTCCGAGCTTGAGCGTCTCTGCCGCGAGTACCGGTAAGAGCGTCATGAATGGCATGCCGAAGATCGTGAGCATGACGGCGGTGAGTAGGTGCATTGCTACGTGCGGGTGCTGCTTCGCGTAGCTGAAGCCGGCAATGAGCTTCCCGAAGGCCGACTCGCCATCTGCGGATACGTGCTTCTCTTGACTCGGCCGGATAACAGCGAGAGCCCATATGACGAAGATGAAGCTCACGCCATTCACGACGAACACCATCGTGATTCCAAGCTGTTCGTTGGACTGGAAGGCGGCGATGATGGCGGCCGTCACGAGCGGCCCCACGAGCCGCGCAGCGTTGAACTGTGCGGAGCTGAGCGCGATCGCGTTCAGCAGCGACGAGCGTGGAACCAGGTCGGGCACCATCGCCTGCCACGACGGAAACATGAATGCCGAGACGACGCCGCCGGCGAGTGACAGGCCGTATATCCAGCCCATTGTTATGTGACCGGACTGATTGAGGTATGCGAATGCAGCGGCCTGTCCCATCAGGATGACCTGCGCCCAGATGAGCAGCTTGCGACGGTCTATCTGGTCGGCCAGTGAACCGGCGAAGATAGTCAGCACGAAAATGGGGATGCCCGAGAGGAAGTTCACCATGCCGAGTGACGAAGACGACTGCGTCAGCTGATATACCACCCAGCCGAGGGCGACAGTCTGCGTCCACGTTCCGATGTTGGAGAGCAGCGCTCCGAAGAAGAAGTACGTGTAATCACGGTGTGTGAACGACTCGAACGTACGAATCCCGCGGAGGATACGGCGCGGCGGACTTGATGCGTCAGCTTGATACGTTGAGGTGTCTTCGGGCAGTGGAGCCTGAGGCTCGTCCATCTTTGTGAGCGGGCGGTGCGTCATGTGTGCTGATTCTCCTGTAATTCAAAGCGTCGCCCCCGGAATCCCGGAGGCGACGCTGATTCGCGCCGAGCAATCAGTCTACACCTAGCCGCTGATGATCCGCATTGCCTCATCGCGCTGGACGTCCATCACGTAGGTGATCCCGGAGACCCGCGCGGCCTCTTCACTTAGTGCGAAGACGTCGCTTCGGGCGATCGACGGCAGGTCGAACTTGCGGCTGCCGCTCATGAACTGCTGCAGGCCAACCTTGAGCTTGTCGCTGAACGTATAGAGTGCGATTGCACCGAGCGGGAGCTTCTCGACCTCGGCACCGTACTTGGTCTTGAGGGTCTCGTAGCTGACGAAGATCTCTTCCTTTGTGCCGCCGAACTCCGACACGGACTTGGGGAGGTTCTGCTCTTTCATCCAGATCTCGATGTTCTTGCCTACGAACCCGGGAATCATGAGCGCGCGACCCATGCAGACCGCTCTGGTGTGCGGTGCGCCCATCGCGAGCACCTTGTAGACGTGATCCTCGGTAGAGAAGCCGCCGGCGATAGCGATATCCGGGATGTAGGCGCCTTCGCATTCACGCAGCTTGTTGATGAGCTCGTTGGTCATGCACTGCAGATAGAAGGTGGGGATGCCCCATTCTTCCATCATGCGCCATGGGCTCATGCCGGTTCCGCCCGGCGCGCCGTCGATGGTGAGCAAGTCGATGCGTGCGTTGCTGGCCCACTTGATCGCCATGGCCAGCTCGCGCATTCCGTACGCCCCAGTCTTCAGAGTCACGCGCTTCGCACCAAGGTCGCGCAGTCGCTGCACCTCGGCGTAGAAGCCCTCTTCGTCGATGAAGCCGAGGCGGGAGTGACGCTCAAACTGCCGGATGGCTCCATCGTTGTATGCCGCCACGATGGACGGGTCGCTCGGGTCAGGCGTGACGAGGTAGCCTCGGCCCTGCAGCTCGAGGGCCCTCTCCAGGGAGTTGACCTTGATCTCGCCGCCGATGCATTTGGCACCCTGTCCCCACTTGAGCTCGACGGTCTCGACTCCGAGCTTCTCGATAACGTACTCGGCCACACAGAGACGGGTGTCCTCGACGTTGATCTGCACGAGAATGTCGCCGTATCCCTCGTGGTAGCGGCGGTAGTTCTCTACGCGACGCTCCATATCGGGGGCCTTGGCGACTTTGCCCTTGCTGTCGAGCTCGAGCAGGGGGTCGATGCCGCAGACGTTCTCACCGCATACCAGTGAGATCCCGCTGATGGCGGCGCCAACTGCGAAATGCTCCCAGTTCTTGCGGGCGATCTCGGTCGAGCCAAGCGCACCGGTGAAGATCGGAACGCGCATCTTCACTTTGTTGACGTCGCCGAAGACCGTCTCGGTGTTGGCATTCGGGAAGAGCGTGTTATCAGAGTCGCCCACAGCGCCGCCGGGAAGTCCGTCTGCGCCCATTGCGTATCCCATGATGTTGAGATGCGAGTAATCGACCGGGTAATCCTTGTCGCCTCCGGCGGTCACTTCGCCGAACGGTCCGGGGTAGATGACCTCGCGACCACGGAAGGAGGCCTTGAAGACCTCGCAGTTGCCGCGGCATCCGTCCACGCATCGGGTGCAGATGCCCGAGGCGGGAGCCACATCCCTGGATCGGTTCGAGGTCTGCGTCGCGTCGTTCGCGTTTGGCCGTTGCATGGTCATACAAAAACCCCCAAGTTTCGTGAAGGCCCTCACGGGCCATATCGATTTCGGCTATCGTAACGTATCAGAAACATGGGAGAAATGCCTACGCAACACAAGACTGTGAAAGCCGAGGAGGAACGATGCCCCAGCAATTGCGCTCGGAGGTCGTCAAGGCGATCAAGGACCAGAAGATTGAGTTCATCCACCTGTGGTTCACGGACGTGCTCGGCTTTCTGAAGTCGTTCACGATGGATGTCGAGGAACTCGATGTCGCCATGTCCGAAGGGATGGGCTTTGACGGATCGTCGATTCAGGGCTTCGCGCGCATCGAAGAGTCCGACATGATCGCGATGCCGGACCCGAGTACGCTGCAGATCCTGCCGTGGAGGCAGAAGGGCGCGCTCGTGGCGACGATGTTCTGCGACATCTTGCGACCTGAAGGCGGCTACTATGAAGCTGACCCTCGGTACGTGATGCGGCGCAACCTCGAACGCGCAAAGAAGCTTGGCTACGACTTCTTCATCGGACCCGAGCTTGAGTACTACTACCTCAAGAGTGATACCGAGCCCGAGGTTCTTGACCATGCGACGTACTTTGACCAGACGACGCGCGACCTTGCGATAGACCTGCGCAAGGACACGGTGCGGGCGCTCAAGCGTTTTGGCATCCAGGTGGAGTACAGCCACCACGAGGTCGGTCCAAGCCAGCATGAGATCGACTTGCGCTACTGCGAAGCGCTCAAGATGGCCGACAACGTGATGACTTACCGTGTGGTCGTGAAGGAGATCGCGCAGGAGAACGGCGTCTACGCGACGTTCATGCCGAAGCCGCTGTTCGGCGAGGCGGGAAGCGGCATGCACGTCCATCAGTCGTTGTTCAAAGACGGACGTAACGCTTTCTATGATGCGGACGATCCCCACCATCTCTCGGCGACGGCGAAGTCCTACATCGCCGGTATCCTCCTGCACGCTCGCGAGATGTGTGCGATCACCAATCAGTGGGTCAACAGCTACAAGCGGCTTGTGTCTGGCTATGAAGCGCCGGTCCACATCTGCTGGGCGCACCGCAACCGCTCCGCGCTTGTACGGGTGCCGATGTACAAGCCGGGCAAAGAGAACGCGACACGCGTTGAGCTTCGCTCGCCTGATCCGGCGTGCAATCCGTATCTGGCCTTCTCGGTCATGCTCGCTGCCGGGCTCGACGGCATCGAGAAGGGGCTGACGCTTCCGCCCGACGTAATCGAGGACGTCTACGAGATGTCCGATGAGCGCCGAGCTGAGCTGGGCATCGGGCAGCTCCCCGAGGATCTGTACGAGGCCATCAGGGAGATGGAAGGCAGTGCGCTTGTGCGCGACGCCCTCGGTGATCAGGTCTTTGAGTGGTTCCTTCGTAACAAGAAGGCAGAGTGGAACGAGTATCGAACTCGCGTGACGCAGTACGAGCTCGATGAGTATCTGCCGCTTCTATAGCGCTTAGCGATATCTGTATAAGAGGGGCCGCCGGAGTCATTCGGCGGCCCCTCTTCCGTTATTCGGGTGGTTTCGGTCGGCGCAACGGTCCGGGCGACTCTCGATTCCTCAGCCGATAACCGACCGTTTGTCGGGTACATGTCAGGTCTTAGGCGCCAAATGCCGAGACAAACGGTAGCAATACAGTACTGGGCGGTACTGAGGATGAGGGGATTGCAATGGCTAGTCTCTGCAAATACGCCACAACGTGTCCGGTATTCACGGCTGCTCTCGGCCCATTGCCGCACGTCGGTCTGCGGTACAGGCGAGCGTACTGCCGCGGAGGGTGGGACTCTTGCGCGCGGTTCGTGGTCGCCGAGGAGATGGGTCGCTCAGGCGTACCGGCTGAACTACTACCGAATGGCGACGCCTCGCCGCACCTTGGCTCAGCCGAACGCCTCGTGAGGCTAGGAGCTCTTCTGCACGACTCGAATGCCGTCCAGAGTTTCGGGTAGATCACCGACCGCGTCGGGGATTTCCGAAGAGACGCCTATCACGATCGCGGGCCGCCCATCGGAGTCTTTGCCAACGCCCATGGACATGACGCCACGTACTTGAAGGAGGCGTCCGGCGTGTTTGGTCAGCACCTGCTCGGCGCTCAAGCGTTCGGCGTCTCGATTAGGCGTGCTCGCGAACAATCGCTCGAACCACATCTTGAGGGCAGGCACGCGACGAATCCTCTCTTCAGACTGGAACGCGGCGCGGGAGCGCCCATGCGACCGTAGCGCAGACACCGTGAATCGTCCACCTCTTCGTGAGAGTCACAGCTGGTTCACGCCATCTGGTGCAGTGGCCGACGTCTACTACTGGACCGTCCCGAGGCTTCGTCCCCAGCCGTGCGCGGTGATGGCCGAGTTGAGTTGGTCGCACAGCCGATCACGCGAGTACGTGCCCGGTGGGAGTAGCGTTACGACATCGAGGACGTCGCCGGCAAGATCCGCAAGTTCGGCTCGCACGATGAACTCAAGTCTCCCTACGCCGGGATTGTTGGCGAAGAGCGTGTCTATGAGGCGCTGAAGCGTCTCGTGATCATCTTTGGTGGGCATGCTTCCCGGGTCTAGCCGAGCCAGTCGCGCACGGCGTTCTCAACGCCATCACGACCAGCGTCGACAACACCGGTGAAGCGCACTGCGGCGTGGTCGAGCTCGGCGAGCGCATGGGGCACACGGGCTGCCTCGGCAAGTTCCCTTACTTTGCCGAGAAGCTCGACGCCACTGAGGCTGTTTGCGTCTTCCGGGAGTGGGTCGCCATAGAGTAGGCCCGACAGCGCCTTGTAAACGTCTGCGCCGAACTTGGCCCAGTGCGCGGTGGAGACCACAAGCACCGGGTTGACGTCGCGCAGGCGCTCCGCGACTTCCCAGGCTACGGCCGTGTGCGGATCCATGAGATATCCGGTCTCGTCGTAGACGCGCGATATCACGCCGAGAGACTCGTCGTTGCTCACCCAGTCGCCGATGAAGTGCTCGCGCATGAGCCCGAAGGTCTCGCGGTCCACCTGGAAGCGACCATCGGTGGAAAGCGAGGCCATCCACTCGCGGACCTTCTCGGCATCGGCAAGCTCGAAGAGGAGGCGCTCCAGGTTTGAGCTGATCAGGATGTCCATGCTCGGGCTTGGAGTGGTGACGAAATCGCGAGAAGTGATGTCGTACGTGCCTGTGGCGATGAAGTCGGCGAGCACGTTGTTTTCATTGCTCGCGCACAAGAGCTTGCCGATAGGCACGCCCATCTTCTTGGCGTAATAGGCGCCAAGGATGTTGCCGAAGTTGCCGGTGGGGACGCAGACGTCCATTTTGGAGCCGGTCACGACGCCGCCGCTTGCGACCATGTCCGCGTACGCGCTCACGTAGTAGGCGATCTGCGGAAGCAAGCGCCCCCAGTTGATGGAGTTCGCCGAGGAAAGCCTCAGTCCGTGCTTCTCGTGCAGCTCTGCGTTGAAGGCTTCGTCATTGAAGGCGGCCTTCACGGCGTTCTGGCAGTCATCAAAGTTCCCGCGGACGCCGAATACGCTCACGTTATCGCCGCGCTGCGTCACCATCTGCTTGCGCTGGATGTCCGAGACGCCACCTTCGGGGTAGAACACGACGATGCGTGTATGGTCGCGGTCGGCGAAGCCCTCAAGCGCCGCCTTGCCGGTGTCACCGGACGTCGCCACGAGCACCAGGTAGTCGTCGGTGAGCTCACCGCGTTCCTGCTTGAGCGCGATGCCTTCCGAGAAGAACACAGGCATGCACTGCAGCGCCATATCCTTGAATGCCGAGGTGGGCCCGTGCCAGAGTTCGAGAACGTGCATCCCCGCCACGACTTCTTCGATGGGCGCGATACGGGCGTCGTCGAAGTTCTCTCCATACGCCACACGCATGAGCTCCGCGATGCGCACGCCCGGCAGGTCCACGCCGAAGCGCTCGAAGATGCGAGTCGCACGCTGCCAGTAGGGCATCTCGGCCATGACAAGGATCTCATCCAGCTCGAGGCGGGGGAGATCCTCGGGCACGTACAGGCCACCGCCGTGGGCGATGCCCTTGACGACAGCATCGGTGAACCCGGGGCGGGTGGTGTCGAGTCCGCGTGTGTCGCGGTAGTGTGTGGTTTCCATGCGTGCATGGTATCAGAGCTGCAGGGATGTGGGAGAATCTGAACGACCCCTAAAGAAGAGGCCGCAGATGCAACAGTTCGCGACGTTCACACGTGGAGACGGTCCGGTAGTCGCCGCGGCACTGCACGCGGGTCACGAGCTGCGGCCGGGGCTGCTCACAGTCTGTGCGCTCACCGACGCCGAGAGGCTGCGCGAAGAAGACCCGTTCACCGCCGAGTGGACCGAATGCGCTGGCACCCGCATCGTGGTGCATCGCTCGCGCTTCGAGGTCGACGCGAACCGCCTGCGAGCCAGCGCCGTCTACCGCACGCCGGAAGACGCGTGGGGCCTCGACCTGTGGTGTACTCCGCTCTCGGCCGTACAGGTTGCCGGTTCTCTCGCCGAGTACGACGCCTTCTATGCCGCCGTCGCTGAGCTCCTGGATGATCGTGTCGCGCGCTATGGCGGTTTCGTGCTGCTGGACATCCACTCTTACAATCACCGCCGAGGCGGGCCCGTTGCACCCTGCGAGGATCCGGCAGGCAATCCCGAGGTCAATCTCGGCACCGGGAGCATGGATCGAGCACGTTGGGCTCCGGTCGTAGAGGATTTTCTCGGCGGGCTATCTTCTGAGGGCTATGACGTCAGGGAGAATGTGAAGTTCCGGGGTGGGAACTTCGCGAGCTGGGTGCACGGGCGGTATCCCACGGGATGCGTGCTTGCGGTCGAGTTCAAGAAGACGTGGATGGACGAGTGGACCGGCGAGCCAGATGCCGCTGCGCACGCGCGGATCGCGTCGACGCTCCGCCGCGTCGTGCCGCGACTGGCAAACGAGTTTGAGCGGGTGAGCCTGTGATCCGCCCGACCGCTTTCACCGCCGAGAGGATCGCGGGAGTCGTGAGTCGACTCTCCGCGGACTTGTCGGTGAGGCGCGCGCTTCCCGAGTGGGGACGCGTGCATGTGGACCGGCGGCTTCCGTTCATCGTTGTATACAGGCGACCTGACAACCGGGTCGATATCGGCACGGAGCGCATCGTCACCGGCGTTGCCAGCTACGTTCTCGCATCCGGTTCGCCGTCTCGCCGTGAGGAGCTGCGAAGCCTTCTGCGCGCCGTCGCGGAGGTGATGCGTGAGCGGTTTGGGGCGTTTCTGATCATCGAGGTCTGGAGCGAGGGCGGTGGTGTGCCCGAGCGCCCGAGATATCGACTCGTACGTCGCACGAACGACGCGGTCGAAGACACCGCCGAGGAGATCGCCGCCGCTCTTGCCGAGAGCCGCATCCTCGGGCAGCCTCCGCAGGTGGAGTCTGCGGTCGCCCGAAAGGTGGCACCTGATGACATGCGGATGCTCTTTGACGGTCGTGAGCTCAAGGCCATGGGCGCGGAGCTTCTCGGAATAGCGGTCAATCCGGTGTGGCGAACTGAAGATGATGACGTCTTCCCGCTTCTGCTCAGGCAAGTCGGGCGACGGTTCACCACGGCGCTCGACCGCGGTGCATACAACTTCACCCTGGGACACACCACGGCAAGACCCGGCCATTATCACGTGCTCGGGCGTCGCGCTGTGCTCAAGGCCGTCTGGGAGACCGACCAAGAGCTTGCTGCTATCGGCGAGAGCTTCGACCCTTTGCTGCTGGTCACTCCCGTCAATGGCGAGCAGGCGTGGGTCGAGTTTCGGCGCTCGCGTTTCCAGAAGCCGCCGCGCTTCCGCTACCGGCCGCTCCCGGTTGATCCTGCGCGACTGAAGCACAGGCTTTGGAACGTGCGAACCGATCGCGTAGAAGACCCCACGCTGATGAACCTGTTCCGGGATACCCAGCGTCATATCGACCGTCAGCTGAGTCTGCTCAACGACCGCAGCCGTCCCGACTTCCTGATGACCAGCCTTCAGCTGTACGGGTCGGTCGAGCCCGGTCTCCTGGCGTTGGCCGAGCGCATCTTGCGGGAGTTCCCGGCGCGTCAGCGTAAGGGGAGCGGAGCCCGCATCGGCGCGGCGGAGTTCGCGGCTCTTGCCTCGGCGGAGATCGAGGGCTACCGCGAGGAAGCTCCCGGATTCGGACACATGCCCGAGGTGCGCGATGACATCTATGCTGGGCTGATGGTTTCCAGCGGACGTGTCCTGATCGGTCGCGAGGCCTCGATTCCCTCGGCGCGCGCGGATGCTCTCATCCAGCACGAGATCGGCACGCATGTGGTGACGCACCACAATGGCCGCGAGCAGCGATTCCATCTGCTTGCCGTGGGACTGCCCGGTTACGACGAGTTGCAAGAAGGCCTGGCAGTGCTTGCCGAGTACCTCGTTGGCGGCCTCAATGCCGAGCGCATGCGGGTACTCGCAGCGCGGGTGATCGTCGTTCACGCGCTAGTGGACGGCGCCGGTTTCGTGGAGGCCTTTAGGCTGCTCACGGATCGCGGCTTCACGCAGCGTGCCGCCTTCACCATAACCACGAGGGTGTATCGTGGTGGGGGACTCACCAAAGATGCGATGTACCTGCGCGGGCTTGTGGAGATACTGGATTACATGGCCGAGGGCTTGGATTTTGACAGGCTCTTCCTCGGCAAATATGGAATCAAGCATATTCCAGTGGTAGATGAGTTGCTCATGCGTCAGGTACTATCGCTTCCGCACGTGCTTCCGCGATACTTGGAGCGGCCTGACGCGCGAGAGCGTCTGGAAGCCCTAAGGGGCGGAATGAATGTTATCGATCTTGTGAAGAGGAGCGCCGCAAAGTGAGAATCGGCTTCATGGTCAACGACATCGCCAGCGAGGAAGCAGCTTATTCGACGACCCGCATGGCTGTAGCTGCAATCAACCGTGGCCATGAAGCGTGGGTGTTATCGGCGGGTGACTTCGCCTACGACCCCGACGAGAAGATCAGAGCGCGCGCCCGACACGCTCCTGGCGCGAAGTACACCACCGGTTCAGCCTACCTCGCGGGCCTGCGCGGTCCGAGGGCGCGCGTGGAGCGCATCACCGTTGATGACCTCGACGTCCTGATGCTCCGCAGCAACCCCGCCGAGGAAGTCTCCAAGCGGCCCTGGGCGCAAAGCGCCGGTATCGAGTTCGGGCGCATCGCGATGCGCAACGGCGTCATCGTACTGAACGACCCGAACGGCCTGGCGAAGGCCATGAATAAGATGTACTTCCAGCTGTTCCCCGAAGAGGTTCGTCCTCGCACGCTCATAACGCGCGACCGCGGCGAGATCAAGGAGTTCGTCAAGGACCAGGGTGGCCGAGCAGTACTGAAGCCGCTGCAGGGATCCGGCGGCAGCGGTGTGTTCATGGTCGACCATGCGTCGACCAAGAACCTGAATCAGATGGTCGAAGCGCTTACCCGCGACGGTTATGTCATCTGCCAGGAATACCTTGAAGCCGCCGAGGAGGGCGACACCCGCCTATTCATGATGAACGGCGAGCCGCTTCGCTATAAGGGCAAATATGCAGCCTTCCGCCGGATACGGCAGGGTGACGACATCCGAAGCAATGTCCACGCCGGCGGCAGCATCGCTCAGGCGCATATCACCGAAGAGCACCTTCGCATCGCCGAGATCGTGCGCCCCAAGATCGTCGCGGACGGGATGTTCCTCGTTGGCCTCGATATCGTGGGCGACAAGCTCATGGAGATCAACGTGTTCTCGCCTGGAGGACTTGGCAGTGCGCAGAAGTTCGAGAAGGTGAACTTCGCGAACGGCGTTCTCGACGCAATGGAGCGCAAGCTGGAGTATGCGGTCCACTACCGCCGCAACTTCAGCAACATCCAGATGGCAACGCTGTGACGGCTGCTATCCGGAAAGCTGCCCGCAAGCTCAGGGGATTTCACGCGAAGGTTCGTGAGGGATCCGCCGAGTTCCTTCACCTTGAGGTTTCGGGTTCTATCGTCTTGCTGGTGGCGACGATAGCGGCGCTGGTCCTGGCTAACTCGGTATGGCATGAGGCATTCACTGAGTTCTGGCACACGGAGATCGGTCTCACGTTCGGTAATTTCGAGTTCCAGCAGTCGGCACTGCACTGGATAGACGACGGCCTCATGGCGCTGTTCTTCTTCGTTGTGGGACTGGAGATCAAGCGCGAGATACTCGTCGGAGAGCTGTCAACGCTTCGTAAGGCAGCGCTGCCGATACTTGCAGCCGTCGGCGGCATGGTCGGACCAGCAGTGATTTACGCGATGATCAACCACGGTGGCTCCGGCGCAGGTGGCTGGGGAATCCCGATGGCAACCGACATCGCGTTCGCTCTCGGTGTGCTTGCTCTTCTGGGCAGCCGAATCCCGACAAGCCTCAAGGTCTTCCTGTCGGCCCTGGCTATCGCGGACGACATCGGCGCGATTCTTGTCATCGCCATCTTCTACACGTCGCAGATCTTCTGGGGCTGGCTGTTCGTGGGTCTTGCGCTCCTGCTCGTGCTGGTGTTCCTCAATCTCATGCAAGTCGAGTCGCCACTGCCGTATGCGCTCGTCGGTGCTGCCGTATGGTTCTGCTTCCTGAACTCGGGCGTTCACGCCACGATCGCCGGTGTCCTCGTCGCATTCACGATTCCGGCCAGCTCCCGGATGCAGCCCATGGCGTTCGTTGATTGGGCACGGCGCAAGATCGATGAGATCGCGGCGATGGATGTCCCTGGCGATCATGTTCTGCAGACCCCCGACCAGCAGCACTGTGCGCAAGAGATCCAGGCGCAGGCTCGTTGGATTCAGGCGCCTCTGCAGCGCATGGAGCACGCGCTTCTGCCTCTCTCGACTTTCGTGATCTTGCCGCTGTTCGCTCTGGCCAACGCCGGAGTGTTGCTTCTAGGCCTGGATATCTCAGAGCATATCTTCGAGCCTGTGACGCTTGGCATCTTTTTTGGGCTGGTGGTCGGCAAGCAGCTCGGCATCACCGGTGCTGCGTGGCTGGCGGTCAAGTTCAAACTTGCCGAGCTGCCCAAAGGCGTCACGTGGCGGCATGTGTACGGGGCTTCGTGGCTCGGCGGCATCGGTTTCACGATGTCGCTGTTCATCAGCGGGCTCGCGTTCAGGACAGGCGTGCTGCAGTCCGAGGCGAAACTGGCGATCCTCATCACTTCGGTGGTCGCGGGTCTTGGCGGATATCTCATCTTGCGCGGGGCGCCGGTGGTCGACGCCTCACTGCTTGACGACAACCTCGCCGGTGAGCTGGATCCCACGGAGGCTGTCGCGTAGCTCCGGCTAATCCCCCCGGTTGCCCTTCACTGGAATGCGGACTTCGATCGTTGTGCCGCTGTCGGTGGACTTCGCTGTGAACGTGCCTCCGTGCCGCTCGGCACGGTTGTGCATACCCCGGAGTCCCATTGACTCTTCGGGTAGGTCGGCGAGCGTCTCGGTGGGCATGCCTGATCCGTCGTCGGACACCTGAAGTCTCAGCGACTCGTTCTCGACATCGACCGAAGCCGTGACGTGCGTGGCTTGTCCGTGTTCTACAGCGTTGCTGATGGCCTCCTCCAGCACGCACTGCAGGTCCCAGCCAACCTGTGCCGAGAGGGTAGGCATGGCATCTGTAACCGTCAGGTGGACGGTTACACTGAGCCGGGCTGCCTGCTCTCTTGCCACTGATTCGAGCTGGGACCGCAACGGGTCATTTCCTGTGAGCGACGCCGTGCGCTGACGTGCATCGCCTAGGATGTCCTGTAGGTCAGTGACGGTGTCGCGGATGTCCTCGGCAACACCATCGAGGGAGCGAGTGACCTCGGTCGAGATGCTTTCGCTTGCGATCTCCACTCGTTTTGAGAGCGCCGAGAGGCGATTGTAGACCTTGTCGTGGGCGTCCTGCTGTACTCGTTCCATTTCTTCCAGTACGAGTGCCTGCGTGATCCTGTGACGTTCCACGATGAACGCCGCCGGTGAGGCGACGAGCGCCATCGCGAGCAGTAGTGATGCGCCACCCAGAAGCGGCGCTTGCTGGAGCGCGAGGAAGATCTGGACGTCTTGCCACAGTCGCGCGAGCGGACTTAGCTCGTCGGCAGAAATCGCAGATGGAGTCTCCTTCATCGTCGCAAGGACGACTACCGTTTGCGGGGGAGTGCTGCCTGACTCGGATGTTCTCGTCGAAGTCAGCGCGATCTGCGCGGTACCCCCGGGAAGCATCGTGGACATCATCCAGTCGGCGCCATCGGCAAATTCCCGGGACTCGGCGGGCAACTGCTCCACAATGCCGTAATAGGCGCTGCCCCGTGATGCATCGGCCGGCCAGATGGCATTTCCGAGTGATCGAGCACGCTCGAGCGTGGTTCCGTCTGGGACTCGGACGGGGATGAGCCGCAAATCGAGTGGACCTGCGACGAAGATGTCGCAGTTGTACTCGCGTGCGGCTTCATCCAGTCGTTCCTGGTATGTCGGCGACATCGGGTCGATCGTGAAGAACACCGGATCAGACTCGAGGTCGGCAGGTGTGGTGGTTTGTTGATTGTCGGTTGGCGCCGGAGGCGAGAACCAGACGTAGTAGTAGGGGATTCTGCCGGGTGAGCGGATGGCCTCCGATGACGTGTACTTCTCGCTGCCGCATCCGATTGCGGAGTCCAGAATTCCGGGGAGCGGCGCCTGTTCGCCGTACATCTCCAGATTCCGCCACCAGCTTATCATCCATGGTCGACTCGCTCGGTCGGTGGCCTCCTCATCGGACATGCCGCTCGCCGGGTCGTACGTCTCCAGTGTCTCGCTGTACGACGGCAGCAGGTCGGTGCGAGGGACGGCACTTGCGACCAATTCTGGCGCCCTCGGATTCGGGACGAAATATACGTATACCCTGGCGCCGTACGTCTCCTCGAACTCATGTGCCGACGCGAAGATCTCATCGTCGGCCGACCAGCTCGGAGTGGCAGTCTCACCGTCGGTCGAGAAGAGCGCCGACGCGCGTTTGGCGACTCCTTCGAGGACGCTCGTTGACATGTCGTCGAAGGCCATGCTGACGGCATTCGCTGGTATTTCGAGCTCATCTCTCACGCGGCTTTGCGCGAACCACTGCTCGGCCAGGTCCTTCTCGCTGAAGCCCACGTCGGAGTCGCGCCCCTTCGCATCAGCGAGCGCGCTGAACTCGCGAAACGAGTCTACCTGTGCGCGCAGTCCGACCGGCACCGAGAGCCAGACGGCCGCCAGGAGTGCAGCTGCAACGATCGGTGAGAACTGGAATATCCGGATGTACCAGCGGGCGCGGGGAGCTACTTTCATCGTCACCCCCCGGTCCTCGCTACGAGTCGCTTATATGCCTCCTGGCGTGTGCCTGCACCGAGCACCTGGTATGCGGTCTTGATGCGTGAGTTCACGGTGTTCACGCTCAGCATGAGCTCGTCCGCTATCTCTTTTGCGGACATGCCGCAGAAGCAGTAGAGGTAGAGCGTCTTGCGAATCGACTCGGTGAGGTCTCGGAACTCCGGTTCAGCCGGGAGCACCTCCGTGACATAGTCGCCGAGGTCGGTGAGCGTGCCGAGAAGCTCGTCTGCGATCGAGCGTGTGAGTACGAATCGTCCCTCGGCAACACGGCAAATGGCGTCGGCGATCGCGGTTGTGGACTCGTTCTTCCAGACGTATCCGTCAGCGCCTGCTTTCACGGCCGCCGAGACGGTCGCAGGTTCGTTAGACACCGACGTCATGAGAATGCGGCACGCAGGACAGGACTTCTTGAGCGCCGGAATCGCGTCGATGCCGCCTGTGGCCTCGTCGCCAAGGCGCACGTCGAGCAAGATCACCTCGGGATTCGGCTCGTGCCGGACGGACGCGGCTGTGAGAGCGGATGTCGCCTCGGCAGCATCTCCGACAGCATCGAGGACTCTGGTTCGTTCGTCGCGCGCGACGAGAGCACGCAGTGCTTCGCGGGCGTAGTAATCGTCGTCGATTATCAGTACCCTGATCGGCGCGCCAGCCGGCATCGGTTCCCCCCTCATTGGAACTGTGACCTAGAGGGCATCTTGTCATGTTGTGGCGCTGCGTGCATCACTAGAACTTGGTGCTTACGCGTCACGGTGCTGCCGTATTCTGATAACCTCTTGCTGCGAATCATTTCCCGGGGAGGTCTCTGGATGAAGCACGTCGTTGTGATCCTTGATGGTGCTGCTGGCTGGCCGCTTCCGGAGCTAGGCGGACTCACCACGCTCGCCTCGGCAAACACTCCAAACCTGGATGCGCTGGCATATGCCGGCCGCGTCGGTCTGGCGCAGACGGTCCCTCCGGGCACCGAGCCGTCTTCCTCGGCGGCATGCACTTCGATCCTGGGGTACGATCCGGTTGCGAGCTACGTTGGGCGCGGCGCGATCGAGGCCGCGAGCATGGGCATCACGCTGGCGCATGATGAGGTTGCGCTGCGGATGAACCTGGTGAACATCGCAGGCGGGGACATGGCTTCGTACGCCTGCGGACACATCACGACTCCGGAATCCCGCGCGATCGTGGCCGAGCTGGCCGAGGCGCTTGGCGATGAGACATTCCGCTTCTACCCCGGCGTGGCTTATCGCCACATCCTGGTCGTCAAAGGTCACAACGAGATCGTTGAAGCCGCGTTCACGCCGCCGCACGATATCTCGGACAAGCCCATCGAGGGCCATGCGCCGAGAGGAGCGGGAAGCGAGCTGCTGCTCGACCTCATGGAGCGTGCCCGAGAGGTGCTTCTCACATCGCCTGCGAACCTTGCGCGCGCAGCGTCGGGCGGTTTGCCGGCCACCGACATCTGGCCGTTCTGGCCGGGAGTCGCACCGGCCGGGCTGCGTTCGTTCTCGGACGTCTACGGCATGAGCGCCGCCATGACATCGGGAGTGGACCTTCTCAACGGCCTCGCTGTGCTTCTCGGCATCGACCGGCTGGATATCCCGGGTGTCTCCGATGGTTCCGACAACGACTACATCGCGCAGGCTGAGGGCGGACTCGCCGCGCTCGAGGACCACGACCTCGTTATCATCCATGTCGAGTCCCCGGACGAAGAGGGCCACGCGGGTAGTATCGCGGGCAAGATCGCGGCCATCGAGGACATCGACCAGCTGGTCATCTCGCGTGTTCGTGACTATCCCGGTGAGGTTCGGGTGCTCTGCATGCCGGATCACCTCACGCCCATAGCGATCAAGACCCACGTAGGTGAGCCGGTGCCGTTCGTGCTCGCGGGGGCCGGAATAGCCTCGTCGCGCGCGACGGGTTTCGACGAAGAAGCCGCAGCCGCGACCGGTCTGATAGTCGACCCCGGCTATCGTGTGATGCAGATGTTGCTCGACTAGTTCCTGGTCACATCACTTGATCTTGGCCGCTATCGCGTTGTAGACAGTGTCTGAGACGGCATCCGTGCCTCCGAAGACCTCCACACGCCCAATCTCGTATTGATGGGCGTCGAGGAACGCTCCCGCTGCACTTGAAAGCGATGTTCCACTGGTCAGCATGACGGGGCTACCTGAGTAGCCGAGTGCTGCACCACCGGCGAGCGCATCCGGAAATCGCGTCCCGGTGGCGATGCCGAGCGTATCGAGATCTACCCAGCGCTTCAAGACAGCCTCGTTCACGATCAATCGAGCTGTGTCATACCGATTGACTCCGGCAAACCGGGTACACGGACCTGGTGCGCCGTTTGCCGCGATCAGCGTGTTCAATGTGGATGCCGTACTTGCGCTCACCGCTGAAGTGTCGCCGGCTATGCAGCCGTACTCGATATCGAGGTCCGTCACAGCGCTGGCGATAGAAGTTGGAACGGAATCCGTCTTAACTAGCAGAATCGGGCCCTGTGCGGCGGCTGCGACCGGTCCGAGCGCCAGTGCGTCTGGGAAGATGTCACCACGCGCGAAGAACCCACGGTACAGGTCGCCGGTGTTGACGATATCCTCCATTCGCCTAGCAATGAGCGCGGAGGTTTCGTAGCGATCGGAGCCAGCAATCCGCTCCGTCGTGTACGTCGCCGTAAGTTGGTTCTCGACCGCAGCAGAGGTTGTCGTGGGCCCGCCGATGATGTAGATCTTCGTGGGCGCCAGCCGGCTGATTTCCGCCAGCGTTTCGGCAGGAATCGAATCGCGGCGCGTGAGTAGCAGCGGTGACTGCACCGCGCGAGCGAACGGTGCCGCCGAGAGCGCGTCGGGGAAGTTCTCACCGGTACAGAGCACCACGTTGTTGAGCTCTCCATACACGAGGGGCCCTGCTCCGAAGTACGCGCGGCTCGCCGCTGCGGCGGTCTCGTAGCGGTTTGCGCCGTAGGTACGCGACTGAAGCTTGGTTGTTGCAGTTGCAAGCACGACGTCCCAGTCAGTTCCGTTGTTGCGGTCCCATGCCACGCGGTGGCCGTATGCCGACGGGCGTTGCTCTTGTTCGGAACTGCCGACCACAGTTGAAAGGTGTCCTGGTCGCGAATAAGTCACGTCATCGCTGCCGGTTCCCGGAGCTATCCAGGCGAAGGTGTTATGAAATACCGTCGGCTGCGATTCGTCGTCGGATGTGCTGGCCAGGGAGGCCAAGGTGCGTGACCTGAAATCGTAGTCCGTCAGGTTGTTGTTCGTCGACACGAAGAACGACGAGACGATGTGGTCGCCATGGACCTGGATGTCAGTCGGCTGGTAGCCGAACGAAGAGAGCTGCCCCGTTATGAGTGGCGGCTTCACCATCGCGACACGGAAGTCGTTGAAGTCCGGATTCGACCATATGATGCGACCGTTGTCCACGTCATATTCTGTGGCGTTTGTTGAGGCTGCAGTGAGCTGTGTCGATACGACCATCGGCTGACCGTAGTCGCGATACCACAGGTAGCCGGTCGTCAGGTCCTTCCACACGACGAGGTTGCCGTCGATGCGTGGATTGACTTCGTTGTCAGCGGTTGATGCCACGTAGACCGAGCTGTTGGTGGCCCAACTGTACAAACGGATGTTCCAGTTTCCGCTCGAGTTGTCTTGATAGACGACCCGGTCGCCCGAGACGTCGCAGTTGTACTGCCGAAAACCGTCGCCAACCCCGATCGAGCGCGTCTCTCCCGTGGCGAGATTACGCACGTAGACCGCATAGTCGGTGTGCGCTGGTCCGATCCGACAATCCCACGCGAGGAGCTTTCCGCCGAGCGTCGCATTCCACTCCCAATCGCTTGCATCTACCGCAACGTCGGTCGCGGAGAATGTGATCGCTGGCAGTGGTGGTGTCGTTGCCAGCGCCGGAGTGCTGCCGAGCAGCATCACGCCCGTCGTCGCAAAGGCCAATAGCCGACGCAGCGCCTGATTCTTCATTTCATCCCCCTTGCTTCCGGTGCGGCTTATGAGTGGCAAGTCGCGACCGACCTCTTCAAGAACCCCTAGTATGCAAAGTACCCGTCGATGGCCGCCATCACACCGCGCTGCATCCCCCATGCTTGTCAGCTCCCCTCGGCGGGTATCTCCTGTTTGCATACGGACAACGAAAACCTAGGAGTGCGCATGTCTCGCAGCATCTGGAAGGGCGATATCAGCTTCGGGCTGGTCACGATCCCCGTTTCGCTACATCCCGCCGAGGAGCGCAACGAGCTCTCGTTCCACTTGCTGGACGGGCGTGACATGGCGCCGATCCGCCAGCAACGCGTAAACTCCGTGACCGGCGAGATCGTGCCGTGGGAAGAGACCGTCAAGGGCTACGAATATGAGCCCGACGGGTACGTCGTGATCACCGACGATGACTTCAAGGCTGCCGACGTTGAGGCCACGCGCACGGTCGACGTTCTCGCCATGGTGCGCGCCGAGGAGATATCGATGCTCTACTACGACCGCCCGTACTATCTCGCGCCTGCGAGCAAGGCCGCGCGCAAGCCGTATGCGATCCTGCGCGATACCCTCGCGAAGACAGGCTATGTGGGAATCGCCAGCATCGTCATCCGTACCCGCCAGCATCTCGCAGCGATTCTGCCGGTGGGCGACGCGCTTGTGCTCGACATGCTTCGCTTTCCGAGTGAGCTTCGCTCGGCAGATGAGCTTGAGCTTCCGGGCAGCGACCCGGGCGAGCTTGGAGTCACCGATGCCGAGATGGAGCTGGCGGCGCAGTTGGTCGAAGCGATGGTCGCGAAGTGGGATCCGTCAGCGTATCGCGACACCTACAAAGAAGCGCTCACCGCGCTTATCGAGCACAAGGTCGAGACTGGCGAAGTCCTTGCGCCTCCCGTTGCCGAGGAACGTCCGGCTGCCGGTGAGGTGATCGACATCATGTCGCTCCTCAAGCGCAGTCTGGACGAGCGCCGGGCCGCCGGGGGAGCGTAGCCGATGCCACTTGAAGAGTATCGTGCCAAGCGTCACTTCGACCTCACGCCGGAGCCCGCAGGTGGCGGTGAATCCACGGCGCCGCTGCCGCGCTTCGTGATCCAGAAGCATCGCGCGTCCAGGTTGCACTACGATTTTAGGCTGGAGATGGACGGCGTCCTGCGGTCATGGGCCGTGCCGAAAGGTCCCAGCCTGGACACCTCGCAGAAGCGCCTCGCGGTGCAAGTCGAGGATCACCCCCTTGAGTACGGTGACTTCGAGGGCACGATTCCGGCGGGCGAATACGGTGGTGGGACCGTGATGCTTTGGGACTTCGGCACGTGGGAGCCCATAACGGATCCTGCCGAGGGGTACGCCAAAGGCAACCTGAAGGTGCGACTTGCAGGTGAGAAGCTCAACGGCGGTTTCGCGCTCATTCGACTCAAGCCCCGCGATGGCGACAAGCATGAGAACTGGCTGCTCATAAAGGAGCGCGACGGCTACGTCCGTCCGCTATCCGAGGGAGACGTCCTGGCGCTGGATAGCTCGGCGGCGACCGGACGCACGATGGACGAGATTGCGGCCGGTGCGCCCGCCAAGGCGAGCTCAGGGGCCGGTGAAGACCCGTCTGCGTTACCGGGGGCGACTGTCGCCCCCTCACCCGAGATGATCGAGCCGATGCTCGCAACGGCTGTTGAGACGCCGCCGGAAGGCGATGAGTGGCTGCATGAGATAAAACTCGACGGCTACCGTGCGATGTGTCGCGTCCGAGGGGACGACGTTCGCTTCTTCACCCGCAGCGGTGCCGACTGGACGAAGCGGTTTCAGGCGTTGGTTCCGGCGGTGCGCGAGCTCGGGCTTGAAGACGCGTGGCTCGACGGCGAGGTCGTGTCGTTGCTCCCGGATGGGCGCTCCGGCTTCGGCGCGCTGCAGGCCGAACTCAAGCTGGGCGCGGCCGCGGATCTCACGTACTTCGCGTTCGACCTGCCGTATCTTCGCGGATACGACCTGCGCGCGGTCGCGCTTGAGGAGCGCAAGGAGCTTCTCGGCACGCTGGTTGGGGCGACCGGACGCGTCCGCTATCTGGAGCACTACCGCGGCGCAGGCGAGGAGTTCCACCGGCAGACGTGTGCGTTCGCGCTTGAGGGCGCGGTCAGCAAGCGAGCCTCGGCGGCGTATCGCTCCGGACGCGGACGCGACTGGCGAAAGCACAAGTGTCGCCTGAGGCAGGAGTTCGTGGTCGTCGGGTACACAGAGCCAGCCTCGGGTGGCACGGGTCTCGGTGCGCTCGTTCTCGCGGCGAAGGGGCCAAGCGGAAAGCTCGCATATGTAGGCCGAGCGGGAACCGGCTTCTCGGCTAAGGAGGGAGCGTCTATCAGGCGCGTGCTCGATAAGCTGCCGGCCTTGGAGCCGCCGGTGGGCGACGTGTCGGCTAAGGATGCGTCTGGTGTGAAGTGGGCGCGGCCGGAGATGGTGGTCGAGGTCGAGTTCGCCGAGTGGACCGCCTCCGGCGTGTTGCGGCATGCATCGTTCATCGGTATCCGTGAAGACAAGCCCGCTGCCGAGGTGAGCCGCGAGGTGCCGGTTGATTCGGCGCTTTCGGTGGCGGGAGTGGCGCTTACGCATCCCGACAAGGTGCTCTTCCACGAGGTCGGGGTCACGAAGCGTGACCTTGCGAGGTATTACGAGCGGATAGCCGAGCGTCTGATGCCGCACCTGCTCAACAGGCCGCTCGTGCTCGTGCGTTGCCCTCACGGCACCGAGAAGGCGTGCTTCTATCAGAAAGAAGCTTCTCAAGGGTTCCCGCGTGGGATGCGGACAGTTCCGGTCCAACATGAGGACGGCATCGTGAACTACGCGCTTGCCGACAAGATCGAAGACGTGATCGGGCTGGTTCAGCTCGGCGTGCTTGAGATCCATACGTGGGGCTCACTTGCCGAGGACGTGGAGCGACCTGATCGCATCGTGATCGACCTCGATCCCGGACCGGGTGTTGTGTGGGATGACATCAAGGCAGCTGCGCTTCTGATTCGCGACGGACTTGAGGGTATCGGTCTTGCTGCGTTTGTGAAGACGACCGGAAGCAAGGGTCTTCACGTGGTCACGCCGATCGTGAGGGATGGCGACTGGGGAGCGGTGAAAGAGGTCTCGCGCGCATTCTGTGCGGCCGTTGCAGCCGCCGACCCGAAGCGATTCACCGTCAACCCACTCAAGGCGCAGCGGCAGGGGCGGGTGTTCCTCGACTACGGCCGCAATTCGCGCGGCGCGACCGCCGTGGCCGCGTATTCGTCGCGGGCGCGTGCGGGAGCCACGGTCTCGGTGCCGGTGCGTTGGGATGAGGTAGAGGCCGGCGTTCGCTCGGATGCGTACACGATCAAGAGCGTGCCGAGACGGCTATCAGCTCTCGCGGAAGATCCCTGGGAAGGATACGAGCGGGCTCGTCGCCCGATCGATGACCATGTCCGAAACGCGCTCGGACTGCTCTAGCGCTCTTGCTCCCTGCGGTGCAAGACGAAGATGATCGATACGAATGCGATTCCGATGAGAGTGCTCGCAACAGCCAGCACGACTCCGGCGGCGACTGTCCCATCATCGGGGTCTGTTGTCGAGACGCCTGATGAAGACCCGTTTACGGTCACAACGTTTGCCGACGGCGTGATGCTGCTCTCCTGCGCATATGCCGAGAGTGGCGCGGTGAGCGCGATTGCGAGCATGAGGAGCAAGGTCAGTGCGCTCCGCTTTAGCTTGTGAGGCATGCCGGTGACCCCGGAACTTCTGGGTGATGGTGCGTCCGGCGATGAGAGAGCGAATCCCGTACCGAGTGTCTATTCGGTGACGAACTGAGCTGCATGGAGCCTGGCGAAGAGGCCGCGCATAGCCAGAAGCTCTGAGTACGTTCCGTCTTCGACGATGCGTCCTTGGTCGACGACGATGATGCGGTCCGCATCGCGCACGGTGGAGAGCCGGTGGGCGATGACGAACGCGGTTCGGGCATGCAGGACTTCGGCCAGCGCCTCCTGGATGAGCAGCTCCGTGCGGGTGTCGACTGAAGATGTCGCTTCGTCGAGGACGAGAATCGCGGGGTCTGCGAGCACCGCTCGGGCAAAGGCCACAAGCTGCCGCTGACCCGACGAGAGCAACACGCCGCGTTCGCCGACGGGGGTATCGAAGCCGTCCGGCAGCCGCTCGATGAACGTTGCCGCCCGAGAGACCTCGGCTGCTGCGTGCACCTCCGCGTCAGTCGCGTCGAGCCTGCCGTAGCGGATGTTCTCGGCAATGCTTCCCGAGAAGAGGAATGGGTCTTGCAGCACCACGCCCATGTTCGAGCGCAGCGAAGAGAGTGTGATCGTGCGCAGGTCGTGGCCATCGACGCGCACGCTGCCTGCAGTGGGATCGTAGAAGCGCGCGAGCAAGTTGATGAGCGTGCTCTTGCCGGCGCCCGTCGGGCCCACGATCGCCAGTGTGGTGCCAGCTTCAACGCGCAAGTCGATTCCGTCGAGGACGACAGGGCCTGTTCCGTACGAGAATCCGACATTCTGGAACTCGACATCTCCAAGGAGGCGACCGACATCAACCGCATCAGGGGCGTCGGTTACCTCCGGTGGCGTGTCAAGCAGGTCGAAGACGCGCTCTCCGCCGGCAAGCGCCGATTGTGTCTCTGCCCAAAGGCTGGAGAGCTGGCTGACAGCGTTGAAGAACGAGCGCGAGTAGCCGAAGAACGCCACCACCACGCCAACAGTCACGAGGCCGCCGGCCGCGAGATAGCCGCCGTATCCGGCAACAAGCGCAGTAGAGGTTGCCGAGATGACCGCGAGCACCGGCGGGAACGCGGCCGAGACCGCGGACGCCGCGATGTTGGCGTCGCGGTTGGTGGCGTTTCGTTCGGCGAACTCGCCGCGGTTTCGCTCGGTTCGCGCAAACGCCTGCACGACGCGTATACCCGCGAGGTCCTCGGCCAGACTCGCCGAGACATCCCCGATCGTCTCCTGGCGCCGACGGAACACGCGGCGAGCAAGCGAGCCGAAGAGGCTGCTAGCGACGAACATGACCGGCACGATGAGCAGGGTCACGAGCGCGAGGCGCCAGCTTACGAGCAGCATGCCCGCGAGCGTGGCAGTGAAGCCGAGGAGCGCGCCGAGCACGCGCCGGAATCCTTGCGCAAGGAAGGAGTTCACCTGCTCCAGGTCGTTGATCAACCGGCTCATGATGTCGCCCGACTCGGCGGTTTCGAAGAACGCGACAGAGAGGTCCTGCACTTTGCCGAAGACTTCCCCTCGGAGCTCGAAGAGCGCTTGTTGGCCCACGGTGCCGAGCACTAGGATCTGCATCCGCTGCGAGTACCAGCCCAGAACCGTTGAGATGAGCAGCGCGATTATCGGTATCACGAGGCCGGCGGTGCCGCCGCCGGTACGTGCAGCCTCGATGGCGATGTCGACGATCCAGCCGGTGATAGCGGGATTGGCGGCAGTGTTCAGTGACGAGAGAACGAGCCACACCATAGCGAAGGTGACGCGGCGGCGGTGTGGCTTGAGGTAGCCGAGGAGCCGCCATGCCGAAGCGCGCGCATCTCGCGCGCGGTCGCGCTTCGCAAGCGAGCTGAGTGAGTGACTGCCGGTGCCGCGCGCCATCGCTACTCATCCTCCAGCACGCAGGAGTCCGGCCGCGCAACGTGCTCGCCGCCGGCAAGCTGGCTTGCGGCTATCTCGGCGTAGATGCAGCTCGTGGCAAGCAGCTCGTCATGCGTTCCGCTTGCGACGAGACGACCATCCTCGATGACAAGGATCACGTCGGCGCGCTTCACGGTCGAGAGGCGCTGAGCGACGATGAATGTTGTCCTGCCGCCGATGAGGCGATCCAGGCTTGTCCGGAGTGCGGCTTCTGTCTCGGCATCTACCGAGGAGGTGGAGTCGTCCATGATCAGCACGCGCGGGTCTATCAGAAGCGCGCGGGCGATGGCGATGCGTTGACGCTGGCCACCGGACAGCTTGATGCCGCGCTCGCCGACGCGCGTGTCGTAGCCGTCCGAGAGCTTCGCGATGAATCCGTCTGCCTGCGCCACCTGTGCGGCCGCAGCGATCGCCTCCGGCGTGGCGTCGGGTTTGCCGTACGCGATGTTCTCGGCAATCGTGCCCGAGAAGAGCACGCTGTCTTGCATGACCACGCCGATTAGCTCACGCAGCGACTTCAGGGTCACTTCACGGACGTCGCGGCCATCGAGCAGCACGGAACCGCCGGTGACGTCGTAGAAGCGCGGGACGAGGTTCACGATCGACGTCTTGCCCGAGCCGGTCGAACCCACTAGCGCAACAGTCGTTCCGGGCTCGACCGTGAAAGACACGCCCGAGAGCGTTTCGGTGTCGGAACCGGGGTAGCGCAAGTGCACATCGCGAAGCTCAACGCGACCCTCGGAGCCGGTGAGCTCGATCGCGTCGGCACGCTCGGGGACGTCGGTCTCGGCGTCTAGCACCTCAAAGAGCCGGCTTGCCGAGGCACCCGCCCGCGCGATCGTTTGGGCTCCAAAGCCGAGGATGAACAGCGGCTGCAACAGCAGCATCAGGTAGCTGGTGAATGCGACGAGTTCGCCGACAGTGAGCCTGCCATGCGCGACTTGCACGGCGCCGACCCACAGCACGAGCGCCACGCCGAGGTTCCCCACGCTGAACAGGAGTGGGAAGGCATTGGCGACCGTGCGCCTGACCTGCAGCCCCTGCTCAAGCAGCGATTCGTTTGCCGAGCGATACCGCGCTGCCTCGTACGGCTCACGAGCGAACGCCTTCACGACCCGGATGCCGGCAACGTTCTCCTGCAGCACCGAGTTGAGCGCCGAGAGCCGCTGCTGGAAGCCTTTGAACATCGGGCCGAGCCCCGAGACGAAGCGCACCAGCACGAAGATGGTCGCCGGGATCGCGAGCAGCGCAACGAGAGCAAGCTGCCAGTTCATGATGAGAAGCAGCACCACCGCGCCCACGAGCAGGATGGCGGCAGCGATCGCCTGCACCAGGCCGCCGCCAACGAAGTCGCGCACAAGGTCGACATCGGACGTTACGCGGGTGATGAGCTGACCTGTCTGCACGCGGTCGTGGTACGAAAACGAGAGCGCCTGAAGCCTGTCGAAGATGGCTTCGCGCATGTCGTACGCCGCGCCGTGACTTGCTCTTGCCGAGAGAAACCCCTGCAGGAACTGTGCGATGCCGCCAAGCGTCGCAACGCCTATGAGCATGAGCGAACTTCGCACGATGACGTCGGTCTGTCCGCCCGTGATTCCGCGGTCGATGATATCGCGCAGCAGTTGCGGGGCGATAAGGTCGGCGGCCGAAGCGGCGAGGACAGCAAGAACCGCAGCCGTGGCCACGACGCGGTACCGGCGCATGAAACGGAGCGATCGCAGCAAGTCGGTGTTCACGGGGCTCCTCGGCAGAACGGTCACGCATAGAATAGCGCACGCTCCCGGCCCAAGACGCACGTCAGCCCGGGGGTGAGGTGCCCCGGGCTGACGCTAGGGAGGGGGTGGAGATGCCGGAGGGGGATCTGGCACCTCCAAAACAAGGAGGGAGGGATGTGTGTCGTTAGCTCTTCAGGGCGTTCGCGATCACCGTGTATTGGTCTGCGTCGATCTCGCCTTTTGCGAGGCGTTCGCGGGCTATCGCAAGCGCGCTGTCTTCAGATGCAACCGGGTTGTAGTCGACCGGTGCCTGTGGAGCAGCCGCCATGTGGTGACCTGCATGCTTTCTACCAACCACGAACCAGATGATCAGTCCTGCCACCAGCGCGAGCAAGAAGAAGCCGAAGATTGCACCGCCGATGTTGTAGCCACCCATGTGGTCGATTCCATATCCGAAACGTTCGTAGCCCATCATTGTGAGGACTCCTTATGTAGTAGGTGTTCTGTCTACAAGAAGGAGTATGTCCACCGGGTGTGCAGGGGTGGTGCGCACGGTGTGAAGAACGCGTGCAGATACCGAAGGCTCAGTTCTCTACGCCTCGATCGGGATGCTTTCGGGGTCTGGCTCGGCGGCTGGGCCTCGGCCTGGGCGCGTGGGGGCGCTCGTGGTGAGCGCGACGCCTGCGACGATGACGGCCATGCCCGCGACCACCCAGCCGTCAACAGGCTCGTGCAGCACGATCCAGCCCAGGAAGACGGCGATCACGGGGTTGACGTAGGCGTACGTCATGACTTTTGAGGCAGGGGCGTTGCGAAGCAGCCAAACGAACGCCGTGAACGCCACGCATGAACCCATGACGCTCAGGTAGATGATCGCGCCGATGCCGCCCGGGGTCAGGACGAACTTCGGCCATTCGCCAACCACCGTGCCGATGCCGAGAAGCACGACGCCGGCGACGCCCATCTCGTATCCGGTCGCGACTAGCGCATCGGTCTTCACGGGATTGCGCTTCGAGTACAGAGATCCGGTCGTCCACAACCATGTGCCAAGGACCTGGATGCCAATGCCGATGAATTCTTCGCGTGTTCCGTGCAGTCCCGTCAGCCGGGGCACCATCAGGATGCCGAGACCCGAAAAGCCTACGACGAGTCCGAGGACTCCGCGTGCTGAGGGACGCTCCATGCCGGGAAGCAGGTACTCGGCAAGTGCGGTCCAAAGAGGCAGCAGTGCGACGATGAGCGCGGCGAGTCCGGAGGGGATGCTTCGCTCGGCCAGGAACGTGAAGTACATGCCGCCGACGAGGAGGAACAAGCCCACCGTGCTCACGATGCGGAAGTCGCGCCAGGGGATGCGGAGGCTCGTGCCGCGCATGCGCGCGAATGCCAGCAAGATGATGGCTGCGGTGGTGAGGCGTGTGCCGGCGAAGAGCGCCGGGGGCAGGGCGGCGTCGAGACCGATGCGGATGCCGAGGTATGTCGAGCCCCACACGACGTAGAGAACCGCGAACGCGACGATGAGTTTGACCTTGTGCGGCCAGCGCAGCGGATTGAGCCCCAACGTCACTCCTCGACCGTGTGTGGATGTCGGAAAAGGATACACCCGCCGGGAGTGGGCGAATATCACCAGTTCGGGTAGATTGAGGGCATGGACGAACACGTGTATGAAAAGCCCGCTATGACCAGCGACGCAGTCGTGTTTCGAGGCGCTCCTTCGGGCCGAGAAGTGCTGCTTATCCAGCGCGGACAAGACCCCTATGCCGGTGCCTGGGCGCTGCCCGGTGGCTTCATCGAGCCGTTTGAGCGCCCCGAGGACGCTGCACGCCGTGAACTTGCCGAGGAGACCGGACTCGCTTTGACCTCGACGCTTGTGCTTATGGGCGTGTACGGGGAGCGCGGGCGTGACCCGCGCGGGTGGACGGTGTCGACCGCATATGTCGCGCTTATCGATGGCGACGCACCGGCGGTTCTAGGCGGGGATGATGCAGCTGAGGCGCGCTGGTTCGCGGTGGACGCGCTTCCTTCGTTGGCATTCGACCACGAGAAGATTGTTGCAGACGCACTGGTCATGCTCGGCTCATGATGCTCGGCTGACGGAGGGAAGTCGCATGACTGGCAAGCTGCGTTTAGTTGTGATGGTTGTGCTCGCGATCGCGCTGGTTCCGGTGATGGTTGCAGTGCCCGCGAGCGCCGGGGTCACGCAGGCATCGAAGCGCGGTCCCGTCTCGGCCGCGTCTCTTGGCACCCCGGGAGCGGTGCGGGTGCTGGGTGTGGATGACGAAGTCCCCGGCATCTCGCTCGATACCTACCCGATCAGTTCGCGCACCGTGACCGGCACACTGGACGCGTACCCCATTACCGACCCGCCCGAGGACCAGTATGACGTGTACTCGGTCTACCTGGCGCCCGGCGAGCAGATCACGCTTGGCCTGACCGGTCCGGTGGGCGACTTCAACGTCTACCTGCTTGCGCCCGATACGCTCTCCGTGAAGGCACCGGTGCGGGTGCAGTTCTCCGGGAATGCGGATTCCACCGAGAACATCTGCTACACAGCCTCGACGCTCTTTGGTGCCGGGCGGTACTTCGTGGTGGTGGGCACCGACAACGCCGAGGGTGAGTACGCTCTGACGTGGAGCGTGACCGGTCGCTCGGACGGCAACATCCCCGGCGTACGCCTCGATGCGCGGTCAGTGACCGGCACGGTCGATGCGCTCAACGACGTCGATGATGTCTATCGGGTCTTTGTGGCGCCGGGGCAGACGCTCCGCGTCACGGCGACCACCGATGATCCCGCCGACTCGCTGCGCTTGGCGATCTTTCCTCCAACATGGGACAACTCAGGAATCATCGAACCCACACGCGATGTCTGGTTCACGACGGCTCCGGTCACCGGGCTGGGCAGTGGATCGTCGGTGACGCTGGCCGTGGACGTGCCACCAGACCCGGACAACGTGAACTATGCGGCAAGCGAGTACTACATAGACGTCTACACCGACGGCATGAGCGGCGGCTATTCGCTCTCGTGGGAGGCATTGCCAGGACTCAGCCCGGGGCTGCCGTTGCTCACGAGTCCGATTGATGGCACCCTGAGCGCCCGCACGGTGTACAGTGCCCGGCTGGCGGTGGGCGATACGCTCAAGGCGAGCATCGACGCATCGTCGGACGCGTACATCGGCGCCCGGCTGTACGAGCCTGATGGTTCCGTCGTGTGGGAGAACACTGGTTTCGGTGATCCCAAAGTGATGTCTTACGCCGTCGTGGCAGGTGGCGAGGGCTTGTACGCCCTGGAAGTCACTCCGATCACACCCGGCGGGTGCCGGATTGATTGGTCGATTCAACGCGCCACCGCCCGCGTGCAAGGCACTGACCGTTACCTGACTGCAGTCCAGGCGTCGCGTACAGCGTTCAAGGACGGTTCCGACGTCGTCGTACTTGCCAGTGGCGCCAACTTCCCCGATGCACTATCCGCCGCCGCCCTTGCTGGCGCGTATGACGCACCTCTGCTGCTTGTGAAGCCTACCTCGCTTCCCTCGGCAGTAGTTGATGAGCTCTGGCGACTCGGGGTGACGCGCTGTTTCGTCGTTGGCGGGGAGAGCGCGGTTTCTGCAGAAGTCGCAAACAGCGTAGAGGGCTACACCGGAATCGTGCCGGTACGCATTGCGGGCGCTGATCGTTACGCTACCGCCGCCGAAGTCGCGCGCAGGGTCGTCGATCGCCTCGGTGCCGAGTATGACGGCGGCGTCTTCGTCGCCCGTGGCGACATCTTCCCGGACGCGTTGGCTGTCTCGCCGCTTGCGTGGCGCTCGCGTCGTCCTGTGCTGCTCACAAAGCCGGCCGCACTGCCCGCCACTACCGCGCAGGCGCTTGATGACATCGACGCGACGAGTGCGTTGGTGGTTGGCGACAGCAACGCGGTGAGCGAGGCCGTGCGATCCCAAGTCGCTGTGATAGCAGGCAGCGGCGAACGTGTCTCGGGCACCGATCGTTACTCGACATCGGCTGCGGTTGCGCGCTGGGGTGTGGCTAGTGGCATCGCCGGGTACAGAACCATCGGTCTTGCCACCGGCACCAACTTCCCGGACGCGCTCGGTGGCGGTATTGCGACAGGCGCCAACGGAGGTGTGCTCTTGTTGACGAGACCCGACGCGCTTTCCGGGCCTACGTCCACCCTCATTTCTTCTGAGAAGGGCTCGATTCGGTGGATTCGTGTCTTCGGTAGTAGCAAGTCGGTCTCGAACACCGTGACCCGCGCAGTAGACCTGCTTCTGAAGTGAGATTGACAGCGGGCGAGTCGCTCCGTAGACTCGACGAAACTTATAGCACTGCCCTTGATGGGGATGAGTACGCGGACGTTAGGTCTTCCAGAGAGCCGGCTAACAGCTGAGAACCGGCGACCGAGAACCCGCAGAACATGGCCCCTGAGGCATCCGGAGGAAACGCGAAAGCGAAGTAATGCCGGACGGACGCCCCCGTTATCGTAGGCTGATTGAGCATCGGACCCCCTCGGCGAATCACTCCCGCCCGTCGAGCGGAAACCACCACCGGTCCCGTGCTCGAGAAGAGGTCGCGAAAGCGACGAAGTCGGGTGGTACCGCGAAGGCCTTGAATACGCCTCTCGCCCTGACATTACTGTCCGGGCGGGGGCGTTTTGTTATTTGCTGGAGGTGGTTGGTGTGGCGAAGACGTTAGAAGAGATCAACGCACGCATCGCATCGGGCGAAGCGGTCGTGATGACCGCCGAGGAATTCGGTGTGCTCGCCGCAGACGAGGGTGTCTCGGCAGCAGCGAAGAAGGTCGACGTTGTCACGACAGGGACGTTCGGGCCGATGTGTTCCTCGGGAGTCGTGCTCAACTTCGGGCACTCCGATCCGCCGATCCGGATGGGCGAGATCACGCTCAACGACGTCGAGGCGTACGGCGGGCTTGCCGCTGTCGATACGTACCTCGGCGTCACGCAGCCAAGCCGCACGAAGGGTATCGAGTATGGTGGCGCACACGTCATCGAGGACCTCATCAGAGGCAAGGCTGTCCGGCTGCGTGCACAGAGCCAGGGCACCGATTGTTATCCCCGCACCGAGATCGACACGTGGGTGACGCTCGAAGACCTCAACCAGGCGTACTTCTTCAATCCGCGCAACGCTTACCAGAACTACGCGGTAGCTGTGAACAGCTCGGATCGCGCGATCCATACGTACCTCGGGACGCTCCTGCCGCATCTTGGCAACGCGACGTACTGCTCGGCAGGGGCGCTCTCGCCGCTACTCAACGACCCGACGTATCGCACGATCGGTGTGGGCAGCCGGATCTTCGTCGCTGGCGCAGCGGGGTACATCGCCTGGGAGGGCACGCAGCACAACCCGAACCAGACGCGCGACGACAACGGCGTCCCGGTGGGACCTGCGGGCACGCTCGCGGTCATCGCCGACCTCAAGCACGCGAGCGCCGAGTTCTATTCGGCGGCGACCTTCACGGGTTACGGCACCTCGGCGTTTGTGGGTATTGGCGTGCCGATTCCAGTGCTCGACGAAGAGATCGCAGCGACACTTGCACTCACAGACGCCGACATCACGGCGACGATCTATGACTATGGCGTCGCGCGCCGCAGCCGCCCGTCGTTTGGCCGCGTGACATACGCGCAGCTCAGAAGCGGCGAGATCGAGATCGATGGGAAGAAGATACAGGCGGGACCGATCTCGTCTATCTCGAAGGCACGCCGTATCGCGTCCGAGCTCAAGACCTGGATCGCCGAGAAGGGCTTCACGCTTACCGCGCCGCTGCAGCCACTACCGCAGCCGGGCTCGCAGGGTGTAAAGCCTCTTGAGATCCGCCACGAGGAGGCGATTTAGATGCCGCGCAAGCGATTCGACCTCACATTCCCGCCGAACCAGGCCACCAAGCCAATCACGTATCACCTGGTGAAGGATTACGATCTCACGCCAAACATCTTGCGCGCGCAGATCCAGCCGGGTCAGGAAGGGCGCATGTTGCTCGAGATCACCGGGCCGAAGGAATCCTTCGACGCCGGGGTCGCATTCCTCGAGGCCGAGGGAATCACCGTGCAGCCTGCGGCAACCGATATCTGCCTCGATGAGGACGCGTGCGTGCTTTGCGGACTGTGCACGGCGGTTTGTCGTCCCGGCGCACTCACGATGAGCGCCGAGACGGGCGCGCTCGTCTTCGACAAGGACAAGTGCGTGTACTGCGAGGCGTGCGTGGTAGCCTGTCCGAGACGGGCGATAACGCTCTCATTCTAGGCGTTTCATGTTCGAGTTCTACGAGGAGGAAACCGTGCCGGAACTGGCATTTCTGCAGACGCTCTTTGGTGTGGCGGTCGTATCTTTTGCGCTCGTCATCGTGGCATTCCCGGTTACCTGGAAGGCCGGGTGGCGCGCAGGGAGGAATACGGTCCGGGCATCACTCGGCTTGCTGGTCGCGGGCGTGCTCGCGACGCTGGCTATGGGGTACTCCAACGGAGAGATGGCGACGTTTGGATCCACGCTCGGCATCGATGGTGCTATCCAGATGGGTGTGTTCTTCCTGATCATGTACTCGACCGGATTCTTGTTCGTTGGACGGTACATCTCAAGTCTTGCAGCTGAGGCTGCTGGAGGTGACTCGGATGCCTGACATTGCGCGCCGTTTGGGCGTTGAAGTACTGGTCGTCGACGGTGCCATGGGCACGATGTTGCAGCGCGCGGGCATACCGCCCGAGCAGTGCAACGAGCAGCTCAACCTAACGGCCGCCGACGTCGTAGAAGAAATCCATCGCAATTATGCGCTTGCGGGAGCTGATTGCGTCACCACGAACTCGTTTGGGGGCACGCGTCCCAAACTTGCCGAGTACGGCCTGGCTGATGCTGTGGTGCCGCTGAACCGCGAAGCGGTACGCATCGCTCGGCGCTCTGGTGTGCAGCATGTTCTGGCCGATGTCGGTCCGACCGGGCTTGTGATGGAGCCGCTCGGCAGTGCGACCTTTGATGAGGTGTACGGCTACTTCGTCGAGCAGGTGGAAGCACTGGCTTCCGGCGGCCCGGATGCGATTCTGATCGAGACGATGACCGACATCGCCGAGGCGCGCTGTGCCGTGCTCGCCGCGCGAGCCGCATGCGACCTGCCGGTGATCGTCACGGTGTCGTTCGGTCTATCCGGACGCATGGAACTATCGGGAACCGATCCCGCGACCGCTGCGGTCATCCTGGAAGCAGCGGGTGCCTCGGCGGTTGGTATGAACTGCGGGCTCGGGCCTGAGCAGATGTTGCCGCTGGTCGAGCAGATGGCTGCGGCGACGTCGCTGCCGATCATCGTGCAGCCGAACGCCGGCCTACCCACGCTCTTAGACGGCAAGACCGTCTTCCCGGGAACGCCAGATGAGCTCGGCGAATACGCCGCGCGCTTTGTGGACATAGGCGCGTCAATGGTTGGCTCATGCTGCGGCTCGACTCCGTCGTTCACCGGCGCGATCTCGGATTTTGCCCGGCTGCGACAGGTGCGAACCGACCGCACGGGACTTTCCGGCGTTGTTCTCGCGGGGCCGCGCGGTATCGCGCGTCTCGGCAAAGGTCTTCCGCTAGCTGTTATAGGCGAACGCATCAACCCGACGGGCAAGAAGGCGCTCGCGGAGTCGCTGCGTGCAGGCTCGATGGCGCTCGTACGTGAGTTCGCGATCGAGCAGCAGCATGCTGGCGCGAGCCTGCTTGACGTGAACGTTGGTGCTGCAGGAGTGGACGCCGTCAGTGTGTTTCCGGCGGCCGTTTCCGCGCTTGTCGGCCTGACGGATCTGCCGCTCGTGCTCGACAACACGGATCCGGCGGCTCTGGAGCCTGCGCTCAAGGCGTATCCCGGCCGCGCGCTCGTGAACTCCGTGAACGGCGAAGAGGAGTCGCTCTCGGCGATTCTCCCGCTTGCGGCGCGATACGGTGCAGCAGTGGTCGTGTTGGCGCTGGACGCCGACGGAATACCGACCACTGCCGAGGGGAGACTCGCGATCGTTGACCGCATTCGGGTGCGCGCTCACGAGGTAGGTCTCTCGGATAGTGACCTGCTCGTGGACTGCCTGGTGCTCACTGCTGCCTCCGACCCGCTTGCGGCTCGCACAACGCTCGATGCGGTGCGTGAAGTCTCGGCGGATCGCGGTCTTGCGACCGTGCTTGGTGTGAGCAATGTGAGCCACGGTCTGCCCGGTCGACCTGCGCTCAACGCCGCGTATCTTGCGATGGCGGTCGGCGCGGGGCTTGATGCCGCGATTCTCAACCCGTCCGACATCGAAGCGATGCGCGCAGTTGCTGCGACCGATGCGCTGCTCGGCCTGGATACGCAGGCGGAGCGATGGATCGCTCACGCGGCTGCATGGTCGCCCGCCGCAGCCTCCGCACCTGTTTCGCAGGCCGGTGCCCACGTGCAGGTTGCCGAGGAAGCCGACGTTGCAGGACGACTCGCCGGTGCTATCACGCGCGGCGACGCGGACAGCGCGCCAGGACTTGTCGACGCGCTTATCGGCGATGGTATGGCGCCTGGAGCGGTGATAGCGAACGTGCTGACGCCCGCGATTCAGCGCCTTGGCGACGGATATGGCACTGGCGAGGTCTTCTTGCCTCAGCTGATCGCAGCTGCCGAGGCAATGAAGTCCGCGGTGGCCAAAGCAAAGTCCCACCTGCCGGAAGGCGAGGGCGGAGCACTCGCCCGCGTCGCTTTCGGAACCGTGAAGGGTGACATCCACAGCATCGGCAAGGACATCTGCATCTCCATGTTGGAGAGCCAGGGTTTTGAGGTTGACGACCTTGGCGTCGACGTCCCGGTTGAGCGATTTGCCGAGGCCGCGCTCAGTGCAGATGTGGTCTGCCTCTCGGCGCTTATGACAACAACGCTGCCCGCGATGGAGGCAGCAGTCAAAGCCATTGCCGAGGCCCGCAAGGTTCCTACCTTCGTCGGTGGAGCAGTCGTGACCGCCGAGTACGCAGCGTCCATCGGTGCGGGGTATTCGGCAGATGCGCCGGGATGCGTGAATGTGGTCAGAGAAGCGATAGAGCAGGGTTAGCGCCCGTTCGGAGGAACGTACGATGATCATCACCAGACCGCGCGACTGGGCGCGTATCAAACAGAACCTCGTTGATGTGGACGCCAAGAGCGTGTTCATCATGGGATGTGGCCAGTGCGCCACCGTCGCCAGTACCGGAGGCGAAAAGGAGGTCCTGGAGGCCAAGACCAGACTTGAGCAGGACGGCTTTGCTGTCACCGGGTGGGCCGTGGGAGAAGTGACGTGTCACTCCGGAGGCACATCGCTTGAGACGCGCAAGCATGTCGGCGAATTGGATCTGGCCGACGCTGTCGTCGTGCTCTCGTGTGGAGCCGGCGTTCAAACCGTCGCCGATTCTGTACGTCAGCCGGTCTTTCCGGGTCTGGAGTCGGTGTTTCTCGGCAATGTGGTTCGCCACGGCGTGTTCGAGGAGCGCTGCCAGATGTGTGGCGACTGCGTGCTCGACAAGACCGCGGGCATCTGCCCGGTCACGACTTGCCCGAAGGGTCTGCTCAACGGACCGTGCGGTGGCATGTGGGACGGGAAGTGTGAGGTTCTGCGAGATCGCGAATGCACACACGTCCGGATCCAGCGGCGACTGATCGAGCAGGGAAGGGTAGGCGCAAGATTCCTACCCCCCAAGGACTTCTCGAAGAAGCTCAAGCCCGGCTCGGTCAACATCCGTAAGTCCAGGAAAGGCGGTGCCAAGTGAGCCGCCTTCGTGATGCGCTTGAGCGTGGTGAATTCGTCGTTACCGGCGAGATCGCGCCCCCGCTGGGGACCGATCTGGCCGCGATGCGCCGCTCGATCGAGACGATCGGGCCGTGGTGTCATGCGATCAACATCACCGACAACCAGGGCGCATCGCTTCACCTATCAAGCCTGGCGGCATCGCGGGTGGCGCTCGACATGGGCTTTGAGCCGATCTTCCAGCAGACCTGCCGCGACAGGAATCGGCTTGCGCTGCAATCCGACCTGCTCGCCGCGTGGACGCTCGGACTCGAGAACGTGCTCATCGTGACAGGGGATGACCCGCGCTCGGGGGACCATCCTGAGGCCAAGGGAGTCTTCGATCTGGACTCGACACAGCTCCTAGAGGTCGCCTCGGCAATGAACGCCGGCAGCGACATGATCGGGAGGCCTCTTAAGGGCGGCACCGACTTCTATCTCGGTGCGGCGATGTTCCCCGAGGCGGAGCCTTGGGATATCCAGATGATCAGAGCCAATCGCAAGGTCGATGCCGGCGCAAGATTCTTCCAGACGCAGGCCATTTTCGACATCACGAAACTTGAACGTGCTGTCGAGGTGATGCGGCCGCTTGGCGTGAAGGTCATCGCCGGTGTGCTGATATTGCGCAGCGGACGCGCGGTCGACTTCATCAACGAGCGACTTGCGGGTCTGATGGTCCCGGAAGAGATCGGTGCTCGCATCAAGGGTGCCGACAACGCCGCTGCTGAAGCTGTCGCACTTGCGACCGAGCAGGTACGTGCTGCGCGCGAGATCGCCGATGGCGTGCACATTATGACCCTCGGACTCGACGACGCGGTTCCCGAGATCCTCAAAGGAGCTGGCCTGAGGTAGCCGTTTCGTGCGGTTAGCTTCATATAGATTCATTCGGATACATATATCCGCGACTTGCCACGTGGGTCGTGCGCGTACCTCGCAGTGCATACTTGCCGAGGGTAACTTGAAACCAGGGTTCAGGCGGGTCACTTGGGGAGTCCTGTGTGTCATCTCAATCCGACAAACAAGGGCACGGAGACTGATTCCGCATGGTTCACTGGTTCGCTCGGCATTCTTGATGAGCGCGCCTCGTGCTATGCGGCTCTTTCGGCGCTAGCCCGCTACCCGGATTCGACTCCTGTCCACGCAATTACTGTCGCTGCCAGAATGTGCGATTCTGATCTGCGCGACGCTGGTAGTCGAGCGCTATCCTGGGCGCACAACGTGCCGGATCCTTGCAGCCTCGCTGTGGAGCATATGCGCCTCTTCGGTGGATTCGGGGTTCCCGGCGCAACGGGGCATCTCATCAACGTGCTAGGCGAGGTGAGTTGGCAGCATCGTGCAATCCAACAAATGTCCGAGCTGTACCGTCGCTTAGGCTACTGGACCGAGGACGTTGAATCGCTCACGCTCTGCCCCGGGCACGCGGCTAACGCCCTCGCGTTCATGTCGCACTGTCTGCTGCTTGGCGACCTGGGAATCAGAGAAGCAGCCGACGTGGCGACCGAATTCTTCGAGCGATACCTCATGGACTGGATGCCGCGCTTCGGGGACGCTCTGGTGCTGGAATCTGCGCATCCGGTGACGACGCTGACAGGAGTGGCGGTCTCGGCCTTTGCGCGCGCTGAGACCTTGGAGCTGGTCCGTGGATCCGCACTCTCAGCCTCTTAGTACCGTGCACATCGCACGATGAGCCCTGTCGGGGTACCCTGGAGCAAGCGGATGAAAGCGGTGACACGTATGGGCGAGGAGCCTCAGTCGGTTCCAGGCGAGCAGACGAGCAATACCGGACCGACTCTGGCATCGAGGAAATGGCTTCTACTGGCGGCGGTGAGCACGGTCGTCGCGGTAGTTACTCTCGGCTACTCGTTGACCATTATGTATCACGGCGTCCGAACAGAGATTGCAGAGCCTGTCACGTCGACGACCGGTGAGCCCCTTGTGCTTGTCATCGGCAGAACGCCGGGCGGGCAGGCGGAGTGGTCCAACTATATGGTGCTCATGAGCTATATCCAGGAGCGTATAGACCGTCCGATTAAGATTCGCTACATCTCAGACCGCGAGGCGGCATCCGGCGTGTTCGACGACGGTGGAGCTGACGGCGGCTTTCTGTGCACACGGTCATACCTGCTCCTGGAGGAGCAAGGGTTGGTCAAGCCAATTGCGGCTCCGGTCACTAGCGGCGCAAGCACAGAGACTGCGATGATCTTCGTCCGGGGCGACAGCCCGTTTCGCACTTTCGCTGACCTCGAGGGTCGCTCCGTTGCTATCTCGTCAAGGACGTCTGTGAGCGGCGCCGCGTATCTGTACTGGCTTGCGGATAAGAAGAACCTCAGAGTCGAGGAGTACTTCGGTGTCGTAGACGTGTCACCCACGCAAGAAGATGGGTTGCGCAAGCTTGCTAATGGCTCAGTCGACGCTGCCGTGGGCTGCTCGACAGAAGCAAGGGCGTACCCGGCCCACACGTTTCGGGCGCTCGAGACCTCGCCTGATTACGCGATGCCGCCTTTTGTGGTCTCCACGTCTATGCCTCCGCTCACGGTCAACGCCATACTCGAGGCGCTGCTCAGCTTTGACGCTCGGTCGAGCCTACCCTCTGACAGCGTGCTCGGCGGCTTCATCCCTGTCACGTCTCGCGACTACTCCTTCTCGCATGAGCTGCTCAAGTTCGTGCCGGAAGGTGAAACTGAATGACTGGCTACGCCCCACCGGGTGGGCGTCGAAGGTGGCGCGATTCACTCGGCTTTCGGTTCATCGCCATCATGATCGCGGGAGAGGTCCTGTTTGGCGTAGCGCTTGCGCTCGTCGTCGGTCTCATCGGTGTGAGGCTTGTGACAGAACAGCGCGTGCGTGCGCTTGAGGACGTCAGTGGCGTTATCGCCGCATCACTCATGCCGGTCATCGCTGATCAGGACCAGATGTCTCTCGAGGCGCAGCTGCGAAGCATCGTCTCACTCGGCCAAACGTATGAGATCGACAGGGTGCGGATCGAGGACAGTTCCGGCGCGGTCTTAGCCGACGTCGGTGCGGACGCACCGCGTTCGGACTTCGGTTTCTGGGATCGTTTGCTCCAGCCTGTGTCTGGAGCTCGTACCATTGCCAGGCACGTCGTCATCGATGGGATTGACGTGGCGACGGTGACGGTCTGGTTCGCCTCCGTGGGGCTCGGATCGGTGCTCACTACACCGCTTCTGGCCGCAGCGCTCGTGGCGATCGCAGTTGGGCTTATCTCGGCCCCATGGAGCGCGTGGCTGGTCTTGCGCAATGTCATCGAGCCTGTGACGCAGCTAAGGGATGACGCCGTCGGCATCGTCCAGGGAGATCGCCGTGCTCACCTTGTGAGTATGCGGACGGACGAAATCGGTGAACTCGCGTCCACACTTGACTGGATGGCTCAAGAGCTCGAAGTCAAGGAGCGGGAAATCATGTCGTCGCTCCATTCTCTCGAGGCAGCGTACGCTACCGAGACCGGTATGAAACATGAGCTGGAGCAACTCATCAGGCTCAAGTCTGATTTTGTGGCAGTCGCCTCTCATGAGCTGCGTAGCCCGCTTGCCACCGTGCGACTGTACGCCGAGATGTTGGAAAGCGGTGTGTATGGGCCGCTAGGCGAGGAGAGCCAGCAGGCGATCACGTCTATGGTAGGGGCTACCACGCGACTGACGTCGATTGTCTCCGATCTCATGGACGCTGCGCTCCTTGAGCGCGGGCTGATGCCGCTAGTTGAGGCCGACGTTGCGCTCGAGCAGCTGCTGGAACGCGCTGTCAGCGATGCAACGCTCTTGGGCTCGGGTCGCAATGTCCGGGTCGAATTCGAGAGTAAGTGCGGCGCCTGCGTCGTCCGTGGCGACCCCACGCGCCTCAGGCAGGTGGTGGACAACCTGCTGTCCAACGCCATCAAGTACTCCTTTGACGGCGGAATCGTCCAGGTCACGGCAAGTCATGTTGATGAGTCCGTTCTGGTCCGAGTGATAGACCATGGCCGAGGAATGCCTGAAGCTGGTCGTGACGCGCTGTTCGATCTCTTCGGTCGTCTGGACTCGAACGATGCTCGGGACGTCGCGGGCATCGGATTGGGCCTGGCAATAGGCAGGCGCATTGCCTTGGCGCACAGGGGTAGACTGTATGTTGAGAGATCGGCACCTGGAGTAGGCAGCGTTTTCGTGCTTGAATTGCCAGTAGGAGCCGAAGGAACGTGCATCGGGCTGGCCGCAACTGTGAGCGTGGAATGAGGAACCGATGAGCACACAACCGCCCGCGAAGATCATGATCGTAGAAGATGATGCCGAACTCGTTCGCGGACTCAAGCGCCTACTTGAAAGCGACGGATATGAGGTCGTTCCGGCAACGGTGTCGATGCATGCTTTGCCGCTGGCACTCAGGGAGCAACCTGACCTCATCGTTCTCGATGTGATGATGCCCGGGATCGACGGCTGGGAGGTCCTACGGAGGATTCGCAGCAGCACTGCGGTGGCGAGTACGCCCGTTATGATGCTCACAGCCAAGACATCAGTGGACGACCGGGTATTCGGACTCTCCTCCGGTGCAGATGACTACCTTACGAAGCCCTTCGCTCTCAGGGAGTTTCGCGCACGTATCGAGGCGCTCCTCCGGCGCAGTCGAGCTGGATTTGAAACACACGGCATCAAGAGGATGCCGGTTTCGGCCGAGCATGGAGTCGCCTTCGTCGATGTGGCAGATGTTCTCTACATCGAAGGCATGCGCAACCACTGCCTCATTCACACAGCCGAGGGTGCCCTGCCGAGCCGCATGAGTCTCGGCGAGGTTGAAGAGCGTGCAGGCGAAGGTCTCATGCGGATTCATCGCTCGTACATCGTCAATCTCGATGCGGTTCGCGGATGTCACTGGGCCACGAAGTCGGCTTTCGTGCTCTCGTTGAGCAATGAGTCAGAGGTGCCGGTGAGTCGCACTCTCGTGGCGGATGTCAGGCGTAGGCTCGGACTCTGCTGATGCGTCGGATTGCGTTGTACTCGGACATCCACGGCAACCTGGATGCTCTTGATGCCGTGTACGCCGACATGGCGGGCACGGGTGTCAGGGAGAGGATCTGCCTCGGCGACCTGGTTGGCTACGGAGCCGATCCTGCAGGTGTGATTGAGCGCGTTCGGGCAAGCGGAGACCAAGTCGTGCAGGGCAACTACGACAGGGGCGTCGGCAACCGCCTCGGCAATTGCGGATGCCACTACGCAACCGAGCAGGCGAGGATCGACGGTGAGGCATCGTACGAATTCACGGCCAAGCGTGTTGGCGACGTCGATGCGGCGTGGCTAGCGGGACTCCTGCCTGAGCTGCGCCTGGAGCATGAAGGCGTGAGCATCTTGCTGTGCCACGGCAGCCCCAGGCGCGTGAACGAGTACCTATTGCCCAATCGTACTGATGCTCAGCTGGAGCGTCTTGCCCGAGAGGCCGCTGCGGACGTCGTGTGTGTGGGACACGTGCACATGCCATATCACAGAGTGCCGGCGCCGGGTCTGCACTACGTCAGCAGTGGCTCGGTAGGAAAACCCAAAGACGGCGACTCACGTGCGTGCTGGGTCGAACTTGTCATCGGTACCGAGCAAGAAGCCCTGTCGACGGCCGACGCGCTTGTGGCACCGGTTGGATCTGCAGGTATCTTCCTCGGCGTGATGTTCCATCGCGTACCGTATGACGTCGAGTCGCAGGTGCGCGCGATCACGGCAGCGGGCCTTCCAGCATCGTTCGGCGATGCTCTACGCAGGGGCTAAGGACTGTCTGTTGCGCTGTGTCCCCCATGTGTCCTCGCGGCCTTAGCACAAGCCGTATCCCTCGGGTATCGTTATTCGTTAACAGCGGTGAATGTACCCGTATATTGCTGATGGACGGGGGAACCGGTGCAGCGGATGAGCAGCGCCTTTGCCGAGCAGGTCAGAGATGTATGCGTCTGCCACGTGGGCGATCGTTCTTCCGCGTACGGAGGACTCTCTGCGATGCTTCTCGCACGTCCCGAATCGTTACGCGACGCGGCATCTCGAGTTCTTTTGGCCACGAGCGGCTGCCGGAGTTTCGACTACTTGGATGAAGAGCAGATTCGCGAGGCGGGTCTCCACGCGATTGAAGCGCTCGCTGCGCGAAACGGAGCGGCGTCATATGCCGAGGAGCGCGCGTGGCTCTTTGGGGAGGGTGAGTTCGACCCGTTCCTGAACAGCATGTCTCCGGCAGAGTCCACGTACCTCGCGAGCGATTGTGAGAGCCTACGCCGGACGCTTGAGTCCACGTATTCGATGGCGGGCTACAAGGTGCCAAAGTGCGAGCTCTTTGAGCCCTGCCTCGGTCACATGGGAGTCGAGCTCGACTTCATGCGGCACTGCCTGGAGCAAGTCGCCTGGGGCGAAGACAGATACGCAACACTAGCGCGAGGTTTCTTCGGTGATCACCTTCGTGACTGGGGCGTGCTGTTTGCGGTTGTGTTGCGCGACAAGGCGCGTCATCCGGCGCTGCTCTATCTGTCGTATGCGCTCGATAAGTTCATCGCATGCGAGTCAGCTGTGTTCAGGCATAGCATGCCCGGCTTGTGCGTTCAGCGATCACTGACAGAGTGACGCGGTCGCCGGCGGCGGTAGTATACTCAGTAGCAGGTTGCCGGAAGCGCAGGGAGTGCCAAATGGATTCAAGTCACGGGAAACCGTCGCTCGACGCATGGCTCGCAGATGTCAAGTCGGCGGGCGATATCGCCGGGACCGGCATGTACCTTGTTCACAACGGCGTCGTACGCGGGACATCTCGCGATGGCCAGCTGGTGAGCGGCATGATTCTCAGCGTGGATCGTGAGCGCCTGGCGGAGATTCTTGAGAGCGCCCGCCTGATGGAAGGCGTCACGCATGTGCGCGCATGGGTGAACGAAGGTGAGCTCACAGTTGGCGACGACATCATGTACGTGCTTGTCGCGGGTGACATTCGCGACCACGTCTTTGACGCACTCGGCGCGCTTGTGCGGATGATCAAGACAGAGGTCGTGGCCGAGGAAGAACTGCGTCCTTAAGGGAACAGCACTCCGGAGTCAGCGAACCTGAATGGCGTCCCCTCGTTCTTAGACGCGTACATCGCCATGTCTGCCGCATGCATCAGCTCGCTGAATGAGCGGCCGTCATTGGGGTAGAACGCGATTCCGATGCTCAGGTCGATTGGCACGGCACCCTTGTCCGTGAGTACCGGATCCTCGATTGCTTGCGTCATCTTTCGGGCGATCAGGGCCGCCGCCTTGCGTGAATTCACCTTCGGCAGAAGCACCGTGAATTCGTCTCCGCCGAGGCGGGCGACCGTGTCGCTGCGGCGAACGACCGATTGTAGCCGGGTGGCGACTTCTGAGAGCAAGTGATCGCCAGTTGCATGACCGAGAGTGTCGTTCACGAGCTTGAAGTCGTTCATGTCCATGAACATCACCGCAAAGCTCGTCTCGTCGCGCTCGGCCTGGCTGATCGCGACGGCTAGTCTGTCGTCAAAGAGCGCGCGGTTGGGGAGCCCTGTCAGCATGTCGTAGTACGCCATCTTGCGGATCGTGTCTTCGGCACGCTTGCGTTCGGTCACGTCGTGTGCGACTGCCTGCACGGCGGGGCGACCGTGGTACGTCAGAGGAGTTGCAGCGATTTGGAGATCGATGTGCGAGCCGTCTTTGCGGATGAAGCGAACCTCCGCGGGTGCCGCCACTTGCCGGTTGTGAATGGTCGTCCGCAGTCGCTCGGAAGCGACTTCGATGCTCTCGGCATCAACAAGCTCAAGCACATTCACGCCCACGACTTCTTGGGGATCCGCGTACCCAAGCAGGCGTGCTCCCGCCGGGTTCATGAAGGCGATGATGCCTTCGATGTGCACGAGGATAAGGTCCGGTGAGAGTTCGACGAGACTCCGGAAGCGTTCTTCGGACTCCCTGAGCGCACCCTCGACTCTGCGGCGCTCGGCGATCTCCTCCTGGAGGTCCGCATTGGTTCGCTCGAGTTCAGCCGTACGCGTCCCTACGCTTTGCTCAAGGCGCTCGCTATACTCCTGCAGCGCGAACTCGGCCTTCTTCACATCGCTGATATCCTTGGCAATCTCGACCACCGACTCAACATTGCCGGTGGCATCGAAGACCGGATACCACATCGTCTCCAGCCACTGCTCGCGGCCGTTGGCGGTGATGTCGTGCTTGACCGCAACCGCAGGCTCGCCGCTTCGGAGCACTGCCTCCATCCGGCATGCATCGCACACGACGTCTGTGCCGAGAATGACTTCGTGGCACCTTCGGCCAACAATATCTCCGGACTCGACCCCCGTGAGTTCCTCGGCCTTGCGGTTCACGTACTGCACCGTGAAGTCGCTGCCCAGAATGAGAATGGCATCCGGGTTGTTGTCGTACACCAACTCAAGCTTGTAGCGCTCGTGTGCGAGGTCGCGCGCGATGGTGAGCTTGGCGTCAAGCTTCTGCTGAATGTACCATCCGCCCGCCAGAACGAGCGCAGCGATTGAGATTCGCATAACGAGGGAGGTGGAATCGGGGCTCAGCGTTAGTCCGAGTGAGCGGATCTCTCCGGCTGCGATTGCGGTGTGTGCGACTGCTGAGCCGACGAGGAAGATGAAAACCGACACGCATGCGCCCAGGAAGACGCGCGGCCTCTTGTCCATTCCAGTATCCCCAGCGCGTTTCATCGCTGTGCCTTCTTGCCGATGTCCGCACATGCGGTTCGGTCGTTCAGTAACGATATCGGCATTCCGGCGACCCCCCTTGAAGCATTGTGAAGCTTCATTCAGGTTCCGTCACGCTTGGGCAATGATACTTTCGGTCAGGCGGCAGGATACGCCGATGAAAGGCGATGGGCTCCCGGCCTCAGCTGGATTCGGCGGTGGTACAATCGTCCGACTTATGGGCGGTACGAGGGAGGTCTGAGATGCGGATTGTCGTACTGGGCGGAGGGCCCGGCGGCTACTCAGCGGCATTCGAGGCGGCACGACTCGGGGCAGAAGTCGTTCTCATCGAGCGCGAACGCCTGGGCGGCACTTGCCTGAACTGGGGCTGCATCCCGACCAAGACCATTCTCCGCTCGGCGCATATCGTTGCAGACACCAGAAACGCTGCGGCCTACGGGCTCAATGCGACTGTCGCTAGCGTCGACATCTCTGGATTGCGCGCCCGCAAAGAGGGCGTCGTAGACGAGCTGGTGTCGCAGATCGAGGGCAGCGCGAAGCGGCTCAAGGTGCGCGTCGTTCTGGGCGAGGGCAAGCTGGCGGGTCCCAAGACCGTGGAAGTCACGCTTGCCGGGGGCGGGACCGAGACCTTCGAGGGCGATGCGGTCATCCTCGCTACAGGCTCGATCGTCTTCAAGCTTCCCAACATCGATCACGACATGGAGGGCGTCTGGACTAGCGACGACGCCGTGGCTCTCGGCGATATCCCCAAGGACATCCTTATCATCGGCGGTGGCGTCATCGGCCTGGAGTTCGCGTGCGCGTACGCGGCGTTCGGCAGCAAGGTGACCGTCGTCGAGCTCATGGAACAGGTGCTTCCCGGCAACGACAAGCGCGTCGTCAAAGCGACGCAGTCGGCGCTTGAGGAGATGGGCGTTGAGTTCCTGCTCGGCGATGCGGTCGAGTCGGTGGAGCGCGTCGGTGATCGCATGCGCTCGACGCTTCGCAGCGGATCGGTCGTCGAAAGCGGGATCGTCATGTCCGCGGTCGGGCGCGTCCCGAACGGCCTCGGCTTCGGCTTTGAGGAGGCGGGCATCGAGATGGACCGCCGCGCCGTGAAGGTCGACGAGCACCTGCGCACCAACCTCCCCGGCGTCTACGCCATCGGCGACCTCATCGGCGGCATGATGCTCGCGCACGTAGCCGACGAAGAGGGCATCATCGCCGCGCGCAACGCGGTCGTCGAGCTCAAGGGCGAGGGTCATGCCGAGACGCTCCGCTACGACTGCATACCGGCGTGCGTCTACACTTTCCCCAACGTCGCGGTCGTGGGCAGCAGCCGCGATGGCGCCAAGGAGCGAGGCGTCGACGTCGTGCAGGCGGTCGCGAAGTTCGCCGCCAACGGCAAGGCGCTTGGCGAAGGCGAGGCTGACGGCTTCGTGCAGATCGTGGCCGAGAAGGGCACCGGTCGCATCGTCGGCTGCCAGATCGTCGGGCCGCACGCGGTAGAGACGATCCACGAGGTCGCCCTCGCTATGTCGCAGGATATCGGTGTCAGGCAGGTCGCCGAGATGGTCCACGCGCATCCGACGGTCTCCGAGGTCATCAAGATGGCCTGCGCGGACGCCGCCGGGAAGTGCGGCTGCTGAGATATGGCATACGAGCACGGCTCATCCGCAAAGCGCATGCCCGAGTGGATGAAGCGGCCGATCGCCCGCGAGGGTAGCTACGACTCCGTCAAGGACCTGATGGAGCGGCTGAAGCTGCACACCGTCTGCCAGTCGGCCAAGTGCCCCAACCAGGGCGAATGTTTCGCGTCCGGAACGGCGACGTTCCTCATCATGGGTGACGCCTGCACACGTGGCTGCCGCTTCTGCGCGGTCGACACCCGTGTGCCAGCGCCGCTCGATCCTGAAGAACCTGCCCGCCTTGCCGAGGCGGTCCTTGCGCTGCGCCTCAAACATGTCGTGGTCACGACAGTGACGCGCGACGACCTTGCCGACGGGGGAGCTGCGCACTTTGTCGCCGTCATCGAGGCCGTGCGCGACGCATCTCCCGGGACCCGTGTCGAGGTCCTCACAAGTGACTTCGGCGGGCACCTCGAGGATGTCGATACAGTCGCGGACGCGCTGCCCGACGTCTTCAACCACAACGTGGAGACGGTGCCGCGCCTTTACAACGAGGTTCGGCCTGGCGCCGAGTACCCCCGGAGCCTGGCGGTTCTTGCACGGGTCAAGGAGCGCCATCCCGGCATGCCGACGAAATCAGGACTCATGCTCGGTCTCGGCGAGACGCACGATGAGGTCGTGGCAGTGATGCGCGATCTGCGTGAGGCGGGGTGCGACATGATCACCCTCGGCCAGTATCTGCGACCGAGCTCTAAGCACCTGCCGGTCACGGAGTTCGTTGAGCCTGCGGAGTTCGATTCGCTAGCTGCCGAGGCCGACGCGCTCGGCTTCTCGGCGGTTGCGAGCGCGCCGTTCGTGCGCAGCAGCTACCACGCCGGCGAAATGGCCGAAGATACAACCGCCTAGCTTGCCCCGAGCAAGATAGGCGAGCCCACCCGGTCGCGTCCCGATTGCTTTGCTGAATAGAGCGACTGATCAGCAGCGGCAAGTAGTCTGTCAGGGCTTCTGGGCAGGGAAGCCGGCGGATCCACGGCGACAGCACCACCTGCGCTCACCGTGATCGGGACGCGGCGTCCGTCTGCGTCTCGGAGGTCGATCGCACGCACGGATCCCACCACCCGGTCGAGCAGCACGCCAAACTCCTCAGGGTCCGCCTCCGGTGCGATGATCGCGAACTCGTCGCCACCGTATCGGACCACAAGGTCCGACGACCGGATGGCGCGCTTGAGCGCGTTCGCGACTTCGCGCAAGGCCTTGTCGCCAAAGATGTGGCCGCGCGCGTCATTCAGGTTCTTGAAGAAGTCGATATCAACGAGTGCGACCCCGAGCGGGCGACCGTACCGCGCTGACCACGCCGACCATTGCTGGAGATGCGTGTCGAGGGCGCGGCGATTGTGGATGCCGGTGAGCGGGTCTCGGGTCGCATAGACAGCGAGCGCGAGATTGTCGCTCCACGTGCGGCTCAGGATGCCTGCAAGGAAGACCGCGAGTGAGTCCTTCTCGTAATGGTTTTCGATGGCCGAAACGAGGCGCTGCAGGTGCGCGGAGTACGCCTTGTGTCGATTGTCGGCCCGGGCCGGCTCGGTCAGATCGATGAGCTCACCGAAGATCGGGTCGATCATGAAGAACTCGATGCGGGCGGCGACGGCCAGCATCTCGTGCGAAGAGAGGCCCTTCAGCCTAGTCGGCAGCGACTCTTCCAGCTCCTCACGAATCCCGGACAGGCGCGCTGTAAGCGCGTCGGTGTCGTTGACGAGGTCGGGAAGCAGCCCCCGCTCCCACGCGCCCAGCAGGTCGTTCCACCACGCGACGTGTGTGCCCTCCTCGGCAGACATCGTGTTGAACGTTTCGGCAAGGTCATCGTTTGTACAATGCGTCGCCATCACGTGGTACGCCCGCTGCGCTAGCAAGTCCATCTCTATGCATAGCTCAAGTATTTCGCGCACTGGAATCCTTTCGCCGCCTACATACAGCTTATGCCACAGATGCTGTTACGATTACCGCATGACGTACGAGCCGAGGACATATCGCTCTCAAGTGGACGCCACGAACCTCGTGTCGTTCCAAGTCGTGCTTGCCGAGACCGATCTGCAGGTGAGCGCGCTCTCTGATCTTTCGGCGCAAGCGCTTGCGCTCGTGCGGGAGCTTCGCGTCGAGCTTGAGTCGTACATCGCGGCTCATCCGCGCTTCATGGAGAGTCACGTGCCGATTGACGTCGCGCCCGGCGCCCCGGTGCTTGCTCGCGAGATGGGCGATGCCGCGCGCATCGCGGGCGTGGGCCCGATGGCTGCAGTCGCGGGCGCGTTCGCAGAGGCGGTCGCGCGGGGCCTTGCAGCAGACTCGGCCGAGGTAATCGTGGAAAACGGCGGCGATCTCTACCTGATCGGCACCATTGAGCGGACTGTGTTGCTCTCGGCAGGCGATTCGCCGCTGTCCGAGAAAGTCGCGCTGGTGGTTTCGGCAGAGCTGATGCCGGTGGCGGTGTGTACTTCCTCGGCGAAGGTAGGGCCGAGCGTGAGTTACGGCGGAGCGCATGCGGTGACTATCCTGGCCGAGAACGGTGCGCTCGCTGATGCCGCGGCTAGCTCCGTGGGTAACATCGTGCACGGGCCGGATGATATCTCGGCAGGTCTGGAACGCGCGAAGAGCATCCCCGGGGTGCTCGGTGCGGTGATCATCGCAGGTGATCGAATCGGCGCAACAGGGCTGGCGCGGCTGGCGTCTGTACCGCGCGGGTAGGATACTGACGGGTCTACAAAATGACTCGAGCCGAAAGGGGCGAACGTGGATAGCATCGACGAACTGGATTTGCGGGAAGCTGAGTACCGCATCAAGCTCTACGAGGAGTACCGCGGCGCCGGTGGCGTCTTCAACTATTACATCGAGACCGAGCTGCGCGCATATCTTGCGAACGAGGCGGTCGTTGAGCCGGTCACGAGTGCTGGTGGCGTGTACTTCAAAGTCACTCTCACTGACGTGTGGATCTACGAGGCCGAGCGCACGAACCGATTCGTGCCCGAGACGATCATCTACTCGGTCAACGACGTGCACGTGCAGAAGCTCAAGCCCGAGGGTGAATAGTGACCGACGGCTCTGACATCTTGGTAGGCATCGAGGGTGCATCGGCACGTGCCGAGAAGCTCCGCGACGAGCTGCGCCATCACGCGCACCGTTATTACTCGCTCGACGCGCCGGAAATATCGGACTCGGCATACGATGCTCTCCTGCGAGAGCTTGAGGCGATCGAGGCGCGCTGGCCGGAGCTTGTCACTTCCGATTCGCCAACACAGCGCATCGGCTCGGCGCCGTCCGGGCAATTCGCGCCCGTGCGCCACTCTCAGCGCATGTACTCGCTCGATAACGCGATGGATCTGGGCGAACTTGACGCGTGGCTGGAACGGGTCGAGCGCGAGGTTGGCGATCGTGGCTGTGCATACGTGTGCGAGCTCAAGATCGACGGCAGCAGCCTGGCGCTCACCTATGAAGACGGTGGCCTGTTGCGCGCGGCAACCCGCGGCGACGGCGTTACCGGCGAAGACGTCACGGCGAACGCCCGCACCGTGAAGAGCGTCCCTCTCAGATTGCTCGCAGGAGGCCCGATTGTCGCTCAGGACTCGCTCTTTGGCGACGGCGTGCCGTGGCAGGTCGAGGTGCGCGGCGAGGTCTACATGCCCAAGGAGAGCTTCGAGCGACTGAATGCCGAGCAGGAAGCTGCAGGCCAGCCGCCGTTCGCGAATCCGCGCAATGCCGCTGCCGGAGCTGTCCGTCAGAAGGATCCCGCAGTCACCGCGTCGCGGGATCTTGCGACGTTCATGTATCAGGTCGTTGAGCCTCGCGCGCTCGGTCTTCAGACCCAGTCGGCTGCCCTGCAGTGGCTTCGCGACGCGGGCTTCCGCGTGAATCCCGACATCAAAACGTGCGCGGTAGCAGCAGACGTCCACGCGTTTTGCGAGTGGGCGCTGGGTGTCCGCGACACACTTCCATATGAGATCGACGGCGTGGTCGTGAAGGTGGACTCGTTCGCACTGCATGATGAACTCGGATTCACGAGCAAGGCTCCCAAGTGGGCGATCGCCTTCAAATTCCCGCCCGAAGAGAAGACGACCGTGCTACGCGAGATTCGCGTGCAGGTCGGCCGAACCGGAGCGCTCACGCCGGTCGCCGAGTTCGACCCTGTGACGGTCGCCGGCTCGACGATCGCACGCGCAACGCTCCACAACGAGGATGAGATCCGTCGCAAAGACGTACGTCTCGGCGACACGATCATCGTGCGCAAAGCGGGCGACGTCATTCCCGAGGTGGTCGGTCCGGTCGAGCGATTGCGTGACGGCAGCGAGGTCGAGTGGCAGATGCCGACCGCTTGCCCCAGCTGCGGAAGTGCAGTCTGGCGCGAGGAGGGCGAGGTCGTCCCGCGGTGCACGAACGCGGGGTGTCCGGCGCAGCGTCTTGAGCGTCTCGGCCATTGGGCTTCGCGCGGTGCGCTCGATATCGACGGCATGGGCACCGAGATCATCACGCGACTCGTGGAGCAGGGACGGTTGCACGATGTTGCCGACTACTATGCGCTCACGAGCGATTCGCTCACTGCGCTCGACCTCGGCCGGACGAAGAAGGACGGCACGCCGGTTCTTCTCGGCGAGACGATTGCCGCAAAGCTCATGGCAAGCATCGAGGCGAGCAAGTCCCGGCCGCTTTCTAAGCTCGTGTTCGGGCTTGGAATCCGCAATGTGGGCTCCACAGTCGCTGAGGCGCTTACGGCTTCCTACAGCTCGCTTGAGGCGCTCATGGCTGCATCTGCCGAGGAGCTAGCCGCCATCGAGGGTGTTGGTCCGGTCATCGCCGGCTCCGTGCGTGCGTTTGCGGAGAACCCGGAGAACGTTGCGATCGTCGAGCGTCTGAGTGCCCAGGGAGTGCGTACTGCCGAGGAGCGCACGGCTCCCGAGCGTCCGCAGACACTCACGGGCACCACATGGGTGCTTACCGGTGCGCTTGAGAGCTTCACCCGCGATGAGGCGGGCGCGGCCCTGAAGGCGCTCGGAGCGAAGGTGGCCGGCAGCGTCAGCAAGAAGACGTCGTTTGTTGTCGCCGGCACCGACGCGGGAAGCAAGCTTGACCGCGCTATTGAGCTCGGCGTGACCGTGCTGTCCGAGGCTGAGCTGGTCGATGTGCTCGAGTCAGGGCAGGCACCGTCGGGAGCCGCGTCGTGAGCGACTGGCTCCCTACGCCGCCGCTGCCGATCGCACCGCCTCCGATTCCGGCCGCTGTCGCGCAATCGGTCGACGTAGCGTCACCGAAGCAGCAGCTCTCAGCCGTACGCTGGCCGATTCCGCTCTTGATCGGTCTGGTACTCCTTAATCTCGTCTTCGTTATCCTGAGCGGTACGGTGTTTGGCCGCGCTGGCATCTTGGACTTCTTCACGCCGGATGGCGGCGCAATCGTACTCACCGTGGTGATCACGCTGCAGTACCTTCCGCCGCTTCTCATCGCGTTATGGTGGGCGAAGTCGCAAGGCGTGCGACTCGGAGACGCCTTCTTGTTCCGAGAGTTCGGTGTGCTTCAAGGTGTTCTCAGCGCAGTCGGCATTGCCTTCGCGGGGCGTGGATTCAGCATCTGGTACGCAGCAGCCACGCAGGCGGTGGGAATCAAGGCGCCAGCAACGCCCGACGTCACCCAGCTCTTTCCGTTCACGCCGGTCGGCGTTGCCGCGACCGTCCTCATGGCCGTAGTCATTGCACCCATTGCCGAGGAGGCCTTGTTCCGGGGAGTCTTGTTCTCGGGGCTCAAGGACCGCCTCGGGTCGCTGCCGGGACTCGTGCTCTCGGCCGCGATCTTCGCCGCAGTCCACTTCTCCTTGTACCAGTTCATCCCGCTGTTCGTGTTCGGGCTCATGCTCGCGTACCTAGTATCCACGACCCGCTCAATATTGCCGGCGATCCTGTGCCACGCGCTGTTCAATGCTGTTGCCGTTGGTCTGCTGTA
>DDWM01000072.1:20587-27357 GCA_002345925.1 Actinobacteria bacterium UBA2286 | reverse complement strand
ACGTACATCATGGTCGACTGGAGCCGGTGTGATGGCTGCATGGCATGCGTGAAGGCATGTGATCGCGGCGCTATCAGCAGCGCTGCTTCTGATGCTGCCGCGCGTGCGCGAACGGCGACGCCGGCTAAGCCGGTCAAGGCGCCCAAGCCGCAGTCGACCGCCACCCCGAGGGCCCTCTCGGCACATTCTGTGGTGGTCGGCGGGTTCACGTGGACCATCCTTGAGGCTGCGGCGATGCTCTCGGTGACGTTTGCCGCGTTCATGCTCAAGGAGCTCTTCTTGGCCAGCGAGCTCGTGGGTGCGCTTCCCACCGAGGTGAGCGTGGGCGTTCGAGCCTTCTCGCTGGCGGTCTACTACGGTGCACAGATTTGGATGCTCCGATATCTGGTCCGCCGCCGAGAGGGCATCTTCGCTGACGCTCTTGGCCTGTCCAGGCAGCATGGTGACGTGGGCGAGATTGCGACTTCGGCGGGACTCGTCGTACTCGGCCTGGTTGCAACCCGCGTTATTGCGACGCTTTACAGTCAGATCACGAGCTCACTTGGGCTCATGCCACAAGCAGGCGGCGGTACCATCACAGCCGTGTTCGGGACGTCCGTCTCAGGGCTGGCGCTCGCTGCGATCATGCTTGTCGTCGTTGGTCCGTTCGTGGAGGAGTGTGTCTTCCGCGGGGCATTGTTGCGCGGTCTGGAGGCTCGGATCGGAGCATGGCCGGCGATTATAGTCCAGGCGATGCTCTTTGCGGCGTTCCACCGCTCGTGGTGGCTGCTCTTCCCGATGACGGTGCTCGGCATCGCGCTTGGCTGGCTTGCACACGAGCGGCGAAGCCTGTGGCCCGCAATCGCACTTCACGCGGCGTACAATTCGCTCACGGTCGGTGCGATCGTTTGGCTGCTGTACGCGGGAAGCTGATTCCCCGGCAGCCCGAGCGCGTGCGAAGCTGTTGCCGTAGAATACTCAAGTCAGTCTCGCGTCGAAAGGACCTCCCCGCATGTCCATCTCGGAAGCAGATGTTCGCCACGTGGCGATGCTTGCACGCCTTGCGCTTACAGATGACCAAGTCACTCGTCTGCAAGGTGAGCTCAATTCGATCTTGGGACATATAGGGCAGATGCAGGCGCTTGATCTGGACGGCGTGGAGCCCACCTCGCACGCCATTCCAATGCGCAACGCTACCCGACCCGACGTGGTCAAGCCCGGTCTCTCCCGCGAGCTGGCGCTTCTGAATGCCCCCGAGGCCGAGGATGGCGCGTTCGTGATTCCGCGCATCGTCGGCGCAGAGGAAGGGGCGTAGGCATCGTGAGCAACGACTTCTCCAGACTCTCCGCATGCGCTATCCGGGACGGAATCGCCGCCCGTGAGTTCTCCGCTGCCGACATCGTCGATGCGACATACGCGCACATCGAAGCCGTTGAAGGCGACGTGCACGCGTTCAATCAGCTCACGCCTGAGCTGGCACGCGAATCAGCCGCCCGCATCGATGCGTTGGTTGCCGAGGGTGCGCCGCTTCCGCCGCTTGCAGGCGTGCCCGCTGCCCTCAAAGACAACATGAACCTCGTGGGCACACGCACTACGTGCTCATCGAAGATCCTTGAGAACTACGAGAGCCCGTACGACTGCACCGCCGTGCGCCGCCTGCTCGACGCGGGCGCGCTCCCCATCGCCAAGTGCAACATGGACGAGTTCGCGTTCGGGTCTTCTACCGAGAACTCCGCCTTTGGTGTGACGCACAACCCGTGGGATCTTGACCGCGTACCCGGCGGCTCGTCGGGTGGTAGTGCAGCAGCCGTCGCCGCAGGCATGGTGACCGTTTCGCTCGGCAGCGATACCGGTGGCTCGATCCGTCAGCCTGGTGCACTCACAGGCACTGTCGCGCTGAAGCCGACGTACGGTCGCGTCTCGCGCTACGGGATCGTCGCGTTCGCATCCTCGCTAGACCAGATCGGGCCGTTCTCGCGCTCGGTGGAGGACTCAGCGCTCGTGCTCAATGCGATCTCCGGTCACGACGACATGGACGCCACCTCTGTACGTGAGCAGGTTCCGGACTTCACTCTTGGCCTCGGCGACGGCGTCAAAGGCCTGCGCGTTGGCCTGGTGCGCGACATGCTCGACCTTGAGGGCTGCGCGCCCGAGGTCCGAGAAGCGACCGAGATGTCGGTCCGCACGCTTGAGGCCCTCGGTGCCGAGGTGGGCGAGGTCAATCTGCCTATGTCGCAGCACGGACTGGCTGCGTACTACATCATCGGGCCTGCCGAGGCGAGCTCGAACCTCGCGCGCTTCGACGGCATCCGCTACGGTCACCGCGTTCCCGACGCCAAAGACGTCCTCGACCTGTATATGCGCTCGCGCGCCGAAGGTTTTGGTCCCGAGTCGATCCGCCGCATCATGCTCGGCACGTATGCGCTTTCTGCCGGCTACTACGATGCGTACTACGGCACCGCGCAGAAGACGCGCACGCTTATCACAAACGAGTTTGCCTCGGCATTTGAGAAGTTCGATGTGCTCATCACGCCGACATCGCCGACCGTAGCCTTCAAGATCGGCGAGAAGGCCGAGGATCCGCTGTCGATGTACCTGTCAGATGTGTACACGATCCCGCTCAACCTTGCCGGACTCCCGGGAGTGAGCATTCCTGCCGCGAAGTGCACCGAGAGCGGCTTGCCCATCGGCGTGCAGATCATCGGCAAGCATTTCGACGAGGCGACCATGCTTCGAGTAGCTGCCGCGCTTGAGGGCGCGCTCGGGTTGGATATGACACCGCCTGTGAGGTAGCCCCGCCAGGTTTTCAGGACGTTCCTGCATCTTTGGGAATAGACTCCCCATCAGGGAAGGTTATCGGGCGTTAAGTCCGGTTCCAAATGATGGGGGGGTTATTATGCGCAGACGCAAGCGGGGTTCTTCGGCAGTCGCCCTTGCGGTGGTCACGGCGATGCTGGTGGTGATGATGCCTGCGAGCGCGCTCGGGGCGGTGACGCTGACCTGGGAGAGCGACTGGGGCAGCAACGGGTTGCTCGACGGGCAGTTCCGCTACCCGCCGGATGTAGCGACCGACAAGTGGGGCAACGTCTACGTAGCGGGTGGCGAAAGCGGTGACAACCGCGTCCAGATGTTCACGGCGGATGGCGCTTTCGTTCGATCGGTGGGTACAACGGATTCTCCCAATACCGGGATTATCCGGACGCCGCGCGGGGTCGCCACGGACCGCTGGGGCACGATCTACATCTCCGAGAAAGAGATCCCTCTGTCGGCGGTACGCATGTTCAACCCGCTCATGTACAGCATGGCCGGTACGTTCCAGGAGAGCGCCGCCGATGAGATCGTGAACCCCGGCCACCTCTCGGTCGCCCTCGACGGGACGGCGTTCGTGGTTGAGAACGGTGACTCCGTGCAGCGATGGCGCAATCGCACCTATGTGGATGAATGGGTAGTGGCCGGATTCTCCACTGTCGGCGTCGCCGTTACGCACGACGGCACTGTGCTCACGACGACGGACATATCGTCGGGGTACACCAATTCGGTCGTTCAGTACTCCTTCGCCGGTGTATTCGAGGCCAATTGGGGCGGTTCTGGCACATTACCAGGACAGTTCCAGCGGCCGTATGATGTCGGTGTCGATCCGCTTGGCAACTCATATGTCATCGAGTCGACGGGAAACCGTGGCCAGGTGTTCGACGCCGAGCGCTCCTTCGTCGCCACCTTCGGGGCGGGCGGATCCGGCGACGGGCAGTTCAGCATCCCTTACGGCATCGCCGTAGGCCTGGATCGGAACGTGTACGTGGCAGACACCTTCAACCATCGTATCTCCAGATGGATCGTGGATGTGCCAACAGAGTCCACTGAGATATCAGGCGACTCGCGCTATACCACCGCGGTCGAGGCTTCGAAGCGCGCGTACCCCGACGGAGCGAAGATGGTCGTCATCGCAACCGGCGAGAACTGGCCGGACGCGCTCGGTGGAGCGGCGCTAGCCGGCGCCGCAGACGCCCCGCTGCTGCTGACGCGTAAGTACTCGCTGCCGAGCGAGGTCGCTGCAGAGATCGTTCGTCTCGGCGCGGCAGGTGCATACATCCTTGGCAGTGAGGACGCCGTCAGCAAGGCCGTATACGATGCGGTGGATGACCTCATGATCCTTGCGCCGCCGGAGAGGCTTGGTGGCAGCGACCGCTACGCGACTGCGAATCTTATCGCCGCCGAGACCGTAGACCGCGTGAAAGCCGACGGCGGCTACGACGGCACTGCATTTGTCGCCACCGGGCTCAACTTCCCGGACGCACTTGCGGCCTCCCCGATCGCGGCGGCCAACGGCTGGCCGATCTACCTCACCCGCACGACCGACCTGCCCTCGACGGTACGGGCGGCCATGGTCGACAATGGCTCCAACCACGGATATATCCTCGGCAGTACGGATGCTGTAGGAGCTGCCGTGGCAAACGAGCTCAAGACGTCGCCTTTCATCGAGTTCACCCGTTACGGTGGCTCGAACCGCTACGAGACGGCTGCGATGATCGCTGGCGCGGGCTTCGACGGCATGGGTATGCTCTGGTCGCGACCAGCGATCGCTGTCGGCACGAACTTCCCGGATGCGCTTGCAGGTGGCGTCTTGCAGGGGAGTGACGCCAGCGTGATATTGCTGACCCCGAAGGACAAGCTCGACTCCTACGCGGCGGCAGCGCTTTCCATGAACCGCGACTCTATCTACGAGCTGCGCTTCCTCGGCAGTACTGCTGCTTTGGGCGATGTGCCGAGAGACGCGGCGAAAGCATTGCTGCACTAACAGCGGCTGATGTGCCGAGTGCGGTAGAATCTACGGAGCGCGGGCCTCACCGTCCGCGCTCCGTGACGTTTCGCGTTCTCTGAAGGAGACTCCACCGTGGCCAAAGATCGTCTTCCGGGCGTGCTCGAGCGCTATGAGGCCGTAATCGGTCTTGAGATACATACCGAGCTCACCGCGCTTAATTCCAAGATGTTCTGTGGTTGTCCGGTGGAGTTTGGCGGAGAGCCCAACACACGGGTTTGTCCGGTCTGTCTCGGCTTGCCGGGCGCTCTGCCGGTGCCGAACCAGGCGGCAGTCGAGTCGACGGTCCTGGCTGGAATCGCATTCAACTGCGAGATCGCGCCGTTCTCACAGTTTCATCGCAAACAGTACTTCTATCCCGACATGCCGAAGGATTATCAGATCTCGCAGTACGATCTGCCTTTTTGCGGCCTTGGTCACCTGGATATCGAGGTGGACGGCGACGGTGCAGCGCAGCGTCTGGAATTTGGCGGAGATGCGTACACCGCACGAATCGGCGTCACGCGCATCCACCTGGAAGAGGACACCGGCAAGATGGTGCACGTGGGTGGCTCCGAGGGCCGCATCGCCGGAGCCGACCATTCGCTTGTCGACTTCAACCGTGCTGGCACGCCGCTCATGGAGCTCGTGAGCGAGCCTGATATGCGCACGCCGGAAGAAGCACGCCGCTTCGCGCAGAAACTGCGGCTTATCATGCTCAACCTCGGCGTCAGCGATTGCAGCATGGAAGAGGGCTCCATGCGTGTCGACGGCAACGTCTCGATCCGCCGTCCCGGCGAGACCGAGCTTGGCACCAAGACCGAGATCAAGAACATGAACTCCTTCAAGGCGCTCCATGATGCGCTCGCTTACGAGATCGTCCGTCAGGCCGATGTGCTCGACGACGGCGGTCGCGTGGTGCAGGAGACGCGCCATTGGGACGTCGGCGCCAAGCGCACCAGCACCATGCGCTCCAAAGAGGAAGCTCACGACTACCGGTACTTCCCGGAGCCGGACATGGTCCCCTTCGAGTTCTCTGCCGAGTGGATCGAGTCGATCCGTGCGCGCTTGCCGGAGCTCCCCGATGCCCGCCGCGAGCGCTTCATGCGCGACTTCGGGCTGCCTGCCAACGATGCTCGCTCGCTTTCAGAGGACGCGGATTTCGCCGCGTATTTCGAGGAGGCAGTGGCGCTTGCAGGCGAGGCGCTCGCCAGGCCGCTTGCGAACTGGGCCCTCGGCGACTTCTCGGCATATCTGAACGCCGAGGCGGTTTCCGTTGCCGAAGCGCGTGTCACTCCGGCGATGCTGGCAGAGCTCGTTGAGATCGTCGACGCCGGAACCATCTCGGGCAAGCAGGCCAAGCAGGTATTCGCCGAGATGGTCACTTCCGGAGACGCCCCCGGCGCGATCGTCGAAATCCGCGGGATGAAGCAGGTAAGCGATACCGGAGCGATCGAGACCGCAGTAGACCGCGTTATCGCTGCAAGTCCCGATGAGGTTGCAAGCTACCGCGCAGGCAAGACCACGCTGGTAGGTTGGTTCGTCGGTCAGGTCATGCGTGAGATGCGCGGACAGGGCAACCCGGCACTGGTCAATGAAATCCTAGTCAAGAAACTTGGGTGATCACCGTGGCAGACGCCACAGCACGTCGCTTTGCGATCGTTACCGACAGCACCTCCGATCTTCCACCGGCAATCGTTGCCGAGCGGGGCATCGCGGTCGTGCCGCTGTTGGTGAGCTTTGGGGAGGACTCGTTCGCCGACGGTACCGTCACTCAGGCCGAGTTCTTCAAGCGCATGGCTGCCTCGTCGGCGCTTCCCACCACATCTCAGCCGTCAGTGGGCGCATTCGTTGAAGCATACGAAGCCGCGCTGCTCTTGGCCGAGGAAGTCATCTCCATTCACATCTCGGCAGGTCTATCCGGCACGGTAGCTGCTGCTAGGCAGGCTGCCGAGCGATTCGAGGGCCGTGTACACGTCTTCGATTCGCTCAATCT
>DDWM01000072.1:0-20561 GCA_002345925.1 Actinobacteria bacterium UBA2286 | reverse complement strand
CTGAGGCGCTCACACGGCTGGAGGCCACGCGTTCACGAGCCAAGATGATCGTCGGCCTCGACTCGCTCGAGAACCTTGCACGCGGAGGGCGAATCGGGAAGGTCTCGGCATTCCTTGGCTCGTTGCTCGACTTGAAAGTGACACTCACGCTAGATGCCGAGGGCAAGTTCACGCCGGTCCGTAGGACTCGTGGTGAGAAGGCGGCATTGGTCCACACGCTTGACTGGATCGAAGAGGCGATGGGCGGCGCGCGGCGCGGTACGTTCGCGGTTGGACAAGCGATGACGCCCGAGCGTGCCGGCAGGATCCGCGATGCGATTACCGCGCGTTTTGAAGCTGTCGATATCATCATGTACGAGGCCGGCTCGGTGGTTTCGACTCATACGGGTACCGTATGGGGAGTCGCCGTTCTTCCGGCCTCGGCGTAAACAGGGAGTAGGGAAATGGCACGTAGAGAGCGCAAGCCGATGGAGCCCGGGCAGCGCGCCCAGGGCAACACGGGACGAACTTGGCAGGGACAGGGCGGATCCACTTCGGGTGCCCGGTATCTTGAGTCATGCAAACGCCGTGCGATGGCGGTCAAGAGCAAGCGGGAGTTCGGGCAGTTAAACATCGAGACGCTCACGTTCGTCGGGTGTGAGCACTGGTTGGTCACCATGCGTCTCGGAGCCATCAAGAGTCTTGAGGCCGGGGACACGAAGCGGCACCTCTCGGCGCTGCGCCAGATCGAGAAGTTCGAAGCGGCGGGTCCGGCTGTTCGGACTGCAGCGTATCAGGCGGCCAATGTGGTGCAAGCCAGGCTTGAGGCGAAATAGCACCGCGCCGGATATCCGTTCGGGCTTGAAGAGATGCCGTACGGCGAGAATTATGTACCGTCTGGCGGGATATAGAGCAAATATGCGCGAAGCGCTTGCGCGACTGATGGTGGTGTCGTACAGTAGTTCTTGTCCCGAGAGGTTTAACCGGGCGAACCGCGAAAAGTAGCGTACCAGTAGCTGCCGGCGGGGTGTCAGACGGAGAAGCTCAGCGCAAGCAGTGCCGAACTATCTGGTCATTCCAAGGGTGTGAAAAGGGAAGCTGCGGATTAGTGGAAGTCGCTGGGTGAGGTTTCTCGGGACACTTCTATGCTCAGGAAAGGTCGGGTCTTCGGATCCGGCCTTCTTTGCGTTCCGAAGCCCGCGGCCCAGAGTCAGGCACGCACAGCTGTTTACAGGCTTCCTCAGGCTTCCCCAAAACGCGTGCCATCTGGTCTTGAGGGGGGCATACTGTTCAAGAATCGTGAAAGTCTAACGAAGTATGGTGACAAGCGGTGCGTTTGCGCCGTCGGCCCCCGGAGACGACGCTGATCTGGTTTGTGAATGCGTTCTCAAGGGGGGTGACCCGTCACCATGGATTCTGCGACTACCGAGTCCTCGGCGTCGGTGGGCTTCAGACTATGGAGAGTCCTGGTTGTTGGCGCTGCAATACTCTTCGCAACACTTCTAATAGGCCTCACGGGAGACATTGGTCTGTACTGGCCGCTTTACGTCATCCCAGTGATCCTGGCCGCGGTGTTCTTCCACGTGCCCGGTTTGGTCCTCGCGGCGGCGGCTTGCGGTGGAGCGGTCGCGCTAGTGGCTCCGTCCGGAGCGCTCTCAGGTAGCGGTGGAGTTCAGATCCTCGTGGGGTTTGCGGCGATTCTCGTAGCCGGCAGTACTGTCGGTGTGAGTTCGTCGCGTTCGTCCCGGCATGCGATCGCGCTTGAGCAGGCGTCTTTCCGTGACGAGGAAACCGGGCTGTACAAGCCCACATACATGCGTCGGCGTTTGATCGAAGAAGTCCGCCGTGCCCAGCGTCATGACGTAGCAGTCGGCCTTCTGGTGGTGCGCCTCGATGGTCTTGCGGTGTTTCGTGAGACGTTTGGCGCCTACAAGACCGGTCTCTTGATGGAACACCTTGCTGACGTGCTGCGCATAACCGTGCGTGACACGGATGTCGTCGGACGGTATGGGCCTGAGTCATTCGGCGTAATCATGCCTTTTGCGGGTCCTGCGGAGGCAATCCTCGTCGCCGATCGTGTTCGCATCGCCGCGTGTGAAGCAGAGTTTGAGGGTGATGTTCTGCAACCCTCGGCACATTGCCCCGTGAGTGTCGCCGCTGTCGCGCTTCCAGCCGAGGCGAGCACGGTCGAGGAACTGGTGGCGATTGCGGCTGACAGACTGGCCGACACGGCACCGGACTTCGATTCCCCCAAGACTGCTGGCTCCTTCAGGCTTGGGGAGGTTCGCCCGTGAAGGCCGTGCGCGCGGCGGTTCCGCTCATGATCTTCTGGCTGGTCCTTACGGGCTCGCTTCGCGCTGCTGATCTTGCGGTTGGCGTTGTGCTGTCCGGCCTGCTTGGCTGGTGGGCAGCAACCCTTTGGAGCGACGCTGAGGCGCCTACTTTGAGCGTGGCTCAGTCTTGGCGGTTCTGCTTGTACGCGCTCTGGCTTATCAAGGAGATATTCGTCGCGGCGGTTGGGGTGGCCGAGAAGGTCTTGGACCCCGCAATGCCGGTGGATCCGTGCGTCATCGTTCATCACAGTCCCCTTCGGCGAGAGGTGTCTAGGGTTGCTTTCGCCAACTCCATCACACTCACGCCCGGGACGCTGACCCTTGACGTTGACGAAGGTACATTCACGGTTCACTGTCTATCGCCCGGGTTTGCAGCAGGCATCGAGAACGGTGATATGGAGCGGCGCATACACCGGGTATTCGAGGAGTAAGCGATGCGCACATTCTTCTGGGGGCTCGGAGTCTTCATGCTGGCGAACGCTTTCCTCTGTCTGCTCAGAGCGTATCTCGGTCCGACCGTAGCTGACCGTATTCTTGCGGTGAATATCGTGGGTACCAAGACGCTGGTTGTGCTCGTTCTGTTGTCTTACATCTTCGGGCGCAGCCTGTATCTCGACGTAGCGCTCGTCTACGGGCTGCTGAACTTCCTTGTCACCGTGGTGGCTACCAGGTTCATGGAAACAGGGCGTCTCAGCGGGGAGACAACGTGAACGCCTACGAAGCGCTCATAGACGCCGTTGCAGCGGTGCTATGCGTCGTGGGGGCCCTGTTCTTCTTCGTCGGCACCGTTGGGATACTGCGACTTCCGGATTTTTACTCACGTACGCATGCCGCGACCAAGTGCGACACCGTCGGCGCAGGACTGGTCCTGCTCGGCCTGGCGATTCTTGAGGGTTTCACTCCGGCCGCACTGAAGCTTATCGCGCTCGCCGCGCTCGTCTTGGTGTCGAGCCCGACGGCGGGACATGCACTGGCCCGAGCGGTCTATCGCGGAGGACTGGAGCCCTGGACCAGACCGGGGCACAACAGGGGTGGTGAGACGAAGTGAGCGAGCTGTTCGATCTTGTGCTCATCTTATTGCTCATCGTTTGCGCGCTTGCAGTGATCCGAACCAAGGACTTGCTCGGTGCCGCCATCATCTTCTCCACCTACAGTCTCGTGCTGTGTCTCATGTGGCAGCATCGCGGAGCGCCCGACGTTGCGATGACCGAGGCCGCTGTTGGCGCAGGTGTGACGACGGTACTCTTCCTGGTGGCCATCGGCCGGACAGTGAGGCGCGAGAAGTGAAGCGAGCACTCACAATCGCGATGCTGGTGGTGATCGCCATACCGCTGCTCTACGCGATGTCACAGCTGCCACCTCATGGAAGCGCGACATCGCCAGCCTACACGCACATCGCGCCACGTTACCTGGAGCACGGTCCTGAAGAAGCGGGCGCCGAGAACGTCGTCACCGACGTGATCCTGAACTACCGCGGGTTTGATACAAACGGCGAAGTCACGGTGATCTTCACCTCGCTTGCAGCTGTGTTGGCAGTGCTCCTGGCGGGTCGCAAGGGCGACGAGCGACCCGCCAGAGGGCCTGCCCCTGTATCGGCTCCGGCGAGCGTTGTCGTCACGTTCGTAGTGAGGTTACTGGCGCCGTTCGTGACCCTGTTCGCCGTGTACGTGATCATAAACGGCCACGTGTCTCCCGGTGGCGGTTTCCAGGGCGGCACTGTCTTCGGGGCACTTGTGATCCTGATGACTGTCGTGCTTGGCAGATCTGTGGCCGAGAAGCTGCAGCCGCTACAGGTGCGGCCCATCCTGCAGGCAGCCGCACCCCTGGCGTTCGTGGCGGTGGGTCTGTTGGGGCTCTTGCTGTTTGGCGACTACCTCTTGCTCCCGCAGGCTGAGGCGTTCGCCTGGGTGCGCTCCTCATGGTTGATGGTCATCGAGATCGGCATCGGCGTTGGTGGCGCAGCGATCATCTCGGCCATCTTCTGGCAGATGGGGGCCGACCGATGATCGCGATGCTCTGGCAGAACATCGACTACGTCGGATCCGTCGTGCTCTTCTGCATCGGCCTGTACTGCGTCATCACCAAGAACAACCTCATCAAGAAGTTCATAGGAATCAACATCATGGAGACGTCGGTGTTCGCCTTCATCATCGCGCTTGGCGTCGTGGATGGCGGCGAGGCGCCGATCATGGGTGCTGGCGCAAGCGCACCGTTCACCAATCCGATTCCGCAGGCGCTCATCCTCACTGGCATCGTCGTGGCAGTGAGCACGACCGCGCTCGCTCTCAGCCTGATCATCCGGATATACGAGCACTGCGGCACGATCGAAGCCGATGAGCTCAGGGAGATGGAGTGAGATGTCGGCCTCCGCGCTTCTCGTGAGTCTGATCATCGTGCCGCTCACGGGTGCGGTTCTCACGCCTGTCGTCAGCGGGCGCGACGGTGCACGCGCTTGTGGGTGGGCGACTTTGGTCATGGTCGTCACATCTGGTATCGCGGCGGCACTCGTCGTTCGCGTTGCGCAGGTAGGACCATTCTCGGCATATCTCGGCGGGTGGGAGCCTCCGTATGGGATCGAGCTGAGGTTCGATGAGTTCAGCGCTTCAGTCGCCATCATCTGCCTGCTTGGACTCCTCGCTGTCGTGTTCTCGCTCCGATATGCGGCGCACGAGCTTCCGCCGGCGCGTATCGGCACGTATTACACGCTGTTACTGCTGAACCTCACGGGTATGCTCGGCTTCGTGGTCACCGGAGACGTGTTCAACCTGTTCGTCTTCATGGAGATCTTCTCGCTGTCGGGATATGCGCTCGTCGCCATCAGTGGTGAACGAACCGCCGAGATGGCCGCTTTCAAGTACCTGGTGATGGGGGCGGTCTCATCGCTGCTCGTGTTGTTCGCCATCGGATTGCTTTACGCGCTGACCGGAAGTCTGAACATGGCCGACATCAGTGCGCGACTATCTGGCGCTGCCGAGGCGCCTGCGATGGGTGCGCTGGCACTGCTCACGACGGGGTTCATGGTCAAGGCGGCACTCTTCCCGCTGCACGTATGGTTGCCGGATGCTCACGCCATTGCGCCGAGCCCGGTGAGCTCTATTCTCTCCGGTCTGGTAGTGAAGACCGGGCTCCTCGGCATGGTTCGGGTCTACCAGATCTACTACGGCGCGAAGGTGCTGGATCTCTCGGCACTCAACACGGTTCTGGTCTGGCTTGGCGCTATCTCGATCGTGATGGGTGCGTTCTTCGCGATCTTCCAGGAAGACATCAAGATGATGCTCGCATACTCCACGATCTCGAATATCGGGTACATCGTCATGGGTCTCGGGCTCGCATCACAGTACGGCATGATCGGCGCCACGGTGCACATCTTCAACCATGCACTCATCAAGGCGACGCTCTTCCTCGGCGCCGGAGCGATCATCTACCGGACGGGATATCGCAACCTCACCGACCTGCGCGGAATCGGACGCTCAATGCCATTCACGACCGCCGCCATCTCGGTGGGCGCGATCTCGATCGTGGGCATGCCGCCGACGGCGGGTTTCCTGTGCAAGTGGTATATCGCGCTTGGGGCGGTGCAGGCGGGCCACCCGCTGTTTGGGGTCGCGCTGGTGTTCGGCGCGCTGTTCATCTTCGTGTACTACATCCGCATGGTGAACTCGTTCTATTTCCAGCAGCCCGTACACCCGGAGATCCTCGAGGTGAAAGAGGCCCCCCTGAGCATGCTCGTGCCGATTCTGATTCTTGCGGCTCTGTGTCTTGTGATGGGTCTGCTCGGCAGAATTCCCCTCAGCTTCATCGAGCCGGCCGTGACCAGGCTTCTCGGGACGGTAGGGGGCTGAGATGGAAGTAACCGATATCCGTCCGATTCTTGCACCGGCGCTGTCGTTCGCGTGCGCGGCCCTTGTGTTCCTCATGGGGCACAACACGTTCTGGCGTCGCTTCTGGAGCCTCGGCGCTGCCACAGCGAAGCTGGTCGTCGTCATGTCGATGCTGCCTGGTACGCTCAATGGAACCGTCTACGTGTTCAAGCTGCTCGACTTCACTCCGGGGATCGGTCTCGGGTTCAGGGCCGACGCGCTTGGGATGTTCTTTGCCATCGTGAGCTCGACTTTGTGGCTGATCACGACGGTGTATGCGATCGGCTACATGGAGCCCGAACATGCCAAGGTGCGTTTCTTCGGCTTCTTTGCTCTGTGCGTTTCGACGACCATCGGCATCGCTTTTGCCGAGAATCTCCTCACGCTGTTCTTGTTCTACGAGACGCTGACGATCTGCACCTACCCGCTGGTGATCCACGAAGAGACCCCCGAAGCCATGAAGGCGGGGCGGAAGTACCTCGCGTATACGCTGATAGGTGGGGCGTTCGTACTGCTGGGTTCGGTCGTCACGTTTCAGCTTGCAGGCACACTCACTCTCAGCCAGCCCGGCATACTCTCGATGTCTGCGGGTGGGAAGACGCTCACCTGGCTCTTTGTGGCCCTGATCGCGGGGTTTGGGGTGAAGGCCGCCATCATGCCGCTGCATGGTTGGCTGCCGAGCGCGATGGTGGCTCCTGCGCCGGTAAGCGCGCTCCTGCACGCCGTGGCGGTGGTCAAGGCCGGCGCATTCGGCATCCTTCGCATCATCTATAACGTCTACGGCGTCGACCTTCTGAAGCAGCTTCCAGTCATCAACTGGCTCGCGTATCTCGCCGCCTTCACGATCCTGGCCGGCTCTTTCATCGCGATCTATCAGGACAACTTCAAGCGACGTCTTGCGTACTCAACCGTGAGCCAGCTGTCCTACATCATTCTCGGCGCAGCTTTGCTGACCCCATACGGCGCTACCGCGGCCATCGCGCACATCGCGAATCAGGCTTTCGCGAAGATCACCATGTTCTTCGTTGCCGGTTCCATTCAGCGCACCACGGGCAAGACGCAGATCCATGAACTCGCGGGTATCGGCTACCGAATGCCGTTCACCATGGCTGCATACACCGTGGCGGCGCTGAGCTTCATCGGGGTGCCGCTCACCGCCGGATTTGTGAGCAAGTGGTACCTGTCGCTCGGTGCGCTGCAGTCCGGGCAGTGGTGGTTCGTGATCGTGATGATCGCGAGCTCTCTGTTGAATGCGGCGTATTGGTTGCCCGTCATCTACCTTGCCTACTTCAAGGCGCCCGTAGGGGCGACGCTCGACATTCACGAGGCTAAACCGACGCTCCTGTGGCCGACGCTCTTGTGTGCGCTGTACGTCATTCTGCTCGGCGTGACTACCCAGGTTCCGGGTCTGCCGTTCTCGCTTGCACAGGCGGCTGTCCGGTTCGTCTTCGGCATGTAGAGGGGTGAGTGGCAGTGGAGGCCAGTATGGTGACATCGATCGTACCGTCGCTCGCGTTCTTGCTGCCGATAATCGGTGCAGCAGGCGTTATCCCGCTCACTGCGAAGGCCCCCCGGCTCCGCAAGATCGCACTGGTGGTGATCTGTCTTCTTGAGATCGCCGTGGCCGTGTCTTTCGTCCCCGGTGTCCTGAACGGCACGGAGTATGAGACACACCTCGTTCAGCTCACGCCGAGGATATGGATGTACTTGCACGTTGACGCGATGGGAGCGCTCTTTGGACTCACTGCGAGCGTGTTGTGGCTGCTCGCGCTGGTGTACTCGTTCGGGTACATGGAGGGCGGGCATCGCCTCACCAGGTACTACGTGTTCTTCATGCTGGCGCTCTCGTGGACCATGGGTGTGGCGTATGCGGGAAACTTGCTGACGTTCCTCATCTTCTATGAGATGTTCTCGATTCTGACCTATCCCCTCATCGTCCATGAGGAGACGCCCGAGGCGATGGCTGCGGGTACCAAATACATCATCTACATCCTCATCGGCGGCAGTCTGGTGCTCCTGGCGATCGTGTTCACGTTCTTCCTTGCCGGTGATCAGACGCTGGCGGCACAAGGTGGACTGCTTGCGATCTCGATGGGCAAAGGAAAGCTCACTGCTGTCTTCTGGTGCTTCGTGGTCGGCTTTGGCGTGAAGGCCGCTCTGGTGCCTTTGCACGGCTGGGTGCCCGACGCCCATCCGGCCGCTCCTGCGCCATTCTCGGCAGTGCTGTCCGGCGTGATGGTGGCTGCGGGCTCATTCGGGATCATGCGCGTCGTCTTCAACGTCTTCGGAGTGGCGCTCTTGCGTGAGCTCGATGTGATGCGGTGGCTTGCGTACATCGCGGCGTTCACCGTGGTGTTCGCTGCGCTTCTGGCGGTGAGTCAGGACGATCTGAAGCGTCGACTTGCTTACTCCACGATCAGTCAGATGGGGTACGTGGCACTTGGCGTCGCCCTGCTCGGCCAGGAGGCTGCCACCGGGGCGCTGGTGCACGTTGCCAATCATGCGTTCATGAAGGGTGCACTTTTCTTGTGCGCCGGGCTCCTCATCAAGCGTGCTGGCATACACAAGGTGAGCGAGATCAACGGTCTTGCCCAGAAGATGCCGGTCACGGCCGCCGCGTTTCTAATCGCGACCCTCGCGATGATCGGTACGCCGCCACTGTCGGGGTTCGTCAGCAAGTGGTTCCTCGGCCTTGGAATGCTTGATGTGGGGCAGCCGGTTTACCTGGCCGTCTTGCTGGGGGGAGCTCTTCTTGCAGCTGTGTACCTGATGCCGATTGTCTACGCGGCTTACTTCCGTCCGCCGAGCGCGGCGGTTCTGGCGATCCCCGAGCGTGAAGGTGCCGAGGCGCCCGCGAGCATGCTCGGGCCGCTCGTGGCAGCCGTAGTGATCACTGTGCTGCTTGGAATCGTATCGTCGCTGCCGGGTATGCCGCTCTCGCTTGCGCGACTTGCGGCAGCGATCGCGTTCAAGTAGGGAGGAGCCGAGCATGGAGCACGCCGAGGCCGTCGAGACCGTTCACGCCGCGTATAGCGCGCTGCCGGCGCTGCTGGTGCTCGTCCCGCTTCTGGCCGCTGTGCTGGTGCGGCCGCTTGGCAAGCGTTGGCCGAGCGTGCGAAACAGCTTCGTCGTTGGTACCTCGGGGTTGGTGCTTCTCGGCGCACTGGCGATGATCGGCCCAGTCGGAGCCTCTCACCGCATCGAGTGCGAGATCCCGGCTCTGCTTGGCACGCTTCGCTTCACTGTCGACTCATTCGGACTGCTGTTCGCGATCTTCACGTCCTTCGTTTGGTTCTGCTCCACTCTTTACTCGCTCGACTATCTCAAGCACGAACACGCGCATGATCGCTATCACGCGACGAGCCTGGTCGTGCTCGCGGCGAACCTTGGCGTCGTTCTCGCGGGCGACCTCGTCACGCTCTATCTGTTCTTCGAGGCGCTCGGACTTGTGGCGTTTCTGCTGGTGATCCATACCGAGACTGAGGAGGCCAAGCGGGCCTCGCTCAAGTACCTCTGGATGACGGTCATCGGCGGATTCATGCTGGTTGGCGGCATCTTCCTCACTTATGCGATCGGCGGCGACGGAACGCTGGCGCCGATCGCCTTCCGAGAGGGGACCGAGACGCTGCGCTGGGTGGCGTCGATCCTTCTGCTGCTTGGCTTCGGGGTCAAGGCTGGCATGCTGCCGGTGCACGTGTGGCTGCCCGATGCACATCCGGTTGCGCCGAGTCCCGCAAGCGCGCTGCTTTCAGGCGTGATGATCAAGGCCGGCGCGTACGGTATCTTCCGGACGCTTCTCGCGCTCATGCGCCCCGAGATCGCCGAACACCTGGAAGAGAGCGCGTGGCACTTCACCAGCCAGCTGGGTCTTGTAGTGCTGTGGATCGGCATCGCGACGATGTTCATCGGCGTCGGTCTTGCCCTTGGGCAGCACAACGCCAAGCGCATGCTCGCTTACCACAGCGTGAGCCAAATGGGGTTCATCCTCGCGGGCCTTGGCGCGGCCGGGTATCTGGGCGCGCATGGAGCGATGGGCGTGGCCGGCGGGCTCTATCACGTGCTCAACCACGCGCTGTTCAAGAGCTGTCTTTTCCTCGGCGTCGGCGCGGTGTTCTTCCGCACGGGCGAGCTCGACATGTACAAGCTTGGCGGGCTATGGAAGAAGATGCCGCTCACGTTCCTGTTCACGCTCATCGCCGCGTGTGGCATCACGGGTGTGCCGCTGTTCAACGGCTTTGTGAGCAAGTGCCTCATTCACCACTCACTCGTCGAGGCCGCCGCGCACCACGGACTCGTGTCGCTTGGTATTGCCGAGAAGATCTTCATAGTGACCTGCGGGGGCACTGCATGTTCGTTCATCAAGCTCATAGGGTTCGTGTTCCTCGGCAAACCGAAACAGGAGTACGGACCTGAGGTGATAGACGCACCCCCGAGGATGCTCGTCGCGATGGGGATGTTGTCGGCAGCGATCATCACATTGGGAGTGGTGCCGCAGCTCGTGATAAAAGGCATCTTTGAGCCGGGACTCGAGCTATGGGGCATCCACCCGGCGATACTCGACGAGTATCTAGAGAAGCTCTTCCTGAGCCCGGCGGACATCATGAGCGTTGCGATCGCTTTCGCCATCGGCGCCACCGTGTTCGTGGTAGGAATGCGCTTCGGGCTATTCCATCGCAAGGCGCCGAAGTGGTTCGGCGTTGACTATTGGTATGGCCGCGCTGCTACCGGCCTCGTCGCGTTCTGCGGGTTCCTCGGTGCATGGTACGACCTCGGCAGAGGGTTCATCGGAGATGGTCTGCGCTGGTCGCGTTCTCGCTACCGCGCCGAGTGGGGGCGTGTGGATCGAGCGCGACGACGTTTCGTCATGACGCTCGCGACCGGGGCGCCAGGGCCGCGCGACCAGCACTTCGTTCAGGGCGCCTACGTCACGCTGGAGCGAGAGCGGCAGGCGACCGTGCGCCGTGCGGTATCCGACGCGATGGCGCAGGCGCGCGGGTGGTCGGGGCGAAGCGAATCCGATTGCCGGGAATACGTAGACGCCGTACGGAGCATTGCAGGCTACATGGCCGGACGTATCTTCCGAGAGCGGATGGGCGTGGTGTCAGACCTCGTGCGATATGGGCTCGCCGAGGAGGTCAGGCATGGATTCGACGACGTCGTACGCGAGACGGTACCTTCGAGAGATATCGTATCGGCTACATCGCTCGCTCTTGCCAACCGGAGAATGACCGGTGAGAACGTGACTCGCGAGATCTCCTCAGCGGTGAATTCCGTACTCAGCCAGGAGCGATTTGATTCGCGTCTTGCGAGGCTGGTGCCCGTTCGCGGACATCTGGGAAGCGCGGCCGGGGCGAGCGAGGTTCTGAAGCAAGCTCTGCCTGACCTCGCTGCTATTCGCGCGTATCGCGCCGAGGGACTCACCCGGCTCGAGCGGTCGGCCCGCTGGGTCACCGATATCACCAGGCTTGCGGTTGAGGCAGTGACGCAGGAGCGCTCAAGCTGGTTGCTTGACGACCGCTTTGGCGACGAGAGCGTCCTTGGTACACGACGCGCTATTCAGAGGTACGCCAGGGACATGAGCTTCAATGTTGCGGTAATCGCGCTGGTCGCGCTGGCGTTCATGGTAGCGCTGGGTATTCGTGCCTAACGCATGCGCGGAATGTAGCGGGGGACCTCAAGGGTGAATGTTGAGCCCGCACCGGGCGTGCTCTGAACATGGAGCGCTCCGCCGAGAAGCTCCGCTATCCTGGACGCGATCGACAAGCCAAGTCCTGCGCCCGGGATGAGCGCGGCGTCTCTTGGCGCACCGGCTTTCTCGAACGGTTCAAAGACACGTTCTACGTCGTCCTCTGCTATGCCGCACCCGTTGTCCTTGACCTCGATGCTGAGTGAGTCTGGCGTTGTGTGCGCGACGACCTTGACCTCGCCGCCTGAACTGGTGAATTTGATGGCGTTGTCCAGCAGGCTGCGCAGCACCTGGCCTATGGCTTGCGGGTCTGTGTCACACGTCGAGTCAGGGATGTCACAGTTGATTATTAACGTGATGCTCTTCTCGTTGGCCAGAGGCCGGGCAAGCTCGACGGCATCATCGATGAGACAGCAGACGTCGCACCTCTCGGCAAGCATCTCTTCGTGTCCGGACTCGATGCTATCGATGTCGAGAACGTCATCCACGAGTGACAGCAGGTGTTTGCCAGAGCTCTTCACCATGCCGAGCTGGTGTTCCTGTTCGTCGTTGAGCGGGCCGGTCAGACCGCTCAGTATCATGCTTGTGAAACCGATGATCGAATTGAGCGGCGTGCGAAGTTCGTGGCTCATCTTTGACAGGAACTCGCTCTTGGCGCGATTGGCTCGCTCGAGGTCGCGGTACGCAGTCCATAGGCTCTTGGTGCGCTCAGCGACGAGTTCCTCAAGGTGCGCTCTGTGGCTCGCGAGTTCGGCTTCAAGCTGCTTTCGTTCTGTCACATCACGCACGACGGCGATCAGGTACTCCAGCGAGCCGTCATGCCTGCGTACTGCGGAGACGGTTACGGCCCCCCAGAACACGGAGCCGTCTTTGCGCAGGTATCGCTTCTCGATGGTGTAATCCCCGTGCTCACCGGACGTGACCTGAGCCAGGAATGTTGCAGATCGCTCCCGCTCGTCGGGGTGAGTTACGTCGTCCACTGTGCGACTGCCGAGAAGCTCCTCGCGTGAGTAGCCGACAAGGTCACAGAAGCGCTGGTTCACCCGCAAGAAGCGCTGATTCGGGTCGACGTGGATGATGCCGACGGCGGCCTGCTCGAACGTGGCCCTGAATCGTTCGTTCGACTTCACGAGAGCGCGCTGCGTGAGCTCAACCTCAAGGTACAAGAAGAACAAGAGGGCGACCGTGGTCAGCAGCAGTGTTCCGAGCGTCGACAGCGGGTTCGGCGATCGCGCGTAGACGAAGATGAACCCGAGAGCGTGCAGTGCCCCTGCTGCGCAGACCACGATAAGCCAGGCGAAGCTCCGCGGAGCGACGGCTTTGAGCCGCTTGCGTCCAATAACCAGCGCGCCCGCTGCTGTGAGCAGCACGGCTGCCTGCTCTGCTGTGCCGATCATGCCGGCCGCCGCTGGATTCACGCCAGACGCCGCGAGTGGGAGGGCTGCCGCCGCCAGTGCGACTGTGAGAGCGAGCCTTGGGCTGAGGGGTCGGAAGTACTGCATAGCCCCTGCTGTAACGAGCACCATGCCCGAGCCTGCTGCGGCCGGGAATATCGGAGTGCTAGCACCAACCAGAAGCGCACTGACGGGACCCAGTGCAAGCACGAACCAGCCAACGGCGAGTAGAAGGTGAGCCGAAGAGCGTGCGCGGCGCCAGGCGTCTGCAAATACGATGAAGCTAACGGTGCGAACCACCGCGAGCGCGAGTAGTGCTATGGAGAGTGGATCCTGTGTGCTCAAACGCGCCCGTCCCCCCGGTTCAGGCACCGCCTAGTAGGCGGCTACCCCAGATTGTACTCCAGTGCGGCACACGGTGTGAGTGGTTCCAGTACACTGTGTTCATGGCCAACAGAGACACAGGTGGTTTTGTGGCGCAGCCGACGCAGATCGACCATGCGTGCGGTCATCGGTTCCTGCACCTGATTCCGCCGCACGGGGATGGGCCACTCGAACTTGTCGAGGCACTCGCGAATCATCCGTGTCCGGCATGCGCTGCAGGGCTGGTGGACTGGAGCCTCTTGAGGCATCCGGAGGGGCAGCGCTCTGAAAGTACGGAGGCTTGCTGATGAGCAGTGCGCGAGCATTGCCGACTGTCGCTTTCGTGGGAACCGGAGTCATGGGGCACTCCATGGCCGGGCACCTGCTCGACGCCGGGTACCCCATGGTTGTATTCAATCGAACGCGCGAGAAGGCCGCAGGCCTGGTTGCCCGCGGAGCGCGTTGGGCAACGAGCGCTGGCGAGGCCGCCTCGCTTGCGGATGTGACTATCACAATCGTTGGGTATCCTGCCGACGTTGAAGCCGTTTACCTTGCGCCGGATGGGATAGTTGAGCGCGCCCAGGACGCATCCGTGCTCATCGACATGACCACCTCGACGCCGACCCTTGCCGTGCGCGTGGCCGAGGCCGCCGCGGCCCGTGGCATCCTTGCACTCGATGCACCGGTATCAGGCGGGGACATCGGTGCCCGAGAGGCCCGTCTTACGATCATGGTCGGCGGAGACGAGACAGCTTTTGATCGGGTACACCCGATATTCCAGGTACTCGGGAAGACTGTCACGCACATGGGTGGGCCCGGGCTAGGGCAACACACGAAGATGGCGAACCAGATAGCCATCGCTGGAACCATGCTTAGCGTTGTGGAGGCACTCGCGTACGCCCAGGCAGCAGGTCTTGATCCCGAGCGTGTGCTCGGAGCGATCTCGGCCGGCTCGGCTGGATCGTGGTCGATGTCAAACTACGGGCCGCGCATTCTGGCTGGCGATATGAACCCGGGCTTCTACGTGAAGCACTTCATCAAGGACCTGCGCATCGCGCTTGAAGAGGCCGAGTCTGTCGGTCTCGAGCTGCCAGGGCTCGACCTTGCAAAGCGACTCTATGAGCGACTCGCCGAGCGTGGCGGAGCCGACCTGGGTACTCAAGCGCTGTGGACCCTTTACGGGGCATCGATCTAGCGCATGCTGTGTCAGAGCCACCCTGTACGCTGTTCCCATGAGCGTGCTGAGTAGGGGGTGTGCCATGGACCGGCCTGTCGACCATCCACAAGAGATAGTTCTGCGGCTGCTTCGGCGATTGTGTGATACCGCATTCGGGCCGAGCGGAGCCAAGATGCTTGCCGTCGTGGACGGCACCAAGACGCGAGTGCTCATCTCAATGCCGCGCGGAGTCGCAACCGAACTCGCCTCCGACGCTGGCGCGGAGTTCGTGTTCCGGCAGGACCAGCTCGCAACACTGTTTGAGCTCGGAGTACCCGAATCAGCGCTTGCAACTGCCGCGTTTCGTGAGCTGCTGGAGCAGCTCGCCGATACTTCCGCAGATAAGATCGGGTTCATGCGGGTGGTGAACCGCAGGCTTGAGGCCTGGCTGTCCGAGTGCAGTGTGGTGAGCTAGATGAAGTACATGGGTGCGCGCTTAGCATCAAGCGCACCCTGCCGCGCTGCAAGATCCGCCAGCGTGACCGATGCAAGGTAGTCGCCAAGCACGGTTCCGGCTTGCTGCCAAACCTCCGCAGTTGCAGCACCCGTTGCAAGCGGCGCATCGAACACAGAACCGTCGATTGCCTCAACGACATCGACGATCGTGATGTCCTCGGCGGCGCGGGCGAGCGCGCATCCTCCGCCGGTTCCGCGCTTGCACTCGATAAGTCCCCGCTTTGCGAGTGCGTTGGCTTGGAGTTCAAGGAATCGGCGGGGCAGCCCGAGACTTTCCGCGAGTTCACCCGCGCCTGACAGCGTACCCGGAGGTTGCTGCGCAAGTGCAGTCAGCAGGCGAAGCGAGTAGTCGAGTCGTTGCGAGACTCGCATCTAGGCGATGCCCTCCCACAGAGGCGTGGACAAGTAGCGCTCACCGGTCGAGGGAGCGACCGTCACGATCGTGGTGCCAGCCATTTCGGGACGGCCGGCGACCTCGATTGCGGCCACAACGTTCGCGCCTGAGGATATACCGACAAAGATTCCCTCCTCGGCGGCGAGACGGCGGGCCATCGCGAGCGCGGCTTCACCTTGGACCGGAAGCGCTTCGTCGAGCTGTTCGAGGTCAAGCACGCTCGGGATGAAGTTTGCGCCGATGCCCTGGATGAGGTGAGGTCCGGGAGTGATGTCTTCGCCGCGGAGCCGCTGTCCGATGATCGCGGACTCAGCGGGTTCAACCGCAATCAGTTTGATATCAGGGAAGCGCTCCTTGAGATAGCGCCCTCCGCCAGTGATGGTGCCGCCAGTACCCACGCCCGCCACGAAGGCTCCGGGCCGCGAGCCGCCGAGTACCCGCTCGATCTCCGGGCCGGTGCTGCGGTAATGCGAGGCGGGGTTGGCGGGGTTGTCGAATTGTCCCGGAGTGAACGCTCCAGGGGTTGACTCTGCGAGCCTACGAGCCTCATCTACTGCGCCTTGCATGCCGGTGGACGCCGGCGTCAGCACGAGTTCCGCACCGTATGCAGCTAGCAGCTTGCGTCGCTCCACCGAGAAGCTCTCAGGCATTGTGAGGATTACGCGGTAGCCGCGGGCGGCACCGATCATCGCGAGGGCGATTCCGGTATTGCCAGACGTGGGCTCGATTATCACGGACACGCCCGGTGCTATCAGCCCTCGCTCCTCGGCGTCGGAGATCATGCCCCAGCCGATACGATCCTTCACTGATCCCCCGGGGTTACGGGATTCGAGCTTGATGATGATGTCGGCATGGAGTCCGGCGCTGACGCGCTTCAGCCGAATCGCAGGTGTGCCGCCGATGGTGTCAGTGATCGATTCGCATACGTCCATAGTGGTTCCGTCCTTCGGGATGGACCGTGAGACTCACCCTACGCAGCCGGGTCGATCATTGCAAGAGGTGTAAGCACATATAAAGCATGAGGTTATAGTGTTACGACTCAGGTGCAACTATCGGTTCGGAGAGATCGGTTCGTCGGCCGTAAGCAGTGTCGATACCTCCACCTCGGCAGACGCGCAGGCTCCTGCGACGCGATCGATCGCGCTTGCCTCGAAGATCGCCAAGAGGGCGATGACTGTGACGGTCATCGCGCCACCGATAAGCGTTGCCTGGACTCCGAAGGTGGCGGCTAGCCATGGCGCGAACGCAAGCGGAAGGAGTTCTCCCGCCTGGCGATGCACCATCGCGGTTCCGGTGATGCGACCGACCATGCCCCGGGGTGAGTCACGGTGCAGGAGCGTCCTCAGTAGCGGCTCCATCACTCCAATCACCAGGCCCCAAAGCGCGGCGCCGACTACAACGATGCGAATACTAGATGTGCCCACGTACACGATGCTGCAGAGTCCGGTCAGCATGACGGTCACGGTGAGTGCGCGCGCCGAGATGAACCTCTTGGGCAAGCGCTGCAGCAGCAATGCACCGGCGAGGATTCCAACGCCGAACACGGAGTTCACGTAGCCGATTGCCTCGATTCCCGTCTTGACGACATCGCGATAGAAGAGCGGTTCCAGCGCGCCAAAAGCACCAAAGCCGAGCCAGACGACGGTCCCCGCCAGGACGTAGAAGCGCAGCGACCGGGCGCGGTACGCCGTGCGAATGCCTTCCCGGAATTCCCCGAGCGCATGTCCGTGGCCTTTCTCGCGCTTGGGGTAGGTGAGTTGTGTCCTCGCGACCAGAACCGCAGCGATGAGCGACGTCGCCGCGTCGACGAAGAACACCCAGTCGACGTTCGCGTAGTGCACGATGAGCGAACCAAGAGCGGGACCGGTGATGAACGCGGCCGACCCGGCGGATTCGATCCATGAGTTCATCTTGCGGAGGTCGTCATCGTTGTCACCGGCGAGGAACGGCGCGAAGGAGGCGCCCGCTGTCATCACAGGCGCGCCCACGAAGCCCCAGAACGCTACGAGGACAGTGAGTGAGCCAAGGTCGGTGGCAAGCGCGATGGCCAGGGATGCGGGCACGAAGAGTATCTCGGCGCCAATAAGCACATTGCGTGGCCCGTAGCGGTCAACCAGAACACCGCTGATGACGCTTCCAAGTATCGAAACGACGCTCAGCACGAACATCAGCGTGGCAATCTGGATGGCGGTCGCCTGGAAGCTGAATGCGGCTTTGCCCCATACGCCGACGAAGAAGGCAGCTTCGCTGCCGGCACGAGAGAGGTACCGTGCGGCGATAACGCGAACCACGTCTTGCCTGCGTGCCACGTGCCCTCCCGGGTGAAGCGGATGCGTTCTGTCGGCCGCCCGTTGGATGGCGCCGGTGACGGTGCATGCTCCGAGTCTAGCGCTCTTGCGGGGCGGAGTCGCGGGGGGTGCGCGGGCGCCGGGTTCGGAGTACCGTTGTAGCAGCCAAACGAGGGGAGTCCCGGATATGCCAGACGCCCGACAGCATGTGCCCGTGATGCTGACCGACCTCTACCAGATCACGATGGCGTACGCATATTGGCGCTCGGGTACGGCCGAGACGGAGGCGTGCTTCCATGCGTCGTTCCGTCGCAATCCATTCGGCGGCGGCTTCGCCGTGGCGTGCGGACTTGAGCAAGTCGTCGACTATCTGAGTGGAATTCGTTTCTCGGAAGAAGATGTAGCGTACCTTGCCACCCTCATGGGGAACGACGAAAAGCCGCTCTTCGTACCGGAGTTCCTTGATTGGCTGCGTGATTTCCGGTTCACGTGCGACGTTGATGCAGTTGCCGAGGGGACCGTCGTGTTCCCGAGGGAGCCGCTTGTTCGCGTGACGGGTCCGATCATCCAGTGCCAGATAGTGGAGACGGCACTGCTGAACATCGTCAACTTCCAGACGCTCATCGCGACCAAGGCAGCGCGAGTCTGCTCTGCCGCCCAGGGCGATCCGGTCCTGGAGTTCGGGCTGCGTCGTGCGCAGGGGCCGGATGGTGGCCTCTCGGCAAGTCGCGCCGCATATATCGGCGGATGCGCCGGCTCAAGCAACGTGCTGGCCGGGCAGCGTTACGGAATCCCGGTTGGCGGCACGCATGCGCACAGCTGGGTGATGGCGTTTGACACCGAGCTGGAGTCGTTCCTTGCTTACGCCGAGGCGATGCCTAACAACGCGACGTTTCTTGTCGACACGTACGACACGCTCGAAGGTGTGCGGCACGCGATCGAGGCTGGTCGTCGTCTCGCCGAGACGGGCCACACGATGATAGGAATCCGCATCGACTCCGGTGACCTCGCCTGGCTGTCCCGGCGAGCGCGCGAGATCCTTGACGAGGCCGGCTTTGGGCACGTGAAGATATACGCCAGCAATGAGCTCGACGAGTACCTGATCGAGAGTCTGAAAGACCAGGGTGCCGCCATCGACGTCTGGGGAGTGGGGACGCGGCTTGTGACGGCAGAAGGTTCGCCGGCGCTTGGCGGAGTGTATAAGCTCTCGGCGGTGCGCGAACCAGGCGGAGCCTGGGAGCCGCGAATCAAGGTCTCCGAGCAGACCGCGAAGGTCACCATGCCGGGCGTCTTGCAGGTTCGCAGGTTCACTCGCGATGGGCGCTTCGACGGCGACATGATCTACAGCGTGGCGCAGGCGCCGGGACCGGATTGCACGATGGTCGACCCCGAGGACTCAACGCGGCGCAAGGCGTTTTGCGGTGAGCCCGCCGAGGAGCTCTTGCAGCCCGTATTGCGCGCCGGTGTGCTTGTGACCGAGACACCGCCGATAACCGCCGCCCGTGAGCGAGCGGCGGCTCAGCTCGCGATGCTCGACCCGGGCGTGAAGCGCTTCTTGAATCCACACGGGTATCCTGTTGGTGTTGAGTTGCAGCTGCATGATCTGCGCACACGACTCATCCTGAAGGCTCGCGGGCTGGACGATGCGGAAGGTGGTATTTGATGAAGGCGCTCGTGCTTGTGGACATTCAGAACGACTTCATGCCCTTTGGGGCGCTGCCCGTAGCGGACGGAGATGCTGTTGTGCCCGTGGCGAACGCCCTGATGCCGAGGTTCAGTCTGGTCGTGGCGACACAGGACTGGCACCCCTTCGATCACGGCTCGTTCGCGTCGAATCACCCCGGGGCGTCTCCGGGGGATATGGTCAGTCTCGGCGGAGTGGAGCAGGTGCTTTGGCCCGATCACTGCGTGCAGGGGAGTCCCGGGGCGGGATTCCACTCGGCGCTTGACGTGGCGCGCATCGACGTCGTGATTCGCAAGGGCGAAAATCCCGGCGTCGACTCATACAGCGGATTCTTCGACAACGATCACGAGACGGCTACCGGTCTCGGCGATCTGCTCACCCGAAGCGCGGTCGACGAGATCATCGTGCTTGGTCTGGCGACTGACTACTGCGTCAAAGCGACCGTGCTCGACGCTATCGGCCTCGGCTTTGGCGTTACGGTCGTGACGGACGGATGCCGGGCGGTGGAATTGGCGCCGGGCGACGGTGAGCGTGCTCTTGCCGAGATGCATGCCGAAGGTGTGCGACTTCTTACCAGCGACAAAGTCTGACAACTGACAGGAGAATCCAATGAAGGTTGTGGCATTCAATGGTAGCGCCCGCAAAGACGGGAACACCGCGATCCTGCTCGAACGCGTGTTGGCTGAGCTTCGCTCGGCAGGAATAGAGACAGAGCTCCTGCAGATGGCGGGCAAGAAGGTCCACGGCTGCACCGCGTGCATGAAGTGCAAGGAGACGAAAGACAACCGCTGCTCGGGACTGCGGGACTTCGGGAACGAGTGCATCGAAGCGGCAGTTGCGGCCGATGGAATCATCATCGGTTCTCCGGTGTACTACGCAGACATCACCGCCGAGACCAAGGCGTTCAT
>DDWM01000066.1 GCA_002345925.1 Actinobacteria bacterium UBA2286 | reverse complement strand
ACGCAAAGGAGGACGCGGGCCTGCGCTCATCGATATTGCCCAAGATCATCTGCTGGCCCATCTCTCTGAAGCCGGAATCTTCGAGTTAGGTGTCTCTCTGAAAGGCGGAACCGCCATCCGCAAGTTCCGCGCGGGCAATGCCGGTCGCTTTTCGACCGATCTTGACTTCGCCGGTATGGGCGACGCGACCGCCGACCTGCTCATCGAGATCGTTCAGGGTGCCCAGGTCGGCCCGTTTACGTTTGAACTCGAGCCGTTGAATGGCACGCAACGGATGTTGTTGCATATCGCCAGCGAGTTCGGGGATACGGAGGCGCCCGCTCGGCTCGATCTCGGACGACGTGGACTCTGGTTGTCGCCCGAACGGCTTCCAGCGCTGCCACTTCCCATCCACGCACAGTACGACGTCCTGCTGCCGGCGATTCCTACGGCCCGAATCGAAGAGGTGATCGCCGAGAAGCTGGCGCGATATCGCCGCAACAGCCTTGCGCGAGACCTGTACGACCTCGCGTGGTTGTCTCATCGTCCTTTCGACGAGCCGCTTGTCAGGCGAATGACGGCTCTCAAGGTTTGGTCGGATGTCGTCGACGACGGTCTGGGCGAGAAGCCGTGGGACCCTGAGGACATACTTCGGCCCCGGAGCGAGGCCGAGTTCGAGCCTGAGGCTATCGGCTATCTGACCACGCCCGTTGACATCATTCACTGGATCGATGACGTGCGAAATCGCTTCGTCTTCCTTCGTGACCTTGACGAGGAAGAGGGGCGACTCCTGCGGTGCAGCCGTGCCGAAGAGTGGGAGGCTCGGAAGATGATTGAGGCGTTGGACCGGGATGAAGAGGCCTAGTTGGCGTTCGCCCACGATTGGGTGAGCCTCCTCCTTCGACGACGACGACGATGATGATGATGAAGAAGAAGTCGAAGTTGCCCGATGTCAACGACACGTCGATGATGCCGACGTGGTTCGGTACACCTGCGTGGCATGGACTCTCAATCCATGATATTGCGACGAAAGCCGATCTCATTCGCGCCCCGGATTTGGTGCCCGATTTGTCGCCCAAATACATGGGAACTGTTGGTACTCGTTGGTACCTATTGGGACTCGCCGCAGCTCCGCTGTACCAACGAGTCCCAACAGTCACCAACAGTCACAAGCACAATCAGGATTCGAATTCCCTTGGGGGCACCAAGAACTTCAACAGGCCAGTGGCCTGAGTAGCCTGATGCCGAGTCTGGAATCGGGCTACAAATTTCTTGTGGCGCAGAGGGGTGGCTGGACGCGGCCATCACGGATGCTCCTTCGGGTACATACCTTCTGCGCGCGAGACGCCCCGCAGCGTCTCGCGTCGGACGCGTAGCCAAATCCCACCCGGGAGTATGAATGCCGAACCGCCTTGCATCTGAAACCAGCCCCTACCTTCTCCAGCACGCGAGCAACCCTGTGGACTGGTTCCCCTGGGGCGACGAGGCTTTCGACAAAGCACGCCGAGAGGACAAGCCCGTCTTTCTCAGCGTCGGTTACTCGGCATGCCACTGGTGCCACGTCATGGAGCACGAGAGCTTTGAGGACGAGGCTACCGCCGCACTGATGAACGAGCACTTCGTCTCGGTCAAGGTCGATCGCGAGGAGCGGCCGGACGTGGACGCCATCTATACGGCGGCGGTCCATGCCATGACCGAGCATGGTGGATGGCCGATGAGCGTGTTCCTGACGCCGGACCGCGAGCCGTTCTATGGCGGCACATACTTCCCGAACACTCCGCGTCACGGCATGATGTCGTTCACCCAGGTGCTCGGGCGTATCGCAGAGCTGTGGGAGACGCAGCGCGACGAGGTTCTGGGTGCAGGCGCACGGCTGACCGAGGCGCTCGCACCCCGCCGCACGGCAGCGGGCACACCAGGTGCTTCGCTCGGCCGAGATGTGCTCGACGTCGCTGTTCGCGGGCTTTCGCGTACGTTCGACAGCCAGCACGGTGGCTGGGGTGGCGCCCCCAAGTTCCCGCAGCCGGCGATCCTCGAATTCCTCCTGCGGAGGTATCTTGCCACCGACGAAGCGTCTCTCCTGGCGATGGTCACCCGTACTCTCGATGCGATGGCGCGCGGAGGGATCTACGACCAGCTCGGCGGCGGTTTCCATCGCTACGCCACCGACGCGATCTGGCTCGTGCCGCACTTCGAGAAGATGCTCTACGACAACGCCCAACTCGCGCGCGTTTACCTCCACGCCTGGCAGGTCACTGGAGAGCTGCGGTACCGCGAGATCGTTGAGGAAACGCTCGACTACGTCATTCGCGAGATGCTCGACGCCAGCGGCGGTTTCTACTCGGCGCAGGACGCGGACTCCGAGGGTGAAGAGGGGCGATTCTTCGTATGGAAACCCGCCGAGATCGCGGCGGTGCTTGGCGGCGATTCGGCTGGCCCGGAGGGTGATGCGCGTCTTCTCATGGAGGCCTACGGAGTCACCGAGAGTGGCAACTTTGAGGGAGCGAGCATTCTGTTCGTGGCGAAGCCGATCGCTCAGGTGGCAGCGGAGGCATCACTCGACGTCGCGGAAGTCGAAGCGCGGATGCTGCGCGCCCGCAAGAAGCTGCTTGCGAGTCGAGACGGCCGGGTGAGGCCGGGCACCGATGACAAGATACTTGTCGGCTGGAACGGCCTGATGCTCTCCTCGTTCGCAGAGGCGGCCCGGGCATGTGGACGCGCGGACTATCTGAAGATCGCAGAGACAAACGCGAGGTTCGTGCTGAGCCAGGTCAGGGATTCGGAAGGCCGCCTCAGGCGCACATGGAAGGACGGGAGGCCGAGACTCAACGGCTATCTCGAAGACTACGCAAACTATGCCGAGGGGCTGCTGGAGCTCTACCAGACCACATTCGACCCCGAGTGGATTGAGGCGGCAATCGGTCTTGCGGACACGATCCTTGCGCACTTCACCGATCCGGCGGGTGGTTTCTTCGACACGAGCGACGACCACGAGGAGCTGCTCTTCCGGCCCAAGGAGACCCAAGACGGTGCGATGCCGTCAGGCGGGTCCGTGGCGGCCATGGTCCTCGCGAAGCTTGGCGAGTATACGGGTGAGCCGGGGTACTCAGAGGCAGCCGTCGCTGCTGTTGCTGGTGTTGGGGATCAGCTGGCGCACGTTCCACTTGGATTTGCCGCGTGGCTCTCGGCGCTCGATTTCATTTTGTCACCGCCAAGTGAACTGGCGATCGTCGGCCCTGACCCGGTCTCTTTGCTGGCCGTTGTGCGCGCGACCTACAGACCCAATCTCGTCGTTGCCGCCAAGGCACGGGACGAGAACGGCGGAATTGCGCTGTTCGAAGGACGTGGCTCCATCGACGGGGCCACGACCGCGTACCTCTGTCGCCAGTTTGCATGTGAGAAGCCTGTTACGACACCAGAGGAGCTGGGCGACCTGCTCGGCTGAGGCCTGGAGGCTCCGCCGCGCACTGCCGCCATGTCCACGATTGCGCCAACAAGCCCATATACTGAGCAGAGCGGCTCTCTGAGACCGGAGTGTCGCCTCGGTACCTCTCGGATACGGAGCACACATCATGGTGACGCGATCGCAAGACGCTCAACGTGCGGCAGCCGATGTTGTGGCTGAAGCCGTCGCTCAAGGGCTCAGTGCGCTGGATGAGGGGCAGGCTAAGGCGCTGCTCGCCAGCTACGGGATAACCGTCCCCGAAGGCGGCCTGGCATGCACCGAGGACGAGGCCGTAGTCATCGCACGAGGTCTCGATGGCCCGGTGGCCATCAAGGCGGTCGGCGCGCACATCACCCACAAGACAGAGCGCGGACTGGTTGCCCTGAACCTTAGCAGCGACGAGGCCGTCCGGGACGCTGCACGCTCGCTTCTGGCGCTCACCGAAGGCCAGGACGCTCAGCTCCTCGTGGAGCGGATGGTCAAGGGATCCCGCGAGTTCATGATCGGTATGAAGCGCGACCCGCTCTTCGGGCCCGTCGTCCTCTTCGGCATCGGAGGCATCTTCGCCGAGGCGCACAAGGACGTCGTGCTCGGCGTTACTCCCATCGACGACCGCGACATAGAGCTCATGCTTTCGGACATCCGCGCGAACGCCCTACTCGGCGAATTCCGCGGCATGCCGGTCGTCGACCGTGCGGCGCTGGTCGCTTCGATCCGCGCTTTGGCGCGCATCGCCGAGGACCATCCTGCGATCGCGGAGATCGACGTGAACCCGCTCATCGTGGAGGGCTCGACGCCGGTGGCCGCCGATGCGCTCGTGATCCTCGACCCCGCAGCCGAGCGGCGCACGGCGCACGCCACCGCAACCCCCGACCTGGCGCCGTTCTTCGCGCCGCGCGCGGTCGCGGTTGTCGGCGCTTCGGACGACCTGGCAAAATGGGGCGGATCCCTACTCAAGAACATCATCGATGGCGACTTCGCGGGTCCCATCTACCCCGTGAATGGGCGCGGCGGGTCCGTGCAAGGTCCGCCGGCCTACGCCAGCATCGCGGAGCTGCCCGAAACCCCCGACCTGGCGCTGGTTGCGCTCGGGGCCGCTCACGTCGGCGGCGTGGTCGAGCAGTGCGGCGAGCGTGGCATCCCGGTTGCGCTTGTGGTGGCTGCGGGCTTCGCCGAGGCGGGGGAGGCGGGAGCCGAGGCGGAGGCTGAGCTGGTCGAGACCGCCCGTACCTCAGGTGTCACGCTCATCGGCCCGAACTGCATGGGCATGCTCGCGACGCACAGCCAACTCCACGCTGTCGGCTTCCTGGAGTTGCGCCCGCAGCCTGGTGGGCTGAGCATCGTCTCCCAGTCCGGCAACATCGGCGTGCAGCTCGTGACCAGGGCCGAGAGGCGCGGCGTGGGCATCGACAAGTACGTCTCGGTGGGCAATCAGGCGAGCACCAGCGCCCTTGATGTGCTGGACGCGCTCGGCGACGACGACAAGACGGCTGCAGCTCTCATCTATATGGAGAGCGTCGGCGATGGCCGTCGATTCCTCGATGTCATGAGCCGGATCACTCCCAAGAAGCCTGTGGTGATCCTGCCGGGCGGCATGACGGATTACGGCCGCCAGGCTGCCGCGTCGCACACGGGCGCGATGGCTGGCTCGGTCGAGGTCTTCCTGGCGGCGGCCCGCCAGACCGGATGCCTCGTTCGCACCGGCCCGGACGAGAGCCTCGACCTGGCGCTGTGCCTCAGCGCACTCCCTCGGCCGACTGGTCGCCGCGTGGCGGTCATGACGCTCGGTGGAGGTTGGGGAGTCCTCGCGGCCGATGAGCTCGGCCGAAACGACCTCGAGCTCGCGCGACTGGAGCCCGGCGTCCTCGCCGCGCTCGACGAACTCCTGCCCGAGTACTGGTGCCGGAACAACCCTGTCGACCTCGTGACCGCAGTCGGCTCGGACCTCGCGAACAGCGCGCTCACGGTGCTCGCCGAGAGCGACGAGGTCGACGCCATAGTCGCACTCGGCATCCTGCGCAGCCCGTCTACCGGGTGGATTTCGGATGATGCTGCGCAAGCTGGTGTTCCCGGCGGCCCCGGCCGCGGCAGCTTCAACCCCGCCGAGATCGCCTTCCTTGAGCGCGTGACCGAGCTGATGGAGAGCACGGGTAAGCCGATCATCAACGTCCCTCTGCGCCCGATCGAGGCCGCGACGTTCCCGGGCGGCGGGCGGTACGATCCCGTCATGCTGTACTCGCCGGTCGCCGCAGTGCGCGCGCTGGCCGCTATGGCCTGGTACGGGGAGTACGTTGCGGCGCAAGCGAATCACGTGCCTCAATTCGAGTTGACATTACCTCAATAGAAGGTAATATTGACCCATAGTGAGGTATTAAGGAGATAACGTGACACCAACACTCGAAGGTATCTTCGCCAGTCGCTCGGCAGTCCAGGTGTTGCTGTTCTTGGAGGCTTACGGCTCGGGTCATGGGTTGAGGATCGCTAACACCTACGAAGTCGCTGTCAGCCCGATACAGCGTCAGTTGCGTCGTCTTGAGACGAGCGGAATTCTGGTCAGCCGACTAGCGGGCAAGACACGCCTGTTCGAATTCAACACTCACAATCCCACCGTGCGCAATCTGCGGACCTTCCTGGCGGCCGAACTTGAGCTACTGCCCGAGGAGACCGTCAAGATGTACTACCGCCAGCGACAGCGTCCTCGCCGAACAGGGAAGCGGCTGTAGAGAATGGGGCGGATCGATCACACCACGACACTGCTTGAGCTGGCGGGGCTCGTCGCTGGAGCACTCGAACGAGCGAATATCACAAGCACGCTGTCGGGCGGAGCCGTCGTCTCCATTTACACTGATAATGAGTACGAGAGCCACGACCTTGACTTCATCACCAGTGAGCGGAACTCGGAGATTGCTGTGGCCCTCGCTCCACTTGGCTTCAAGTCAGAGCCAGGCACGCGAGCGTTCAGCCATCCTGACACGGACTACTTTGTCGAGTTCCCTCCGGGTCCGCTCGGGCTTGGCGAGACCGTCATTGACCACAGCGATGCGGCCGTGATGCAGACTCGCTACGGGCGCCTGAGGCTGCTCACGCCGACGCAGAGCACGATGGATAGGCTGGCAAGCGAGGGCGCGGAGGCGTCACTGGTGACACGGGTGAAGGCCAGCGCCGGAAGGAAATGAACCTCCGCGAAGCGAGCCATCCAGGTTCCACTCCACTTAGCCACGAGCGCGGAATGACCCTACAATCGACCGAGACAACACACAGGCGACCATGAGGGGCAATATGCCGAGCGTAGCGATCATAGGCGGCGGTGCGGCGGGACTTACGGCCGCAATCTCTGCGGCACGACTCGGCGCGGACGTCACGCTGCTTGAGGTGGCACCACGGGTCGGCAAGAAGATCCTTGTGACCGGCAATGGTCGCTGCAACCTGACGAACACGGCAATCGCGCCGGGTGCGTACAACCATCCGGATTTCGTGGAGCCGACGCTTGGCAGCTGTGACGACGTCCGCGACTTCTTCGGCGGACTTGGGCTGCTCACGTACGCCGACGATGAGGGGCGCGTCTACCCGGTGACCAACGCTGCGAATTCCGTCCTCGATGTGCTGCGACTTGAGTGCGCACGGCTCGGCGTCGTCGAGCGATGCGACTTCGAGGTCATGGGCATCTCGGCGGCGGATGGCGGCTTCCAGGTAGCCTCACGATACGGCGAGGCGGTCATGGCTGGCGCTGTCGTTGTCACGACCGGCGGCGGTGACTCGCTGCTGCCCGCGCTCGGGCATGGGCGCGTCGCGCAGGTGCCGGTTCTCGCTCCGCTCAAGACGGATCTTGCGCCCATCCGCGGACTCTCGGGGGTGCGTGTGCGCTGCGCAGCGTCGCTGCTCGATGACGCCGGCAATCCGGTCGCCACCGAGCGCGGCGAGCTGCTCTTCCGCGACTACGGCGTGAGCGGCATCATGATCTTCGATCTCTCCCGCGCACTCGAGCGCGGCCGCACGCTTTCCATCGACTTCTTCCCCGACATCGCGCCGGACGCTTTCGCGACGTTCATGGCCGAGCGGTGCTCGGCGCTCTCGTCGCGCACCGCCGAGACATTCTTCGACGGCATGCTGCAGAGCCGCGTTGCCGTAGCCGTGCTGCGCGCCGCTGGCATCGACTCCAAGACGCCCGCCGCCGAGCTTCCTGCCGAGGAGCTCGCCTCGCTCCTCAAGGGCTTCCGTCTTGCCGTCACCGGCCGGGGCGACGCCGCGCAGGCGCAAGTCACGCGCGGCGGCACGTCCGTCGCCGAGTTCGATCCGCGCACGCTTGAGTCGCGCCTGGCCCCCGGCGTCTTCGCAGCGGGCGAGGTGCTCGACATCGATGGCCGCTGCGGTGGCTTCAACCTGCACTGGGCGTGGGCATCCGGCATCGTCGCCGGCGAAGGTGCCGCGCGTCTCGCTGCCACCGGAGGTGGCTCGTGATCGAGATCCGCAACCTCGCTTTGCCGCTCACGGCTGGTCTGCCGACGGGTGACGCGCAGATGCGCGCCGCTGCAGCCAGACGCCTTGTCGTGGCCGAGGAGCGCATCGCGTCGCTTCGCATCCTCAAGCGCTCCGTCGACGCCCGTCGCAAGGAGAACGTGCACTTCGTGGCTGCGCTCGGCGTGACGCTCGACGCGGGTGGCGAGAGCGAGGCGGCCGTCGTAGCGCGTCTCGGCGATGCGGATGTCTTCGTTGCGACCGCCGAGGCGCCCGCACCCGCCCCAAGGCTCACCTCGGCTCCCAAGACCCGCCCCGTGGTCGTCGGCACCGGTCCGGCCGGGCTCTTCGCGGCGCTCACGCTTGCGCGTGCCGGCGCCCGCCCGATCGTGCTCGAGCGCGGCTCGGCTGTAGACGCCCGCATCCGCGCGGTCAGCACTTTCGTGCGCGAGGGTGTGCTCGACCCCGACTCGAACATCCAGTTCGGTGAGGGCGGCGCGGGGACATTCTCGGACGGCAAGCTCACCACCAACACGAAGAACCCGCGCATCCGCAGCGTGCTGGAAGCGTTCGTGAGCGCCGGTGCCGCCGAGGAGATCCTCTGGCAGGCCAAGCCGCACATCGGCACCGATCACCTCACCGGCGCGGTCCGTCGGCTGCGCGAAGAGATCGAATCGCTCGGCGGCGAGGTTCGCTTCAACACGCGCCTCACCGACCTCATCCTTGCCGAGAACGGCAGCCTCAAAGCCGTCGTCACCGAGAGCGTCCGTGGCCGAGAAGAGTTCGCTGCCGAGACGCTCATTCTCGCGACCGGCCACAGCGCTCGCGACACCTTCGAGATGTTGCACGACCGTGGCGCGACGCTTGCGCAAAAGGCGTTCTCTATCGGCGTGCGCATCGAGCATGTGCAGCGCATCGTGAACCGCGCGCAGTACGGTCAGGCTGCGGGGCACCCGGCGCTTGGCGCGGCAGAGTACAAGCTCTCGCACCACCTGCGCTCCGGTCGCTCGGCCTACACATTCTGCATGTGTCCCGGTGGCGAGGTCGTAGCAGCCGCTTCCGAGGCGGGCGGCGTGGTCACCAACGGTATGAGCCGCTTCGCTCGCAGCGGCGGCAACGCCAACTCCGCCTTTCTCGTGAACGTCGGCCCCGGCGACTTCGCCGATGCGCACCCGCTCGCGGGCGTGCACTTCCAGCGCCGCTGGGAGCAAGCCGCGTTCGAGCTGGGTGGCCGCGACTTCCGCGCACCAGCGCAGCTCCTCGGCGACTTCTTGCAGGGCGCGCCATCCTCGGCAGCTGGCGGCGTTAAGCCCACGTACCCGCTCGGCGTCACGTACACTGACCTTGCCGGCTGCCTGCCCGAGTTCGCGGTGGCAGCGCTGCGCGAAGCGGCACCGATCTTCGACCGCAAGATGCGAGGCTTCACCAAGCCCGACTCGCTCCTCACGGGCGTGGAGACGCGCTCGTCGTCGCCCGTGCGCGTGCAACGCGACGACTCGTTACAGTCCAATATCCGCGGCCTCTATCCGTGCGGCGAGGGCGCAGGGTACGCTGGGGGCATAATGTCCGCCGCTGTCGACGGCATTCTTACCGCCGAGGCAGTCCTCAAGCGCTATCAGGAGGCGTAGATGCAGACGCGAAGCTCGATCTTCATCGCAGCACCCGTCCACGAGGTCTTCGCTTTCGTGGCGGATCTGACGAACCAGCCGCGCTGGCAGGCCGGGGTCATCTCGGCGAATGTTGTTGGCGGCGGGCCCATCGGAGTGGGAAGCCAGGTCCGCGTGACGGCGTCGTACCAGGGCCGCTCAGGCGAATCCGACATTGAAGTCACCGAGTACACACCCGACGAGCGCATCAGCTTCCACACCACTGCGCCGATTCGCGCACGCGGCAGCTACGCCGTGCGCCCCGATGGTGACGGGACGCGTGTGAGCGTAAGCGGCTCGGCGCAGCTAGAGGGTGCCGCGTCGTTTGCGAGCGGTATCGCCGAGAAGATGATCGAGCGCGAGATGACCAAATCCCTCACGCGCCTCAAGTCGATTCTTGAGAACCGCGAGACGAAGAGTGTGTAGCCTGGCTCTGCGTTGATGTACAATACCCCCCGCGACTATGCGCGCTGCACAAAGTTGGGCGATTAACTCAGTGGGAGAGTGCTTCCTTTACACGGAAGAGGTCGGGGGTTCGAATCCCTCATCGCCCACCAGTGCGGGCCATTGGAGGTGGGAAGTGCTGCCGTTCTTCCTTGGACTCATGGCTTTCGTCGCGCTCGCAATCATCGCCTCCTTCACCGATCGCATCGGCTGGGGCTATCTCCTCTCAAGTCGCGTAGACACCGTTGCCGAGGCACGCCTGGCTGAGCCGTTGCTTGGCATGCCGGTGCTGTACTTCGTGGCAGCGTTTGCCGCAGGGGTGGGAGTCGTTGCCTCGATGCCACAGGCGTCACTGCTCGCGCGAGCCGGCCTTGGAATCGCGACCGCGATCTTCCTTCTCGGCACGATGTGGGACATGCGCCGCCGCCGCGGGACGCTTGCCGTCTACATCGATCTTCGCCGAGAAGAGCTGAGCTTCGATCCCAAAGGCGACGTGATCGAGATCCCGAAGCTGATGTTCATCACGCTCAACCAGCCCGGACCAGTCGTGTGGTTGCTTGCGGCTGCAGCGATCGTCGTACGCGCTTTCGCGGAGTTCCCGTCTCAGGGGTGGTACGGCGCGCTTCCGTTGGTCGCACTCGCCGCTGTGGCCGTTTACGCATGGACTCGCCAGCGCAACAGCATGTGGGAGCCACTGGCTAGGCGCCTCAGGTCCGCGTCGTTCTCGGACGGCGATAGGCTGCTTGAGCTGCTTGAGGACGCGCTTGATCTCGACCCCGAGGTCGCACTGGTGCGTCGCGAAGCCGACGCTATGGTCGCGCGCATTGTCCGTGGCGTCTAGGCAGCGCTAGTTGTCGCGCAGGTACTTCTCGGCAGCTGCTGGCCCGCGAACGTGACAGGCTTCGCAGTACATCGCCCCATGGCAGTCGAAGCACTCGCCGATTCCCTTTGATTTCACCACGTCGTCATGCTGGGTCCTCCACAGCACTCCCGGCTTGCTATCCGGATGGTGGCACGCGTTACAGAATGCGCGGTCTTTCGCTTCGGCGGCGCTTCTGGCGTGACACGGCGCACACACCTCGGGCTTCGAGAGCCCTTGCTCGCTGTGGGTCTTTCTGAAGTCGGCAGGGTGGGGCATTGAGAGACCGTGACAGTCAGAGCAGAACGTCTCCAGGTGGCACGTGTAGCAGTTGTTCACGCTGGCGGCCGTCTGCAGAACGGGTCCTACCGCATGCTTGAGCTCGAGTGGCTCAGCGGCCATCGCCTCGGCTGTCTGGCTTGCTTCGGCTTTCGCGGCATCGGCATGTCCATTCGAGGCGCCAAATCGCGTGTACCATCCGTCCGCGGCATGCGTTGTAGGCACGAGTTCGAACTCGGCAGGATGACACGCCGCGCATTTGCCGGTGGCAGGTGTCTTCGATTCGGATTCCCCGGACAGCGTGTGACAGCGGAAACACGCATCCATCGTCATCCAGTTCTCGTGCTTCTCATCGCCCGGAAGCGTGTACTCAACGTTCTCTTCGGGATGCGCCACGCGGTTGTGACACGTCGCGCAGGTCACCCCCTGGGATGAATGTGCAGTGTGGTCGATGATGATGCCACTCGACGGGGTCACGTCGCGATTCTCCAGCGCGTGACACTGCGTGCACATGATGTCCGGCATCTCCACGGCAACGTAGCTGCCCTTGTTCATCGGCAGATCGAACGTGCCCATGATCGTCGGGATGAGATCGGGAGCGACCTCAAGCTTCTTCCACACGAATACCAGCGGATTGGCATTGACCGGCTCGTGGCAGGACACGCAGTTGACCTGAACGTGAGAGCCGGCCTCGAACGTCTTGGTGTTGTCGAGGTGAACCACGTGGCAGGGGTCGGTGCAGAACCAGTTCACTGAAGTCCCGATCACGCTGACCGCCGAGAACATAACGATGCCGACAAGCGCGACGCCGCTCCAGATGATCGCCCGAGGACGTGATGCGGGGTTCTTGAATGCCCCGATTATTCTCCGCATTGAGGTCTCCTTGCGCTTGGCCCTGAGTACAGTCTACCCCTCACTCGCAATCACGAGCCGCTGAAGCATTCCTTAGGCGCACTCAGGCTTTCTCAGGCTTAAAGGTTCTCGGCGTTTTCTAACGAATTCCTGGGGCACCCTGAGTTATGCCGGAGGTAACACATGATTGAAAGTACACCCCGCCCGTCGTCGGGCGAGTCGCTCGGTATGCGGGTCTTCGAGGTCAGCAAGCAGCGCGCAGTCGAGCGGTGTCTTGCGAGGTGGCGCAACGGCCTTCGTGCCGACTGGACGCTGCTGTCGCATGACGACGTTGAGAATCTCCGCTGGATCGCTGGCGAGATCTGGGCGGCGAATTCGCGTGAGGAGTGGGACAGCCTCCACTTCAGCAAGATCGACTTGCAGCACACGCGTCTCATCGTGTCGCACGCTGACCGCCTGCGCCGACACCACGTGAACCGCGTACAGACTCTTGAGACCGTCGTCGAGCTGCTTCACAACTCGCGCGTGGAGACCTATGCCCGCGAGCGCAGTGGAGAAGACACGCTTCCCTGTTAGGCTGACGCTTCGTCTCTCGGCAGCGATTCGACCTCAATGTAGACGTGGCGCACATCCGGAAACTCTACGGAGATGACGTCTTCGATGCGGTGGATGGCGCGGTGCACAGTCTCTGCATGGATACCGCGCTTGAACTGGACACCGACCGTTACGATGAGGTCATGCGTTCCCATGTACATCGTGAGGATGTCACCTGCGCACTCCACCGACTCGTCATTTTCGACGATCTCGCGGAGTCGCTTCACGGTCGCCGCATCGGCACCTTCGCCAAGCAGTAGGCCCTTGGTCTCCGTCGCGAGCAGCCACGCCACACTCACAAGAATCAGACCGATGATGATGGAAGCAAGTCCGTCAAAGAGCGGGTTCTCAAAGAGGTGGCCAAGGAAGACACCCAGCAGCGCGACGCCAAGGCCGAGCATGGCTGCGCTGTCCTCGAAGACCACTGTGTAGAGGCCCGGGTCCTTTGAGGCCCGGATGAATGCCCAAAACGGACGGCCTGCGCGGACCTTGTTGAACTCGCGAAGCGCGACGGTGAACGATGCACCTTCCACGATGAACGCGATTCCGAGAACCACGTAGTTCCAGGTGGGGTTGGTCAGGGGACTCGGGTGCTGAAGGTGGCTGATGCCCTCGTACAGCGACATTCCACCGCCGATGCCGAAGATGCTCATGGCTACGATGAGGCTCCAGAAGTACAGCGACTTGCCGTACCCGAATGGATGCTGGTCGTCCGCCGGCTTCTTTGACTGCTTGATACCTAGGAGCAGCAGGGCGCCGTTTCCGGTGTCTACAACCGAGTGGATACCCTCGGCGATCATTGCCGAGGAGCCCGTGATCCCGGCTGCGATGAACTTGATGACCGCTATGACCAGGTTGCCTATGATGGCCGCAACCACTGCGGTCTTGGATCCTCCGGACGCCATTTGCATTTCTCCCTTCGCAGATACAAAACTCGACAATCATAACGCGCGGGCGGAGTATTGCTAGAACGTTGTTTTCAACAGCCTACGGAGCGCCGAGGAGCATGAAGGCATCACTCCGAATCATCGTGCTTGGCCTGGCGGTGCTCTTGCTGTCAGGTTGCGCGGTTGCGGCAATGCCGCGAGTCACTGTTGGCGGGCAAGCAGTCGACGCATACCTGGCCGATACGATGGCCAAGCGCTCCGAGGGACTTGCGGGTTTTGACGGACTCGCCGACGGCGAAGCCCTCGTATTCGTATATCCGGATGAACGCGTGCGCACCTTCGGCATGAAGGATGTTGGATTCCCAATCGACGTTGTGTTCATAGGAGTCGACAACACGGTGACCGCCATCGTACCGCTATACGTGGGCGACACGCGCAAGATTCAAAGCCCCGGCCCGTCGCGATACGTACTCGAGTTGCCGCAGGGGTGGGCCTCCGCTCACGACATCGCTGTCGGCTCAGAGTTCACCTACGACGACGGGCGATAGCGCTCATGACGTGACCTCTACCCGCGCCTTCGAGTCGAACGGGTTCGTGCGAACCGCGAGCGAGAACAGGTACGGGTAGTTCACCTTCAGGTGCTGCAGGTGTGCAAGCCACTCGCTTGCAAGCAAGGCGTATGCGCGCTTGATGTCGCCAGACAGGTGCGCTACATCCGAGTCCGGCAGCGTCGCCAGATCCTCGCGATGCCCGAGCTCGTCTGTCAGATGGAAGACCGCCCACAGCGTGTCGGTGAACGACTGATGCTCCAGCAGGTTCTGGTTCTCGAGTAGTCGCAACAAGAAAGGACGCTGGCCGGCCAGGTACGCATGCAGCGCGACAAGGTCGCTGCGCGACGCGTCCACCTCGAATTCATGTGCCGCCACAGCCGAGCGAGCCGAGGCGAACTGCCGGTCGTTCCAGGTCGCATCCGGCACCAAGTTGTCGCGTACCTCGTCAACTACCGAATCGAACGCGCCAAGACGGCCGAGCAGCTCCGTGCCTGTCTCGGCAAAGAACGCGCCGATGACCATGTTGAGCTTGTGGAGCAAGGCGCGACGCGAGCGCTGTTCCAGCAGTTGATGAAGCACCATCGTGACGAGCAGGACTTCAAGCGGCAGGAATGCGATGTCGCCGATCAGGTAGATGAAGATGTGGTGCACATCCCGGAAGATGAGGAAGTGAACGAAGTAGAGGGCGGCAGAGGCTGCAACGAGCGCCGCTCCGAGTATGATGCGCCAGCGTTTGTTGCCCATGGAGTGCCTCCTGCGTAGTTGTTGTCGTGTAGGTATCGTACACATGCATGCGGGCTCGGGTATACATGCATGGGTACGTTCGGTCATAGGGAGGTCCACAATGAGGTCAGGTACTCGCACTGCGGCGGTTGTTGTAGCGTTCATTCTCGTCTTGGCAGCGCTTGTCGGTTGTGGCTCATCAAGCACCGACACAGGCACCGGCGGCACTGAGGCAGTTCCAGGCACAGGCACTGGTGTTGTGGGCGACGGCGCAGCGCTGGTGGATAGCAAGTGCACCACGTGCCACAACCTCGAACGCGTTGACAGCGCCACGAAGGATCTTGCCGGGTGGCAAGCGACCATCACGCGGATGGTGCAGCAGAACGGCGCCGTTATCACTCCCGAAGAGCAGTCCGCGATCGCGTTGTATCTGTCTAATAGGTAGCTGCGCCAGCCTCATAGCCTCGCACGCTTGCGCGGTTAGGGGAGCGGCCGCATAATCGGCGGGCACCTTATGCCCACCGACGACGGAGACTTGCGTGTCGGACATCACTGAGACCGGCGTTCCACCGCTAGACGTCAGGCAGTATGACTTGCCGCTGACGTCTCTTCGCGTAGGCGTCGCTGGCAGCGGGCCACCGGTAATCATGGTGCCAGCGACCATTTCTCTCATCGAGGACTGGTCCACGCTCATCCAGTTCATCGGCCAGAAGTACACAGCACACTTCTTCGAGCTGCCCGGCCATGGTGGCAGCACGCCATTTGAGGGCGGATATTCCGCTGCCAAGGTCACGCAGACTATCGGGGACCTCGCGGATGCTATCGGCGCAGAGCGCTTCTCGCTTCTCGGCTTCTCGTTTGGCGGGCTGCTCACGCTCAAGGCGCTGCAGCAGCACGAGGATCGCATTGACCGGGTGGTGCTCTTCTCGCCGTTCGTGACCAACAAGGCTCTCAGGCATTCACCGGCCAAGCTTGCGCTGCTCAAGAGCACGATCGTTGCGCTCAGACCGGAACTTGCACGCCGAGGGATGATGTCGGTGCTCAAGAATCCGGCTACCGTATCGATCATCGACTGGTACATGCGCTTCGTCGGCAAGTTCGAGACCGCTGCGGATCTGAGCGTGCGCCTCTCCGGGTTCTCATCCTCGACGCTTGACGTCTTGCTCGCGCAAGTCGAGCACATCCTCTCGGCCAAAGAAGAGGACGTTGCGGGACCGTTCGCCACGCCGTGCTTGTTCGGCATGTCGGTGCACGACCCGATGCTCGACTTCAACATAACGACCCAGTTTGTGAACGAGCACTTCGCGAACGTCCATGAGGTGCGCTGGGACTGGCCGTACCATGCCGCGCCAAAGCCGCCGAGCGTGGCGGATTACAACCGCGACTTCGCGGAACTTCTCCAGTGGTGAGATTCCGGCTGTCCTTGTCGGCTTAATCGGGTATCGTCTCAAGGGTGGGTACCGAATCCGAGGGAGGAACCATGAGCGACGACATGGACACATCGGTCGAGGAAGTTGAGGAAGTTGACTTCGACCGTTTCGAGGATCTGATCGGCGAGGACCTGGTCATCGCAAGGATTGAAGCTGACGACATGTCTCTCAGCACCTGCGCGGTTGGCATGGCAGACGTCATCGACGCGCACCTGACCGGCTCGGCAGCTGGCGCGATCGTGGCCGAGAACGACATCACGATGTCGATGTCCGGCGCAGGCGCAATCGGCGCACAGGGCGACATCACGATGGATCGCAGCGGCGCAGGCGCGATTCTCGCCGGCGGCAACGTGAGCATCGTGCAGGGCGGCGCCGAGACGATCGTCGCGGGCGGTTCGGTCTCAGTCGAGAGCGGCGGTGTAGGTATCGTCGTGGCACGCGAAGTCGCGATCAAGGACGGCTGGGTCGGCCTGGCTGTTGGCGGTAACGTTGAGATCGCCGAGGGCGTCGACGTCATGTTCGGGCCGCGCGAGGCGGTCTTCATCGGCGCAGCGTTCGGTGCTGTATTCGGCCTGGTCGTGGGCATCTTCGCGCTGCTCCGCGGGGGATACGAAGAGGAATAGCACCGGAGGTCGCCGATGAGCCGTATTCGGGTCGGCACCTAACGACTACGCGCCGAGAAACGCCCGCGAGATGGCCGAGATCCTCGGCGATGTTGCAGCGCCGTATGGGGGAGAACCGGCCGAGCGCAGCGACGGCCAGCTTGATCTTGGCGTCTAGGCGCTCGCGCTGAGCCAGCCCTCGACGAACTTGTCCGCGAGCGAACGCGCCTGCTCCTCAACGTTCTGCATGCCGATATCGTCGGGGGAGCCGAAGAGGCGGCCCGAGAGCGAGAGCGACACGATGCCGTGCAACCCGGCCCAGTTGATGCGGGCGATCGTCGAGGCGTCGAGCGAGGAGTGCAGGTCTCCTGCGGCGGCGGCATCCTGAATGATGGCCGCACTGTCGCGGAGAGAGCGCGGCTGAACCGCGCCGGTCTCGGAATCGAATGGCCTGATGGAGTCGTGCTGGAACATGAGTCGGTACATGCCCTTGTGCTCTAGCGCCCAGCGGACATAGCCGCGAGCGCGGTTGCGAATGCGTTCGACGCCGGTGCCTTCTCCGGCTGCCTCGACCATCGCTTCCGAGAACCACCCAAAAGCCCTTACGACTGTCTGGTTGAGAAGGTCGTCCTTGTTATCGAAGTAGAGGTAGATAGTGGTGGCGCTGTATTCGATCTCTTTCGCCACACCGCGCATGGTGACGCCGTCTGGTCCCTGGCGCTCGATGATCGCGGCGGTTGCAAGCAAGATCTTCTCGGCAAGTTCCGGGTTTGACGGGCGCACCATTGTCGGCTCCTTTGGGTGGTGGCGTTACTGCTGATAACTTAACACTAGCGGCAACTTGGTGCATCAACCCGCTGACGGATGGCAGGGAAACGACCCCGGGACGCGAACATGACAGGTAGCGACCACTAGTCCGGGGGTGACTGATGGGTCGGGTGCTCGTTGTGTTCGATACGAGGTTCGGGGCCACACGCGATATCGCCGAGGAGATCGGTCGCGCGCTGCGCGGCGTTGGCCTGGATGTTGACGTGACCGCCGTGAGCGCATCCCCCGAGACTGAGAAGTACTCCGCCGTGGTTCTCGGCGCACCCATATTCGCGGGACACGTTGGCTCGGCGCTATGCGAATGGGTGAAGGCGAATCGTGAAGCGCTTGAGAGCATGACAACGGCGGTCTTTGAGGTGGGCGCCTCGGCGCGAGCAGACACGTCAGAAGTGCGCGCTTCGCTCGATCAGGCGATGGATGAGGCCCTGTGCGCCTCGCCGAAGCTGGGCGCCACGCTGCCGAGAGGGCGCTTCGCGGGACGCATCGATCCCGACAAACTGCCGGCGCCAACGCGCTTCATGATGCACATGGCCAAGCTCCCCGCGGGCGACTGGGTAGATCTTGATGTGGTGCACTCCTGGGCCATCGGCATCGCCAGCAGGCTCGTCTAGCGAGAGGCTCCGGCGTAATCGTTGCGGATATCCTGGACGAGCTTGCCGTCGAGAACCTCGAAGATGCGATCGGTCTGCTGCGCCACATTCCGGTCATGCGTGACGATGAGGAACGACGTGCCCGTCTCGGCACTCACCTTGCGGAAGAGCTTGTAGACCTGGTCGGTGTTGCTGGTGTCGAGGTTACCCGTGGGCTCATCCGCCAAGAGCAGCGCCGGGCGGTTCATGAGCGCCCGCGCTATCGCCACGCGCTGCTTCTGGCCGCCGGAGAGCTCGTTGGCGCCCTTGCCCTCAAGCCCCTCAAGACCAAGCAGGCCGAGTGTCTCCTCGGCAAGCTTTGTGGCCTCGGGCATCGGCTTGCCACCGATCAGCGCCGGCATGAGCACGTTTTCCAGCACGCTGAACTCGGGCAGAAGGTGGTGGAATTGGAAGACGAAGCCAACGAGCGAGTTGCGGAGCTTCGCGAGCTCGGGCTTGCTGAGCGCGCTCACATTCTGCCCGTGGTACGTGATCGTGCCGCTGGTGGGCGTGTCGAGCAGGCCAAGCATGTTGAGCAGCGTCGACTTGCCCGAGCCAGACTGCCCGATGATGCTCGCGAACTCGCCCTCGGCAAGGTCGAAACTCACGCCCTTGAGCGCGTGCGTTGCAGTGTCGCCGCTGCCGTAGACGCGGTCGAGGTTCTCGACGCGAAGGAGTAGCTCAGCCACCCTGAATCACCTCGATCGGATCGAGAGCCGATGTCTTCCGGATTGGGATGATGCTCGAGAGCAGCGCGACGGCGATGCCCACGGCCGCCGAGAACGCGATGAACCCCGGCTTGGGTGTGATGGTGAATGAGGCGTCGGCGAACGAGAAACCCCACAGCAAGAAGAAGCCGAGAGCAAGTCCCGAGAGCGTTCCTCCAACGCCGAGCAGCGCAGCCTGCCATAAGAAGATGCGGCCCGCCGCCGTGTCGCCCATGCCCATCGCTTTCAGGATGCCGATCTGCCGGGTCTTCTGCACAGCCGAGATAGCGAGCGTGGACGCGATGCCGAGCGCTATCGCGATTAGCACGAATGCCTGGATCATGTACGAGGACGATCCCTGGCTTTGGAGCGCGGTGAGCAAGTCGGCGTTTTGCGCCTGCCACTCAACGATACGCAGGTTCCTCAGCCTCGTGCGCCAATCGCTTGCCACGGCTGCCGAGTCGAACGGCTGCCTGAGTTGCGTCTCAAGGGCGGCGTACTCGTCGGCGCGCCAGCCAAGGAGCGCTCTCGGCACATCGCCGTTAACGAACGCCTGACGCTCGTTCACGGCAGAGCTGCCGAGGTCGAAGATTCCGGTGATGGTGAGCGTTCGTGTCTTGTTTGCGGAGAACGTGATCCGGATGTTGTCGCCGGGCACGAGAGCGAACTTCTCGGCGAAATCCTTGCCCACGAGGATGTCACCCTTGCCGAGGCGTGCCGAGCCGGCTGTGAGGCGCTGTGAGAGGCTGTAGATGCCGTCAAGGCCCCTGAGGTCGCCGCCCTTGAGTGAGAGCGACGCGTTCTCGTTGCCGCTCGTGTAAAGACCTGTCGTGCCGAGCGTTGCCGCGACGGCGCCGGGCTTCACCCTTGCGTCATCCGAGACGACTTTGAGCACACGCGAATCGACCGTGAACGGCTCACCCTCGTCCAGCGCCGTGATCGTCACCTGCGACGTGGAGCCGACCGTCTGCTGTACGAGCGAGTCCTGCAGGCTGGTGATGAGCGAGCCGACGAAGATCTGCACGGCGATACCCACGGCGATACCCGAAATGATGAGCGCGGATTGCGCGCGAGAGGTCTTGAGGAAGCGCATCGCGATCTTGAACGGTAGCATCTAGGCGCTCGTTTCAAGGTCGCCGAGTAGGAGCGCGATGTCGGGGATCTCGGCATCGCTCCAGGTTGAATGACCGTGAGCGAACGCCGGACCGCCGGCCCACACCGTGATGCCGGGAATCGCCGCGGTGAGCGCATCGGCGTACTCGCGCACGCGGAGCCGGTGGAAGTGCGTGGATGCCGAGAGCAGCACCGCGTCGGCTTTGAGCGTACGTGCTGCGCCCAGAAGCTCCTCAAGAGGTGTGGCCGCGCCGATGAAGTGCACGCGGTACCCTGCCAGCTCGAAGCGGTCGGCGAGCATGCGGAGCCCGAGGTCGTGGTATTCGTCGGCGGGCGCTGCGAGCACGACCGTCTTGCCGAGCGGTTCAGCCGCGCGTGCAGCTACCTCGTCGAAGAGCGACTCGATGATGGTGCGGACGACGGCCGTGGTGTAGTGCTCCTCCCAGACCTCCTCTTCGCCGGCGTGCCAGCGGGCCCCGGTGAGTTTCATGAGTGGTGAGAGCACGAGTGCATAGAGCTGCGGGATGGTGAACGTACCGGCCGTGATCGCTTCTCGTGCGATCTTGATAGCGCCAACGCGGTCGCGTGCGTGGATGAGCTTGTCGAGATCCAGCATCAGCGTCTGGGCGTGAGTGGCGATGTTCTCGGCGGGCATCTGGCTCCCCTCGGTCGTCATCAGGAGGCTCCTACCGGGTCAATGATACGACAGCACACACCTCGCGCTGATAATACTTGTAGACATCTGCCAAGGTCGCTGGTAACATTCCGCGTGCTGTCCGCGAAAGCGAATAGACACCCATGGGGGTGTAGCTCAGTTGGTTAGAGCGCTGGCCTGTCAAGCCAGAGGTCGCGGGTTCGAGCCCCGTCACTCCCGCCATAAGAATCTTGCAGGCCGAGAAGCGAAGATGCTTCTCGGCCTGTTGTATTTGGGGGCGAGGCGTTGCGCAGCGGCTGCGCAAATGCGTCACGCGGGCGGGAGCTGCAAGCGCTTGCCGACATCGTCATGGGATGGAGCATCGGATAGCATTTCTTGACAGTCCCCGCCCGTGACCCGATGATGGCGGTGCTGCGAGTTCGATCAATTCCAGCATATATTCTCATGCGACTTTGCGACCCCGGGGGGAGTCCGTTTGGACCGGCGCAGGCGGGCCAACAGCAGTCGACCTATCATAGGCCCGTCTAAGTTCAGCCCGATATCCCCGCGCGTCCGTCTCACCCTTGCCGCAGCGGCCGTCCTGCTCCTCGTCGCGGGCGGTCTCGCATTCGTATTGACGCGCGATGGCGGAAGCGCCACGAGTTCCACCTCAGCCGGCCGACTGGCGCGCGCGGAGAGCGCCGCCGCAGCCTCAACTGCATCCGACGGCAGTCCCACCGCGCAGCTCGAGTCCTCACCGGAGACGCAATCGCGGATCGCCGACAAGAGCGCGGCACAGCTTGCGCCCACAGGGAGCAGGCTCACCACGGTCCCGACCGCGCCACCGAAGACTCTCGGCACGCTTCTGCTCCCGGAAGGCGTGACCGAGGCGCGAGTCAACGTGATCTTCGAAGTCTACGGATGGGCGCCGGACGGTTCCGATGGGGCCCGGCGGCTCGTCGTCAGCGTGCTGGACTCGAAGCCCATTGGCGGGAATCAGAACCTTCAGGACCTCAAGGGTCAGAACGCCGTGTTCTCCCTAGGCACGTATGTGGGACTGCCGGTGATTGATGGTGGTCGCTACGAGGGCGCAGTTGACGTGCGCCTGGATGACGGAGGCAGAGGACTGATGTATCTGGTGAGCTCGAGGCTGCAGTAAGGCAGGCCGCCAGTAAGCTAGAAGGCAAGTGATCTGTGAAGCGGAAGTACGTGTCTGGGGAATGGATTCGGCTCGCATCGCCAGTCGGAAGAGGGGGAAGCTCATGACATTCAATCGAGGCAGGGGACTCACGGGAATCTGGATTGTGGTGATCTTCTGCGCGCTCGCGCTTTCGTTCGCGCTGCCCCAGGCGGCGCATGCGACTGGCGATAGCACAGTCGCTTTCCAAGGTACTGTGACCGACAAGGCCACCGGACTGCCGCTGAAAGGCGCTGGAGTCACAGTCATGGGGCTGGACGGTTACTGGTCCTGGGGCTACACCGCGGCGGATGGTACCTATGCAATGTTCGCTCCCGTGTCCGGCGACTATGACATGTATGTCGATTTCTACTCGGGTGAATACGAAGGCGTGGCGCTTACGGCCGTCGCCTTCGACGGTACCGCCGCCACTACGCAAGACGTCGAATTGGAGCGCTTTCCGCTCGCGTTCCAGGGGACGATTACCGACAAGACGAGTGGACTACCACTAGAAGGTGTGTCGGTATGGGTATCTGGCGATCTGCCGAGTGACCATTGGTTCGATGTGACCACCGCCGCTGACGGAACGTACAAAGTGTTCGCACCTGCCGACACCTACAACATCACTTTCTATGCCTCGGACCCCTATATACGCATCGATCTTACCGGCGTTGTATTCGACGGAACGACCACAATCACGCGCAACGCAGCGCTAGAGAAGTACCCGCTGGCATTCCGAGGAATAGTCACTGACAAGACGAGCGGACTTCCGATGGAGGGGATATCTGTGTCCCTATCCGGCGGTTTGGCCGACGAGAACTCGTTTGCCGATGATACTGCAGCTGACGGGACCTATGTGATCTACGCTCCTGCAGGCACATACAACATCATCGCGAGCGGGTCGAACGACTACAAGGTCATCGAATTGACCGGTGTTGTCTTCGGCGGGACTTCCTTCGTCACGCGCAATCTGGTCATGGAACGGTACCCGCTTGCGTTTCAGGGAACCGTCACTGACAAGACGACTGGGCTGCCGATTGAGGATGCCTGGGTCTATGTTTCCAACTCTGGCTACTGGGACTTCGTGGCCACAACTAGCGAGGGTACCTATCGGTCGTATGCCCCAGCGGGTACCTATGACATTTCCGTGAGCGGCGGGGAGCATTACATTGAGGCCGAACTGATTGACGTCGCTTTTGGTGGAACTGCAACCGTCATCCGCAACGTGATGCTGGAGCCCTATATGGTTGCATTCCGGGGAATCGTCACCGACCAGACGAGCGGGCAGCCCATCGAGGGTGCCCAGGTGAACGTCCAGGGACCCGACGGCCGCGACCACACGACGCATACCGCTGCTGACGGCACGTACTCGGTGTACGGTCCCGCCGGCACGTTTGACGTCCGCGTGATCTTCGCTCAAGGCCACGTGGATTACGCCGTCACCCAGGTCGTCTTCAATGGAACCACAACCGTCACTCGCAACTTCGCGCTGGAGAGCTACCCGCTTGCGTTCCGGGGCACGGTCACCGACAGGCTTACGGGGCAGCCGATCGAAGGCATCATGGTCCACGCCTACAGCGACCCATATGCCGGCGACTACCGCGGCTACACCACCTACACAGCCGTTGACGGCACGTATGAAATCTTCCTCCCCGCCGGCACCTATACCGTCCTAGCCCAACGCGAGAATGCCTCAAGCCCATACCAGGACCGCGACTTCGCCGATGTCGTCTTCGGCGGCATTACCACTGTCGGCCGGGACTTCGCGCTTGAGCGCTATCCGCTCGTTGTCCACGGGACGGTCACCGACGCCTTGACCGGTCAGCCGATCGAAGGTGCCTATATTGGTGGATGGGGGCCGTGGGACAGCAAAGAGGACACCTTCGCCCGAACGGCAATTGACGGTACGTACAAAGTCTACGGTACGACTGGTTACTGGACCTTAGGGGTTGATTATGAGACCTACGTGGAGTTTCTCTTCGATGGCACCGCAGTCGAGCAGAACTTCACCGTAGGTTCGGCCAGTGCCCCCCCTGTCGTTACTCCCATCGAAGGCACCGACCGCTACAAGACCGCCGTTGCCGCGTCGGTCGCGGCGTATCCTGACGGACTTGCCCCTGTTGGCGCCAAGACGGTGGTCATCGCCACGGGCGCCAACTGGCCCGACGCGCTCGGCGGCGCATCTCTCGCCGGTGCGCTCGACGGCCCGATCCTGCTGACGCCGACCGCATCCATCCCATCCGTCGTCATGACCGAGATAGACCGCCTTGGTGCCGAGAAGGCTGTCATCATCGGCGGCACTTCGGCCGTGTCTAATGCGGTCGAGAGTGCTCTGAAGGCGAAGCTTGGCAACGCCAACGTCGAGCGTCTCGCGGGAGACAATCGCTACGAGACCGCCAACAAGGTTGCGGCGCGCGTGATCACGCTCGCGGGCCCGGGTTTTGCCGGCGACGCGTTCATCGCGACCGGTGCGAACTTCCCTGACTCGCTAGCGGCCTCGCCGCTCGCGGTTGCGGGCAAGCGTCCGCTCTACCTCGTCCCCACGACAGCGACGAGTGTCTCGGCGCTGCCTGGAGTCGTCGAGCGCGTGGCCATCCTCGGCAGCGCGAGCGCCGTGAACGCGAACATAGAGGCATCGCTCAAGACCAAGCTCGGCAGCAGCAACGTCGTCAGGCTCGGCGGTAACAACCGCTACGAGACCGCAGTGCTGATTGCGAGTTACGGAGTGGACAACGCTGGGTTGTCTTGGGACGGCGTTGCCATCGCCACCGGCGCTAACTTCCCTGATGCGCTCGGCGGCGGCGTGCTCCAAGGCAAGACCGGCTCGGTCATGCTTTTGAGCGATCCGAAGACCCTGAGCAGCGCGACGCGCTCTGCGCTCGTTGCTCACGCCTCCGGAATCCACGAGGTGCGCTACTTCGGCAGCACGGCCGCAGTGACGCAGGCCGTGCGTGACGCGATCGAGGCGATCCTCGAATAGATCGCGACGCCTGACTTGTACCGATGAGGGCCCCGCTCGAGCGAGTGGGGCCCTCGTGTGCGCCGGGCGTTCTCGCCCTGGCATCCGCGGCCATGTAAGGCTGCTTTACGGATCCGTGCCAGTGCACTTCCACTTTTCGGTGAGATGCATCCAGGCGTGATATATTCCTAGTAATTGTCAAGGGCGGACTACGCTGCCACTTGAGGCTCTCGCTTGCTGGCGGAGAGCGTAAGGGGGGCTTCAGATGAAGCGGTCATTTCCGATTCAGGCAGCGATTCTAACTGCCACGTTGGTAGCAGTGATCGTCGGGGCTTCTTGTCTCGCGGCTCCTTCAGCCCTGGCGAGCACGCCAAGCCTTGTCTGGTTCAACCAAGTCCCGCTCGGAATGTTCGTAGATGGTGCATTCGAGGATGTCGCGTCGCTGGACGCGTCCACAGCCGTAGCGGTTGGCTGGGCGGGAACAATCGTGAAGACCACAGACGGCGGCGGTACTTGGCAGAGCCATAGCTTCCCTACGTCCAACGACCTGCAGTCCGTTTGCTTTGTTGATGCCAACGTCGGCTATGCGGTCGGCGGCGACTACGGCACGTCGAGTATCGTTCTCAAGACCACCGACGGGGGTGTGACCTGGCGTGCTCTGTCAACGGGTGTGAGGCACAGCTTGGAATCGGTATTTTTCACTGATGCAAACACGGGGTGGATTGTCGGTCGCGATGGCGTGATCGTTGCCACGACCGACGCTGGTGCCACATGGAAGACGCAGCACCAGGACGCCAACCACTGGTTCGCGGGAGTGCACTTTGTCAGTTCAACGACCGGGTGGGCTGTGGGTGACACGATCCTGAAAACGACCAATGGCGGAACGACATGGAACCCTCAGCCAAACCCGACGCCATACTCGATGAACGACGTGGTCTTCATCGATTCGCAGCGCGGCTGGGCTGTTGGCGGCGACATGACTTTCGGCTGGTACACTGGCCAGTCGGCCATCCTGCGCACCAGTGACGGCGGAACGTCCTGGAGCGCTTACTATCCGAGCCTGAAGGACTATCTGCTTGGCGTCGACTTCATAAACCCGACGACGGGTTGGGCGGTCGGAGGCGAAGGAACCATACTGAAGACGACCGATGGTGGTATCAGCTGGAGCACCGAACAATCCAACGTGAGCAGTATCGTTATGGCGGTTGACTTCGTCACCGCCACGGACGGCTGGGCTGTCGGCATCAATGGCATTCAGCGTTGCGTCCCCCCCATGACGGTCGCTCGCCTCTCTGGCACGGACAGGTACGGCACGTCGGTTAAGACCAGCCAGAGCGAATTCCCAACAACAGCCTCCGTCGTCGTCATAGCGACGGGTGAGAACTGGCCTGATGCCCTCGGTGCGGGGGTGCTTGCAGCTAAGGCGGGCGGTCCGTTGCTCATCACACGCAAGGCGAGCATACCTGCCAGCGTGAGCGCAGAAGTCGACAGGCTGAGCCCGTCGAAGGCCTACATAATCGGAAGCGAGAGCGCCGTCAGCGGCAGCGTTGAGGACGTGCTGAAGGCGAAGGGCATCACCGTCGTTCGCCTCGGTGGAGTCGACAGGTACGAGACGGCGGCACTCGTCGCTGACGAGGTCGCCAGCGTCGAGGGAACACCGAGCGGTTACTTCCTCGTTAGCGGCGAGAACTTCCCCGACGCCCTGTCGGCCGCCCCCGTCGCCGCGAGGCTCGGGTATCCGATCCTACTCACACGCCGCGCCTCCTTACCTGCACAAACCTCTGCTCGCGTCCCCTCTGACGCCACAGTTGTCATCGCGGGCAGCGACGCGGCGGTGGCCTCGGCCGTGTACACCCGATTCCCGAACCGCACGCGGCTGTACGGTAAGGACAGGTACCTCACGTGCAAGGCGATCGCTGACTGGGCCCTCGATCAACACCCCGAATCGTTCTCGCCGACGAACATTGGTGTTGCGACCGGAGCGAACTACCCCGACGCTCTCGGCGGCGGCCCGTTCATGCAGAAGAAGGGCGGAGTGCTCTTGCTCGTGCCGAAGGCCGCGAACGACGCATTTACCGCGTTTGTGAGGGCACGGCGTCTTAGCATGACAGACGCGACGGTGTTTGGAAGCAGCGCTGCCGTTGGCGATTCTGTCGTCAAGTACCTCAGGGGCTTCTGACCTTCAGACTGCATGATCGACGGCAGAATGGCAGCCCGCAAGCTCCCATTCCGACGACCGCCAAAGTCCGGCAGACCGTTCTGCGGGTCAATGGTGGCTCAATCCTCGCGAGAGTGCTGAGGCTTGAGCTGGGGATATGCGCAGCACTGGCTGGGAATGCAGTGCGATTTACCCTGGAGACCCCGGTCCTCGACGTTCCGTTGTGCACTCCTTGTGCAGTAACAGAGCCTACTCCTGCGCAAGAGTCGTCGGATTCTGTCAAGCCAGAGGCCGCGGGTTCGAGCCCCGTCACTCCCGCCATAAGAATCACACGTAGGGCCGTCTCCGGGCGGTCCTACCGCATATTGCTCCGGGGTGGGTTGGCCCTGGTAGATTCAGGTACACTCGCGTCAGGGGAATGTGGCGCAATTTGAGAGTGCGCCGAGGGGATCTGCGGGTGAGGCAGCCGAGAGGACACACATGAACACCAGAGGAATCCGTCGCAACGCGAGCCGCAGGGCAGGCCAGGCGATTCGGCTGTTGTTGAGCTTGGCGCTTGCGACGCCGTTGGTGGGAGCGGTGCTGCCGGTTGAAAGCGCAGTGGCAGCGGATGCGGACTCGACGATTCGGGTGAGCGTGAATTCCGCGGGGGCGCAAGGCGACAACAGTAGTGGTGGCCCCTCTATCTCCGCTGATGGACGCTACGTCACGTTCATGTCATACGCCACCAATCTCGTGACGGGTGACACGAACGCGTGCGGGGATATCTTCGTGCACGATCGTACGACGCGCACAACCACTCGAGTCAGCGTGAGTTCGGCGGGCGTACAAGGGGATAGGGGAAGCGCAGCGCCATCCATCTCTGCTGACGGGCGCTACGTCACGTTCATGTCCTACGCCTCCAATCTCGTGACGGGCGACACGAACGACGCTGCGGACATCTTCGTGCACGATCGCACGACCCGCACCACCAGTCGGGTCAGTGTGAGTTCGACGGGCGCACAGGGTGATGGTGACAGCCACGCTGGTCCCATCTCCGCTGACGGGCGCTACGTCACCTTCATGTCACATGCCTCCAATCTCGTGACGGGCGACACGAACGCCACTGCAGACATCTTCGTGCGCGATCGCACGANNCGACCAACACGACCAGTCGGGTCAGTGTGAGTTCGGCGGGTGCACAGGCCAATGGTTACAGTGTTCCTGGTTCCATCTCCGCTGGCGGACGCTATGTCGTGTTTAATTCCTACGCGTCCAATCTCGTGACAGGCGACACGAACGCTGCTGCGGACATCTTCGTGCGCGATCGCACGACCAACACGACCAGTCGGGTCAGCGTGAGCACGGCGGGCACACAAGGCGCTGGCGACAGTGGTTCTGGTTCCATCTCCGGTGATGGGCGCTATGTGGCGTTCATGTCGTTTTCAGCTAATCTCGTCGGTGGCGACACGAACGCCGCTCCGGATATCTTCGTGCGCGATCGCACGACCAACACGACCAGTCGGGTCAGCGTGAGCACGGCGGGCACACAAGGCGGAACTGACAGCTATGCGCCTGCAATCTCCACCGATGGCCGCTACGTTGTGTTCACCGCATTCGATGCCAATCTCGTGACGGGCGACAACAATGGTGCCACGGACATCTTCGTGCGCGATCGCACGACCAACACAACCAGCCGGGTGAGCGTGAGTTCTACTGGGGCACAAGGCGACAGTACCAGCGAGAGTCCCTCCATCTCAGGGGACGGACGATATGTGGCTTTCGGGTCGGTATCGTCGAACCTCGTTACCGGTGATACGAACGGTTCCTACGATGTCTTCGTTAAGAACCTAGCGGCCAGCGACGTTGGCCTTCACGTGGACCCGGTTCCCGCTGTGGATGGCAGCGGCGAGACAGACAAGCCCACATTAGTGCTCATCGCTGGTCTGAAGTCCACGACCGCGCCTGGTACCCTCGGCGAGCCATGGGATTTCATCGGCCAGCAGTCGGTCGCCGAGGGTATGGGCGCAGGTAAGGTACTAATCGTCCCCACGCGTCCGGGAGCGACGTCTGATCCTAACGGAGCGGCTGTTATCGACTCGACCGGAGACTTGAAGCGAAACATGGGCGCGTTGGTGAAGTGGCTTGAAAGCGCACCCATAGGAGATGAACCGATCATCATCATCGGCCACTCGTACGGAGGCGTCATCGCACGGTCCATGCTCGCTTCAAATACGCTTCGCCGGGGCAGTCTTCGGCGAGAGCAGATTGCTGGAATCGTCCAGTTTGGCAGTCCGAACGGTGGCTCGCCGTTGGCAATTGTGTCGCGGAAAACTGGCTTCGACAAGAACGATGCGACCCTCTCGCTAGCTGAGGACACAATGAAGAAATGGAACAAAGAGAATCGAGGAGAAGTCGAAATCCCGGTATGGAGGTTCGGTGGGACATATCTCCCGCTCGCCGCCGACGTTATCCCTTGGGATGAGCAGAAGATTGCCGACGGATGGCCTAGGGGCCTGTATTTGAGTGACAATGACATGATCCTCGGCGGGGCTCCGAGCGACGGATGGGTCGCCTACCGGTCACTGGAGACCGGATACGAATCCCTCGACAGGCCCTCTTTTGACTTCGGCGACGGCGCCTGTCGAGAGGAATCCTATTTGGCACATGCTGGAAATCTGCCAGGGGTCGGGAATACGTACACCTGGGATCCGGGCCAGCCTCAAGACACCCAGCAATTCTCCTACGAGGAAGTCGTTCCTCAAAGCAAGGGTGGCGCGTTCTACTATGCGTTGCTTGACACCATTATGCAGCTGGCACCGGAGCCAGCGACGATTGAGGTAGGCGCGGCACAGAGTCAGCTATCCTTGGCCGCGGCTGCGCCTGCCGAGGCGTCTTCGTCGTCGGGCTCTCTCCCGCTTCGCACCCTATTGGTGGTAGCGGGAGAACCGGCTTACACCACGCTCGTGTTGGACGGGCTCACAAGTCTCACCGTGACCTCGAGCGAGGCGACGCCTAGCGTAGTGGTCCGAGACCCCGAAGGCTCGTTGATGGATTGCGACCAAGCTGCCTGGAGTGCTGCCGATGGGTCGCTAGCACGCTCCTTGCGCATCATTCCTACGAGGACCGGGTCGCACACCATAGAGGTACGACTGCCATCCGCTGGAGGTGGCACGGTAAAGGTCGAAGGCTTCACAAAAGGGGGAGCTCGCATGAGGTTGAGCGTCCCCGACGCAGCTTTGGCGGGCACAAACAGCCTCGTGACCGCGTCAATCGAGTCATCGGAGGGCGTTCCACTACTCGGCGCCACGGTCACGGGAGCGGCTGGCCTAGCCAATGAGCAGGAGCAGCAGGCGCTGTTGTTCCGAGACGACGGCGGCATGGGTGACGCACTCGCCAGTGACGGGGTGTATACAGCGCAGCTGACCCCACTTTCGTCTGGGCGCTGGCTTGTTGAGGCGCAAGCACTACATCCAGACGCCGAGCGGATCGCGGTGGGAGTCATGGACGTCGGCGAATCGGTGGCGACGGTAGCAGATTCCGTGGCCACCACCGTCACGTCCGGACCAGGTGACACGCTGGCTTCATTCGGCGTCTTGGTTCCCCTCTCAGTCTCCAAGGATGGCACGTACACTGTTTCCGCCTCACTGTCTTGTGAGGATGGCACCCCTGTCGATAGGCTGGTTGCGGCCGAGTGGCTCCGTTCTGGCGAGACAACCAGTCTGGTGGCTTCGGTGCAGAGCGAGGCACTCACCAAGATAAGTGAAGGGCGACTTGTAGTCGGCAATGTTCACGTCTCTCGCGAGTCGGATGGAATCGACCTGTTGGCTGGATCAGCGCCCGGCTTGGTAACGGAGGACGTGTACGCGCCCGGGGACTTCTATGAATTCTCCGTGTCGTTGCGGGGGCCAGCGTTCAGCCAGGCCCCATCGAGTTCGGTTCGCTTTGCCGGCACGGCCCTCAACACTTCTTCGACCGTCGCAACGGTCGAGTACTCGATTGACGGTAGTTCTACGTGGAGTCCAGCGGCCGCTGTTGATGGGGTCTTCGACTCGCAGTCCGAGGACTTCACAATCGACTTGAATCTACCCGACTACACCTACGGCATTCTTGTCCGTCAGACCGGCGCTGACGGAATGCAGCTTCCGTCAGCCGACTGGGCGGGGGTGCGGTTCACGGTCGATACCATCGCACCAGCACAGCCGGCGGACTTGGCTGCCACTGTCACGACTGAGACAGGCGAGCCAGTAGCCCACGCGTCATGGCTGCCCTCGGATCCGCCATCCGATACTGCCTCGCCTGTCCGGTACGAGGTCTCGCTGGATGGCTTACTCATCGGCACAACGTATGACACGTCATTCGACACCCAGCCACTGCTTGAGGGGCTCCATGAACTATCGGTCATCCCTGTTGACGGTGCGGACAATCGCGGTCCAGTGACTGTGACGAGTATCGAGGTCACGGCACCCCTCAAGCTCACCTCTATCGAAGGCACCGACCGCTACAAGACCGCCGTTGCCGCGTCGGTCGCGGCGTATCCTGAAGGGCTTGCCCCTGTTGGCGCCAAGACCGTCATTATCGCGACCGGCGCCAACTGGCCCGACGCTCTCGGCGGCGCATCGCTCGCCGGTGCGCTCGACGGTCCGATCCTGCTGACGCCGACCGCTTCCATCCCATCCGTCGTCATGACCGAGATAACCCGCCTCGGCGCGAC
>DDWM01000054.1:39378-86583 GCA_002345925.1 Actinobacteria bacterium UBA2286 | reverse complement strand
GCGACCACGAGTGCGCGACGTGCGAACTGACGGGCCCGCCGCCGTCAAAAAGAACCATCCGCGGCGTGGCAGGCCTGATGCGTGATGATAACGACACAGAAGCACTTGTGCCCGAGGACAACGAACGCCATAACCGCCGAGACAACGAAGAGTAGTCTCGTGGCCGAGACACTCCCCACAAACGCGCACGACAGCTCACCCGATCGCACTGAGCGCATCGGCGGGGCCGTCGTTCAGCACGGTCACCGCAGCCACCGGGTGTATCTCCTCAAGCCAAGCGATGATGCGACCGCTGACGTCGCGCTTCTTGAGCGCCTGGCGGCGGAGCACGGCTACTCCAAGCTCTTCGCGAAGACCACCGGCCCGGCGACTCAGACTTTCCTGGATGCCGGATTTGGGGTTGAAGCCCGCATCCCGTCCGGCATACCCGGCGAGGAGCTCTGCTTCTGCACGCGATTCCTCAGCGCAGACAGGGCGACGGAACGCTTCCCGGAGGCGGTCCGGGAGGCCATGACTCCGCGGATGCCGAGCAGGCCCGGCCGCACCGCTCAGACCACCACGAACATCCAGCCGCTCGGTCTGCAGGACGTGCCCGAACTCGTGGAGCTGTACTCCCATGTGTTCGACAGCTATCCGTTCCCCATCGACGATCCCGCCTTCCTGCGTGATTCGATGGCCGAGGGAACCGTGTTCGTTGGCGTCCGCGATGAGAATGGCTCCCTGATTGTCGCAGCATCTGCCGAGCTATCCGCCGAGACGCTCACCTGTGAGCTGACGGACTTCGCCACTCACCCGGACAGCCGGGGCGCCGGTCTGGCCAGCGCGCTGCTCGCGGGACTCGAGAGTGCGGCGACGGAGCAGGGCATGCGCGTGGCGTACACGATCGCGCGCGCGACCTCGGCAAGTATGAACTCGGTGTTCGCTCGGCGAGGCTACACGCACGCGGGCACGCTGGTGAACAACACCCATATCGCGGGCCGGATCGAAAGCATGAACGTGTGGTACCGAGCGCTCGATAGCTGAGGCAACGGCGCCGGCGACCCCAACAGCGGCAGCAGCGTATACTTGAAGCGCAGCCGACAAGGGGGATTTCATGGCTAACGACAGTCTCATTCACGAACGAACCGCGGCCTGAAGCCCATGCCTGAGACCCCTTGGTGGAAGCGCGGTGTCATCTACCAGATCGCCGTGTCCAGCTTCGCGGACGCGAACGGCGATGGCCGAGGCGACCTGCGCGGCATCATCGAGCGACTCGACTACTTGAACGACGGCACCGACGCCTCGCTCGGCGTGGATGCTATCTGGCTCACGCCGATCAACACGTCGCCTCTGTCCGACTTTGGCTATGACGTCAGCGACTACCGCTCGATCGACCCGCGCTTTGGCACGATGGAAGACTTCGAGGAGCTTCTTGAGGAGTGCCATCGCCGAGGCATGCGTGTGGTGATGGACCTGGTTCTCAACCACACATCGAGCGAGCATCCCTGGTTTGTCGAGTCGCGCTCGTCTCGCGACAATCCCAAGCGCGACTGGTACATCTGGCGAGACGGCCGGACGCCCCGCAAGCCACCGAACAGCTGGGTGGCAGTCGTTGAAGGCAGCGCGTGGAAGTACGACGAGACCACCGGGCAGTACTACTACCACGCCTTCCTCCCCTTCCAGCCCGACCTGAACTGGCGCAATCCCGAGGTACGCGAAGAGATGTTCGGCATCGCCCGCTACTGGCTGGACAAGGGCGTGGACGGCTTCCGCCTCGACCTCGTGAACTGCCTCTACGAAGATGCCGAGCTGCGGAACAACCCGCCCAAGCTCGGCCCGCGACCGTACCTGGCGCAGAAGCACGTTCACGATGTCTCGCAGCCGGAGAACCTGGAGGTCGCAGGTGAGCTGCGCCGGCTGGTGGAGGACTTCGGGGAGCGCGTGCTCATGGGTGAAGTGCTCACACTGACGCCCGACGTCTGCATCGATTACCTCGGCAATGGGTCTGATCGGCTGCACCTGTCGTTCTACATGGAGTTCGTCCGCAACAAGTGGAATGCCGAGGCGTTCCGCACATCGGTGCGGTGGCTGGAGGAGAACGTCCCGGATGGCGGGTGGCCCTGCTACTACCTGAACAACCACGACCTGGCGCGTTCGTTCACGCGGCTCGGTGGCGCGCAGCCCCGTGCCCGCGCCAAGGTGGCCGCCGCCATGCTACTCACGCTCCGCGGCACACCGATCCTGTATTACGGCGAAGAGATCGGCATGCCGTCGAGCCGGATACCCCGCAAGCTGATCGACGACCCGGTCGGCCGGAAGTTCTGGCCGCTGCGCGTGGGCCGCGACGGTTCGCGCACCCCGATGCACTGGAGCGCGGCCGAGAACGCGGGGTTCAGCGCGTGGGAATCCTGGCTGCCCGTGGACTCGTCCTACCGAACGCGCAATGTCGAACAACTGAGCGCGATGCCGGACTCGCTTCTCAACTGGTACCGCCAGCTACTCAGCGCGCGCAAGGCGAACCCGGCGCTTCACAGCGGCGACTACCGCGAGATCAGCGGGCTGCCGAAGGGAGTGTTTGCGTACACGAGGCAGGCAGGTGCCGAGGAGGTCGCGGTGTACTTGAACTTCAGCGCGAAGCGGGTCGAGTGCCCAGCGGCACCGGAGCTGGGGGCAGGACGAACGTGGCAGGTGCTGCTGTCCACGCATGAGGTGGATGCGAGCCGCGACCTCTCTCGCATCCGGCTTGAGCCGAACCAGGCTCTGCTACTTGAGGCTCACGGCCTCATTACATCGCTTCGTTAGGGTTGCACCGGGTTGCGAAGCAGCTCCAGGAGCTCAGCTGCCAGGGCCGCACACGATTGAGCAATCGTCGCGACCGGTTCCGGAAACGCCGCCTCCGCAGCCATCTGGCTCGCAGGTGAATCGGCCTTGCCGAAGAGATCTCGCAGCCCCTCAACAGCTTGAATGGTCACGCTTGAGGACACGCCTTCGACTGCCAGCATCTGTAGCCGCCCTGCGAGTTCCTTCATATCGATGGCTCGAAGGATTCGCAGCACGTCGAGCGCGTCCTTGTTCTTCCGTCGATCGCGTCCGCCCGCTTCGAACTCGGCAGTTCTCTCCCCCAACTTGATGAGCTTGCTGACCAGCAGCGCCGCAGGACCGGCGACCATGATCTCAAATGACCGGGAATCGGACCCGTCGAGGGCCACGATGACATGGGGAGCGCGGTCGACCAGACACCCCTCAAGGCCCCGGACTTTGAGCACCGCTCCTTTTTCGTGGCCTTTGATGCGGGCCGCCCGGCGACCGGCTCCGCCGACAGCCTCAGGCATAAGCAGGTCGACCTTGACGATTGCCGGAACACCGCCAATCTCTCGGAGAGAGGACCATATGCCGATGTCAGGTCCGCTCTCCTTCTCCTCCCGGAAGAAATCCTTGCTTCGCATGGCTGCGGCAATCTCCGGGTCTTCGGGAACACGCTCCGGATCCAGAGCCAAATCGCCGTCAGTGGTGGACTCGGCGACGGCAAGGCCCGCGTCGCCCGTGTGGATGTAGATTGCCTGGGCGCCGACCAGGACTGCCGCATCTCGATGAGGTCCGAGAGCCTCAAGCGCGTCGAGCAACGCGGTCCTCGCGACCACGTATTCGATATCAGGCACGCCAGGCATCTTCGTTCTTTCTCATCCAATCCAGCAGCTCTTCGGCTTCCGAGGGGTTCCTCCCGGACCCTGTCAGCAGGTCCACAGCGACCTGGCTCGGAGCCACGTAGAACACCCCTTCATCGTTCCTCCGCCTGTCGAATACATACTCTCCCTTTGGCTCCAACAGCATGACATTCGCCCCTGCTTCAGCGGAAACCAATCCGAGTGCATCGGCAACAGCGGTGGCGTCTTCAACAAAGGCGACGCCGAGCCGTGCAGGCGCGACGGGCGCCAGTCGCGCCGCCGCAAGCGAGCCCGTGACCGCATAGCGCGTGCTCTCGGGCAGCGATCTCAAGCGGGAGAGGAAGTTCGAGAGTCCGCGAGGATCCAGATACGTGGCAAACCGATTCGAACCTGTCACCGAGTAGTCGCGGGACCACGTCTTGAGCAACTCGCTCCAGTCGACTCGCTGAACGCCACCTTGCGGGTTTCGCTGGATGAGGTCGTCGCGCTCCAAGAGGTCCAGCACACGAGAGACATTCCCGGGATCTGTCTTCGCAAGCTCGGCGATCTGTCGGACTCCAAGCGGTGGGCGAAGGTCCACGAGTGTGCGCACGATCTGGGCCGACTTCACTCCGCGCAGAGACCGCATTGGCCGAGACGCCCTGTTGGGGTCCTTCGCGGCGCCTTGCGTGCGTATGTACACGGCGGGGTCCTCGAAGGCCATGAACGTGTTGCCTGTAAGATCAAGGTAGTTGAGAGCGCTGTCACGCAATCTGTCACGAGTGCGCTCGCCGAGATAGGGCGCCGCCACGAGGAAGACAGCCTGAGGGCTTGCCAGCGCAGACCGGTCGGCCCAGGACTGCATCTGCTCCAGCACGCGCGGCACCGCCACCGGGTCAAGCCGGCGCTTGATCTCGACAAGTATCGTCGCGCGCCGCCCATCAGGAGCCCGAAGGTCGAGCACAGCGTCGGGACCTCTCAGGGCCCCGGCTTGCTCGAGGTCGAGTTGCCACGTGCGAGGCAGCTGCTCACGAAGCCGTCTCCGCACCTCAAAGGGTGTTGGGGTGTTGTCTGAATCTACTGTGTTGTTCATCATGCACAACACTATAGTTACAGGCAACACGGGCGTCAAACGAGCTTTCTTACACCGAGCATGATCCTACGGTGAGCCTCAGCGGCGACCTTACACGAACACGCCCCGCAGCTCCCCCGGACTCAGCGCGACCTCGATGCGCGGCGGCAGCTCGGCAGCAAGCGCGCGGATGTACTCGCGGGCGCCAGCATCCTCGACCCCGAGCGCGTCACACGTCGCCAGCGCAGCCGCATCCAGCATGCGGGCCCGCTCGCGCGCGCTGGCAGTCCCGAGGAGCCGCGCCAGGTCCCGACGCTCCCCTTCGGGGATGCTCAGCGACATTGGGTCTCTCCCGATCAGCGCCCGGCCGATCGCGTTCGTCGCGACCGGCTCGTAGAGGTTCACGAGCAGCTCCACGTAGTCCGGGCTGCTGCGCTCAAGAACGCGCACGCACGCCTCGGGCTCAAATCGCCGCAGGAAGTCGAACTCCACAAGCAAGCAGCGCAGGTACTCATTGATGTACTCCACGCCGAGAAGCGTCTCGGGCACCGGATGGCAGAGCGGGTAGTCGAACATAACCGGGATCTCGTGCGCCATGGACCGGAAGTCGTACGCCTTCGGGAAATCGCCGACGGCCGCGAGCGTGTCTCGCAGCGCGATGCTCGAGATCGGCGGCATGGTCGCAACGGCGGCCTTCCAGAGCTCGCCGCTCTGCGCCACCTTGCGCTCGATCTGTGCGAGGCGGCGACGGAACTCGTCCTCAAGATTCACAGTAAGCAGCCGGTCCGGAACCTCCAGGCTTCCGGGATCGATGCCGACAACGAAGCAGATCGAATGCAAGATATCGACCGCGGCGTGCAACGGCACCGACGTGCTGTCGCCCATGGTGTAGATCGCCGTTCGCCGCTCAAGCAGCCGAAGGAAGCTGCGTTGGAAGGCGTCGAAGTCATTGGCTAGCGCGTTCTCATCGGTCAACAGGCGCCTCCTATTCGTCGAGCCAGCTCGCGCCGTCCCACGCGGGCGCGTACGTCTCGTCCACCCACTCCGACACGTTGTAGCGGTGGTGCGCGAGCGTCACCGCATTCATGGCGGCTTCGTCGGCTCCAGGTTCGGCAGCATCAGTTCCGCCGAGAGGTTCCTCGCGCACGTGGCGCGCCAGACCCTCGAGGAGCGCCTGCTCCAGGTAGCCCAGGTCCCCACTGGCCACGTCGTCGAAGAGCGATCGCATCTTAGCGATGAGGTCATCGTCGGAGATCTGCTCGAGCGACTCGTTCTTGACCTCGTAGAACAGCTCCTGCAGCTCAAGGATGGTCTCAACGAACGTCGATTGAGATACGTACGGCGAGCTCGCGAACGCCAGTACCAGCTCCTTCGCGACACCGCCGCCGAACTCGACGCGCTCGGCGATCTTCAGCGCATCGAGCCGCCCCGCCACCAGCGCCTGGATGTCCTCTGCCGAGAGAGCTAGGCCGTGGCGCGCGATCACCGGATTGCAGGATTCCAGCGCCTGACCCGCCGCCATGCGCTGGATCGAAACGGGGTCTTCTCCGAACGGAATAATCATTCGCCTCACCTCGAATACGTTGTTATACACCGATTCGGGGGCGAATACAGGACTCGAAATTGGGGCCTAGATATGGTATGGTAATAGCAGAGGTCAGGGCATCTGACCTCGTCTTTTTGTTTCTGGGGGGAAGTTGCGATCTGAGACGACACGGACGACGACGGCGCTTGCTGCGCGCGTTCTCTTCGGCTGATCCGAATCACCCCAAGTGAACGTCACTCGGTTCCGTCGGTGCTCATCTCCGCTTCGGCCGCAGCGCGATTCTCCGCCCTGGCCTCGAACCAGACATCGAACGCCTCGGCAATGTCCTCCGCTACGGTGCGCACGGGATCGCGCAACTCCTCTTCCGTCAGCACGACGCAGCCAAGTTGCACACGCCGCGTGACTTCGCGACCGAGGCGTCCAGCCAGGGTTCGAATATGGGGTTCATTCACTCGTTGGCTCTCTGCAAGCAAATTGCCGCTGGCCGGGGCCGTACAAAGCCAGTAGCTGCCGACTTGCAGGTACTTCCCGCCCTCGTAGTCACCAAGTCCGCCCTTACTGGGGTAGACCTCGGCATCAGCCGCACGCGCCCGAGTTTCGAGCATCGGCCTGTACGCGAGAAGTGCTTGTTCCGCCCTGACCAAGGGCGCAGCAGCGTCTCGCAGGAATTCAATCAGTGGCATGATTTGCGTTCCAAGTTCACGCGCGATTGCTCCGACCTCAGCGGCCACCTCACGCGAGCCGCGATCGGCCAGTCCGAGACTAACCACACGAATGACTCGACCCCCGGCGGGGACATCCGGGAAAGCGTCCACAGCGAGGAGTTCGCCAGGCATCGCCTCGGGAATCCGACTCGCGCACTTTGCCGCCCACACCTGAGTCTGTAGAGACCCGGGAAGCGCGACGATCTCAAGTACGACTCGCATCGTGGCGACGGGCCCCCCAAAACACGAGGCTACCCACAGCCCGAACCGAAGTCGAGTTGTCCCTGACGCATCGCTTATTGGCAGGTGATACCGAATGGCATCTGAGAACACAGCGTTCTCTTCTTGATCTTGAGATGCGGCGCCGACCAGACACCCACATTCGTGAAGCTGTGCCCTAAGCGCGTCCTCAAGCTGGTGACCCGCTTCATTCACGACATCCGCAACCTCTTGTGCGAAGCTGCCCCGTGCCGCCTCAAGCACGTCTAGCTTCTCTTCGTATGCGCCAACCAGGTCATCCCACATCTGCACTGCCCTGCCCTAGGTCGATTGTCGGACGCTGTATGAGTCTACTGAGACTGGTTGCACGGACAACCGGGCTCTGTCGCCCGGCGAGCACTTGCGCGATTTCGGCCGGTGTCTCCATAGAGAGATCGGGATCGAGGTCTCCCGCGAGCAGCCCATAAACGACACGGTCCCAAAAGGGCAGACTCGTCTCTTCCTCAGCCAACCTCCTGAAGATCTGCACTCCTAGATCCTGATGGGAGAAAGAGCCGGCCCAGCCGGCCGGAGGCGTTCGCTTTCGCCGCGAGAACAAGTAGGCCCGCGCGTCCCTCGACTTGGCCCAGTCGGTGAGCACAGAAAGGTAGTCCGCATACTGGCCCTCGCCACTCTCAGGAGAGTCAACCTTGTTCTCAATCAGCAGCGCTGCGTTGGTTGTGCCGATCATCAGATCTGGCTGCCGGTTCGTGAGCGCAACATCCGGACTCGATTCAACAAGCACTTCGGGAACCTCGCCCGCTTCAATGTCTCTGAGCAGCGTCTCAAACTCCAGGAACCTTGCGAGTTCGGTCAGCGCGATGCACGCCGCATCGCCCCTTCGGCTTGGATCGAAGATCCACCCGAGCACACGGTTCATGGGCACCTCGAGCTGCGAGATCCCCGTCAGTAGTCGCAGCGAGGGTGGAGCGCCCAACCTCAGACGCACGCGGGCCTGCGCCTCGATCTCCTCAAGCCGATACCGGAAGATTGCCTCCAGTCGACTGGAGACCTGCCGCACGCCCTGTTCTTGGGCCGCAGCGCGCCGTGTAAGGACGTCCTCGAACAGCAGGCTGGCGGTTCGAATCTCGACCGCCGCCACGCACGCGTCAGGATTCCTTGTTGCATCTTCGTAGGTCACTCTTCGCTCACCCCTGTTGGCCCAACGCTTCTTCCAGGCCGCTGAATACCGGCCGCCCGTCGGCGTATGCGTACCGGACAACATCGAGCCCAATGGCCTTTAGTCGTGCGTCCAGATCGGTCGGTCCGCCAGCAGGAAGCACGGCTGCTAGACGCCGTGGCACATGAACGCCGGTCTTGCCGTAGTACATCAACTGCCCTATCGCGCCGTAGACCGAGTTCCAGTCGATCGCCGTCTTCACCTCGAAGATCGTGCGCAGCTCGCCACCCAGGGTCACGGCTGCGAGATCAATGCGGCTGTTCTTCTTCGCCTGAAGCCCAGAAGACTCGACGGCCTCGCGCAGGGCATGCACCACGGGTCCGTGAGCGAGGCGTACTTCTATCTTCCTCGTCTTCTGTTCAAAGCTCGCCGAGCCAAGTAACGACTCGGGGAAGTAGGCCCCGAGCACAGAGTCATGGTCATCGCTGACACCCGAAGGCAGTTGCCTTGTCCTTCCATGCGTGGCGTCTTCTTTGAACGATGCCACCTCCGAGACAAAGGCAGCGACGCTGTTCACGAAACTATCCGAGCCCAGCATTCCGATGACGAGCATCTCGGTCGTCCTGCCGTCCGGCCAATCCACAGGTTCGCGCACGGGAGAATCGTAGTAGCTCAGGAATGCCGTCTTACCTACTCCCTTGCGGCCGCCGCCGACGTTGCCGCTGTGGCCTACGTAGATGCGCCCATCCTCATCCCGCAAGAACACACCCGCCACTCGCCGGTTGATGCCTTCGAACGCGAAGTTGATCTCGCAGCTGATACTGAGGATCCTTGCGTTGGTTGGATCGTCGGGGCCGAAGCAGCACCAGTACCGGTTGCTGGTACGGCTGGGGTCAAAAAGGCTCCAAAGTCGCTCACTTGGGCGCCAGAATACCTCAAATTCGCCCGTGCCGCTTGGCCAGCCGACCCTCTTTCGCATCGGAGAGCTGCCTGCGTTCAGCCCCTCGACAAACTGAGCGTAGGCGGCCGAGACTTCAGTTCTATCGGTGAGCGCGACAAGCATTGTGCTCCCCCCTAGTTGCCTCCGTGCAAATCGATACCAGTGCTCACAGCTGCTTCACGAGCGGAGCAATAACCTTGGTGAATGCCTCCGCTCGATCGAGCAGCCACCGCTGCTGATGCGGCCAGTCCTCTCGGTTCTCCAAACTGGCGTCGCGGCGCACGTAGATGCGACATACCTGGGCGCTCTCTGGGTTGTACCACTGAATCGGCTCAGGGACTCCTGCGGCTGCTAATGCGGCTTCGACCTCTGCTCGTCGCTCGAGTAACTTCGCGTAGCTCTCCTTCGACGACGCTGACTGAAGCACAATCTCCTCGCGAAGCTCGCCTCCGGCCGTATTGGTCTCGGAGTTCCACGATGACCAGACAGAGCTCAGCCAGAAGCCGGTTCTCCCGAGGGGATGACTCGTCCAATTGTATGGAGCTGGCTTACTCGACCGTAATGCGCTCTGCGATTCCTTGGCCAGCTCAACGAACTGGGTCCAGAATTCCAGCTGCGCGCTCTGTAGCGGGGTTATTGCGGCGGGATTGCCCGCGGCGGCGTGTACCTGACGAGCCCAATCGTTCGGCTTGCATACGACATTGAACTTGGGTGCCATAGCCGAATCGCCGATGCGCCAAACCTCGATTTCCAGGCCGAAGAAGGCGAGGTCCTCATCTGTATGCTCATTCAGCCAGTCGAGCGCGGCGCGATGCTCGTCCCTGAACTGGGCCGCAATCCAGACCACGGTTGAGGCGCCAATCCCCGAGGCGTATGTAATCGTTTGTCCGAGGTGTGTGTGATCTGTGCGTTCAATCTGGTTCTCGATGAGCACGAGGCGAGAGGTCAACGTATCCCTGCATAGGATATCTGCCGAGAAGCTGCCCACCGGCTTCTCGGTCTGATCGAGCTCCAACGAAAGTCCGATTGCGTCGCCGAGCAGGGCGAGGTTCTCAGCCACCCACGGCGTGAACTGAGCTGCCTCGTTCGCCCAGGCCTGCCGTAGATCCACCTTGCTCAGAGATCCGAAAGTCGCCACTGCTCTGCCCCCAATTCCGTATGAATATGAAAGTCACTCTAACTCCGGACCCTGACAACTTCCCGTCGCTACTCTCCACTCCCACCAAGCCCGAAGAACCGCTCGAAGAACTCGCCTAGCTTCCGCAACACCCGCTGCTTCTTCGCGCTGTGCTCACCCCCGGGCGAGAAGCGCGACCCCGGTGGCAGCACCTTAGTGATTCCTGTCCCCGTGCCCTGTATCGCACCGTCGCGGAAAGCCGTCTCGATGAACGCGCGGGTCTCATCCGGGCGAAGCCCCTCGGCATCGATAATCGCTGCAAGCTCAGCCTCGCGCCGGGCGAGGATGAACGCCTGCCACTCCTCGTCGATCTCGCCTTTGGCCGAGACGGAATCGACGAAGGCCTCGATGAGGTCCTTCTTGTTGCGCAGGCTCGGGCTGGCGTCGATTGCACGACTGATCGACGCGCGAATCTCCTTGTCATCCCCGTCACCGTGAGACGCACGCCACTTCTCCACGAGCATCAGGATGTAATCGACGTTGATCTCGACCTGCTTGATGAGCTCGATCTCAAAGACGATGTCGTCGTTGATCGACTCCTTCTCCGCCATGCGACGGAACTCGGCGTAGAGGTCGAGATACACACTTCGGTAATCCTGGCCCTGTCGAGCCGAGAGGATCTCGTTGCCACTGAAGTCGTCGAATGACGTGAGGATATTCTGCAGTCGAAGTATCGCTCCAAAGAGCAGGATGAACGCCTTCTGCTCCGTCTCGCCCATGATCGGCTTCCCGAGCGGGAACTCCTCCAGAAGCTGCGCGATCTTCTCAGCGTATTCGGCGTAGTACTCGGCGTAGGGCTTGAGCAGCACGATCCCGCAGGCGTCCTTGTTGCCAAAGAGGGCGATGGCGTCGTTGGTCTCTTCCTCCAGGTCGCGGAAAGACACGATGTTGCCGTATGTCTTCACGGAGTTAAGGATCCGGTTCGTACGCGAGTACGCCTGAACGAGACCATGAGCGCGCAGGTTCTTGTCGGCGAAGAGCGTGTTGAGGGTCGTCGCGTCAAAGCCGGTGAGGAACATGTTCACGACGATGACTAGGTCGATCTCGCGGTTCTTCATCCGCAGCGAGAGGTCCTTGTAGTAGTTCTGGAACTTGTCAGCCGAGGTATCGAAGCTCGTGTTGAACATCGCGTTGTAGTCGGCGATGGCCGCATCCAGGAAGTCGCGCGAGGACTGGTCGAGGGCGCTGGTCTCAAAGCCCTCTTCGTCTAAGTAGTCGTCGACAGCCTCGTTCGCGGCGTACGAGTAGATGATCCCGACCTTCAGCCTGCGATCGGGGACGAAACCCGCTTGCTGCTCCTTGAACTCCAGGTAGTACCGCTTGGCCGCGTCGATCGATGCAGTCGCGAACAGTGCGTTGAAGCCACGTACTCGCTTGCCGGAAAGCGAGTAGTGCTCGGCCCGCTTGGTCTTCTGGTCGAAGTGCTCCAGCGTGTAGGCGACGATCTCCCGGAGCCGTTGGGGAGCGATAAGCGCGTTCTCGGTGTCGATCGCCGAGACCTGTTTGTCGGTGATGCCCTCCGGCAACTTGATCGTGTTGACGTAGTCGATGCGGAACGGCAGCACGTTCTTGTCGCTGATCGCGTCGACGATCGTGTACGTGTGCAGCTTCTCCCCAAACGCCTGCTCCGTGGTTTTGAGCTGCGGATTGCCGCCGCTACCCGCGTTAGCCGAGAAGATCGGCGTTCCCGTGAAGCCGAAGAGGTTGTAGCGCTTGAACGCCTTGGTGATCGCAGTGTGCATGTCGCCGAACTGAGAGCGGTGACACTCGTCGAAGATGATGACGACATGCCCGTCGTAGATGCTGTGACCCTTGTTGGAGCCGATGAAGGTCGAGAGCTTCTGGATGGTCGTGATGATGATTTTCGCCGAGGGGTCTTCCAGTTGGCGCTTGAGAACCGCAGTCGACGTGTTCGAGTTCGCGGCGCCCTTCTCGAACCTGTCGTATTCGCGCATCGTCTGGTAGTCGAGGTCCTTGCGGTCGACGACGAAGAGCACCTTGTCGACGCTTGGGAGCTTGGTCGCCAGCTGCGCTGTCTTGAAGCTGGTGAGCGTCTTGCCGGAACCGGTCGTGTGCCAGATGTAGCCGCCGGCGGTGATCTTGCCGAGCTGACGGTAGTTCGTGGATATCTCGATCTTCTGCAAGATGCGCTCGGTCGCGACGATCTGATACGGCCGCATCACAAGCAGCATCCGGTCGGCAGTGAGCACACAGTACTTGGTCAGGATGTTGAGCAACGCATGCTTCGCGAAGAAGGTCTTGGCGAACGCGGGCAGATCCTGGATCGGCCTGTTCGCTGCATCGGCCCACCATGAGCTGAACTCGAAGGTGTTAGAGGTCTTGCGAACGCGCTTCGCGCCTGACATCTCGCTCACGTGCTGACGACGGGTCGTGTTGGAGTAGTACTTGGTGAGCGTGCCGTTGCTGATCACGAAGAGCTGAACATAGTCGAAGAGGCCGGAGCCGGCCCAGAAGCTGTCGCGCTGGTAGCGGTTGATCTGGTTGAACGCCTCGCGGATGTCCACACCGCGGCGTTTGAGCTCGACGTGGACCATCGGCAAACCGTTGACCAGTACCGTTACGTCATACCGGTTCGACCGCGCCGCACCGCCTTCGTCCTGCGCGACTTCGTATTGGTTGATGACCTGCAGCCGGTTGTTGTGGATGTTGGTCTTGTCGATGAGCATGACGTTCTTGGTGGACCCGTCATCGCGCTTCAGGATCTGAACGTGGTCTTCCTGGATGCGAACGGTCTTCTCTGTCGGGCCTTCATTTGCGCCAGCGATCTTCTCCGAGAAGAACCGCTCCCACTCTGCATCACTGAAGGTGATCCCATTGAGGGCCTCAAGTTGTGTGCGCAGATTCGCGACAAGCTCGGCCTCGCTCGTGAGCGGCAAGTACTCATAAGCCTGGGACTCCAGGAGTTTGATGAACGCCTGCTCCAGAGCGGCCTCAGACTGATACGCCGTCTCCTCGACCGCGTCCGCGAGGTACTCGGAGACGACCGTGCTCTCCGCGCTCACGGCGATCGGGTCGTAGCGCACTCCCCCACACAGTTCGCTCATTCGCTTCCGCCTCGCTTGTACTTGGACGCCCTGTACGCCTTCAGAGCGGCGCGACTTGAGCGATAGCGTCCGTCGGCACCGATGATGGCCTCCAAGCGCCCACGCCCGGCCGCCTGCTTAAGCGCAGCAAGGCTGAACTCATCGTCGACCAGCGCCTCGAGCGGTACGTACTTCGCGGGCCCCGCGATGTTGGGGATGAGGCGGTGGAGGTTGTCCACGACCGAGCGCGCGATGAGTTCCGCAAGCGGGCCCGAATCCCCATGATCCGCTCGGTCGAGCGCCTTCAGATACCGCCCCCGCTGCTCCTTGAAGATAACGATCGGCGGCCAGCCAAGACGAGTGAGGACAAGGTTGAGCAAGAGCCGTCCAACCCGTCCATTGCCGTCTATGAATGGGTGCAGTCGCTCGAAGTCGGCATGGATTCCCGCCAGCACTTCAGGGACATCCATCATGCCGAGTGTGCCGCTGGAGAGCGCCTGCCCAAACTGGTTCACCTGCTCAACCCAGGCGGCAACGCCCGCCGAGACAAGCGGGTGGGTCGGTGGTGTCATGCCACCCGTGAATGGACGGATGTCGTGCCGGCGGAAGCCCCCGGGTGCTTCGTCCGGGTACGCGTCCGGGTGCGGCGCGACCTCCCAGGCTCTCGACATCGCAAGCTCGTGAATATGGCGCACTTCAGTCACGCTTACCAAGCCATCGCGCCCGTACTCGCCCCGGGCAACTCCTTGCTCGTAGACCCAGCGCGCGGCCTCGGAATAGCCGAGGACCTCCATGTAGTCCTTGAGTTCCTTCGAGCCAACGGCCCGACCCTGCTCCAGGAGCTGCTCGACCTCGCGCAGTACAAGCGTGTTCCCCTCGAGCGCTGTGGAGTGATGCGCCTCGAGGTACCATACGTCGTCCCAGAGCTGTTTGGCCTCAACCGGCGTGGGCAGACCGCCGTACCGACCGAGCTCGTCGATGGCGGTGGCGAATCGCTGGTAGATCGCGATGCGCGAAGGTCTGCCTCGAGGCGCGCGGTCTTGAGATGAATTTGTCATCGCTCCTCCTCAGAAACTCAACAATGACAATCTAGCATTTTGTCATCGCGCATGCCAGGTAAATCAACAATGACAAATTCTACTGCCGAGAGCCGTCTAGGCAACCGCTTCTTCGAAGGTCAGCAGGCGGTCACGGTAGTACTCGTACTGCTTGCGACGCGCGGCGAGCTCAGCCGGGAGGCCGATACTGAGGTCGTTCACGAGCGCGTCGAACTTGTCGAGGATCGCGACGATGCGCACTTGCTCGGACAGCGCAGGTATTGGAATGGCCTCCAGTTCGAGCTCCTTGACGCGCACGTGGGGAACTCCGCCGCCCTTCTTCATCCCATGCAAACGGTCCTGCTGTGCACTGAGCCAGTAGAACACGTACTTCGGCCGAAGCAGGTTGGCATCAGGGTGGATGCTGAATGCATCGGTAAGGAACAGGGGTACATCCCAGTAGCTGACCGCGCCCGCATAGGCGCCCGACCGTGCGACAACAATCGTCTCACCAGTCCGATTGACAGTATCGTGGAAGTACACCGGGACTGGACCATTTGCGACCACTGGGATTTCCCCGGGCCGCACATCCTTCTCGGTGATTGCCGTGCCACGCCGGAAGAGAGCGACCTCACCCATCGGTACCCACCGGACACCCCCCTCGGGGAAGGTCAGGAGTGAGTCGCGGTAGTGGGCATACTGACGCCGCCGGGCTTCCAGCTCCGCTTCCAGCGTCGTGAACAGATCCAGCACCCGCACGATCTCCCGCTGCACTTCAAGAGGCGGAACGGGAACAGCGAAAGCCATCAGCTTCTTCACATCGATGGACTCGACAGTACCGCCGACTTTGCGACAGGCGATAAGAACGCGTTGTGCATTTGCGCGCAGAACGTGCAGCGCGTAGCGCGGCATCACATCATGGTGGCAAATCACCGCCCGGAGGTCTTGATTCACAGTTGCCCGAAATGGCACAAGCGATACGGGCAGGGTGTGCTTCAGGATGCCAGAACGCATGACGACAGCAACAGAGTTCGGCGGGAGGATCTTGGCGGCACTTCCGCTCACCGCGGCCTCAGTTATCCGGTACTTGGTAGCTGCCAACTCGAAGTCGCCCATATCCCCTGAGGTGACCCAAGGAGTGGTGCCGTCTCGCCAGTAGTCTGGTTTGTGCTTCGAGGGTGTGCCTCCACCCTGCCAGATGCCGAGATCTCTTAGCGGTCTCGACTCTACCCCGTCCGGACACAGCTCCCGAATCAGCTCATCAACGCGGCTCATGACGCGCTCTCCAGGTCCGAAACGATTGCGTCGATCTGCGTCCGCAGCTCCGTTTGCCGCGCGACAATGCGAGCGATCTCGGCGTTGAGCGCAGTGATGTCGACGGCCTCTCGCGTATCTTCCTGCTGAATGTACGACGAGACGGCGATGTTGTAGTCGTTCTTGGCGATCTCGGTGTTTAGGACCAGCCGAGCAAAGTACTCGGCGTCCTCGCGGGCAGCGAAGGCATCGAGGATCTTCTGCCGGTTTGCCTCGGTCAGCTTGTTCTTGTTGCCGCCTCGAACGAACTCGGCGGACGCGTCGATGAAGAGCGTCGCGTTGTCGGTCTTCGACTTCTTGAGCACGATGATGCAGGTCGCGATCGTGGTGCCGAAGAACAGATCGGGTGGGAGCTGGATGACCGTGTCCACGTAGTTGTTGTCGATGAGGTACTTGCGGATCTTGCGCTCCGCGCCGCCGCGGTACAGCACGCCGGGGAACTCGACGATTGCTGCGGTGCCGTCGACCGCGAGCCAGCTCAAAATATGCATCGTGAAGGCGAGGTCGGCCTTCGACTTGGGCGCGAGCACGCCGGCGGGTGCGAACCGCGGGTCGTTGATGAGCAGCGGGTTGGCGTCGCCGTCCCAGTTGATCGAGTACGGCGGATTGGACACGATCGCCTCAAACGGCTCGTCGTCCCAGTGTGCCGGGTCGGTCAGCGTGTCGCCGTGCGCGAGGTCGAACTGCTCATAGTTCACGTCGTGGAGGAACATGTTGATTCGCGCGAGGTTGTATGTGGTCAGGTTGATCTCCTGGCCAAAGAAACCCTGGCGGACGTTCCCCTTGCCCAGCACCTTTGCGAACTTAAGCAGCAGCGAACCCGACCCGCACGCCGGGTCGTAGACCTTGTTCACCTGCGTCTTGCCGACGACGGTGATGCGGGCGAGCAGCTCGCTCACTTCCTGCGGCGTGTAGTACTCGCCGCCCGACTTGCCGGCGCTCGACGCGTACATCTGCATAAGGTACTCGTACGCGTCGCCGAACGCATCGATCGTGTGATCCTCGAAGTTGCCAAGCCTGAGCTCGCCGATCGCATCAAGCAGCCTGACGAGCTTCTCGTTGCGCTTCGCCACGCTTTGGCCGAGCTTCGCGCTGTTCACGTCAAGGTCGTCGAACAGGCCCTTTAGGTCATCCTCGCTGTCGGCGCCCACGGCCGAACCCTCGATGTTGCGAAAGACCCGCTCGAGCGTCTCGTTGAGGTTCTCGTCATTCGCCGCACGCCTGCGGACGTTTACGAACAACTCGCTCGGCAGGATGTAGAAGCCCTTCTCGGCCACCGTCATACTGCGGCCGAACTCAGCATCGGCGTCGGGGAGCTTTGCGTAGTCAAAGTCAGGGCGCCCCGCCGCGCGCTCCTGGATGTTGAGATAGGCTGCGAGGTTCTCAGAGATGAACCTGTAGAAGAGGATGCCCAGGACGTAGGTCTTGAAGTCCCACCCGTCAACGGACCCGCGAAGGTCGTTGGCGATCCGCCAAATCGTCTTATGGAGCTCGGCGCGCTGCGCTTCCTTGGTGGCTGATGCCATGATGAAGTGGTTCCTCCCCTGTTGGAGCATGACGACTGCGCTCATTCTACCGTGTCGCCGTGACAGCGGGGGCGGCACGGCTGCTTGGCGGGCCTTCGATCGCATGCCTGCACTGCCTCCGTCCCGGCACCGTCCAGTTGGCACGCCAAGGACGCGACTACCTGGGTCGCGTCCGGCTAGCTGATTCGCCTCAGTGCCAAACCGAGAAGCGCGAACCCGAGCAGCGCGCCGGCGACCATGGATGCATCCTTGAGCACCGCCCCAATGTCCAGGCCCATTCTCAACCTCCAATCGTCAGCGAGTCGGGCCAAACGAGGAGCTCGAAGGCGACAAGACCCCGAACCCCTCGCGCCCGGCCTTCTAGATTTTGCGGAACGTCGTGTTGCCGCACTTAGGACACGGTGGAAGCGTGTCTGTCGAATCATCGAGGACGACCAACTGTCCACACTTCGTGCACTTGTAGGTGCCCTTGCCCGGCTTCTCTCCAGTTGTGTTCATGCGTATCCCCCCTTTCCGACGCACGACTTCCATCTCTGGAGCGTCATCTGGAGGCTAGCAGACAGGTCTGACACGATTCGCTTGGCACTTGGAGAATCTTGACACACGAACAGGTGTTCGCTATAATGAAGAGGCAAGACACCTCTGCAAATCAGGGGCAAGGGGGCCTCCGTATGTATCCCATCTTCTAGGATGGGAGGTGAGGCCAATGGCTACCAGGAAGATCCATCGGGATGCCGGAACCGGGCAGTTCGTGCCCGCCAAAGAAGTGAAGAAGCATCCGAAGACGACGGTCACGGAGACCGTGAAGATCACCAAGAAGAAGTAGACACGACGGCTGGCCCCCGCCCCTTTAAACTCCCAGATTGCCCGTCCGCCTAACGCATTTGCGCATCAGCTGCGGCTAATGCGCCCGCAAGAGGTCTACCGCTCCTGGCCGCCAGCTGGATGCGCTTCTTCGCATCCGACCGACGTACAATGGTGTCCGGGAAGGCACAAGACCAACACGAGCCGGGGGGCACCGTGGACGACAATCCTGAATTCCAAGTTATGCCTACTTCTCGCCGCACCGCCGCCGTCGACGATTTAATACTTCGCGACGGAGAGCGAACGCGGCTGATATTCAGACCGCTGATTGTCGACAACCCGAACAATCGTGACGCCTGTGTGCGCGGAGGGTTCCGATACCAGAAGAAGTCACCGAAGAACACGTGGGACGATTGCGACACGCGTTCCCTGGTCGAGCTGAAAGCAGGTGACGGGGGCTTCAAGCTTGAGCTACACGCCGGAGAGGTCAAGACACTCAGGGACGGGCTCGACCGATTCTGCGCCGTGTACGCGCAGGAAGGGATTCCGGCCTGGTCCGAGACCTACACCGTAGTTCAGGGTCAGATGGGCGACCTCATGCGTTCGATTCTCGAGCGCAAGGACGATCTCGAGTCTCTGGGGCCAGACGCCACAGAGGTTCTGGAATTGCTGATTGAGGTGCTGACGCGAACGGAACAACCGCTCACGATAGCGAAAGTGTTGTCCGGTTCTGGCGCAGAGGCACTGGCGAAACTCAACGCGGCATCGCAGCTTGCTCAGCTGGACGCTGTCCTGCAGGCTTGGGAGTCGAATCTGGACAATGCCGACGAAGCCTGGTGGCAGAAGCAGTTCGTGGAGAACGCCTGGATCATGCCGCAGGTGTTTGGACAGCCGTTCGTCTTGCTCCAGGACCAGGCCTACATGGGCGGCAAGCGGCTCGATAATACTGGCGGTCACGTATTGGACCTGCTACTGCGAAATGCGCTGACGGACAACGTGGCGCTCGTCGAGATCAAGACGCCCGTAACCCCCTTGCTCGGGACCAAGGTGAGATCAGGGATTTGGTCCTTCTCTCCGGCGCTCTCCGGCAGCGTCACACAGCTGCTGAGCTACAAGGACGATCTTCAAAAGGAGTACTACACACGTGCGGGTCAATCACGCCGGGCAGGCGCAGACCACTTCGAGGTGTTCAACCCAAAGTGCGTGCTGTTGATTGGATGCACCGGATCGGAATTCGATGGCGACAACGAGAAGTTGCGTAGTCTCGAACTGGCTAGAAACGACTTCCGTACTGTAGAGATCGTCACCTACGACGAGATGCTGCTGCGCCTACGGCTTCTCCTGAGCGTGCTCACCGAGTCGCTGCCGGACGACGTGCCGGCTCCCGCCGACTTCGCAGACGACATCCCGTTCTAATACATCCAGGAGTGGCGTTAACGCATTTGCGCATCAGCTGCGGCCCATGCGCTTCCGACAAGTCTAGCGCTCTTTGCCATCAGCTGGATGCGCTTGTTGGGTGAGTGCGCCAACGCCACGGAAAGCGCACGATGTCTTGACAAAGAAAGACCCGCCGGGTATTAGGCCGGCGGGCTTCAACAAAGTCATTATCAACACGAATCACACACTTTGCAACACTTTTTGTAGAAAAATGCTGGCCCGCCGGGTATTAGGCCGGCGGGCTCTAACTTCATCTATATACCCACAAAGATCAACATCAAGTGATATTGTCGATCGTATGGAAAATACAGGTACCGAAAAACTGCCGCGCGCCAACGCCTACTTTGACGTCCAGAACTTGTTCAAGTCATTAAAGGAAGCCTGGGGCGTCAGATACAACGAATACGACCCCGTCAAGCTGGCTCAAGCAATCGCCGACAGGCGAGGCTGGGCGCTGGAGACAGTGTACTTCTACACTGGGACGCCAACCGGCGGGCGACGCAGAAACCTGGAGAGATTCTGGGGAAACAAACTACCCGCGCTGCGCAAGCAGGGCGTGCAGGTGTTTGCCCCTAGCTTGAAGTATGACAACCACAGCGCCGAATGCCCCGCTTGCCGCGGAAGTGAAATTAGCTGCATGAGATGCGGGCGGCTCGATTCAATCGAGATACCGCGCGAAAAGACCGTCGACGTGCGTATCGCGCTGGATCTGGTACTCCACGCTCAGGATCAGCTGTGCGACGCGGCGATAATCTTCAGCCAGGACCAGGACCTTCAAGAAGCGGTCAGAGAGGCGAAGAACATCACTCTGCGTCAGGAGCGGCAGGTGACGTTCGTGTCCGCTTTTCCAATGGGGGTAAGCAACTCGAAGGCAATCACGTATTGCTCGCGGGAGATCTTCTGCCGAGACGTCTACGAACCGTGCATCGATCCTGACCGCTACAGCTGGCCGGAGTACGACGACTAGAGACGTATACCGCATGTCACCTAACCTCCAGATGTGCCGTCCGCACATCCCCCTCGCACACCCTACCACTTCCCTGTCAGCCTCTGACAGCCCCCACCCTCCCCCTACCGCCCAAACCGCCTCTCGATCTCCTCGATCACCTCGTCGGTTGCCAGCCGCTCGATATCCCTTACCGGCAGCGCCTCGAGGAACCGCCCCGCGTAGCTCTTCCCGCCCGTGAGCCGCGCGTCGGCCAGCACCAGGCAGCCCTCGTCGGTGCTCGAGCGTATCAGCCGCCCGGCCGCCTGCTTCAGCTCCAGGATCGCCTCGGGCAGATAGTAGTGGGCCCACCAGGCGCGGTCGCGCTCCTTGCGCTCCTCCAGCACCGGGTCGTTGATCTGGCCGAATGGCAGCCGCGGGATCACCACGCACCTGAGCGTGTCGCCCTTGGCGTCAAAACCTTCCCAAAACGATTTCGTCGCAAAGAGCGAGACGCGCTCGTCGGCCAGGAACTCGTCGGCAACACACTTGCGCGACGTCCCGGCGGTTGGTGAAGAGCGAGCATGTAGCTGTCCTCGCACTCACGGCAGCCGGGTCGCAGCGGGTTCGCTCGCTTCGATCATGCCGCCTTGCCTCCCCTCCCCAAACGATATCACTTGGCTCGAAATGATATCGTTATCGACTCACTGACTCGTTCTCTCCCACGTGGCGTCACGTCCGCCTTTGGCGCAGCGGATCTCATGTCGTGCTTTGCCCCACGCCCGCTCCCCAGCTGTCCGACGCTCTGCTGGAACTCTCCGTAGGCTGCGATGAGCACATTCCATCTCAGAAAGTCCGCCCACACTTCCGGTAAATGTTATTCTTAGTTCGAATTGATATTAATACTTCGGAGGGATGCACCATGGTGCGCAAGCCCGAACCTGCGCCTTTGGCCGCGGCGCCGCCGCAAGAGCTCTTTGAGCCAGACACATTCAGCCAGATGCTCGATGTCGTCCGGAAGGTGAACAAGGAGTATCTCTACTGGGATAAGTTCAAGCACCAGCCGATGCCGGCAGACGTGAAGCCCGAGGATGCCTGGGCGCTTGTGAAGGTGGCGCGCAGCATGAACCGGCGAGCGACTCTGATCCTCGACGAACGCCAGAACCTATTCTGGTACACGCGGACGGAGGAGATGGAGCGAATTCTTCACGTAATAGACCAGCAGGCTGGAGGAAACGTGACCACGTCGGTCACCGACCTGCCGGCTCATGTCAAAAAGCGGTACCTGATCAGCTCCTTGATGGAGGAGGCGATTGCTTCAAGCCAGATCGAAGGTGCGGCCACCACCAGGAGAAACGCGAAGGACATGCTCCGGTCGAAGCGACCCCCCCGAGACCGTTCGGAGCAGATGATCCTAAACAACTACAACACGATATCGCGGATCAAAGAACACTACTTGGAACCGCTCACACCAGACCTAATTCTAGGATTCCAACAATCGCTGACCTTCGATGCAATCGATAATCCCGCAGACTGCGGGCGATTCAGGCGCGACGAGGACGACATCGTGATCTCAGCGGGCAGCTCTGGGGCCAATCAGGTTCTGCATGTGCCGCCTCCCGCGAAGACTATTGTCCCCGAACTCGCTCGGCTCTGCGCCTACGCAAATGACGAAGGCTCCGAGTTTGAGCATCCTGTATTGAAGGCAATCATCCTGCACTTCTGGCTTGCCTATCTGCACCCGTTTGCAGACGGGAACGGTCGGACGGCGCGGGCCATCTTCTACCTCTACATGCTGAAAAAGGGTTACTGGCTCTTCGAGTATCTGTCGATTTCGCGAGTCATCAAGAACAGGGAGGCACAGTATTACCGATCGTTCTTGTATTCAGAGGTCGATGGTGCGGATCTGACCTACTTCCTCACCTTCAACCTTCACGCCATAGAGCAGTCGCTGGCCGAACTCTGGGAGTACCTTGACCGGAAATCGAAGGAGGACGCAGCGCTCAGATTGAAATTGGAGCGGGAGTCCTCTCTCAACTACAGACAACGAGCGATACTCATGCGTGCTCTTCGGGAGCCTGAGACGGAGTTCACAATCGAGTCTCACCGGACTTCACACAATGTGTCCTACGGAACGTCACGAAACGACCTGCTCGGTCTAATGAGGCTGGGACATCTGGTTATGGTGAAGCGAGGAAGAGAATACGTCTTCAGGCCGGCAGAGGACCTGGCTTCCCAGCTGGAGAACTAGACTCGGGCCGGTGGAGTTCAACTCAACTATCAACTAAGTCTCAATTCGTTTGAGACTTGAAAGATCGGTCTCTTGGGCCCAAGTGCAAGCTTAACTATCAACTAAGTCTCAATTCCGTTGAGACTTAAGAGTAACAAGCCTTCCCCCCGCCCCCCTACCGCCCGAACCTTCGCTCGATCTCCTCGATCACCTCGTCGACCGCCAACCGCTCGATATCCCTTACCGGCAGCGCCTCGAGGAACCGCCCCGCGTAGCTCTTGCCACCCGTGAGCCGCGCATCCGCCAACACCAGACACCCCTCGTCGGTGCTCGAACGAATCAGCCGCCCTGCCGCTTGCTTCAGCTCCAGGATCGCCTCGGGTAGATAGTAGTGGGCCCACCAGGCGCGGTCGCGCTCTTTGCGCTCCTCCAGCACCGGGTCGTTGATCTGGCCGAAGGGCAGCCGCGGGATCACCACGCACCTGAGCGTGTCGCCCTTGGCGTCAAAGCCCTCCCAGAACGACTTCGTGGCGAAGAGCGAGACGCGCTCGTCGGCCAGGAACTCGTCGGCAACGCGCTTGCGCGAGGTGCCCGCCGACTGGCACACCAGGCGCAGGCCCTCGGCCTCAAGCGGGCCGGCGATGCGGCGGAAGAGCTCCTCCATCTCGCGGCGGTTGGTGAAGAGCGTCAGCACCGAGCCGCCCATGGAGCGGTGCACACCCATGAGCAGGCGCTCCAGGTCGTCCAGGTACCCGCGCGCGCCCGGCTCGGCTATCCCGGTTGGGACAAAGACCGCCATCTGGCGCTCGAAGTCATAGCTGCTCGCCAGCCGGAGCGTCCGGTGCTCGGCATCTAGCAGCCGGTCCAGGCCCACGCTGCGCTGGAAGTGCGAGAAGTCCTCGCCGGTCGCAATCGTCGCGGACGTGAAGACCACCGAGCGCACCCGCGGGTAGAGGTGCTCGGCCAGGGTCTCGCCCACGTCGAGCAGCGCGGCGGCAAGCGTCTCGTCCGTCGCGTCGCGGCGGCGGTTGGTGGTCACGCTGTAGACCAGGCGGTCGTCCTCGCCATCGAGCACCGTCACGAGTCCTTCAAGCTGGCCCGCAATGCCCGAGAGCTGCCCGGCCAAATCCGAGCGCTGGTCGGTGAACTCCTCGCCGGCTTCTTCGAGCGCCGTGACGACCTCGCCGCCGAGCTTCACCGCGCGTTCCAGGCGCTTGGCAAGCGAACGCCCAACGCCGGCCGCGCGACCCCACTCGGCACGGTCGCGTACTTGCGGCGTGAGGCGGATCTCGGTGCGGTCGTAGCTGCTGTCGATGTTGGCGCCCAGGTCCTTCACGAAGTCGAAGAACGAGTCCGCGATCACGGCGGCTTCTTCCACCACCTCGCGCATCTCGTCGATCTTGCCGCGCGCGCTCTCGCTGTCGGTCTTCGCCAGCCGTGCGCGGAGCGCGTCGAGCGTCCCGCCCCGGCCTTTGGTGTGCAGGCCGCCAAGGGCGCCCTTGCACTCGGCCCAGCTGGCACCCATGGAGAGCTGGTCGCGGGCCTCGGACTCGGCGGCGTGCGCCTCGTCCACGATCCAGTGGCGCACCGGGGGCAGGATGCCTCCTGCGGCGATGAGGTCGCGGAAGAAGAGTGCGTGGTTGGTGACAACGATGTGCGCCTGAACCGCCCGGCGGCGCTGGCCGTGGAGGTAGCAAAGCGACGGGTAGTAGCGGCAGCGCTTCTTGGTGCAGTCAACGAAGCTGGCGCCCGCCTCGCGCTTGAGGCCTTGCGGCCAGTGCAGGTTCACGGCGTCCAGGTCGCCCCAGCTCGAGCGGCTCACCCACGAAAGCAGCATCGCGATCGCCGCGCGCCGGTCTTCCTCGGCAATGTCAGCGCCATCAAGCACGCGCTGGAACTTGCGCAGGCACAGGTAGTGGTCGTACCCCTTGAGCGCCACGTAGCGAAGCTTGCCGCCAAGCGCCTTTGAGAGCGCCGGCAGCTCGCTGTAGAGGAGCTGGTCCATGAGCGTGTTCGTCTTGGTGGCCACGCCCACCGCCACGCGGTTTGTGAGCGCGAGGTGCGCGGCCGGCACGAGGTACGCCACGCTCTTGCCAACGCCGGTGCCCGCCTCCACCGCCAGATGCGTGTCCGAGCAAAACGCGCCGAGAACCGCCTCGGCCATCTTGAGCTGCTCGTTGCGCGACTCGAAGCCCGGGTACATCCGCCGCACGGCGCCGTCGTCGGCGAACTCCGCGAGGATCGCCTCGGCCTGTGGCGCAAGGAGCTCGAGCTCCGCGGCATCCACCATCGCCTCGGCGCGCTCGTGACGCAGCCGCTCGTGCCGCAGCGTCTTGAGGTCGATCGGCGGCCTCGGGCGCGCGGCCGCCAGGTGCGTGAGCACGCGACCGGGCCCCCAATCCTGCCCGCCCATGCGCGCCAGCTCGCCGAGGACCGCGTCGGGCAGCTCGTCGAGCGCGACCAGCATCACGCGCCAGAGCGCGGCCAGCACCTCGGTGTCGGTGGTGGCGCGATGCGCCGGCCCCGCGTCGATCTCAAACGCCGCCGAGAGGTCTGCGAGCCGGTGCGAGCGCAGACGCGGGAGCGCGATGCGCGCCACATCCAGGCTGTCGATCCACGTGCCGCGTAGCCGGGTGGGGCCGCAACCGCACGCCGCAAGGAAGTCGCGGTCGAATTTCGCGTTGTGCGCCACGATGTCGCGCTTGCCGATCGCCTTGGCGATCTGGGCCACCACGCCCTCGATCACCGGCGCGTCAGCGACCATCTCGTTGTCGATGCCGGTGAGCTGCGTGGTCTCGTGCGGGATCGGCTTCTGCGGGCGCACGAGCGTGCTCCAGCGCGACACGATCTCGGGGCCCTTGGCCACCACAACGGCGACTTCGATGATCTCATCGTTCCACGGGCTGAACCCGGTGGTCTCAACATCTACGAACGCAATCTCTTCCTCAAAGCCGAAGACCGCATCTCGGGCACGCTCGGCAAACGTCGCGTACGACGCTGCGATATCCGGATCGGTACCGGGCTGGAGAAAGCGCGCTAGCGCATCAGGAATCATGCCCGCAAGCGTAGCACGCGGGTGTGACGTGTGAAGGCTATTCCGTCATGCCGCCAATGGTCCGCGACTTCACAAACCACGTGTCGCCATCCTTCACGAAAGTCCACACGTATTGGAAGTCGCCGTTGGACGTCACCATCGTCGTGGTCACCTCGGCGGTGGTGTCGGTCTGCACCGCGTTGTCGATCGTGAACGACTGTATGCCGTATCCGCCAACCTGTGCGGCGAAGACCTGCCTGTCGCCGTACGAGGCCTGTTTGTCAGCCGGAAGAAGCGCGTACGCCGTGGCATAGTCCCCGTCCACGAGCTTCTGCATATGCATACGCACGTGCTCCTCGGGCGAACGCTCTTCGGCCACACGCATAGCCGTGCTCGGGTCGAACAGTACCTCCGGTGCCGGCCCCGGTTCGGGAAGCTCACCGATGGTGACCTCCTCAAACGGCTGCTCGATCGCTGGCTCAGTTGTGGACTGCTCAATAATCGCATCGGTGCCGACCCTGAAGGCGCTCAGCGCGGCCACGATCCCGCACCCAGCGATAAGCGGCACCAGCACCATCACCGCGGTAACGGCGATCTTCGCGTTCTTCTTGGGGACGGGACTCACCCACAGCAGAACCATGCCTGCCGGCCAGAACACGAAGAAGCACACAATGATGAACCACCACTGAAGGTGCCACGCGCTTGTGTCCAACGGAGCGCCCTGCGGCGGCAATCCAGCGGGGCCCGAAGGCGGAGGTGCGGGATACTGGTCGCTCACGGTGCCATCCAATCATCTGGGGCGGGTCACAGCCCTATATTCACAGAACATAAGACACCCAACAATCCCCGCCCTGCTTGCCGAGAAACAAGAAGCGGCGCCCCGTAGGGCGCCGCCATCAAGACCTGTGGAGCTGTGTGCTAGCCGCCCATACCGGGAAGCGTGCGTGACTTGACGAACCAGGTGTCGCCGTCCTTCACGAACGTCCACAGATACTGGAAGTCGCCGCCGGCCATGGTGGCCGTCGCGGTGATCTCGGCACCGGTGTCGGTGGTCTTGGCGTCGTCGATCTTGAACGACTGCACGTCGTAGTCACCAAGCTGCTTGGCAAAGGTCGCTTCGTCCTGCGCGGCCTGCTTGTCGAGCGGCAGGAGCTTGTACGCGGTGGCGTAGTCGTCCTTCACGAGCGCCTCGAAGTACGCGTTCACGTGCTCTTCGGGGGTGACGCCCTCGGCAACCTTGACCGCGGTCGCAACGTCAAACGGCACGTCGGCCGCAGGAGCGGATCCGCCCATGCCACTCGCCGTACCATCGGTGGTGCTGGCGGTGTCCGTGTTAGCGGCAACCGGAGTCGCGACCGGCTTCTGCTGCATCACGATGATCACGACGATCGCAACCAGGAGCACGGCCACGAGGCTGAGCAACGCAATTACCATCTTGTTTGGGCCGGCTTTCACAACACCGGTCTCTTCGTCGGACATGGTATTCCTTCCTTCTCGCTTGCCTGAACGGCGCTCACGCGCTGGGAAATCATACGCCGGGATGCGCCATTTTCACAATAACAACACAGCTACACGCTACAATCGTGCCATGATGCGCCAAAGAAGCCTATTTGATATCGTCGGGCCCGTTATGATCGGCCCTTCTTCCAGCCACACGGCCGGAGCTGCACGCCTCGGCGCGCTTGCCCGGGCTGTCGTTGGCAACACTCCTCGCTCGGCAAAGATCGCGCTGCACGGTTCGTTCGCAACGACCGGACGCGGCCATGGCACCGACCGTGCACTCGTGGCGGGGCTCCTCGGCTTCGCCCCTGACGACGAACGCCTGCCAAACTCACTAGACCTCGCGCGCGAACAAGGATTAAGCGTCGTCTTCACTGAAGAAGACCTCGGCGAAGTACATCCCAACACCGCGCGTATGGATATGACGGACGAAAGTGGCCGAGAGTTCGTTGTGCAGGGATCATCGCTCGGCGGCGGAGATGTGCTCGTCACGCTCATCAACGACTTCCCGGTGGAAGTCACCGGCGAGCTCCCGATGCTCGTGGTCGTGCACCAGGATCAGCCCGGCGTTGTCGCCGCAGTCACAGCGCGGCTTGCAGCCGACGTCATCAACATCGCTTCCATGCAGGTTGCGCGCGAGAGGCGTGGCGCCCGTGCGCTGATGCTCATCGAGACAGATGAACCTGTGGCCGAGGAGATTGCGGCCTCGATCGCGGCGATTGCCGGCGTGACCGAGGTCCGAAGCGTGCCGAGCGTCTAGCTCGCGCCTAGCCGCACTTCGTCTTGCAGGTGCGGCAGCTTCCGTTGCATGAGACCAGCTTGAACGCGTTGCAGCGCGGGCAACGGATACCCTCGGCAACATGGCCGCACGTGGGGCATGGCGTCTTGACTTCTGCGGCGGTCAGTCCGCCCTTCATCGTCATTGTCGCTCCCCTGTTAGTGGCGCTCACTGCAGCACCTCCAAAGCTCTTGCTAGCAAACCGCCTACCAGGAACGCGCCGCTCACCGATGTGATCAACAGGCCGACGAGATATCGCCACCCACGTTCCTTTAGGATGACCATCACCGACGCGACACACGGGACGAACAGGGTGATCGTCACCATCGCCACAAGCAGTTGTGCCGAGGAAAGATCCATCGTGAAGAATCCGGCGGCTCCGAAGTCACGCCTGACGAAGCCCATGACAAAGGCAGTTGCGGCTTCTCTCGGCAGATGGAGCCAGCCGACCGTGAGCGGCTCGGCGGCGGTCTGCACCCACGCAAGCGCGCCGGTGATCGAGAGCGTGGATATAAGTGCCGCGCCCGCGAGGAAGAATACTGCCACTTCCACCATGAAGTGATAGACCTTCTGGCCGCTCTTGCGCAGCACGTTGCCGATTCTCGGCACACGCAGCGGCGGCAAATCGATGAGCAAGTCGGTTGAGACGCCCGGTGTGAGCTTGTTGAGCACGGTGCCCACCGATACGAATATCGCGATCAGCACCGCGAAGTACGTCAGCGCGTACCAGCCGCCGGTTCGGACCATGAGCGCCGTGATAACCGCGATCTGCGCCGAGCACGGCACGGCGATCGCCATGAGCGCGGTCGCGATGAAGCGCTCGCGCTTACTGCCGAGGATGCGAGTGGTGAGCGTACCCATCGTCACGCATCCGAGGCCGAGGATGAGCGGGATAACGGCGCGGCCGTTCAGGCCGAGCGATGTGAGTGAGCGATCGGCCAGCGCGGCGATTCTCGGCAGATAGCCGGAGTCCTCAAGTATCGCCATGAGGATGTAGAAGCCGGCCACAAGCGGCAAGATCACGCCGAACAGATACGTCACGGTCATGGTGAGGACGCCGAACTCACCCGCAAGGAACATGTAGCCGGCGCTTCCGGTGGCGAACACCTGTGAGACGAGTCCGCGCATGAACGGCTCGTAGTACCCGTTCATCAGCGTGCCTTCAAGCAGGCCGACCAGGCCGGTCGCAACCCACTCGCCCAGCACTTTGTACATGAGCCACAGCAGCGCACCGAGCATCGGAATGCCGGTGAGCGGGTGCATCATCAAGTAGCTCAGGTGTGCGCCAAGACCGGCGCCTTCGGTGGTGGTCGTGAGCACGTGGCCGACGACGTCGTTCACGCGGGCACGCCTGGCCGAGTAGACGCAGTCTGCCGAGGTGTGCGGCTCGAGGCCGTGACGCTCGGCGACGACCGCGTCGCCTTCCAGTACGAGGACCGCCTCGGCACGGGAACCGATGCTGGCCGCGAGCGGCAGCACGTCGGCCTCAAGCGCGGGATCGGCGTGACCGGGACGCGCCTCGGGCAGGCGGCGCAGGAGCTCGTTGACGCCTTCGCCAGTCACAGCGACCATCTCAACGACCGGTACGCCGAGCAGGTCTTCGAGTAAGTCGCGGTCAATCGCGACGCCTTGCTTGCGCGCCTCATCGGCCATGTTGAGCACAACGATCACCGAGAGGCCCATGTCGATGAGCTGGAGCGTGAGGAACAGGTCGCGCTCGGGGTGCACCGCGTCAACGACGTTCACGACGGTGTCGGCCGTGAGGATGACGTCGCGGGCGACGGCCTCTTCGTCGTTCAGGGAGCCGACGCCGTAGACGCCGGGAGTGTCGATGATCTCAAGCTCGCCCCGGCGGCCGCGGAAGATCTCAACGGTTGTGCCGGGGAAGTTGCTGACGTCGACGTAGGTGCCGGTGAGCGCAGCGAAGACGACGGACTTGCCCACGTTCGGGTTGCCGGCGAGCACGACGGTGCGCGCGGCTGCGGGTGCGGTCGCGTCGGAACGAGACGGTGTGGGTGTGTGGCAGGTCGCCATCAGCAGGCCGCCTGTGCAGACACCGGCTCTACGCGAATGCGGCGTGCAAGATCACGACCTATCGCGATCTCCTGGCGACCCGAGCGCATGACGAGCGGGCCGGCTGGCAGCTTCGTGATGCAAGAGAGCATGGCGCCTTCGCCCATACCGAAGCGAATCGCCTGGCTGCGAGCACGGTCGTCATCGATGCCGAGCACGCGGCAGCACTGCCCGCGTCGCATCGTGTCGAGCGTTCCGCCGCACATTCCCTGTCGCTTGCAGTTCCGATTTCGCATCGCTGCCGTCCTTAGCAGGTAGAATTCGTATCGTCTAACTCTTTCGTACTCGTACTCTAACGAGCGTTACTAGCGAAGTCAATGCCACTCGTCGCATCGCGACGCGATTGTGCCGTCCCCCGCTGCTACAATCTTCACGTCCCTTAGCGGAGGTGTCACATGGCGTACGGATCATTCCGGGAACTACTAACTGCTGCTGCCGAGACAGGCTCGCTCTCCTCGGCGGCTCTCGCTCGCGAGGCTGAAAACTCCAACCAGTCGCCCGAGCAGGTTCTCGCGCACATGGACGAATCGCTCGGCGTCATGGAAGCTTCGATCGCGCGCGGGTTGGCCGGCAAAGCGCACTCGCGCTCCGGGCTTGTCGGCGGCGACGCAAAGCTTGTTGCCGAGAATGCCCCGGCGCTCTCCGGAGACGGCCTCTCCACCGCCATCGCCCGCGCTCTTGCGGTAGCCGAAGTCAACGCGAGCATGGGCCGCATCGTCGCGGCCCCCACCGGCGGCGCCTCCGGCGTGCTGCCCGCGGTCCTCACCACCATCGCCGAGCGGGTGGGCGCTTCACGTGAGCAGAAGGTGCTCGCGCTCGTCACCGCTGCCGGCATCGGCGCGATCATCGCGGCGCGCGCAACGCTCTCCGGCGCGGCCGGCGGCTGTCAAGCAGAGATCGGCTCCGGGGCGGCCATGGCGGCCGCAGCAGCGGTCGAACTCGCTGGCGGCACGCCCGAGCAGTCCGGGCATGCAGCGGCCTTCGCGATGCAGGGGCTCCTCGGCCTGGCGTGCGATCCTGTCGGCGGTCTCGTGGAGATCCCGTGCGTGGCGCGAAACGCGACCGGCACCGCTGTGGCGCTTGCCGGCGTGGAGATGGCGCTCTCGGGAGCGACTTTCCCGATACCGCTTGATGAAGTCATCACCGCAATGGGCCTCGTCGGCCGCAGTATGCCGCCGTCGCTCAGAGAGACTGCGCGCGGCGGGCTCGCCATCACGCCGACCGCTCAAGCGCTGAAGGCGCAGCTACCGTAGGTCGCGTCGCTCTGGCGCTTGCGGCATGGTTTCGGGTATAGTCCCGCCCGAAGGGGAGTAGCTGCCCGGCTCGCGCCGGGAGGCAGGCCGTCATCACGGGTGTTCACCACCCCGGTCCTGCTACCGAGACACCTCGCGTGCGAGACCTTCAGGAACGTGCCCTGTCCTGAACGCTACGCTGGAGGAATAATGTCGCACCCTGTACCGTCATCAGTCGTACCCGAACGCTTCTCGCTCGAAGCCCCGCACACAATCCCCGCCGAGGAAGTACTCGCTCGCCTCGGCAGCACACCTGACGGGCTTGATGAAGCAGAAGTCGCATCGCGTACCGCCGAACTTGGCCCCAACACGCTCCCCGAGGCCGAGACCCGCTCGATCTTCACGATGATCCTCGACCAGTTCAAGGACTTCTTGATCCTGCTGTTGCTTGGCGCTGCAGTGATCTCGGGCCTTCTCGGCGAGGTGGCTGACACGATCGCCATCCTGGTCATCGTCACACTCAATGCCGTCATCGGCGTCGTCCAGGAGTACCGCGCCGAGCGCGCGATGGAGGCGCTTCGCGAGATGTCCGGGGAGACGGCCACCGTGCGACGCGCCGGTCGCGTGACCGAGATTCCCGCCAGCCAGCTCACGGTGGGCGACATCGTCTTGCTCGAGGCCGGACGCGTCGTGCCTGCCGACCTACGCCTGATCGACTCGGCCGGCCTGAGGGCTGCCGAGGCGGCGCTTACCGGTGAGTCACTCCCGGTAGAGAAGTCCACTGACGCCATCGAGAACCCCACCGCACCGGTCGGCGATCGTGCCGGCATGGTCCACAAGGGCACACAGATCGTCTTCGGTCGTGGCGTCGGCGTAGTCACAGGAATCGGCCTGGCGACCGAGCTTGGCCGCATCGCACATTTGCTTGGCTCTGCTGGCGACGTGAAGACGCCGCTGCAGAAGCGCCTTGCACAGTTTGGCAAGGGTCTTGGCTTTGCAGCCCTCGGCCTGTGTACGATCGTGTTCATCGTCGGCATCATCCGCGGAGAAGACGCGCTGGTGATGTTCCTCACCGCCGTCAGCCTCGCCGTTGCCGCCGTGCCTGAAGCACTGCCTGCCGTCGCGACTATCTCGCTCGCGTTCGGCGCACGCCGCCTCGTCAAGAATCACACGCTGGTTCGCAAGCTTCCCGCAGTTGAGACGCTTGGTTCGGTCACCTTCATCTGCACGGATAAGACGGGCACGCTCACGCTCAACGAAATGACCGTGGAGCACCTTGCAACCGGCGCAGCGCAGATCGCCGAGCTGCCCACTCGTTCCGACGACTCGCCCGAAGGCTGGATGTGGTTCGGGCGCGCGCTCGCACTCTCCAACGACGTCGAGGGCGAAACCGAGGCGCTCGTCGGCGACCCGACCGAGATTGCGTTCTGGCGCGTTGCCGCCAAGAGCGATTATGTCCGCACCGCACTTGAAGGCGACCTGCCGCGTGCAGCCGAGCTGCCGTTCGACTCGGACCGCAAGCTCATGACGACCGCGCACAAGCTGCCGGGCGATGGCTATGTTGCCTTCACCAAGGGAGCTGCCGAGTCGGTCATGGACCGCGCGGTAAACGCCATGGGCCCCGACGGGTCGATCATCCCGCTGGACAGGGTCGCTGCCGAGAAGCTCGTGGACACCTGGTCCGCCGAGGGACTCCGCGTGCTCGCCTTCGGCATGAGGCGTGTAGACGAGCTGCCCGCCGAGGACGTCAACACGCTTGAGAGCGACCTCACGGTCCTCGGATTCGTCGGACTAGTTGACCCGCCGCGCCAGGAGGCCGCCGACGCGGTCACCGTATGCATCGGTGCCGGAATCGTCCCTGTGATGATCACCGGCGACCACCCCGCGACCGCTCTCGCCATCGCCCGCCGACTTGGAATCGCCACCTCGGCAGAAGAGATGATGACGGGCGCCGAGCTGGATGCGCTAGACCTGGAGCACTTCGAGCGCCGCGTTGAGGATGTACGCGTCTACGCCCGCGTGGCTCCCGAGCAGAAGCTCAAGATCGTGCGCGCGCTGCAGGACAAGGGCGAGTACGTTGCCATGACCGGCGACGGCGTGAACGACGCGCCTGCGCTGGCCCGCGCCGACATCGGCGTGGCCATGGGCATCACGGGAACCGACGTCGCCAAGGAAGCCGCCGACATGGTGCTCCTGGACGACAACTTCTCCTCGATCGTCGCTTCCGTCCGAGAAGGCCGTCGAATCTTCGACAACATCCGCAAGTTCATCAAGTACACGATGACGAGCAACTCGGGTGAGATCTGGACCATCCTGCTCGCCCCGCTTGTCGGCCTCCCGATACCGCTGCTCCCGATTCACATCCTGTGGATCAACCTGGTCACGGACGGACTCCCCGGCCTGGCGCTGGCAAGCGAGCCCCACGAGAAGAACATCATGAAGCGTGCCCCGCGCGCACCGAAGGAATCGATCTTCGCTGACGGCCTGGGCGTGCACCTTGTATGGGTGGGCCTCCTCATGGGTGGCGCATCGCTGTTCACGCAGGCATGGGCTATAGATACCGGGCTGCACTGGCAGACGATGGTGTTCACCGTGCTTTGCCTGAGCCAGATGGGTCACGTCATGTCGATCCGCTCGGACCGTCAGTCTCTATTCAGCCAGGGGCTTCGCTCCAACATGCCGCTTCTGGGTGCCGTGGCGCTCACCTTCGCCCTTCAGATGGCCACGATCTACGTGCCCTTCCTGCAGCCGATCTTCAAGACCGAGGCGCTCACGGCTCTAGAGCTTGGAGCCGCGCTCGCGATTTCATCAGTGGTCTTCATCGCAGTGGAGATCGAGAAGGTATTCAAGCGGCGGCGTGATGCTGCTGCAGAAGCGGTTGCCGCATAACGTTCGACGTGCCCTGTACTGACACACCGATCGAGGAGCCACTATGCGACCTGAGGATGTGCTGAACTCTCTTCGCGAAGGCAACGACCGTTTCGCATCCGGCGCGATGGTCCGTCACGAGCGTGTGACGGACCCCGCCGGCGGGATTCCGGCTCACAGGCCGAAAGCCGTGGTCATCGCGTGCTCGGACGCACGAGTCCCACCTGAAGCCGTCTTTGACCAGGGACCCGGCGAGATCTTCGTCGTCCGGTGCGCTGGCCATGTCATGGAGCCCGCAAGTTGGGCCTCGGTGTGGTTTGCGGTTGAAGTCGTTGGCGCTCACACCATCGTCGTCCTCGGCCATGAGGGGTGCGCCGCTGTTGAGGCCGCGATGTCCTCGAACACCCCGGACGCATTCAGCGCCGTCATCGGGCCGATTCGCGCCCGCACGGGACACACGGATGTCACGTGCGCGATCGAGGCCAACGTGCGGGTGACCGTTCATGAGGTGAAGGCCCATCTCCGAGAGGCGATCGAACGCCTCGGCGGCGAGGTCCAAATCGCCGGCGCAATCTGCAGTCTCAAGACCGGCCAGGTCGAGTGGCTGGACGAGTAAGCAGGGGCTCTTACTTGCATTATGCCGTCCAACCCTGTAAACAACTGGCAAGCAGCTAAAGTACTTCCTCAAGTACGCCGATTATCTCGCTAAGATAACCGCTCGTCGTGAGGAGACCGCAATGCCGCGGTCCGAACGGAAGATTCCGCTTCTGCCAGCAAGCCTGCGTGCACGTCTCACCGTGACCATCGTCATGGCGAGCGTGCTGCTATTCGTCCTCGTCTATGGCGTGACCACGATAGCCACGCTGAGCCAAGCCCGGGTTCTCGCCAGGCAGGATGCGTACCGTCATCTTGCGACGATCCAGCGACAGATCACCACCGATTCGAAGAACCTAGACTCATACATCGTGGGGTTCGCTGACTGGCAGTTGTTCTACAACCAGACACCCAGCCCGGATCCGTCCTTCATCGAGATGGAGTTGGACCCGTGGCTTCGTGACCGAAGCGATGCAACCATCGTGGTGTGGGGACGTCCGGACGGAACAACCATCTTCAGCTACGGATCGGCAGCTGATGTCGCATTCATCGCACACGTAGCGACACGGACCGCCGCAGGTCTGGCCGCGGGTCCGGTAGCACTTCCTTCTGGTCCGTACCTGGTCGCCATAAGACCGGTCGTAGGCGATCCGGCTGGCCCCAGCAAGGGATTCCTGGCGATTGCGAAGCCCATATCACCCGATCTCCTTTCCACATCCGACCCCGCCCTTCCTCAATCCGCTACGCTCTTGAGCCAGCCGTCGATTGACGTGACCAATTGGGACGGACTGGATGTGCCTCCCGGCTACTCGTCGGCATCGGTCAAGCTGGAGGGCAGCGAGGTCATGGTTGCCGCGGCGCTGTCTGGCATTGACGGGACCCCCGTGGGGTTCATTGAGATGATCGACCAGGATGAGTGGTACGCGTCGTCTACGAGCGCCGTCCGGTACGCCATTCCGCTCGGGCTGGGCTTGCTCTCGCTAATTCTCGGCTTGGCCTTAGGATTGATGCTCGGGAAGTTCATTCACAGGCCGATAGAGGAGTTCGTCGCCTACATGCGCGGGCAGGGCTACCTGGCGATCGAGGGCCTGCCGTTCAAGGAGACTCTCGACATTGACCCGGCGCTTCCAGACGAGTTTCGGGAACTCGCGTTCGTCATCCAAGACCTGCTCGTTCAGCTACGCGGACGACAGGCTGAGCTGAAGCGGGCAAACGATCAGACAGTTGCCGCCGAGCACGCATTTCGGACAGTAGTGAACGACTCGTCTGAAGTGAAGCTGCTTGTGCGAGCAGGCCTAATCGATATCGCTAACCCGGCCGCTGCGGCGTGTCTGGGCATCCCGCTCGGCTTGATTCTCCAGCAACCAGCGGCAGATCTCCTCGGCAAAATGAACATGCAGCTCGAGGATGGGGAGCCGGTGACCGCTGACTCGCTGTTCGAGACGGCGCTGGACCAACCCACGCTGGTCCGTTGCGACTCGCCCACGCACGCCGAGCGCTGGATGAAGGTCACGGTATCTGAGAGCACCTCACCAGACGCGTTTCTACTTACCGCACGCAACGTGACCGAGGAGCACCGTCTTGAGGCGCTGCGTACCGAGATCGTGTCGCTGGTGTCGCATGATCTGCGTGCCCCGCTGACGGTCGTCGCGGGATACCTGGAACTGCTCGCGAGCCCGCTGCCGGATGAAGCGCGCGCGAAAGCATCCGAGGCAGCGCTCAAGGCGGCGCGCAGGATGTCCACTCTCCTGGGCGAGCTGCTGGAGACGACCCGTGCCGAGCAGGTCTTCGCGCCAACGACGTTCAAGAAGGTACGGCTCGGCATCCTGGCGGATGAGGTCGCCGAGGCTGTCCGCATGAGCTCCGAGCGTCGCGTGGTGGTCACCAAGCACCGCATGGCTCCTGTCCTCGGCGACGAACTACGACTTCGTCAGGCGATCGAGAACCTCGTTGGAAACGCAATCAAGCACACACCCGAGGACACTGACGTCATCATCACTATCGACGCCACTGACGAGCGCGGGATCCTAACGGTCGAGGACTTCGGTCCCGGCGTCCCGGAGGATCAGCGCGAGGCGATATTCGAGCGCTTCACGCAGCTGAACCGGGTTTCGGGCAACGCGGGACTCGGTCTCGGACTCTACATCGTGCGCACGATCGCCGAGAGCCACGGCGGTTCGGTTCGCGTGGAAGCCGCCGATAGTGGTGGCGCGAAGTTCGTACTAGAGATCCCGATGGCTCCGAGCCTGAAGCGCGTGGAAGGCGACGAGCCTCAGGACTCAGATGAGCTGAGCGCATAGGAGACGAGCGTCGCGCACAGCTCGGGGAACTCTATTCCCCCGGCGCGCGCTGAATCCGGCAGAAGGCTCGTTGCGGTCATCCCCGGGATCGTGTTGATCTCAAGCAGGTAGACGGTGCCGTCAGCCGTCACGATCGTGTCCGCACGCGAGAGCCCCCTGCAGCCGAGCGCGCGATGCGCCGCAAGGGCCAGTCGCTGGCACTCCGCGCGCGCCTCAACGCTAACGTTAGCCGGGATGATGTGGCGGCTCATGCCGGGAACGTACTTGGATTCATAGTCGTAGAACTCGTTCTCCGGAACGATCTCAAGCGTCGGCAACGCGAACGGTTCGTCCATACCTAGCACGCCGACGGTCACCTCGGCACCGGGGACGAAGCGCTCAACGAGCACCGACGGGTCGAAGCTAAACGCCTTCTCGATCGCAGCCGGGAGCTCCTCGGCGCTGTGCACGATCGTCATGCCAACGGATGAGCCTTCGTTTGCCGGCTTCACAACCGACTTCTCGCCGAGAGCCGCAACGATGCCCGCGATGTCGACCGGCTCCCCCGCGCGAAGCGCCACGTACTCGGGCGAGCGCAAGCCGGCAGCCGCGAAGAGGTGCTTCGACATGACCTTGTCGATCGCGAGCGCGCTGGCAAGCACGCCGGAACCGATGTACGGCAGGCCGAGGATCTCCAGCAGGCCCTGGATGGTGCCGTCCTCGCCAAATCGGCCATGGAGGCAGATGAATGCGACGTCAAAGCCGCCCGTACGAAGCGTTTCGATGAACGAGAGGTCGGCGGTGTCGATCGCCGTGGGCTCGGCGCCAGCCTCAAGGAGTGCTGCCATCACCTGTTCGCCGGTGTGCAGCGAGACTTCCCGCTCGGCAGATACTCCGCCGAGCAGTACGGCGACTTTGCGACCTTCGATTGAGGCAGCCATCGATTTCCCTTCGATCGGATGCGCCTAGGCGTGGAAGCCTATGCGGTAGAGGTCTAGAAGATTGAGTGCGACGAGCCACAGGATCACGCCGATGAATGTGGCGCCAGCTGCACGCAGGAACGACGACGTCAGCAAGCCGGTGCGATGACCGGCCTCGACCTTACGGCGAGCCGAGAGCCACACGAAGATCGCAAGAATCGGGCCCAGGGCTACGAGCGCGATCCCGCCGTAGACACTGTACACATACTCGGGAGCCCACAGCGCACCGCCCGCAGCCGCCGGTGTGCGCAGGACAAGAACGGTCGCAACAGCGAGGATCACCCAGAGGGCAAGATAGATCGAGAACGGCACCCAGCTTACCGAGTGCGGAGCTTCAAGCGGGGCCTCGGGTACGGGCTCCGGAGTGGGTGCGGGGGCTTCGGCGCTCTCGGCGTCCACTTGGGCTTCTGGCTCGGCGTCCACTTGGGCTTCTGGCTCGGCTTCTGGCTCAGGCTCGGCTTCTGGCTCAGGCTCGGCTTCTGGCTCAGCGTCGGGCCCCGGCTCGGCTTCAGCTTCGGCTTCCGCCTCCGGCTCAAGAATCGGCAGTTCTACCGAGGGGGCGTCTTCAGACACCTGTGGGTCTTCGATGTTCTCAAGCTCGTCGCTCACAAGGGCTCCCTTGGCTCGTCTTCTGCGTCAGTCTAGATGAGCAGCCGCCGGTCGTAAAACTCCGGCATCCGTGTTGTGCAGATTCCATGCTGTTTGAATGTGGGATAGGTCTTGTTATGGCCAATGGACATACTATAGACGTGCCGTAGTACGGCATAACCTCTCACTGCGTAAGGATGGTACTCAATGGACAACGACACCACGGTTCCCGGCGAGGGCCCCGTAGAACCCCTGCAGGACGCTCCCGCCAACGTAGAATCGCCGGAGGTTCCGGCCGAGACTCCAGCTCCCGACGCGCCTGCGATTGCACCCGAACCCGCGCCCTACGTCTACGCACCGGTGCCGCCCGCTCCCCTGCCAGCCACCCCGACCACCCCCACGCCACCCGTTCGCGTTCCGATGGGTCGCGTCATCGTCGTCGCGCTGCTGATCGCGCTCATTTTTGGAAGCGCTGCAGGCTTGGGTGGCGCGTATCTTGGCTCACGCTACTTCAAGACCAACACCCAGACCCTCACCGTTCTGGAAGGCAGCACCGAGGAGGTCGTCTCGGCAGCTGCGGCCGTAGCTGTTCCCAGCGTGGTCAACATCGACATCACTGGCGAGGTAGCCAACGAGGGGTCTTCACTCCCCACCGCGCATCCGAGCGTTCCGGTTTCCGGCAACGGCTCCGGCGTCGCGTTCAGGACGGCCGATGACGGCGGCACATACATCCTCACCAACGACCATGTGGTCGACGACGCCAAGACGATCGTTGTCACCGACTTCGAGGGCAACCGAAGCAGCGCCACAGTTGTTGGCACCGACCCCGAGACAGACATCGCGGTCGTCAAAGTAGATGCGAAGATCCCGGTGATCGCCACCGGCGACTCCGAGGCGCTCTCTGTCGGCCAGGTCGTCGTCGCGATCGGGTCTCCCTTCGGCCTGCAGCACTCCGTCTCTGCCGGTGTTGTATCGGCTATCCACCGCTCACTGCTCGACTCCGGTTCCGGTACGACATATCCGCTTGTCGACGTCATTCAGACAGATGCGGCGATCAACCCCGGCAACTCCGGCGGGGCGCTGGTCGACCGCACAGGATCGCTCATCGGGGTTCCTTCGGCCATCTACTCAAGCAGCGGCGCGAATGACGGAATCGGCTTCGCAGTACCCGTGAACGCGGCCCTGCGTGTGGCCGACTCACTCATCAAGACGGGTTCGGCCGAGCATCCCTTCCTCGGAATCTCGGGTCAGACGGTCGATGCCGCATTCGCTGAGACCGAGAAGCTCCCTGTCACTGAAGGCGCCTACGTCGTCGAAACCACGAAGGGAACCGAGGCCGAGAAGGCTGGCCTAACCGAGGGCGACATCATCGTGAAGCTTGATGACACGAAGATCCGCTCGATGGACGACCTGATTCTCGCCGTCCGGCGCAAGGCTGTCGGTGACACCGTGACGCTGTCGCTTTACCGCGACGGCAAGCTCATCGAGGTCGAGATGAATGTCGGTATCAAACCAAACAACCTGTAGATTCCAGGTAACGAACTGCAGAAGGGGCGCCTCATGGGGCGCCCCTTCTGCTGTCCGGCTGATTCGCTATCCTCGACGACGCCTGCTGTAGAGAATGGCTGCGACAGCCACCAAGCCTACAGCGACCACTGCACCCCAGACCCAGACCGGGATCCCGGTCTGCTGTTCTGGTTCGCTTGCATCCTGCGCGTTGGCCTTCTCTTCTGCCGAGGAGTAAACGGTCTTGGTAGCCGAGACCATGGTCGTAGTCGGAACATCGACTCCGGCCTTGGCGGCAAGCTCTTCGGGCGCTGAGCGGTAGTACAACGCCGCCGTCACCGTCACCAGGCCATCGCTCATCTCGAAGTCATAGCTGTTGCTAACAGATTCCCTCGGCGGAATTCGATCATCGCTGTGTATTGTGGTCGCATCCCAGAGCTCAACCGGATACTTTCCGTCCTTGTCCTTCAGCACTGTGCCAAAGTCGCGCCGCTCCTTCATGAGCTCCTCACCCGCTGCGTTCACCGCGGTGACCTCCAGCCACATCTGGCGCACCTCGGTGAGACCTGTCGGGAGGTAGTGCCCGGCGCCGACATTGGTGATAGTCGTGTTGAGCTCGACCTTCTCACCCGCCGCAATGGTGTCACCAACCTCAAGATCGAGCGTGGCTGCGGCCTGCAGGCGCTCCTCGGCCAAATCGGCATCGCCGAGCGCAACGTTGCCGCCGACGAAGGTCATCGTGTAGATGTGCTCCCTGTCCGGACCCATTGCTGCAGCCTTGCCCGGGTTAGGTTTGGTCACCCCGGGTCCAGGAGTCATGTGGCAGTCCTGGCAGACGATGCCTTCCTTGGCGTACGGCCCGTTCTTCCACTCCGTGTACGTCGCCTCCAGATGCATGCCGTTCACGGGATGGTTGACGTTGTGGCAGTTGCCGCAAAACTCAGCGCTGCGGTGAAATGCTGAGTATGCCGTGGTATGTATCGGGGAGACCGCGTCGTCGAACTGTGCGCGCTTGGTTCCATCGAGCTCGAATGTAATAGAGACGTTGCCTGGTACTGCGCCTTCAGTCCCATCCGTCTGGTGACACATGTCGCACCCAACGGATTCCTTGGCCACCGCCGAGAGCTTGCCGCTCTTCTGCTCCCCCGACATAGTCGCTATCGGGCTGTGGCAGCTGTCGCAAAACGCTCCGAGTTCGCCGTTGGTGGCCTTGTTCGCTTCTTCGAGTTTGGCGAGGTACAAAGGATCGCTTATCGCCTGTGCGTGCATCGATGGACGCCACTGCTCGACAAGTGCCGCATGACATCCGCAGCCATTTGAAGGCTGAAACGCCGAGCTTGGAGACTCGGGAAGCGCGACTGCGCTCGAAGAAACGGCCACCAGTAGCAGTGTGATCGCAACAAGGGCGAATCGAAGTCTGAGACCCATAACTCCTCCTTGGCGGAAAGGCGTTCGTTGCTTACTCGACTAATACATACCCGGACGAACGATGCTCATGGGCCGCAGCGGGTAGAATAACCCTGCGCGACGGCCTTGAAGTCGCGTCCACCCTCGAGAGGAGAACTCATGGTTGAGATGTCCCGTTGCAAAGGTTGCGGCTACTTCCACGTCGGCCCAGCGCCTGACGTTTGCCCCGTATGCGGCGCGCCGCAGTCATTCTTCCTGCCGTATGAAGGCGTCGGAGATCTGACCGGCACCAAGACGCTTGAGAACCTCAAGGCCGCCTTCGCCGGCGAGTCGCAGGCCAACCGCCGCTACACGCTCTTCGCCAGAATCGCACGGCTTGAGGGCAACGAAGAGGCCGCCGCCGCTTTCGATCATGCTGCTGCCGAGGAGACCGCGCACGCGCTTGGACACCTCGCGTACATGAGCGGATTCGGCTCGACCGAGGATAACCTCCGCACTGCGGCCGAAGGCGAGAACTACGAGACCGTCGACATGTACCCGACGATGGCCGCGGATGCAGAAGCTGAGGGTTATGCCGACATCGCTTCGTACTTCCGCGCCGTTGGCTCCTACGAGCGCAAGCACCGCGACGAGTACAAGAAAGCGCTCGGCGAAGCCTAGGTGACTGACAGCACCCGCGACATCAAGAGCCTGGATCTGCATGGGATACAAAGTGCGCTGTCCGATCTTGGGCAGCCCGCATTCCGCGTGCGTCAGGTAGTGCGCTGGCTCTACGGTCGGGGTGTTGCCAGATTCGACGAGATGACGGATCTGCCGGGGGCACTGCGCGCGGAACTCGCTGCGCGCTACTCCCTCGGCAGGGCGTCTCTCTCGGCCAAAGAGGTCTCTGCCGACGGCACTCGCAAGTACCTGTGGGCGCTGCACGACGGCACTACCGTGGAGAGCGTCGGGATACCGGCCGGCGATCGCCTCACGGTCTGTTTCTCGACCCAGGCCGGATGCGGAATGGGATGCACGTTCTGTGCGACCGGACAGAGCGGGCTCACGCGCAACCTGACGCCCGGCGAGATCGCCGACCAGGTGCTTGGCGTGGCGGCCGACATGGCGGCGCGGGTCTCAAACGCGGTCGCGATGGGTCAGGGTGAGCCGTTCGCCAACTACGAGCCAACGCTCGCTGCGCTTCGGTTCATGAATTCGCCCGACGGTATGGGCATCGGTGCCCGTCACCTCACCGTCTCCACCTGCGGTTTGCTGCCCGGAATCCGGCGCTTCTCGGCCGAACCGGAGCAATTCACGCTGGCGGTCTCACTGCACTCAGCGGTACAAGCGACGCGCGACGCGATGATGCCCGGCCTGAAGGGCTATCCGATCGGGCAGCTGCGCGAAACGCTTGCAATGTACGGCGTGCGCACGGGTCGTCGCCCAACGCTTGAGTACGCGCTAGTTGCAGACACCAACGACTCCGACGCCGAGCTGGCAGCGCTGGTCACCTTCTGCCGCGGCCTGCTCTGCCATGTGAACCTCATCCCGGTGAACCCGGTCGAGGGCTCAGGTGCTCGTCGCCCAGACTACTCACGCCTGAAGGCGTTTGAGACCGCACTCGCCTCGGCAAACGTCGAGTGTTCAGTGCGAACAGAGCGCGGAGCCGATATCAGCGCTGCTTGTGGCCAGCTCAGGCAAAGGCACCTCGCCTAGGGTTGATCGGGCACATTCCGCCGAGTGCAGGGCAGTCCTCGCATGCTCCGGCGGTGTACTGCAGGAGCGGCGCAAAACGACCGACTGCGATCTCCTCGATGGTTGCGAGCAGGCCCTCTTCGATTGCGACCGCATCGTCCGCTCCGAAGTCGAACCTGGTCTCTCGGCAATCCCGTTCCACCTCAACGAAGCGCACGCTCACATGCCTGGCGCCCGATCTCAGAACCGCGAGCGCATAGGACTCCGCCTGTGCGCGGTACCTTTCGGTGGCCTCCTCGGCGGCCAGCGGACTCGCGCCGGTCTTGTAGTCGACTACGGTCGCCTCGTCAGCGTTCCATGCCAGCAAGTCGATGTTGCCCCGCATCATCGTCCCGCCAAGCCTGAGCACAAACGGACACTCCCGGTGTGTTTGCTTTGCACCTGCGACCACGCGAGCCGTGTCGCTGCCGAGATATGCCTGAACGGCCGTCTTGAGCCTGTCCACGTCCGCAGGTCCGAGCCCGTTGGCGAGCACGATCGCCTCCATGCGCTCGGCCGGGGGCGCGACAGTCGTCGAGAGCTGAAGCGCCGCGTGTACAGCACTCCCGAAGCCGAGCGGGCCAGCGTCGCCCGGCGTCTCAGGCGTTTTCAACCGGGCTACCCGGGTGGCGTAGAACTTATACGGACACGAGTGATACACAGACAGACCCGTGTACGAGATGTTCTTGGGCATGCTCGCTGTGATTTCAGGCGGCGGCGGCTCGTCGCCGCCAGGCAGCACGACCGCCTCCTCTGGGGCGCCCGGCTGGCACACCCGCAGCTCTGGGATCGGCACGCTCTCCATGTGGATCGCGATCTTCGCCAGCGCTCCGAGCACGACTTCCCCGCCGAGCTGCTCCGCCGGAACAGCGATATGCGCGGCTCGGCGAAGTCGGTCGATGTCACACTTACCCTCGGCCGCCTTCGCAATATCTACTGTGGCGCTCATGATCAAGCACTCACGCGCTCGCGTGCATGCCACATACAGGAGCCTGTCTGCTTCTGCGACGCTTTCGCTAGCCTCGGCGTCTTTGATCTGCGTGAAGGCCGTGCTCTCGACGGACTTCCCATCCGGAAGCAGGCTCTTGGGCACCTTGATCGATAGCATGGGGTCGGCGCCCCTGCTAAGCAGGATCTCACCGCAACTATCGTTGCCGCCTGAAGCGAGGTCGGCCACAACGACTACCGGGAACTCGAGGCCCTTCGCGGCGTGGATGCTCATGATGCGGACGGCGTCGATTCCCTCACCGGTCAGCGTCGCCTGCTTTTCAGGCGCAAATGCCCGGTGCTGTGCGACGTACTCAAGGAAGCCGCCTAAGTCCCCTGAGGAGCGCCGTTCATACTCCTCGGCCAAACGGGCAAGCTTGAGGATGTTCGCCCAGGCCCGCGGACCGTCCGGCCCAGAAGCGAAGAGCGTGAGGTCGTAGTCGAGCCGCTCGCACGCATCATGGACGAGCTCGGCGATTCCCTGTCTACCGCGGTTGCGCCGGAGCCACTCGATTGCCGAGACCACTCGAGCAAGCGCTGCCCCCTCGGCGGGCTTGAGCGCTAGCGATTCGGGCGTGCTGAGCGCGTCCCAGAGCCGCCCGCTGCGGGCTGCCGCCGCGATTCTAACGAGCGAGTCCTCGTTGAGCGCGCAAAGGCGCCCTGCGAGCACTTTCATAAGCGCCTCGTCGTTGCGCGGGTTATCGATTACCGAAAGAAGCGACGTGAGCTCATCGACCTCCGGGCGGTCGAAGTACGTGCCACCCGAGGCCACATATACGTCGAACCCTTCGGCGCGCAGCGCGGTCTCGATCCCCTCGGAGCGGCCCGTCATCGCTCGCATCAAGATGACCATGTCGCTCTGGGGCACGCCCGCGGCGCGAAGCGACGAAAGATGCGCAGCTATGGCCGAAGCCTCCATCGCGCGCCTGTCGCCCGCGGATGCCTTGCGGCTATCGGTGAGCAGAAAACGGACGCGCGACTCCCCTGCCGGCCAGGTCTGCGGCGCAAGCTCTTCCCGACTCGCGGCAAGCCGCACGAAGTCGCCACCAAAGAAGGTGGTTGAGTCGAATATCTCGTTGACAGCCTCGATCACATCCCTGTGCGACCGATAGTTGGCGCGTAGGACGTGAACCGTTGGTGCTGTCTGAGATAGCGAGCGAAAGACCTCGACGTCGGCGTGCCTGAACCGGTAGATGGATTGCTTATCGTCTCCGACAGTCAGCAGGTCGTCTGACGAGAGCGCTCTGGCGATGCGCAGTTGTAACGCGTTGGTGTCCTGGAACTCATCGATCATCACAAGCCGGAACGCCTCTTGATACCGGGCTGCGATTTGCGGATGCGATTCAAGCAGGAAGGCGGTCTTCAGTTGTAGGTCCTCGAAATCGAGCCCACCCTGCGCCGCCTTCGTTTCCTCATACCTCACATCGAATGCGGCGATAACGCGGAGGAGCGCCTCCTCGTACGGCGCTGCGACAACCTGAGCGAGCCCTCCGCTTGCACGCGCGACAAGCTCCTGTGCGGCCTCGGCATGCTCCTTCACTTGCTGCGTACCCTGACGCTTGAAAGAGGCGTCACCGAGCGCCTGAAGAGCTGTACGGGCCTCCATGGCGCGGTCAGCCGCTCCGAGATACGCACCGAGCGCCAGAGAGCACCCGATCGCCGAGTCGGCGCCGGCTTCGATGGTCTTGGTGGCTCCCAGCGTGGGGTACACCTCGGCGATACTCTCGAACTCTGCACACCACTCGCGCACATCCCGATCGCGTGGGATCGACGCAAGCTGGACGTCTGCCACAACGCGGCCCATCGAGCGCAAAGCGCCGTGTCCTGACGCCACCATCGATGCGACGCGCGATGCGCCTAAGTCGATGACGAGTCGCCTGACCCCGCTGTCGGTCGCCATAAGCTCACGCGTGGCCGACTCGAACGCTTCTTGCTCCAGAATGCCTGCCTCCACCTGGGTCACGACCGAGAATCGTGGATCGAGACCCGCGTCAAAGGCGTAGCGCCTGAGGATCTTCGTGCACATGCTGTGGATCGTCGACACCCACGCCTGATCCACCTGGCGTGCCTCGGCACCCCGACCCTCGGCCAGCAGTGCCCCGCGAACGCGCTCGGCGATCTCTCCGGCTGCCTTGTCAGTGAAGGTGACCGCGAGCACATCCGTCACACCGCACGCGCCAAGAGGGATCTCGCCGAGAACCGCCGCCACGAACCTGGCGACCAGAACGCGGGTCTTTCCCGACCCCGCCGCCGCAGCAACGAAGATGTCCCCCGCCCCAGCGTGAACCACGGCGTCTTGCTCCGGAGCAAGTGACATCTTCATGATTGCCTCCCCCCACACACCGTTGCGGCGCTGCAGTACCCGCAGGCGGACTTGTTGACCGGCTCGGCGGGTATCAGCCCCGCGCGAATCCCGGCGACCGCCTGCTCAGCCCGCTCAACAGCCTCCTGGAGCACCTGGTCAAACCCGGCATCGTCACACTCGTCGTTGCCCGCCAGCAGTTCAAGGCCGGCGTGATCGGCTCGATAGAATCCACGATCGCCGCCGTACTGCATGCTGCGATACAGTCCGCCAAGGAGCCGTTTCCCGAGCAACTCAGCAGCGACGAGGCCGTAGAGCGGCAGCTGTACCAGCCGCCTTTTCTCAAAGTCGGACTTCTTTGCGACCGCGGACCCCGTCTTGTAGTCGATGATGACCACCCCGGACTTGGATGCGTCTATGCGATCGATGCGACCCTTAAGGAAGAAACTTCCAACTGGCACAGGCGCCTCGTCTTTCCGCATCCCAAAAGAGAACTCGTGTGCGATCGGCTCGAAGCCCGGCAGGAAAGTCGCATCTCGTTTCACGATGCGCTTACTGCAGACCACCGCCGAGAGCAACATCTCCTCTTCCATGAGCGTCGACGCCG
>DDWM01000054.1:0-39356 GCA_002345925.1 Actinobacteria bacterium UBA2286 | reverse complement strand
AGTGATTCTGCCAAGCGAACTCTCCGCGCGATCGTCATACACGCGCTTCATGATGTCGTGCGCCAGTCGGCCCTTCTCGAGCGCGTCGATCTCCTCATCAAGTGGTGACGCGCCAAGCATCCGCTGGTAGAACCAACCGAACGGGCACGCCAGATAGGCCTCGATCTCACTGGCCGAGAATGTATCGCGAGCCGCGAGTTCGGTCGCAAGCTCAGAGCTCAGACAACCCAAGCGAGCCCTCGCCCGCCAGCGCGCGGCGCTCACGCGCGGCTCCGTGCTCTCCCCCGCCTGTGCCAGAGCACGCAGCCGACGTCTCTCGGCAAGAGGTGCGTCTTCTGTCTCGGTGAGGTCCCCAAGCTCGAGTCTGCGCACAGGCAACTCACGATCTCCATATGGCGAGCCGGACACGGGGTCTCGATATAGGTCGAGAAACTCCTCCCACAGCGATGACGCCCTGACCGGACGGCCGTCGTCGTCGCAGACCATCCTGCTCAGCACGAGGCGCTCGCGAGCACCCGTGACCACCTGGTAGAAGAGGAGTCGCTCGGCGTCGGCGTCTATACGCGGCGACATGTCGATGCCCGCCGCGAGCAGGGCGGCCGCTAGCTCTGGCGAGCTCAGTGCGTCCTCGGAAGGCAGCGCCGGGAACTCCCCGGAGTTAAGCCCGCCAAGGATTACAGCGGCAAATCGGCGGGATCGCGCCCGTTCGGCGCTCATCACCTGCACGCGGTCACTTCGAGTCGCATCAGGCTTGAGTGTGACCCGTGCATCGCCGAGGATGCGAAGCACCTCTATGGCCCCGGCCTCTCCCCCGCCAAGCACCGCAATCTCCTGAATCGCCGCCATGACCGTACGCTGCGCCGCCGCGTCAATCATCCCGCGATCGTCGAGAATCGCAGATGGCCCATACGCCGAGCGGAGCATGTCTGCTACCAGCCACCGCCACCCATCAACAGCGGACGCGTCCACGGGGGCGCCCGCAAGGTCACTGGCCCGCTCCAGCAGTAGGCGTGTGTGCGAACCCACAGTAAGCGCCCGAGTAAGAACCGCCCGGCCAACTGACACACGACTGCGCCGCAGCGCTTCGTCTACCAAGTCGACCGCTGCTGAATCTGCCCAGGCGTAACCACTCCTGAGAAATCCCATGAGGTCCGCGCGGCGCTGCCCGCCACAGAGATAACCAAGAAGAAGCACCATCGCTCGGCCCAGGCCTGTCCCAGCCGCCTGGATCTGAGCGTCGATATCAGCAGGAACGCCAGCTTCCCGGAAGGCACTTATAAGACGGGTGACGTGACTCTCTGGGTTCCTGAAGACAACGGCTATATCGCCGTATGACCTGCCAGATATTACCAGTTCTTGTACTTCCCTGGTGATTCGGGCGGCTTCACCAGATGTTCCGGCAGCCTCTGAGAGCGTGACCGCGCCGCTGGATCCACTGGAACCGATCTCCTCTCCGCTGTAGAAAAGGCGCTGTCCGAGAGAGCGCAACTCCGGGTTCTCATGTGGAGCGTCGTCCGCGACAACGAGTCGTGCCCCGGCGACACCTGTGAGCTCACCTACGACTGCTGCGGCTGCGGCGGTAGCCGGGTGGCCATCTAACCACGTCAAAGCAACGCGAGTGTCTACATCAAGCGCTGCGCAGCGCCTAACAAATGCGGCTTGAGCCGGCGTGAAGCTCGCGAATCGATTGATTGCGATAAGGTCCGGCAGCGCGTCAGCTGTGACCGACTCGGAAAGGATCCTGTGCGCCTCGGAAGGCTCAACGAGACAAGAGTCCCGGATCTCCTCGGCGTATGCGTCTACAAGGCCGAGAAGCTCTCCTGCGGCACTTACGCGTTGGGTGGGGGCCCGACGGCCATCGAGAGCAAGCGACTCCCCCGCCCGCTGCACCACAGACTCAAGCAAGCGTGCGAAGCCGGGTCGCTCTGCTGACCTGGTCAAGACCTTCAGATCAGCCGCCGAGAGCACTTGATTGATGATTAGCAGGCGCTGCGTGGGACGAACAAGTGCTCGGCCGTCGCCGTAAAGGCCCCATAGTGAATCGAGGTACCGATCGAACTGCAGAATACTGACACCGAGCGACGACCCCGCGTGAGAGAACTCATCCTCAGCCCGGTCTACCTCGGGGGCAGACGGCAGGAGGAGCAGTGGGACTTCCCCACGCCGAACAGCTTCACGAATCGCTTCGTGAAGCTCCCCTGTCTTGCCGGCGTTGGCGCCACCCGTGACGATTGTGAGACCCACGACACCGCTCCCCTCGATTTGACCAAAGGAAGCGTAGCATGCAGGTCTGACGTCAGGGCATCATCACCGTACGAGAGTACTTCTGAACGCCCTCGCGCAACTCGCGAACCTTGCGCCAGGCGACTTCCTCGTCTCGACCGAGGTAGTGGTCCATGCGCGAACCAACCAACTCCGCGGCCCTCTCCGCGCGATCCGCTACTGCCCGAGCGGCATCTGCAACCCGTAGCGCCTCATTTGCAAGGCGCTGACGTGTGCGAATGCCACTATCTGGTGCAAACAACAGACCTATCAGGATGCCGCCCGCTGTTCCTACGAACATACCGATGACAAAATATTCCATTCGGCGGTGACGCATCATTCATCGTCTCCTTCCGGGACCTCGCTCTCGGTGAGAACGCGCATGATGCGCTCCAAGTCGCTCTCATCGACGAAGTCTATTTCGATTTTGCCCTTCTTGGCGGTCTGACGAACACGGACATTCGTCACGAGCAGACGCCGGAGTTTGCGAGCCACAACCTTGTATGACTTGGGAGAAACTGGGCGCGGGGTACGCTCACCTTGGCCCGCAGCTATCAAGCGAGCAAGGTTCTCTGCATCGCGGACGGAAAGGCCGTCATCGATGATCTTGTGAGCTAAGCGGGTGCGAGGAGCGTCTCCGGGAAGTGAGAGCACTGCGCGAGCGTGGCCGGCGGTGAGCTTGCCCTCATACATCAACTCCTGGATCTCTTCAGGAAGATCCAACAACCGCAAGGCGTTAGTCACGGCCGATCGCGACTTCGAGACCCTGTCAGCCAACTCCGACTGCGTCATCGAATACTCTTCGATCAGACGCTTGTAGCCGCGAGCCTCTTCGATCGCGTTCAGGTCCTGCCGCTGAAGGTTCTCTATGAGCGCGAGGGCCAGCGACTCTGTTTCAGTCGATGCCATCACACGAACGGGGACTTTGGTAAGACCTGCGAGTCGTGAAGCCCTCCAGCGACGTTCTCCGGCGATGATCTGGTATCCCTCGGCATGCGGACGCACAATGATTGGCTGCAGGACGCCAACTTTGGCGATGGAGTCCGCGAGCTCCTCTATGCCAGCCTCTTCCATAGCAGTTCGGGGCTGATTTGGGTTGGGGGAAACCAGGTCGATCGGGAGCTCGGTTGGCTCTCCGCCCGAGAATTCATGGCCTGCCCCAGGGATGAGGGCCGAAAGGCCTCTTCCGAGTCCGCGCTTAGCCACGGCTGATCACTTCCTTCGCTAAACTACGGTACGCGGCGGCGCCGCGACCGTGCGGGTCATAGATGGTCACTGGCTGGCCGAAGCTAGGCGCCTCAGAGAGCCTAACGCTGCGGGGGACAACGGTCTCAAACACCGTCGCGTCAAAAAAGTCCTTAACTTCCTCAACAACCTGCTGTGAGAGCCGCGTCCTTGCGTCGAACATGGTCATGAGAACACCAAAGACCTCGAGTCTCGGGTTCAAGTGCGTCTTGACCAGCTTGAAGCTCTCAAGAAGCTTGGACAGCCCCTCCAGCGCGTAATACTCACACTGGACGGGGATGATCACGCCGTTCGCCGCAGAAAGGGCGTTGACTGTCAGAAGTCCAAGCGAAGGGGGACAGTCGATGATGATGAAGTCGAAATCATCTAGTACTGGTTCGAGTACGCTCTTGAGCTTGGTTTCCCGGCTGAAGGCTGAAACCAACTCGATCTCAGCGCCGGCAAGCTGAATCGTCGCTGGCACGACGAAGACATTCGGAACTTCAACCGGTTCGATTAGCTCCTGAAGGGGAGTATCACCGAGAAGTGCGTTATAAATGCACTCCTCTCTCTGATTTCGATTGAGCCCAAACCCAGAGGTGGCATTCCCTTGTGGGTCCAGGTCGACCAGTAGAACACGCTTGCCCTCGTCGCCGAGCGCAGCCGTAAGGTTCACAGCCGTTGTGCTCTTACCGACGCCCCCTTTTTGGTTCACGACGGCCAACACGCGCGTCGGAGGAGATCCACTACCCCGGCTCTCCGTACCTGACACAGGTGTATCGGACACAACGCCTCCTCCCAAATGGGTTCTCGAGCGAAGTATATGCGAACCGCCGCCTGATAGAAAGACTAAGCGAGCGGGTGTCGCTGGGCCATGCCGCTTCTGCGCGGCAAATCCAACTTCGGCTTACCACTCTTGGCGTACGAGATGATCGCACGCTTCTCTCCACCGGGAAGCTCAAGCGATATAGTTTCAACTCTCGACATCCCACATTGCTTGGCGGCTAAGTCCGCGCGTCGCACTTCCTCTGGGTCGATATCGCCCTTCATGGCAACCAGTCGTCCATCTTTCGAGAGAAGGGGAGAGGCGAGCTCTACTAGTGAGGGCAGCGAAGAGACAGCACGAGCCACGACATACTGGTACTCGTTCCTCGCATGGAGGGCGATTTCCTCGGCACGCTCCGCGCTCACCGTGATCTGGAGATCAAGCAAGGCGGCGGCCCGCTCTAGGAATGCAGCCTTCTTCTTCACTGACTCCGCCAGAGTCGTATCCCAGCCCAGAAGGATGCGCAGGCAAAACCCCGGGTATCCCGCCCCGGACCCGATATCGATGATTCGGCCCGGCTCTAGACCCGCCAGAACGGGAACGACCGTTGCTGAGTCGGCTATATGAAGGCGCAGAACTTGATCGCGCTCTGTGACTCTCGTTAGGTTCATGTGCGCGTTCTCTGTCAGCACAGCGTTTGTGTGCGCCGCGAGCAGCTCTGCCTGGTCGCTGGTGGCATTCACACGAACTGACGCCAGGGCGGTTGAGACCTCCGCCGAATCAATTTGCTCGATGCCTTGATGTTTCACGTGAAACCTCACTGATATGGCCGCCTCGTGACTCCACACTACCACCGAGATGTTTCACGTGAAACATCTCCTCTTGCTTGGCTTCATTCGCGCCTCGCCAAGAACCCACGAGTCGTGGAGTCTCGGCGGAGAGACTGCGCAAAGAAGATCTCGCCGGGGGAATGGTAACAGAAAGGGGCGCCCACTGGGCGCCCCTTCAGTAACGCGGATAGCCATCCTACTTAGGATGAACAACCACTTGACGAAATGGCTCGTCGCCTTCGCTCACTGTGGTAACTCTCTTGTCATTCCTCAACACCATGTGAATCACCTTGCGCTCGAAGCTGGTCATCGGGCGCAGTTCCACAGGACGTCCCTGACGGGCGACTCTGTCAGAAGCACGCCGTGCGATCTCTTCAAGCTTCATCCGGCGGCGGTGACGATATCCCGAGACATCCACGACGACCGGGAAGCGGCGCTCGATCTTGCGGTTCGTAATGGCCGAGACAAGAACCTGAAGTGCATCCAGGGTCTTTCCGTGGCGACCAATCAGGATTCCAAGATCATCTCCGACTATGTCCAGGATGATCTCATTCTCGTCGCCTTCATATTCCTCGATCTCAGAATCGATACCGAGAGGCTTGATGATGCTATTCACGACCTCAACAGCTGTGTCTGCAATTGCGTCGAGTTCCTCATCGGAGAGCTCAGCAGGGGAAACTGAATCGTATCCTCCACGATTGACGTCAGGAGCGCTGCCGTCTTCGTCTGCTTCATCGATGTCGGCTTGGTCAGCCTCAGCCGGCGGGACGAACCCGGGCTTGAGCCATACACGAACCTTGGCGGGCTTAGCGGATCCGAACAAACCCCTGCCGCCTTCTTCGAGCACCTCATATTGAACAGCGTCCTGCTGCACGCCCATTTCCTCGAGAGCGGCATCAATAGCTTCAGGCACCGAAGGTCCTTCGAAAGTAGTTTCCTTGATCATCTACTCGGCTCCCTCGTTACGGGCGTACATCTTCTGCATTATCCACTGCTGGCCAATCTGCAGCAGGCTGGAGGTCACCCAGTAGACAAGAACTCCAGCGGGGGAGACCCAACCAAACCACAGCATCATCAATGACATATACAGCGCGATGTTCTTCTGTGACTTATCCGTGCTGGGCTGCATCCTCTGCGGGAGATAGACACTTAGCCCGAACATGATCACTAGAATGATATAGGGAATGACCGCGACAAGACCCTGGGCTTCGAACATAGCCTGTGGTGTCAGGGTGAGGTCTGGAAGAATTATCCAGAACCTCTTCTGAGCGATCGCTTCGGCGGTAGGAAGTTTGTCAATATGATCCAGAAGCAATCCTAATTCCAGCGTCTTCACACCATCAACGGTCTTCGAGACTGAGCCGAGCATGCGGAACAATGCAAAAAAGATAGGCATCTGCAGCAACAGCGGCAAACAACCACCAAGTGGATTGACTTTATTTTCCTGGTAGAACTTGAGCGTCTCTTCCTGGAGTTTCTCTTTGTTGTCTTTGTATTTCTTCTGAAGCTCTTTGATCTTCGGCTGGATCCGCTGTAGTTCGTACGTCGACTTTGTCTGCTTGATAGTAAGTGGTAGCAGCACGACGCGGATTGCCACGGTCAGCAGGACAATCGCCACGCCCCAGTCATTCACATACTGGTAGAAGAAACTCAGAACATCGAACAAGAACTTGATAATAGGGTCGAGCACAGGGGACAACCTCCTCAGTCAGGCACGATGGCCAGGAATACTCGCTTGTATGCCGCTCCGGTGTCTCCGGGGGTCTTCTCTTTTCACTCTTCTATCTACCACACGCGCGCGATTATGAGAAACCGCCCGCACTAATAGACTACAGCTCGCTGCCGTTCTTGGTAGGAGGAACTGGATCTAACCCACCTGGATTCCAAGGATGACACTTTCCGATCCTCTTCAAGGCCAACCATCCACCGCGTATGACCCCGTGCCGCTCAATCGCAGTCACAGCGTAGGCTGAGCAGGTCGGCGCGAACCGACATGTAGGTGGGAAGAGCGGTGATATCAACCGCTGATACGCTTTGATTGGAAGAGTGGCGACACGCCTTAGTGGGTTCATTTGATGATCTCCGCTTTCCGGAGAGCCTCGAGCACTTCACGGTCGACATCACTTGCTGGTGCGGCCGCGAGGCCGGCCCGTGAGACAAGAGCGACATCAAAGCCAGGCCATGGCCCCCCAAGCCTGCTACACGCCGCCCGAAGTACTCGCTTGCAGCGATTCCTATGCACGGCGTTTCCGAGCTTCTTACCGGCAACGAAAAGCACGCGACCTGTACCGCAGTCGCGCGCCTCTGGTGTCGGGAGTCCTAAGACGAGTACACGTCTACTGGTCCCGCGTTGCCCTTTCGAGAAAAGGCTATCGATGTCGGCCGAGGCCTTGATCGTTTGCATCATGTCCCGCGCCTTCATCCGGGCGGGAATAGTTGCTACGCAGCGCTCGGCGTAAGAACCCGACGGCCCTTGCGGCGGCGTGCGGCGATGATGGCCCGTCCGCCTCTGGTTGCCATGCGTGCGCGGAAACCGTGCGTCTTTGCACGCTTCCGGTTGTTCGGCTGGTATGTGCGCTTCACAAGATCCTCCGTTCGAGACACCCGAGTAGAGCCCGGGCGCTAAGGCTCGTGATTATACCGACCTGCTTGTAAGAGTGTCAAACCACTTTGCCACGAAACCACCATTTACAGCTTTCCACGATCGTGTCGGTGGTTTTCCTTTGGTGACAGCGAAAATAGTCGAGAAATTGTGGATAGTGTGGAAAACCCAGGATTCACGACTGTCAAAGCTGTGGATAACTCTCTAGCGCTCGTTGTTCCGGTGGTGCCCCTCTGATAGAATCAGCGCTGTTTCCACAGGACTGGATATGCCGCAGTTCACCTTGAAAACAGCCTGGTAATGGCCCTTTTGGAGTTCTTGTCAGGTATTGGCGCACGGACAGGTGTTCGGTTTTCCACAACCTCTGCCGTTAGTTGATCCCGAGTTGGACGCGCTGTCCACAGAATCCTCGCAGGGAACTAGCTTTCGGTGGTGTCTGGAAGGGTCGAATAGCCGCCAATGGCGTCCAACCTGCGCGTTTTGCTTATCGCGGCTTCAATCAACCATGAAGTTCTCCACAGATGTGGAAAGTATTGTGGATAAATCGCAAAACACCAGGTGAGCGGGTTCCACACGGAGTGCCTACAGTCTCACTCCAGTGTTGTGGATACGGCATCTACCAGCACGTTAATCTGACAGCACTTAAAGCACATTTGTTGATAAATCTGTGGACTAGAGAGGGGGAGGCGTTGAAATCATTCTTTGACGGGGGCCAAATTAATACCGTTAGCGCACCAAAGCCGACCCCTATAACCACAGAGGCTCGGTTAACTGAGGCTCCTGTGCTTCTACAGACAGCGCGAGCATCATCTGCACGAGTTGCGATCTACGACTCACTTACATCCTCGCCAAGAGTTGAGGATGTGGCCGGTGCCGATGCGCGAGCTTTTGTTGAGGCGCTTTCTTCACGCACATATCAGTTGTCGCACGAGTGCGGCGGCTCGCTACCTTATATGGTCATACGTGAAGTTGTTGAGAATCTCATCCACGCCCACTTCGCTGAAGTGGTCGTGACGATTCTTGATGGTGGGAACACAATCCGTTTTGCGGACCAAGGACCCGGTATTCCCGACAAAGAGCGTGTATTCATGCCGGGTTTTTCAACCGCTACACAAGAGATGAAGAGTGTTATCAAAGGTGTTGGCTCTGGATTGCCGGTTGCAAAAGAGTGCCTCACCTTCTCCCGCGGCATGATCACTGTTGAAGACAATCTCGGCCAAGGTTGCGTGGTCACTATTCATTTAGACCCAGAACCTGAGGTTATCGAGCCCGATGGGCCATCTCTTAATGGAGAAGCCTCTGGTTTGCGGCTCAGTCTTCGACAGAAGCAGGTCTTGTCGTTGGTTCTAGAACTAGGCTCTGTGGGCCCATCAGTGGTATCGAAGGAGCTCGGCGTCGGTTTGTCGACCGCCTACCGGGATCTTGCATCACTAGAAGAGTGTGGATTGATCGTTTCGGATGAGAACGGCAAGCGGGTGCTCGCGCCTCTCGGTGTGAGTTCTCTGGATTCGCTCTTCAACAACTGATCCGGGGGATGAAGTGCAAGACGTTCAGGAATTATGGGATAAGACCCTAACTGTGGTTCGCGGTGAATTGAATACACCAACATTCAAGACGTGGTTCGAGAACACGGCTCCTCTTGGAGTTATCGACGACACCCTTATTGTCTCTGTACAAAATGAGTTCGCTCGCGATTGGTTGGAATCCCGATATTCAGGACTTCTCTCATCTGCCTTGGCTCAAGTTGTTGGGAGGCCTATCGGTGTCTCTTTCCGTGTTCCATCAGACACCACAGCGCTTGAGGTAAAGGCAGTCCCAACCGCAGAGCCCCCGGGGATGCCTGATCTTGAGGAAGTCGAACAGAAGAGGGTGAAGGAAGCCACCGAAGGGGACTTCAACCCTAAATACACTTTCGACTCGTTCGTCATGGGTACATCCAACCAGTTTGCATACCACGCTGCTCTGGCTGTTGCAGAGACACCTGGTGGCGCCTACAACCCGTTGTTCATTTACGGAGGCGTCGGTCTCGGGAAAACCCATCTCTTGCAGTCGATCGGCCACTACGTAAAGACGAGCTTCCCTCACATGCGTGTGAAGTATGTATCTACCGAGCAATTCACGAATGACTTCATCAACTCGATCGGTAACCGAGACAAGAGCCGGATCGAGGGTTTTAGACGGCAGTATCGTACTAATGACGTCTTGTTAGTTGACGATATCCAGTTCCTCGCCGGCAAAGAGGGTACTCAGGAGGAGTTCTTCCATACCTTCAACACCCTTCAACAGGCTGGGAAACAGATTGTCCTGTCCTCGGATCGACCCCCAAAAGATATCGGTAGCATTGAAGACAGATTACGAAGCCGATTTGAAATGGGTTTGATTACAGATATTCAGCCACCGGAACTCGAGACCCGTATTGCGATTCTAAGGCGCAAGGTTGAAGTGGAAGGTCTAACCGTTCCACCAGACGTCCTCACATTCATCGCTGATCGAATCTCGTCTAACATCCGAGAACTAGAGGGCGCCTTGATCAGGATCGTCGCTTTTAGTTCTTTGACCCGGCATGTTATCGACACAGATATGGCAAGAAGTGTTCTTAAAGACATCTTCCCTGAGCGCTCGATAAAGCCAATTGGGGTAGGGACCATCCAACAAGAAGTCTGTAAGTTCTACGGGATCAGTAAGAATGATCTAGTGGGTAACAAGCGATCACAGGCCATCGTTTATCCGCGGCAGGTGGCTATGTACCTCGCGCGCGAACTAACAGATATGTCTCTGCCAAGAATCGGAACTGAGTTTGGCGGTAGAGATCACACGACTGTAATGCACGCCACAGCCAAGATCACTAAGCTTCTAAATGCACAACGTGAGGTCTACAACCAGGTTCAAACACTTACAAACCTTGTAAAACAGCGCAATTAACAACCTTGTGGACAAGCTGGGGGTAGAGTGGGGATTACAGGGTAATCCTGTTGATAGAAATGAACACCTGTTGAAAGTGTGGATATACGGAGCAGTCGGTCAACAACTACTCCCACAATAGACACGCCGAGATCTACCTGCTGTTTTGAGAGATATCCACATCATCAACAGCACTACTACTATTACTGTTAGTTGATTATCTAAGAAAGGAATCGGAATGAAGGTCTCTATTGCCCGCACAGAGTTGTTAGATGCCCTATCGATAGCCTCAAAGGGACTCTCTTCAAGAACAACTCTTCCGATTCTTTCTGGAATATTGTTCTCAGCTCAAGCAGACGAGCTCAGGTTGAACTCCACAGACCTTGAGATATCGATCAAGACAAGTTCCAAAGCAAGGGTTGATGAAGCAGGAAGTGCTGTCATCCCTGGAAAACTCATCACCGATATCGTCCGTAATCTCCCAGAGTCAGCGGTCACGATTGAAACCAACCCAACCGGGGCTACAGTCTCATGCGCCCAATCGTCTTTCGTTGTGAGAACACTCTCTGCGGATGACTTCCCTAAGTTCCCTGATGTGGTTCCTGGTGAAATGGTCTCTCTTCCAACAGGAGTGTTTTCAGAAGTTGTACACCAGGTCTCAAGAGCAGTCAGCCGAGATGAGACACGGCCCATACTCACAGGCGTGTTGGTTGTTGTTGAAGAAGGTAACCTCCGCATGGTTGCCACGGACTCTTACCGGCTGTGTGTAAGGGAAGTTCCAGTCGAAGGGGTATTCGGCTCGCTTGAGGCCGTGGTTCCTGGACGAGCGATAGAGGATGTCGCACGTCTAGGGTCTTCATCAGAGACGGTTAAGATCGGAGTCTCAGAGAACCAGGTTGTGTTCTCTTTTGGTGACACCACATTCATCAGTCGTAGGATCGAAGGGTCCTTCCCAAACCACAAGCAGTTGGTTCCGAAAGAGTTTGTCACCCGTCTCACAGTTGGCCGGCAAGAATTCCTCGAAGCGGTCAAGAGGGTCTCACTTATGGCACAACACAGTGCGCCCTTGAGACTGAAAGTGACCACCACGGATAGGATTCTCACTATCTCTGCGCAGACACAAGACGTCGGAGAAGCGACCGAGGATCTTGAAGTTGATATTCAAGGTGAAGACGTCGAAATCGCATTTAACCACGCATACCTAACAGACGGCATATCTGTAGCAGATGGTGACAAGATCGCTCTAGAGATAGTCAGTCCTTTGAAGCCAGGTGTGATGAAGCATCCCGAGGGAGAAGACTTCATCTACCTGCTCATGCCTGTTCGTCTCGGCTAGATTCATACAGCGCGTGCACATCGAGTCTATCCGGCTAAAATCATTCCGGAATTACTCAGACCGGGAGATATATCCATCTCCCGGTCTGACGGTTCTCATAGGACCGAACGCTTCCGGGAAAACGAATGTGATTGAAGCGGTCCAGATTGTGACCTCAGGGCGGTCTTTCAGGCGGCCTAAATGGGACGAAGTCATCAAATGGGATGAAGACGCCGCGACGATTCAAGCAAGTATCACCACTACAACTGAATCAAGAGTTGAAGTGGGTATCAGGCGGGGCTCGCAGAGAACATTTCGCTTGAATGGTCTGACCAAGAGAAGAGTGTCAGACATCGTTGGTATCCTGCCGGTGGTCGTATTCACCCCGGATGATCTTGACCTCAGTAAAGGATCGGCTGAAGTCAGGCGCACAGAAGTGGACGACCTGGGTGAACAGTTGTCTAAGACTTATGGAGCCGTAAGGCGCGACTACAACAAAGTGGTACGTCATAGAAACGTATTGCTGCGTGAGTGGCAGGCCACAGATGCGGACCTGGAACCATGGGATGTTCAACTGGCTTCACTTGGTAGCAGATTACTCGTTCACAGAAGAAGGCTGCTCCGCAAGATTACTGAGCACGCCAGAGAGTCTTACCAAGAGCTTTCTCAAGACGAACAACTGACTGTTCAGTATCTGGATAGGTGTGGTCTTTCAACTTCATGTTTGGAAGACGAGATTGAAGTAGAGGTTGCGGAGAAGACGATCTTTTCAACACTTGAGAACCGCCGTGATGAAGAGAGAGCGCGAAAAACAACCCTGGTTGGTCCACACCGAGATGAGATCGTATTTCAGTTGGACAACAGAGACGCTCGAGCTTTTGCGTCACAAGGCCAACAACGCACGATCGCGCTCGCATGGAAGCTGGCGGAGGTGGATGTGGTCGAGGATGTCGCGCACAAGAAACCGGTGCTGCTTCTTGACGACGTCATGTCGGAGCTTGATGAGAACCGTCGCCGGGCGTTGACTGGCTTGGTACAACGAAACATCCAGACATTCGTGACCACAACAGACGCCGCCCATTTTGACCCCGACCTTCTCGCTGAGGCGCTGGTAATCAACGCAGGAGACCTGTAAGCCATGAGAAGAAGAAGACTTGATAGTCTGGGGGAGATAACAGACTCAGTCGTCAGGCGCGCTGATCCTCAGAAGCGACGCTATGGAGCTCGAGCCGCCCTTGTATGGGAGAAAGTGGCCGGGGTAGATGTCTCAAAGCACACAGTCGCGACGAGTGTGAGAGAAGGGGAGTTTGTAGTCAGTGTTGACTCGGCTGCCTGGGCGCACCAACTCGACCTGATGAAAGATCACTATCTGGAAAGCATTCGTTTAGAGATTGGTGAGACCGCGGTTAAGAGGATGAGGTTCACTGTTTCTAAGAGGGTCGCGGAACAAAGGATCCAACAAGAAGAACAAGACGAAACCTCTGGTTTTTACAGACCAGACACAACACCATCTGTACCACTTGATGAAAGCGAGCGGCGACAAGCGGAATACATTGCAGAAGCCGTGAAAGATGAAGGCCTGAGAGATGCCGCCCTCAGGGTGATGATTAAGGACCTAGAGTGGAAAAAGGGTGCGAGAACACGCAACGAGCCGTAGGCGCGTTCTCGTGGCCTGACAGGGGACAATTAACCCGTCTACCACAACACGTTGTGTTAGAATATGTGGGTGGTGTCAACATGTCGTGGTTGGCACGTTTCCGCTCGTCACAGCCGTAGAACCAAGAAGGAGCCGTGGTGGCGACTAACCCTAGCTCGTATTCCGGTAAGGACATTCAAGTACTTGAGGGCTTGGAAGCAGTTCGCAAGCGACCAAGTATGTACATCGGGTCGACTGGCCCAAAAGGTCTACATCACCTCATTTATGAGGTAGTGGACAACTCGGTAGACGAAGCCCTCGCAGGGTACTGCACAACGATCGATATCGTGATCCAGGCCGACGGCGGGATTGCAGTCACGGACAACGGTCGAGGCATCCCTGTCGATAATGTGCCGAAGTATCGCAAGACCGCCGTAGAAGTGGTCTTGACGATTCTCCATGCCGGCGGCAAGTTCGGCGGAGAAGGCTACAAAGTCTCCGGTGGTCTTCATGGTGTTGGCGTTTCGGTAGTGAACGCTTTGTCTGAGAACCTCAAGATTGAAGTCAAGCGAGATGGAAAGATATGGCAGCAGTCATATGAGCGTGGTAAGCCGACTTCAGCGCTGGCGTCTTCCGGGACGACAAAGACCACGGGCACCAAGGTAACCTTCTGGGCTGATCCTGAGATCTTTGAAACCACAACATACAGCTGGGACACAATCGCGTCCCGTATGCGTGAGACTGCTTTCCTCAACAAGAACCTAAAGATCGTCCTCACAGACGAGCGAGAGCTTGAGCCCAGGCGCGAAGAGTTTCGGTACGCGGGCGGCATTCTCGATTTCGTGAAGTACTTGAACGACAAGAAGGAGAGCGTCCACGCCAAGATCGTCTATCTCGAACAGGAAGGGCCTGAGGGCTCTGTTGAGGTAGCGATGCAGTGGAACACCAGCTACTCCGAAGCTGTTCTTGCCTTCGCAAACAACATCAACACACACGAGGGCGGTACGCACCTTGAAGGATTCAAGAATGCGCTCACCCGAACAGTCAATGACTACGCGCGTCGTCAGGGAATCCTGAAAGAGAAGGACGACAACCTGACCGGTGAGGATATCCGCGAAGGACTGACCGCGGTCATCTCCGTGAAACTTCGTGAGCCGCAGTTTGAGGGTCAAACCAAGACCAAGCTCGGCAACACCGAGATGCGATCTTTCGTGCAGACAGCCGTGACCCAGTCACTTGCTGAATATCTTGAAGAGCACCCGAAGCCCGCCCGCGCCATCATCACCAAGGCCACACAGGCGAGCAAGGCGAGAGCCGCAGCGCGTAAGGCGCGTGAGCTGACCCGACGCAAAGGTCTGCTTGAGAGCTCGACACTCCCAGGTAAGCTTGCAGACTGTTCGATCAAAGAAGCGGCCCTGACTGAGATCTACCTTGTAGAGGGCGACTCAGCCGGAGGCTCTGCCAAACAAGCACGCGACCGCTCGTTCCAGGCTATTTTGCCGCTGCGCGGCAAGATCCTGAACGTTGAGAAGGCTGGAATCAACCGGGCGCTCGGCTCGGAAGAGATCCAGGCGATGATCACCGCACTCGGCACAAGCGTGGCTGAGGAGTTCGACCTGTCACACGCGCGGTACCACAGAGTCATCATCATGACCGACGCCGACGTCGACGGCAGCCATATCCGGTGCCTGATCCTTACGTTCTTCTACCGCTACATGCGGGAGATGATCGAGGCGGGATACATCTATATCGCACAGCCGCCGCTCTACAAGATCAGTGTCGGTAAGAAGCATGAGTACGCATACAACGACAAGCAACTGCAGCAGGCGCTAGGCAAACTATCCGAGACTCAGAAGTTCTCTCTCCAGCGCTACAAAGGTCTTGGTGAGATGAACCCGGAGCAGCTCTGGGAGACAACGATGGACCCGGAGCGACGCACGCTTCTTCAGGTGACGCTCGACGATGCGCTTGGTGCTGAGGAAGCATTCGTTGACCTCATGGGCGACCAAGTTGAGCCTCGGCGTGAGTTCATACAGCGACACGCCAAGAGTGTACGGTTCCTCGATATCTAGAATTGTCCAACTGAGGAAAGATGGGTCGCGGTGGACGAGCGCGATAGACGGCACAGTCGGCAGTTTGAGCCGCCGCCGTGGGAACAAGAGGCTTTCGAACGCTTCGAGAAGAAGCGAAGAGAGCTGGAGCAGGAAGCCGAGCTAGACGCAGCACTTGCTGCGGTTAGAGATGACCGCCCTGTTCCTGTGGTTGAGCCACAAACAGACGTGGCTGAGGAAGTTGTGTCAGAGGGGCCAATTGATAGTGGCTCAAATGAAACGGCCGTGACTGAGGATATAAAAACAGAACCAAGAGGTCCTAGTTCGGCCGAGTTGGCAACGATGCTAATCGGGCTCAAGCACGAGGAGCCCGCAGTGACCGGTAGCTACAAGCTTGTCGCGAACACGGTAAGCGCGCTTCTGGTGGCAAGCGGTATAGGCTTCATTGTTTGGGCCGCGGTGTTGTTTTCAAAAGTGGGAAGCGATCAGGGCATAATGCCGACCTTGGCCTCATTGCTGTTGATGGTCTGGGGCTTCCTGTTGATGGGTGGAGCGGTACTTCTGTTCCGAAAGTACAACCTGTAGCAAGCCTACATGCGAGGAGACTGAGACGTGACTGAACCGATCGCGAGCGAGAGCAACATTCTCCCGATCGACATAGAGCAGGAGCTGAGAAGCTCCTTCCTCGAGTACTCGATGAGCGTTATCGTCTCACGAGCGCTCCCGGACGTCCGTGACGGCCTTAAGCCGGTGCACAGGCGCATCCTCTACGCGATGAATGAGTCGGGGCTTACGCCGACCAAGGCATTCAAGAAGTCCGCCTGGACCGTCGGTGAAGTCATCGGTAAGTACCACCCCCATGGCGACTCGGCGGTGTACGACACGATGGTGCGTATGGCGCAGGACTTTGCCATGCGCGTCCCGCTTGTCGATGGTCACGGAAACTTTGGGTCGATCGACGGCGACTCCGCGGCTGCCATGCGATACACGGAGTCCCGCCTCCACCGCATGGCCATGGAGCTGCTTCGCGACATCGATCGCGAGACAGTAAACTATGGCCCCAACTACGACGAATCATTGCAGGAACCGCTCGTCTTGCCGGCGCGGTATCCCAACCTGCTCGTGAACGGTAGCTCGGGTATCGCTGTAGGTATGGCGACGAACATACCGCCGCACAACCTGGGCGAAGTCATCGACTGCGCCGTTCTGTTGATGGATAACCCGGACGCCGAGGTCGAGGACTTCCTGAAGATCATGCCCGGGCCGGACTTCCCAACCGGCGGCGTCATCATGGGCCGAGAGGGTATCCGCGATGCGTACCTGACCGGTCGCGGCTCTATCAAGATCCGCGGCAAGGCCCACATCGAGCAGACCTCGACCGGCCGTATGAAGATCATCGTCACCGAGATCCCGTACATGGTTAACAAGAGCAAGCTTGTGTCGAAGATCGCAGAGCTTGTCCGGGAGAAGAAGCTCACAGAGATCTCCGACCTCCGTGATGAGTCTGACCGCAAGGGTATGCGCGTGGTCATTGAGCTCAAGACCACCGCGATTCCTCAGGTGGTCCTGAATAAACTGTATAAGCACACCACCCTCGAGAATGGTTTCGGCGCAAATATGCTTGCGCTCGTTGATGGCGTGCCGAGAACGCTGACGCTGAAAGAGATTCTCGGCCACTATATCGAGCACCAGAAGGAAGTCATCATCCGGCGTACGCAGTACGACCTGCGTAAAGCCCAGGAGCGCGCACACATCCTTGAGGGCTATGTGATCGCGCTTGATAACATCGATGAAGTCATCAAGATCATCCGCGGCAGCAAGGATGATTCGGAGGCGAAAGCGCGACTTATCGAGCGCTTTGGGCTCTCGGAGATCCAGACTGACGCGATCCTTGAGATGCGCCTCCGTCGCCTGACGGGCCTCGAGCGCCACAAGATCGAAGCCGAGCTCAACGAGCTCCGCGAGAAGATCGCCTGGTACCTGAAGGTTCTCGGCGACATCAACCTCGTGCTCCAGATCATCAAAGACGAGATGCTCGAGATCAAAGCCAAGTACGCCGATAAGCGTCGGACTGAGATCATGAATGCCGCACGCGACCTCGACGTAGAGGATCTTATCGCCGAGGAAGACATGGTCGTCACGATCACGAAGGCCGGCTACGTGAAGCGCCTGCCTGTAGCGACGTATCGCCAGCAGAAGCGCGGCGGCAAAGGTGTTGCCGGCGTGAACCTGAAAGAGAACGACTTCGTCGAGCAGCTCTTCATCTCCTCGACGCATGACTACGTGCTCTTCTTCAGCACGAAGGGCAAGGTGTACCGCCTCAAGGTCCACGAGCTCCCGATCGGGTCTCGGCATGCTCGAGGCACAAACGTCGTGAACCTGCTTCCGTTTGAGCAGACCGAGCAGATCGCGGCCGTCATCACCACGCGTGAATTCGCCGCTGACGAGTACCTCTTGTTCGCGACGCGCAACGGCCTCGTGAAGAAGACGACCCTAAGCGCATACGACCGCTCCCGCCGAGACGGCATCATCGCGATCAACCTGCGCGACGACGACGAGCTGATCGCAGTGCGCCGCGTCCACACCGGCGAGCATGCTGTCATGGTGTCGGCTGACGGCAAGGCAATCGTGTTCGATGAGGGCGATGCTCGTCCGATGGGTCGCGACACCACTGGCGTCCGCGGCATGACCGTGAAGGACGACAACCACGTCCTCGGCATGGAGATCGCGCCCGATGGCAGTGAACTCTTCGTGGTGACTGAGCGTGGCTACGGCAAGCGCACTCCGATCGGCGAGTACCCGATACAGAAGCGTGGCGGAATGGGCGTGAAGACCATTCAGGTAACCACCAAGAAGGGCCGCCTGGCTGGTATGAAGGTAGTCATGCCGGGCCATGAGCTTATGCTGATCTCCGAAGAGGGCGTCGTCATCCGCGTCAACGCCGAAGACATCAGCCAGCTGGGTCGCTCTACCCAGGGCGTCAAGGTCATGAACGTTGCGGGAGCCGATAGGGTCTCCGCGATTGCACGAGTCGTTGCGAAGAAGAAGAAGCGCTCGGTTCCCGAGGGCCAAGGCGTTCTCGTTGCCGACGAAGATATCGCAGCGACACGGATGCCGGGTATGACAGACCGAGATGCCGAGGCTGAAATGCTCGTAGCCGAGGATTTTGAGGACGACGAGTAGCACGTTCGGTATATTCGGTTTACATTGACGTGACGCGCTCCGCATATGCGGGGCGCGTCACGCTATTATCAGGAAAGTGCCCGCTTAAGCCTGAGCGCGGCGAGTCGTAGAAAGCCGTGCCGTGTCTCTGGATGTTCTAAAACGCCTGGTAAAGCCATTATTGCCGAGGGATTACCGCGCAGCCGCACGTTCCTTCACGCCAGACGCCTGGCGATACCTTGCGGTTGCGTTTATGCAAAGTGTCGGTTTTGGCATACTCGGCACCGTTTTCGCCATCTACCTGAAGGACGCTGGTCTGTCCGAGGCGGTCGTGGGAGACGTTGAGGGCGCTTTGGCGATCGGCAGCGCGATCACATGTCTCGCACTGCCGCCACTAGTCGCGCGCGTGGGGTACAAGAAGCTGCTGGTAGTGGCGGCGCTGGCGTTGGGGTTCTCTCGGCTGGGCCAAGCGCTCGTCCCCGGGGCGCTCGCGATCATCGCACTCGGGCTGCTCTACGGAGTGGGCGAGGGCATGATGATGACGGTCGGAACCGCGTTTCTTGCCGAGAATGCACCTGCACGCGCCAGAACGCACCTCTTCACCGTGGACTTCACGCTCCGGGTGAGCGCCATGTTCGTTGGTGCGCTCGTTGGCGGGTTCCTGCCGGATGTTCTCGGCAGCTTCGGGGCAGGGGAGTTGACCGCACTTAGAATCACGATCGTGATCGGGGCCGCGTTCATGGTCGGGTCTCTCCTGCCTGCTCGCAGAATCGAGCACTCGGATCCCGCAGCAAGGCTCGTTTCGTATCGCGAGTCGATCAAAGCCTTTCGCTCGTGGGGCCGTCTCGGCAGACTGCTTGTACCGGAGACACTCATCAGCTTCGGCGCCGGACTCTCGATGCCGTTCGTTGCGCTGTTCCTGAAGCACAGGCTTGGCGCGAGCGTTGACCAGGTCGGAATGATCCAAGCCGCAAGCTCAATCGGGATGGCGTTTGCGGCCTTCGGGGCACCATGGCTTTCGCGCAGGCTCGGGTTGGTCGGCACGGTTGTCACCACCGAGTTGCTCTCATTGCCGTTCTTGTTGATGGTGCCGTTGGCGACAGGTCTTCCAGTTGCCGCCGCGTTGCTGCTGGTACGCGGCGTGCTCATGAATATGTCGTGGCCGATCTATAACCAACTTGCGACCGAAGGTGTCCCACAGGTGGATCGCCCGCTGGTGGTGGGATGGGTGCGGTTTGGCTGGAGCATCGCATGGTTTGGCGGCAGTGTTCTGGGCGGCCGGCTGATGACGCTATCGTATACGCTGCCGTGGTACCTGACGGCTGGATTCTACGCTGCCGGAGCAGTGTCCACATTGATACTTCTTCGGAAGGTCCGGGTCGAGGAGAGCACTGCTGCGGTGGTAGAATCACAACCATAACCAAAGAGGAGACTATGGATTCCGAGAACCGCCTAAGTTCACTCAAAGCAGTGCTGTTTGATTTTGATGGCACTCTGGCGAACACCATTCCTCACATCCTGGCGTCGTTTCAGCATGCGACCGCCGATATCCTCGGCGAGGCGCTTCCTGATAGCGTGCTCATGCACAACGTGGGAATCCCTCTCGCGCAGCAAATGCTTGAACTTTCCGAAGGCGACCAAGAGATCGCAGATCGCCTCCTCATCTCGTATCGCACTTTCAATCACGCCACTCACGACGAGATGGCCACCTTATTCCCGGGCGCGGTCGAGGTCCTCTCGGCGATAAAGGCTCACGGGATACCTATGGGGATCGTGACATCAAAAGGCACACCGATGGCCAGTAGAGGAATAAACCTGTTTGATATCGGTGGTTTCTTTGATGTGGTTGTGACAGCTGATGACGTGCCGCTGCACAAACCAGATCCGTACCCATTGGTGCACGCCGCCTCGTTGCTCGGTGTTGATGTGCGTGCGACGGCGTACATCGGAGATAGTCCGCACGACGTCGAATCGGCGCTGCGCGCCGGTGCGGTCGCGATTGCGGCTAATTGGGGTGTGTCTGACAGGGGGCGGCTTGTCGCCGCCGGTGCTGAGTATTTGCTTGATGATGTCAGCGAGGTACCTGGACTTCTCTTCGGGGATTAGCCAAGTCCTCTCTTAGTGGCAAGGCGTTGTTTGATGGGTACAGTTTGGATGATGTTCGACTAAGCGCTTTCCAAGGAGGACCACGTGTCAAAAGGTAAAGTGATCGCTGCGGTCGTAGGTCTTGCGGTTGTCGGAGCCGTCGTGGCCGGAGTCGTTATTGGTCGCAACGCCAGCGCCCCGGAAGTCACCGTAGAGAAGTCAGAACGTCTATCACTGGCGGTCACTGTCGCGGCGTCGGGTGAGACTCAAACGGACACGACGGGCGACATCTACCCGCCGGCGCCCGGAACGCTTGCAAGCATCGAAGTCACCGATGGACAGGTGGTCAAAGAGGGCGACATCATCGCGATAATGGATACCGCCCCGCTTGAGCTGCAGGTCGCGCAGGCACAGGCAGCGTATGAGGGCGCGCTCGCGCAGGTAGACAGCATCTCGCAGTCGTCACCGTCTTCTGCCGACAAGAACGCTGCATCTTCTGCCGTTAACGCAGCATGGGGTGTCTACAAAGCGGCGCTTGATCAGTACAACGCTCTGAAGGACCTCTCGCCTGATCCGACAGCCATCGCTCAGGCTCAGGCAGCCGTGGCGAGTGCGCAGTTGTCTTACGAAGCAGCACAAGCCGCGTACGACACCTACAAGTCCACTGTTTACGATCCAGCGCCGCTACCGCGTGACGCAACAATGGAAACAGCACTCGCAGCGCTCTCGCTTGCGCGTGACCAGGCATATACGAACTACGTCTCTGCGCAAAGAGCGCTCGCTGGTGTTCTTTCAGGTCAAGACACGAGCGCGGCGGTCGTTGCGGCCAAGAGCGCGAAGGATCAGGCGTGGGCGGCTTATCAGGCGGCGCTCGCTCAGCAGGCGAAACTTGCCTCGGCAAGCACAACTGCCGCGAAGTCTTCCGCTGATGCGGCTGCGTGGGCCGCTCGCGACGCGCTGGATTACGCCATCTCGAACCTTGAGAAGGGTACGATGCGTGCCCCGCATGACGGCACGGTCGTCTTCAATGGTGCGGGTTCAGCACTCTCAGCTGCAGGGCTTGGTTCGAGCGCCTCCGGAAAGCCTACGGTCGGCTCGAGCGTGTCGCCGGCCTCGGCGCCGTTCAGTATCGTCTACTTCGATCAACTCGTGTTTAACGCGCAGGTGGACGAGGCTGACATCGCCGCGATCGATCCAGGGATGAAGGTATTCGTCACACTCGACGCGCTTTCGGCTGACACCTTCGAATCAACAGTGGAGCGTATCGACAAGACGGCAATCGTCACCCCAACGGGTGGGACTGCATTCTCGGTAATCATTCGGCTGGCTAACCCAGACGATAAACTGCTGCTCGGTATGAACGGCAGCGTCGACATTGAGATCGAATCGGTAGACGGTGTTCTGACCGTGCCAGTCGAGTCCGTACTCGACGAGGGCGGCAAGAGCTACGTGTTCCTTGCCGAGAACGGTAAGGCCAAGAAGGTCGAAGTCACGACCGGTCGCCTAACCGACACCCGTGCAGAAATCATGTCCGGCATCTCTGAAGGCGCGGACATCATCGTGACCGGTATCGGTGATCTCCAAGATGGCGCCAAAATAAGGGTGAAATAGCGCGTGCCCGACGGCACCAAGTCCCCATCGCGTGTTGTTCTCGAGACGCGTGGTGTCGGCAAACAATACAAGCTAGATGGAGTCGAGGTTAACGCGCTTCGCGGAGTCAGCATCGAAATCCGCGCGGGTGAGATGGTCACTATCATGGGGCCATCCGGCTCTGGCAAGTCGACTCTTATGCATATCGTCGGGCTGCTCGACCAGCCAACGACCGGTGAGGTCATCCTTGAGGGTGACGACGTTTCCAACCTCTCACCCAACCAGCTTTCTGAGTTGCGGAACAAGCACATCGGGTTCGTGTTCCAGTCGTTCAACCTGCTCGCTAGAACTACGGCGCAGGTCAACGTCGAGCTTCCGCTTGTCTACGCTGGTGTCAGCGGCGCCGATCGCTCTAGCCGCGCGAAAGAGGCGCTCGAGCGCGTCGGACTCGGCAACCGGCTCGGCCACTTCAGCAGTCAGCTCTCCGGTGGGCAGCAACAGCGCGTCGCGATTGCGCGCGCTCTCGTCAACAGCCCAAGCATCGTGCTGGCCGATGAGCCAACCGGAAACCTGGACTCCCGCTCGGGTATCGAGGTTATGGCGATTCTGCAGGAGCTCAACGACCAGGGCATCACGGTGGTCCTCGTGACGCACGATGACCGGGTCGCACGCCACGCCCAGAGGATCATCCATGTACTCGACGGTCGCGTACAGTCAGAAGAGATAGTGCTGAATCGGGTTCTTGCCGCAGCCGAGCTCAAGGCGCTTCCCGCCGAGGAGGTGGCAGGATGAACTTTGCCGAGAGCTTCAGGATCGCTTTTCGCGCCCTTGCCGCCAACAAAGCTCGCAGTATCCTGACGATGCTCGGCGTCGTCATCGGTGTTGCGGCGGTCATCCTGCTCGTGGGAATCGGCACCGGCGTTCAAGATGAGATCACCGGACAAGTCGAGGGCTTGGGCAGCAACCTGCTCTTCGTCGTCCCCGGTCAATATGGCGGCGGCATGGGTGGGGACCAGGCACCTCCGTCTCGGCGGTTCACGCTTGATGACTCCGACTTGCTCGCCAGACGAGTGCCCGGACTTGATGCTGTTGTTCCGGTGATCCAGTCCAGCACCACGGTGAAGCGCGGCAATCGTACCGTGCGTGTCGTTGTGGCTGCAGCCAATGAGAACGGCAGCGACGTGTTCAGTGGAACACTTGCCGGCGGACGCGGCTATCGCAAGAGTGAGGTGCAGGCGGCGTCGCGCGTGGTGGCGATCGGGTCGACCGTTCGCGACACGCTCTTCCCCGGGCAAGACCCCGTGGGCAAGACGGTCACCCTTGAAGGTCAGCGATTCACGGTGGTCGGGCATTACGAGTCGCTCGGCGGAGGACTTGCTGGCGATCAGGACAGCCAGGTGTACATCCCTGTGACCACAGCGCAGCGGGTGTTCAACCTTAATTACATCAACACGATTGTCATCAAAGCGACCGATGCTGATCGGATCGAGGTCGTGAAGGCGGATATCCGCCGGGTACTCACACCTCGATATGGCGAGGAGTTCACGGTCTTCACCCAGGAGCAGACGCTTGGGTTGCTCTCCGACTTGCTCGGCACTCTTACTTACATGCTCGCCGGGATTGCCGGCATTTCCCTCTTGGTCGGCGGCATCGGCATCATGAACATCATGCTGGTAAGTGTTTCCGAGAGGACGCGCGAGATCGGCATCCGAAAGGCCGTCGGAGCGCGCACTTATGACATCCTGTCGCAGTTCGTGATCGAGGCCGTCGGGCTCTCGGTTCTCGGTGGGATCATCGGCATCTCAGTTGGGTGGGGCGGAGCTGTGCTCATGGCGAAGTTCACGCCTGTGCCGACCAACGTCACGCCCTGGGCGGTTGCGACCGCTTTCTTCTTCGCCGCTGGCGTAGGTGTGTTCTTTGGTGTGTACCCGGCATGGAAGGCAAGCCAGCTCGACCCGATCGTTGCGCTCCGGTACGAGTAGCGGAGCTGCGCTCAGCTTGTGAAGTCGCTTGGATCGACGTGGTCGAGGAAGTCGCGGAAGCGCTCTAGCTCCTCCTCGGCTTCGTCGACCGCTTTCACGGAGACAGCGGCTTCGTTCCAGACGTCTTCGGCCACGAAGATTGGGCAGCGCGCCCGTACGGCCAAAGCCACTGCATCAGAGGGGCGTGCATCGACCGTCAACGTGCGTCCGTCGCCACTCAGGAGTACCGATGCGTAGTAGGTGCCTTCCTCTACGCTGGTGACCTCGACATGTACGACGTCATAGCCGAGCTGAGCGATGAGATCACGCAGCAAATCGTGCGTCATCGGGCGCGGTAATTCGATGCCCTGCAGCTCTAACATGATTGCCGAGGCTTCGGGCTGCCCGATCCAGATCGGCAGCAGGCGCTCGTCGGTGCCAGCAACTTCGCGCTCCAGGGGCTTGAGCAGCAATACCGGCTGACCAGACGTTGCGTCTGCGTTGACGCTAGCTATGCGGACCTCAATCATGGGCACTCCAATCACTCTTGTGATTACCCTACCACGGCAACCTGTATCGATGCGCTTGACGCTGTCGCGCAGCCTAGGCTATGGTATCGAAGCTGTTTCCTGGCGCGGGCCCGTAGCTCAGTTGGTTAGAGCGCACGGCTGATAACCGTGAGGTCGATGGTTCGAATCCATCCGGGCCCACCACACGACATGAAGAAGCCCCGGCATCTGCCGGGGCTTTTTGTGTTCCTAATCTCTACTCCATCGGCGTTTCTTGCCACTTAAACGTGCTAACACGCTTGAGCCAGATCTCCTTCGTTAGATCGACGATCACAAAGGCTGTCGCCTTTGGCTCACCTTGGTCAAACTGCTGGATCTTGACCACATGCCAGCCTGCTGCCTGATGCGAGGCGCCGGCGCCGAACTTCTGTTCAACGACAACGCGACCATCAGCAGGAACCGGAAATGTGTTCTCGTTTGCCTCGGTAAGGACTAGCGTTGAGCCGGACACACGCCACAGGCGGTTCGCCTCCGGTGCGCTCCACGCCAGACCCGGTGCGTAGCCCTCGATGTATACCGTTGCTGGGTCCGTCAACGCCACTCGAGACGTTGCCAGCCAGTCGCCCTGAACGAAGAAGACGTCGATGAGCGGAAAGCCCGAGCCTGTTGTCCCTACGGCTGAGCGCATGCCCATGAAAGCGAGAACCGCGACGACGGCGAGCACCGCGAGCGTCTTGAGCAGAGATATCAACCACTTGATGCGCATGCGGGCCTCCGGTTGAACCATGTCGCGAAGCTGTAGGGATGGTATTCCCTCCAACCAGGATACAGCAACGATACGCGAGAGCCCGCCGCATCGCGACGGGCTCTCGATAAGTGCGCGGTAGTTGGGCTATTCGTCTTCAAGCGCCTGTTCGGCCTCGCGCTTGGCCTTCATCGACGCCATGATCTTGCCCCAGACCTTGAGTTTCAGATAGCCGATACCAACGACTCCTACTGCGATCAGAACCCACCAGTACCATTCCATCTCGTTCCCTCCTTGGGATTAATCGGCCACGATCTTGCGCTGCATACGCCGGGACAGCATTCCAATTACGGGGATAAGCGCGATCGCGATGCCAAGCGCGACCACAAGGTCAATCCACACCGCATCAAGCCCCTTGCCGAGAACCGCTACTTGCCAGATCGGATCAATCGCCCAGTAGGTGGGGAAGATCTTCGCGATCCACTGCGGCCACTCAGGCGCGAGGTAAAACGCCACCGGCGCGAAGAGGAAGATGCCGCTGCCTTTCACAAGTGCGAACATCGCTGCGCTGTCTTTTGCCGCAGTCCCGATGACGAGCCCAAGGACTGCCGAGAACGCGGCTGCCCAGAAGACCACTACGACGATTGCCCAAGCCTGACCGCCGAGTGCGTTGTTCATGAACAGCGTCATGAACGCCAGGAAGAACGCCAAGATCGTGCCAAGCAGCGCTTTGGCTACGAGCACCTCGCTGGCCCTGACCGGAGAGACCAGTAGCGCGGAGAGTGTGCCTTGCTCCTTCTCTTCGACGAGGCTCGACGCCGGAACGAATGCGCCAGCGATGAAGAGCGCGTACATCATGATCGCTGGCACCAGCCTCACCGAGATAGGCAGGCCTTCATTTCCGAAGTTCTCGATGCGCACATCAACAGGCGGCGCCGTTCCCTCAACCTGGCGTATGAGGTCGAGCGCTGTGACACTCAGGATCAACCGGTTCGACGACAGGCTTTCACCGCTGATATAGAAGTCGAGCAGCGGCTTCGCGCCGGACTTCACGGCTTCATCGAAGTCAGCCGAGAGAACCAAGCCGGCGTCGTAGTCGTTCGCTTTCACCTGTTCACGAAGTGCGTCCGGACTATCGAGCAAGGTCAGCTCAATGCCGTCCATCTTCTCCAGCGCCGAGGTGATTGCCGATGGGCCTTCATCAACAAGTGCCAGTCGCGGCTTCGAAGCGAAGAGGGACCCGAACGCCACCTGTAGGATGAAGGTGAGGATCACCGGCAAGAGGACAGCGAACAAGAAGATAGGGGAGCGGGGCCCGAGGGCCAGGTCCTTCTTGAGAATCTTGAACATGCGGGTGAGACTCATAGCGACTCCACCTTCCGCTTCAACGTGAACAACCCCGCGAGGTAGATGACGACCACCCATGCGCTGGCGGCGGCCAGGTTCTGCCACACATCAGCCCATCCGAGCCCGTAAGCGGTCACGCCGGCCAGGACTTGCGTCATGCCGTAGGTGGGCAGGAAGCGGATCCACGCTGATGCCGTGCCCGGAAGCAGGATCGAGAATGCCGGGATCATGAGCGGCAACAAGAACAGCATCGAATAGAAGAGTGTGCCGAGGAAATCCTTGCCCGCCGCCCCGACGATCATCGCTACTCCCGTGAACATGACCGAGCCTACCAACATCGTGAGCAGCAGCAGCCACCAATTACTGGCCGTGAATGCCCCGATGGCGATCAGTACGATCATCGCCTGAGACATCGCAAGCATGGTGCCGTAGATCGTCTTGGCCATAAGGAAGTCGCCAGCCGTCGCGGGCGTCACGAGAACAGCTGTGACGGTACGGGTCAGCACCTCGGTCGAGACGAGCGACGCCATGGAGAGCACCTCGATCATCAGCACGAAGAGCGCCAGCATAGGCCGCATCTTCTCCCGAAGCGATACCTGGTCACCAGCGCGGTCGGTGCCGAGGATGATGTTCTCCTGCGCCGGCTCAGTCACCGGCACAGCGTCACCAGCGAGGCTATAGGCGATCTCCCGTACGAAGCTCTTCATCGCACCTTGGATCTCAGTAGGCACACCCGCGTCTGAGTAGACGGTGACTACCGTCTTCTCCTTGGCGGCTGTCTTCTCAAGGAAGCCGGCTGGGAACCCTATGCCGATAGCGACCGACACCTTCTTGGCGTCTTTGGGCTTATCGTCGCCGGCGTCTTTGTCGCGGAGATAACTCTGGGTGCCGTCCTTCGACTCCCAGTACTCCACCTCGCCCGAGACGACCTTCCTAAGCTCTTCTTCCGAGGAGAACTGCACTAGCTTCAGTCCTTCGGATGTATCAGCGCCTTCCTGGTACTGGTCAAAGAGCTTGTCCATTCCGGTCTGGTGCACACCGAGGGTGAGCGTCTCGGTAACCGTGTTCGGTGCGATCCAGAAGAAGCCGATGAAGAACACGAGTCCGAGTATCGATAGGAACAGATACAGCGTGTCGCGAGAGAACTCCACGAAGTCTTTCTTGACGATCGCGGAGACTATCGCAGCGCGGGAGACGGTTCTGCTCATCCCGCCAGCCCCCTACCCGTCATCTCGATGAAGATGTCCTCGAGGGTGGCTTCTTCTGTGTGAATGGTGAGCACATCTCCTGAGCCGACGACGCCCTTAAGGAGCTCGCCGGATTGCGGTGTATCGAGCGCGACTACTTCTTCGCGAACGCCGGCGCCGTCTCGCAGGCGCACTTTGACCGAGCGCTTGCCATACTGGAGCTTCAGGTTCTCGGGCGTGTCGATCGCGACGATGACGCCGTCGTTGAGGAACGCCACGCGGTCCGATAGAGCGTCGGCTTCGAACATGTCATGCGTTGTGAGCAAGACAGCTGCACCCCTACCGGCTTCTTCTTTGATGGTGTTGCGAATCGATACCGAGGTCACCGGGTCGAGACCGTCGGTAGGCTCATCCAGAAAGAGCACGTCCGGCTTGTTGATGAAGGCCCGCGAGATCATCATGCGCTGACGCATGCCCTTGGAGTACGTTTTCACACGATCCTTAGCGCGGTCTGCCAGTCCGACCCGGCGCAGGATCTCGATCGAGTCCGGATCCTTTATGCCGTACAGAGACGCGTAGAAGTCCAGGTTCTCTTTGGCAGACATAGAGAGGTAGAGGTTCTTCTCTTCGAAGCACACGCCGATGCGCGCCTGGATGTCCGGGTCATCAAGCGTGATGTCTTTGCCGAGTATCTGCGCAACGCCGCTTTTTGGCGCGATCTGTCCCGTGAGCATCTTGATGGTCGTGGACTTCCCTGCACCGTTTGGGCCGAGGAAGCCGAGGATCTCACCCGGCTGCACCTCGAAAGAGATGCCTTTGACGGCCTGAAGGGCACCGTATGCGTACGTGATGTCCTCGACTCTGATGGCAGCTTCCGTCATGACATGCCTCTCTCTCTCCAGTGCTTCATGACTGTCTGGAACTCCTCCTCGAAGAAGGAGTACACGTCGTACATCTCCTGAAGCCGCTCCTTGGCCTTGTCACTCTCGGCCATCTTCAGGGCTTCGCGCGCAGTGCTGGTTATCGCAGTCATCGCCTCGAACTTCTTCGCGAGAATCGGTCCCCAGACGCCCTTGAGCATCCGGTAGTGCGCCTCGCGTGACCCCTGGACGCGATATCGTTCTACAAGACCGAATGCGAGCAGCACCTGCATCGATGTGCTCACGCTCGCCTTGCTGATGCCGAGGTCGTTGATGATCTGGCTCGTTGAGAGGCCTTCGCCCTCGGCAAGCATCAACGCCGAGTAGATGCGCGCGGTAAGGTGAGGGAAGCCGAGGGTTTCCATCATCATCGTCATGCGCTCAAAGAGCGCCCGACGCCTCTCTGCATCTTCAGTGTTGGCCACGTGGTCTCCTCCCGGTCACGAATAGAGCGTTCCCAACGTTCAGTATGTTCTAAACGTTGCAAACGTCAAGTCGAGTACCTGGAAGGAGTCGGGCTCAGTATCGCAGCAGCGCCACGGCAGCTGCATCTCTCGGCATCTCTGCGGGAGGAACCGAGAATACGTCGCCTCCGGCGAGGATGGTCCGCAGGGCAGCCACGTCGAGCAGATCCACGTCGGCCGGCTGGCGGGACGTGTGTATGGCCACCGTGTCAGCTGCCTCATCCAGCGAGCCCCACAGCTCAGCCTCACTGCTGACGAATAGCGTTTCTATACGACCGTGGATTGCGGCGGGGACGAAGGTCTCAGGGTCGGAAGTTGCACGTGGCGTTGCCCACAAGTCCTCCACGCGCTCGGCCGCGAGCCGCTTGTCTGCTGCGAACTCCTCCGCCGCGATTGCATGTGAGCGCTCGTGCAACACATCGTCTCCAACCGAATCAGGGTTGCCGGTCACCGCATCGGTCATAAGCGCGGAGTATGAGTTGACCTCGTGGTAAAGGGGCAGCAGGTAATCGACGCCCGCCAACACAAGCGGTGATCCGTCCCGTACCAGCTCGGTGATGCCGCGATCGATTCCGCGGAAGTACCGGAGTATCTCGTCCTTCGGGTCGGGTTCGCTCGACCCATGAGCGACAGCCGCGTATCGGTTGCCGGGAGCACCGCTGGTTCCTGTGTGGAACTGCAGAGACCGCTTCTCGAAGTCTTCCCACTTAAGCGCCTCTGCAAGGCTTGTCGGAACGTCACCCAGGTCGACCTCTTCCAACCCCGTCGCCGTGCCGCGCAGGAGCCGGGCTCGCTTCTGGGAGAGTGTCAGCAAGTAATAGTGACGGTCGCTGCCGAGCAGCGTCAGCAGCGGGCGTAGATGGAACCGGTCACTAACGAAGACACCTTCTGGCGGCGCCGCGGGTAGCCGGAAGATCCGGACGTCTCCATCAACAAAAACGGCGAGTCCTTCGGTGGCGCGCAGCCAGAACGGGCGGTCCTCGGCCAGATTGCGCACTGGGTCGAGCAGCGTGTCGACCTCAGTCGGCCGCAAACCACCTTCGCCAAGCTTAGCCGAGGCGACCTTGAGCAGATTCTTGAGTCTCGCTACGTTCTCGATCTGACTGTCGGGCCCAAAGCGCTGCGTCTGCATGTACAACGACACGAGCGAGTTGCCGCCGTGGCGGGAGAGTTCCTTGAGGTCAGTAAGTGACAGTGCGTCCATGGGAGTTCCTTTCTGTTGGAGGCCGGAGCCTCAGCGTCCGAAGACGCCGGTGATGGAGCCCATTGCCAGAGTGTGTCGATCAACCGCGAGGGCGATGTCCGCCGCGGTGGGTTCTTCTGGGAGGGACGGCGCTTCGATATCGAGCGCGTATACGGTCACAACGTAGTCATGGTCACCGGAGCCGACGGGCGGCTTTGGCCCGCCGTAGCCTGCTCGGCCGGTGGTGTTCTTGAGCTCCAGGATGGGCGTTGCGAGAGATCCGGAAGCATCCTCGGCAAGGCTTGTCACCGATGGCGGGATGTCGATGACGACCCAGTGCACCCACATGCGAGCGATCGGGTGGTGGTCGATGATTGTAACGATCATCGATCGGGTGCCCTCGGGTGGTGAGCTCCAAGAGAGCTGAGGCGATATGTTCGAGGCGCCGTCCACGCCAATGGCGCAGTACGCGTTGGGGATGAGCCCGGAATCGGAGAATGAAGAGGAGGTGACGGTGAGCATCTCGGGCGTGTCTCCATCCGGGTTCTTAGCTGCAACTCCTGACTCCGCCACGGCGCCGGGGGCGGGGGTGCTGGAACTCAAGCAACCAGAGAGAGCAGAGCTAACGAGCGCTAGCGGACAGATCATGCACGCGAGGAGAAATCTGTGACCTGTCACATTCGCCCCCTTCAGTGGCGCCGCGACACGGTGTACATACCCACTTGGCCGAGGGGACGGACGGCGGGGCAGAGGCGCGAGATCACAGGCGCTTGAGGGCAACCTGCATGACGTTGATGGACCCTTGGCGAAACCCGACCTGGCAGTAAGACAGGTAGAAGCGCCACATCCGTTCGAATCTTTCATCAAAACCCATGGTCCTGACCCGCTGTACTGCATCGACGAACCGGGACTCCCAGGCACTGAGTGTCATTGAGTAGTCGTGGCCGAAGAAGAACGGCTCGGTGACGCCGAGGCCCGCGTTCTTGGCGGTTGTCGCGAAGCGTTCGGGGCTGGGCAGCATGCCGCCAGGAAAGATGTACCGTTGGATGAAGTCGGGCTTGGAGCGATACTCCTCAAACCGCGACCCCTCAATCGTGATCGTCTGAAGCGCCGCCTGCCCACCCTCGGCGAGACGGTCGTGAACAGTACGGAAGAATGTAGGCCAGAACCGCTCACCCACGGCTTCGAACATCTCGATCGAGGCGACGTGGTCGAACGTGCCGCCAACATCGCGATAGTCCTGCAGTCGGATATCGATGCGATCCGATAGACCCTCCTCGGCAACACGGCGTTTGGCCCAGGCATGTTGCTCAGGCGAGATGGTTAGGCCGGTGACGCGTGCTCCGACGGTCTTGGCGGCGTGGATCGCAAAGCCGCCCCAGCCACAGCCGATCTCTAGCAGCGAGTCTCCGGGACGGATATCCAGCAAGCCGAGAAGGCGATCCCACTTGCGCTGCTGTGCGGCAGAGAGATCGGAGTCGGTGCCGTCAAACAACGCGCACGAGTACGTCATGCCGGGGTCGAGCCACAGTTCATAGAAGCTGTTGCCGAGGTCATAGTGATGCTCGATGTTGCGCCGACTACCAGAGCGCGTGTTCGAGCGCAGTGCGTGCCGAAGGCGGTGCACCGGTGTCATCGGCGCGTTCAGCCAGGCCGGTCCGCTGACGGCATCGAGGTTGGCGGCCGCGAAGTCCAGGAATGCGGTCAGGTCGGGTGAGTCCCACTCGGCAAGCATGTAGCCTTCAGCGAGGCCGATCGACCCGCCGAGTATGGCGCGCCGAACGCACGCGGGTTCGTGGATGGTGATGCTTGCTGCCGTTCCGGGGAGCTGTCCGTGGAAGGTGAAGACACGCCCATCCGGCCACCGCACAGTAAGCTCGCCGAGGGGCAGGTGATCGAGCGCGATGAGGAGCCCTCTCGTGAAGGCATCGAGCCCAGAGCGGGTCTCGCTAACTGCGATTGAGTGAGTCTTGCGAGTCAAGCGTCGTCTCCTCCTCGGGCATCCCGGGGTCGCTGTAGAACCGTACCCGCTTGAGCGCGAGTCGTATCGCCTGGAAGTGGATGAGCAGCCAGGCTCGCAGCGGCATAGGGCCGTATCGCCAGGCAAGCTGTCGCAGCGTCGGGTCGTCTATAGGCCGCGCGCGACCTGAAGCGCCGGCTGTCAGAAGCGGCGAGCCTTCGACGTCCTCATGGATGCTCACTGATACCGCATCACCGGGCGCAGTGAAGCGGAAGCGGTACTTGCCACCCATGGGGATGAAAGGCGATACGTGGAATACCTTGTACGCGAATAGATCATCCGAGAAACCCATCGGCTCTCCGCCGCGATGCAGCAAGTAGTTGTGCTGTCCGCCAAAGGTGTTGTGGACCTCGGCAAGCACGGCTCTGAGCTCGCCATCAGCGCTGAAGCAGTACCAGAACGATGCCGGGAAGAACCGGAATCCCAGGCTGCGCGGAAATGACAGCATCCGGACCGGACCGCCGTCCAGCTCGATGCCAGCCTTGCCGAGAAGCGCATCGATCCATGGTCGCAGTGGTGTGCCGTCTCTCGGCCCATGGTCACGGTCGTAGAACGATATCAAGCCGGGTCGGTTGTAGCGGAAGCGCTTGACCGCGGCGTCCAGCTCGCTCAGTTCCGCCAGATCCAGATAGAGCAGGTACACGCGATAGCGGAAGCGATTGATCACCGGTCGCGACCGCTCATGTGCAACGAGCCCCTCATACACGCGGCTCTCCATCTCAGCGCTCCTCCGGATCGAGTATCGCGCCCCACGGAGGTTTGATGCCGAGAGAGTCGGCGACCCTGAGTCCGGAGATGAGGCCGTCTTCATGGAAGCCGTAGCGCTGCCAGGCGCCGGCGAACCATGTTCGGTTCGCTCCTTGGAGTGCGGGGATAGATGCCTGGGCGCCTATGGCGTCTCGGCCAAACTGCGGGTGTGAAAAGTCACGGCGTTCGATGATGGTCGCAGCGTCGCAGTCACGTAGCGGGTTGAGCGTCACCATGACCGGCGTCTCAACCGGCACGCCCTGCAAGATGTTGAGGAGATACGTGACCGACACCGGCGCATTGCCGTGACCGTCGGATGCGTAATTCCAGGCCGCCCAGGCGCGCTTGGACGCAGGCAGGAACCGCTTGTCGGTATGCAAGATCACATCGTTCGATGAATACGGGAACGACTCGAGCATCGCTACCTCGGCAGGGGAGGCATCGGAAAGCATCGCTAGCGTCTGATCCGCATGAGCGGCCAGCACGACGCCATCGTATGAGAGCTGCTCGCCGTCTTGCAGCCGGATATCGACGCGGTCGGAGAAGCGCTGCACGCTCGTGACCCGGGCACCGGTGCGGATGTGGCCGCTGACCTTCTCGGCAAGGGCGCGGGTGTAGCGGCGAGCTCCGCCGGGGACGCTCTTCCACTGCGGTTTGCCGAGAACATGCAGCAAGCCGTGGTTGTCGCAGAAGCGCAGGAAAGTCTTAGCCGGGAAGGCGAGCATCGCGCCGGTGGGCATCGACCAGATGGCGGCGCCCATGGGCACGAGGTACCACTCCAGGAACTCGTGTCCGTACTTCTCGCGCTGCAGCAGCTCGCCAAGGGTGAGGTCGTCACAGGTTGGGTCGGCCAGCAGGCGCTCGGCGTTGCGCGACATGCGCAGTACGTCGCCAAGCATCCCCCAGAACGCGGGGCGCACTGCATTGCCCGGTTGAGCGAAGAGCCCGCCGAGGTCACCCTTCCACTCCACGTCATCTTTGAAGTGCTGCACCGAGAACGACATGTCGGCGGCCTGTTCGGGGATGTTGAAGTGCTCGAAGAGCTTGACCAGGTTCGGGTACGTGCGGTGGTTGAAGACCATGAAGCCCGTATCGGCGGTGGCATCGGTGCCGTCGACCCTGATATCAACGGTATGCGTATGACCACCGAGATCGTCTTCCGCTTCCAGCACATCGACTTGGTGCTCGGCTGAAAGCAGCCACGCCGCCGAGATACCAGAAATGCCCGAGCCGATGACCGCAAGTCTCATCTTGGAACCCCTCTCAGGCAGGCAAATCCGCAAGATTCCGCTGAAAGGGAATATACCCAACGACTTCCAGTTGCGAGGTCGCGGTCTTGTGCGCCTGAAAGGAGCTCCTGTGCCAACCATGCTCATCACTGGCGTCTCGTCGGGAATCGGAAACGCGCTTGTCAGGCGTGTAGCCGCCGAGCCGGGCTGGACGGTCATCGGCACCGTGCGGACGGTGAAGCCGCCGTCGGAGTACGGGCTTCCTGATGCAGCGGTGCTGTACTCGTTCGAGGCGTCTGACCCGAACTCCTCGGCTATGCTTGCCACTCGCGTACTCGCCGAGCACGGCTGTCCGGATGTGATCGTGAACAACGCGGGCTACGTGCTGTATGGACCCGTCGAGGAAACGCCACCTGAGCGCATTCGCGATCTGTATCAGGTGAACGTCTTCTCGCCGGTCTCACTCATCCAGCAGTTCCTGCCCGCGATGCGCGAGCGCGGCAGCGGCACCGTCGTGAACGTGACATCGCTAGGCGGGCGGCTGGTCTTCCCGTTCTTCACGAGCTACAACTCCACCAAGCACGCCATGGAGGGGTACTCGGAGGGACTCTGGCATGAGCTTAAGCCGTTCGGGATCCGCGTGAAGGCGGTCGAGCCGGGGTACGTCGCGACTCCGATCTACAAAGCGATGGACGAGCGCGCCGAGCCGATGGGGCCCTACGCGAAGTTCCTCTCGGCAATGAACCGGTTCAGTGAAGGCATCACCAATCGTTCCACCCCGGAGCAAGCCGCCGAGGAGACCTGGCGCGCGATCACCGACACGTCGGACAGACTTCGTTACCCGATTGCTGCTTATGCCCGCGTGATGGTGCGAGTTCGGGCCCTGGTAGGGAGCATGGCGTTCATGCGGTTCATGAATCGGCAATGGTTGGGGAAATAATCGCACTTGGCGCGAAGCGTGCAACGTGCAACGCTGTACAGACCCCGGATCGAGCCGAGAACCCAAGGAGTTTGCATGCGCCGCGTCACCAATCGCATCTTCGCCGTCACTGTGGCGGTCGCACTGGTCCTGGGAGTCTCCGCGCCCGCAGCGGCTAACGTTGAAGCGCGAGTGAGCGCACACACGCCGGCGAAAGCGACCGGGGTGATCGTGACGTGGAAGAGCGGTTCGGAGAAGAGCGTTCGCACCGCGATCGCGGCCAAAGGCCTACGGGTGAGCCGCAGCCTCTATGGCAATCATGGCGCGGTCGTGGAGGTTCCCGAGAGCATCGACGCTGACTCACTCAGGCTCAGCCTTGCCTCTGTACCCGGAGTGTCGATCGCTGCCGAGGAGCGCCAGATCATCCGACCACTCTGGACGCCGAATGACCCCCGCTACTCCAGTCAGTGGGCGTATTCGCGTATACAGGGTGAGAGTGCATGGGACATCGAGCGCGGCCAGTCGTTTGTGACGGTCGGCATCATCGACACTGGCGTGGATCTTGCGCATCCCGAACTCACACCTGCGCTTGATCTGACACGCGACTACGATTTCGTGAACGGCGACGACGAAGCCAACGACCAGAACGGCCATGGCACGCATGTCGCCGGCATTGTAGCCGCGGCGAGCGATAACAGTACGGGTGTGGCCGGTACTGCCTCCGGTGTGAGAGTCGTGCCAATCAAGGTCATCGGTAGGTACACCGGGTCGAACACAGACTTCATCGATGGTCTGTACTACGCGGCGGACCTGGGTGTTGATGTCGTTAACATGAGCCTTGGAACGACGGCATCTGACCTTGGCGCCTCCGGCATCGCGTTGATGCAGCAGGCTGTGGACTACGCGTATTCGAAGGGGGTTGTACTTGTCGGCGCGGCCGGTAATGATGGCGACCCTGCGGTTTACTACCCGGCCGCGTGCAACCATGTCATTGCAGTCAGCGCTACAGGCCCGACCGATGTCATGGCGACATACTCCAATTACGGGTCGGCGATCGACATCGCCGCGCCTGGCGGAGGGTCGACCTCCAGCACCGGGATCTACTCCACCTACACCACGGCCGGCCTGCACACGTATTCGTACATGAACGGCACCTCGATGGCGTCGCCGTTCGTGGCCGCAACAGCCGCGCTCTTGATCTCGCACGTGCCTGCTGCAACGAACGCCGAGGTTGAGAGTGCGCTTCTCTCCTCGGCACGCGATCTTGGAGACGTTGGCTGGGATTCAAAGTACGGCTACGGGCTCCTCCAGATGAGGGGCGCGCTCGATGCACTTGATGCTCCTTCGCCGAGCGTTTCGCGCGTTAGCGGCACCGACCGCTACGGCACGGCGATCGCGCAGTCGGCTTCAGGGTTCGAGAGCGGCACGGTTACCACAACGGTGCTGGCGAGCGGCGAGGATTTCCCGGACGCGTTGTCTGGCGGCCTTCTGGCCGGACTCTACGACAGTCCGATCTTGCTAACGCGTCGCACTTCGCTTCCAACCGGAGTGCTCACAGAGATTGCACGCTTGGGCGCCAGCAAGGTCATCATCATCGGTGGACCGGAGTCAGTCGATCCGTCGATCGTGAACAGCCTGACGACAGCGGGGCTCACGGTGCAGCGAATCGCAGGCGTGGACCGATACGCGACCGCGGCTGCAGTTGCCCTGGAGTACAAGCGCATCACCGGCCTAGGCGCGATCCCGAAGGCGTTCCTCGCCCGGGGTGACATCTATCCCGACGCGCTCGCGGTCTCGTCACTATCAGCGGCTGCGGGAATCCCGGTGCTGCTTACCCGGACGGCGACGCTTTCAGGCTCGACCCGATCGACGCTCACGAGTCTTGGCACGACCGAGGTCGTCATCGCTGGCAGCTCGTCTGCCGTGTCGGTGGCCGTGGCCTCTGAGGTCGAAGCGCTGCCAGGCGTGAGTATCGTGAGGTGGCAAGGCGTGGATCGGTACGGGACAGCGGCGCAGGTAGCAGCGGGCGGCTTCGCCCGCGGATGGGTCAGCGGTTCGTACTTTGGAATCGCAACCGGCAAGAACTTCCCCGATGCTCTTGGCGGAGGAGCGCTTGCCGGTCACAACGGAGGCGTGGTGCTCCTGACCGTCCCGGAGAGTCTCCCGACCGCCACGCGCGTGGTCGTGCAGAACTTCGGGTACGACGGAACGCCTGTGGTGCTCTTTGGGAGCACTACTGCGATCTCTCAGGCTGTCGCTGGCGAACTCATGCGAATCCGCTACTAGGACCTACCCGCCGAGCATTACCACGCGCACAGCGTGCACGCCGGGTTCTCCGCCGAGCGGGATGCGCATGTCTTCGCGCTCGGCGCCGTCTACGATCACCCGCTCAACTCCGCGATTGACGCCCCGTGGGTTCTCCACTGAGATCTCATAGGTCGCCTCTTCGTCGCGGAACACCGTTGTCCACTCGGTCCAACCCTTAGGCACGCATGGGTCGATTCGAAGGTAGCGCTCGCCATTCTCGGCCTCAAGATTCAGGCCGAGGATGTTCTGGACGCAGACGCGGTAGTACCAACTCGCCGAGCCGGTGTACCAAGTCCATCCGCCGCGACCTACATGCGGCTCGACCGCGTACACATCTGCGGCGATGACGTACGGCTCAACGCGGTACCGCTCGGCGGCCTCTTGATCGAGCGCGTGGTTCACGGGGTTGATAAGGTCAAGCAGCGCGACCGCTTCGTCGCCATCGCCGAGGAGCGCGTAGGCTAGCGCCACCCAGATGGCGGCGTGTGTGTACTGCCCGCCGTTCTCTCGGACACCCGGGACGTATCCCTTGATGTAGCCGGGGTCGTGCTCCATGCGGTTGAACGGAGGCGTGAGCAGCGCGATGAGCCCGTCGTCCCAACGCACGAGCTTCTCCTCCACGCTCTCAAGCGCGCGCCGTGCTCGCTTGGCGTCTCCGCGACCTGAGATCATCGCCCACGCCTGCGCGATGGCGTCGATGCGGCACTCCTCGGCGTGGCTTGTGCCGAGAGGGGTGCCGTCGTCGAAGAATGCGCGGCGGTACCAGGCGCCGTCCCATGCCTCGCGCTCGATTGCGGCTACGAGTGTGTCCGCGCGCTCCCTGAGCGTTGCGGCGATGTCGCTCTCATCGCGTGCCTCGGCAATCGGTGCGAAGGCGCGCAGGACGACGTCGAGGAACCACGCCATCCACACGCTCTCGCCGGTGCCGCCGATGCCAACGCGGTTCATGCCGTCGTTCCAGTCGCCGCCGCCCATGAGCGGCAGGTCGTGTTGGCCGACAGGGCGGCTTACTTCGATTGCTGCCATGCAGTGCTCGTAGACGCTGCCGACTTGAACCGATGGCTGCACTTGCAGGTATAGGTCCTCGCGGTCTTCCGGCACGGCCGGGCCCTCGATGTATGGAACCTCGACATCTAGCACGGTCATGTCGCCGGTCGCGTGGATGTACTCGGCGGTCACAAACGGGAGCCAGAGGCGGTCGTCGGTGAAGCGCGTACGCACGCCACGGCCCGATATAGGCTGCCACCAATGCAGCACGTCGCCTTCGGGGAACTGGTGCCGCGCGGCTTCGATGATGTGTTCGCGCACAAGATCCGGGCGCGCGTAGATGAGTGCGAGGCAGTCCTGCAGCTGGTCACGGAAGCCGAATGCGCCGCTTGACTGGTACGTGGCCG
>DDWM01000051.1 GCA_002345925.1 Actinobacteria bacterium UBA2286 | reverse complement strand
ACATGGGCAAGGTGATCGGCCTGGTTGGCGCCGAGACTGGCGGCAATTGCGACAAGGCCGAGGTCGCCAAGATCGTCGGCGCTAAGCTCGTTTAGAGAGGCGAGTCCGTGAGCCAATCGAGCGATATCGAGCGCCTCAGAGCACTCTCCGGCATCAAGTGGCGTCGCTATGGCGACGACGTCATCCCCGCGTGGGTGGCGGACATGGATTTTCCGACGGCACCTGCAATCATCGACGCGCTACGCACGATGGTCGACGCGAGCGACTTCGGTTACAACGGCGTCTCATTCGATGACAGCATCCCGAAGGCCTGGGCCGAATGGTCCGAGCGTCGCTTTGGTTGGCGACCGGACGTTGAACGCACGAAGGTCTTCTCAACCTCGCTTCAGGCCATCGCGACGGCGCTGATGGTCGGCACGTCGGCGGGGGATGGCGTGCTGCTCTTCACTCCGGTGTACCCGCCGTTCTTCGGGATGATTGAGAAGTCGGGGCGCACGCTTGTCGAGTATCACCTCGACCAGGCCGAGTTGCGCATCGACGAAGACCTGCTCCGCTCGGCAATCGAGCCGGGAACCCGTGCGGTGATTCTCTGCAATCCGCACAACCCGACTGGCAGGGTCTTCGATCTGGCCGAGCTCACGGCTATCGCCCGCGTTGCCGAGGAGCGCGACCTGCTCGTCATCAGCGACGAGATCTGGCAGGACTTCGTGTATCCGGGGGCGCGCCACATCCCGTTCGCGTCGCTCAGCACCGAAGCGATGGCGCGGTGCGTGACCGTGACGGCCGCCAGCAAGAGCTTCAGCCTAGGCGGGCTGAGCTGTGCGGTCGCCAACCTGGGTGACGCACGTGTGGCTGAAGGATTCGCGGCGCTGCCGCCGCATCTTCTCGGCGACGTGAATGCGCTTGGCGCATGCGCGACGCTTGCGGCGTGGACGCATGGGGAAGCGTGGCTTGCCGAGACGGTCGACGCCCTGCACGCCAACCGCGACCACCTTGTCGCGAGGCTCACGGCTGAGCTCCCGGAGGTCGGAATCGCGATGCCGCAAGCGACCTACGTGGCGTGGCTCGACTTCCGGCGAACCGGAGTTGCGGTCGATCCTGCCGCGCAACTGCTCAAACGGGGACGTGTCGGCTTGTCGTCTGGCCCGGACTTCGGAGTTGCGGGTGAGGGCTTTGCGCGGCTGAACTTCGCGACGCATCCGGACTTGCTCGATCAGATAATCGATCGCATCGGCCTTGTCTGTCATGCGACGGCCTAAGGCAGGCAGGAGCTGACGGCTCGAGCTCAGTCCGCCCTCTTCATCGCATCCTGGCAGATATCCATCAGGCGCCTGGTGACCGGGCCGACGCAACCATCGCCGATCGTGCTGTCGTCGATCGTCACGATGGGCACTACGCCGCGGACGCTCGAAGTGATGAAGGCTTCCTCGGCAGAAAGCGCTTCTTCTACAGTGATGTCGCCGAGCACGACCTCGTACTCTGAGGACGCCAGCTCTAGAACCAGACCGCCGATCGTGCCCTTGAGCACCCCACGGGCGGGGGCGTGGATCCGGCCGTTGCGCACCACGTAGAAGCTCGCGGTTGCGGCCTCGGAGACAAGGCCGTCCGCGTGGTACAGCAGGTCGATCGCCCCGGCGGCATCCAGTAGATGGTGGTTGCGTAGCCAGGTGAGGTAGTTGGTGGTCTTCGCCTCTGGTACCTCCCGGCGATGCTCGCGCATCAGGAGCTTCGTGCCGACCTTGTAGCTGCTCTCGGGAACCTCAAAGAGCTCGTGTGTGATGATGAGGAACGTGGGCGTGGCGGGGTCGAAGTGCATGCCGTCTGGAGACTCGCCGCCGGTGAGAACGTAGCGTACAGTCGCTTCCGTGTGGCCGTTCAGACGCAAAAGCTCAACCGTGATCTCCGCGATCTCATCGTCAGTCGCCGGCACTTCGAGGCCGAGCATCTCAGCCGAGGCGCGCAGGCGTGTGATGTGTTCGGTGAACTGGAACGGCACGCCGCCGATTGTCTGCAGCAAGTCGAAGACCGCGTAGCCCCTCAGCAGTCCGACGTCGTACGGTGATATCGCGGCCGTCTCGGCCGGGATTATCTTACCGTTGAGATATACGAATCCTTGATTCTGCATGGTCGCAACAGTACCAGGAGTGTACTGTCGTGTCATCGAACCAGTCGCGCAAGCAGCTCGAAGGAGCCGAATCGTGTCCGAGATGCACAAGAACGACCCGCTTCACGGCATCACTCTTGAGACCATGGTCGTCAAGCTGCAGGAGAAGTACGGTTGGGACGGCCTTGCGGGGATGATCGACATCAACTGCTTCAAGAGCGACCCGAGCGTCAAGTCCGCGCTCAAGTTCCTGCGTCGTACTCCCTGGGCTCGCAAGCAGGTAGAAGACCTGTACGTGAAGTCCAAGCTGTCCTGAACCCCAACTCGCCGAGAAAGGCGTGAATGTGCCCAACCCGTTCGCGTTCCTGTCCTACGTGATGCTCACCACATTCACTCCCGGGCCTAACAACATCATGTCGATGTCCACGGCAAGCCAGCACGGCTTCCGCAAGAGTTTGCGGTTCACTTCAGGCGTATTCGCCGGCTTTTTCGTCGTGATGGCGCTGTCCTGCGCATTCACTTTGTCGCTCTATAACGCGATGCCCAGCATCAAGCCCGTGATGACGGTCGTCGGGGCTTCGTACATCCTGTGGCTTGCGTACAAGACCGTTACCGCAAGCACTCATGCCGAGAAGGACGCTTCAAGCAGCGGGTTCCTCTCGGGAGTCGTACTGCAGTTCTTCAATCCCAAAGCCATTTTGTACGGCGTCACATCCGCGTCGACGTTCTTGGTGCCGTACTACAAGTCGCCGTGGGTCCTCGCGGGTTTTTGCTTCTTCATGGCGGCCGTCAGCTTCGTAGCGACAAGCAGCTGGGCGATGTTCGGCTCGATCTTCGAGCGCTTCTTGTCTCGGAATGGCAAAGTCGTTGCCTGGATCATGGCCGGGCTGTTGGTCTATTGCGCGGTGTCGCTGTTCTGAGCGACGGCACGACGAGGGGCGAGCATGAAGCCCGCCCCTCGCGGTGATCACTGCTTTGCGGCACTCAGTACGCCATGGTGTTGTCGAGGAGCTCCTCGACTAGGTATGGAACAGAGCTTGTGTCCCCGAAGATATCCATTCGACCTATCTCATGTTTGTGAGCGCCTACCCAGCTGATGAGCGGATCCGGATTACCCACCAACAGAACCGGGCTGCCGTAGTACCCAAGCGCAGCGCCGCCTCCCAGTGCATCAGGGAAGTTCGTGCCGGTCGCAACGCCGACCGTGTCGAGGTCTATCCAGCGGTTAGCCAGGCCGTGCTCGACGATGTCCACGGCCGTCGCGTACCGGTTCGCGCCAGACCAGCGCTCAATCGGATGAGGGTCGGCTCCGTTGGCGGCCATCAGCGATTCCAGCTGACTCTTGACACTGCTTGAAACCGCGTTCGTGTCGCCCGCTATGACTCCGTAGGTGACATCAAGATCGTCGACCAGGTGTGCGACGGCAGCCGGGACCGATGTGGGTCGCACGAGGATGATAGGCGACAGCGCACCCGCCGCGACTGGACCAAGTGCTAGCGCGTCCGGGAAGTTGTCGCCTCTGGCGAAGAAGGCCATGTCGACCCGGTAGATGCCTTCGTAGACATCCGCCATCTCAAGTGCGACTTTCACCGATGTCTCGTAGCGGTCGTCCCCTGCGACCCGGCGCACGGTGTACCCCGCGGTCACCAGCTGCTCTTCCGCCGATGTCGAGATCGTCGCAGGCCCGCCGATGATGAACACCTTCTCAACATCAAGCCGCGCGATCTCCGTCATCGTCGCCGCTGGGACTGCCGTTCTCCGCGTGAGCAGCAGGGGACACTTCAGAGCTCTCGCGAGGGGGCCGGCGGCAAGCGCGTCAGGGAAGTTCTCCCCGGTGCACAGAATCACGCTATCTGACTTATTGAAGTACGACTTGCTGGTATTCACTGCGGTCATGTACCTGTCCGACCCGGCGGTGCGGTCGACCTCGGAAGGAGACTTTGCCACGTATATGTCGGTGTTCAGCATGGCCGTGTACTGTTCGTAGGCGATGCGCCGCCCGAAGATCGCAGCGTCACCCTCGTTGTATGAGGCCGAGCCTATCTGCGTCGAGCCGACCTCAAGTTGCAGCCAGTTGAGGTTGTCGTTTGTGCCCGCGTCGTACTGGTATACGAATGTGTCGTGGAATGCATCTGGATTCGATGTGTCGATGCCGAGAGACCACGTGGCAGTTGAATGGATCTTTAGGCGCAAGACCCGCGCGCCGGACGCATTGTTCGCAGTCATAACGATGTTGTCGGCATGCACCCGAAGCGACGATACGTCGTCGTCACTGGCTATCGCATACACGTAGGTGCGCGCGGCGTCCTGGCTGGGGTCGAACATGTAGATGTTCTCGGTGACGAAGGCTTCGCCCCAAACGATCAGCCCGTTGTCCACGTCGAATGCCGTGATGTTGGCCGAGCCGGGGACTTTCGCCGTGTTGCCTCTTGAGAGGTCGCGATACCACAGCTCGTCTGTGCCTTCGTTGTACCACACGACGAGATTGCCACTTATCCTAGGCAACACTTCATCATCCGTGGTGGAAGCGATTGCGAAGTCCACCGCAAGTTCTCGATCATAGACTCTAACGTTCTTGTTCCCGGTTGCGTCGTCTTCGTAGACCACCCTGTTGCCCGAGACGTCCGGGTTCGTCTGATCAACATCGTCCCCACTGCCAATGGTGACGATGGAGCCGTTGGTCATGTCGCGCATCACCACGTTGCCATGAGAGCTGGGTATGATTGGGGTGCTTGTCTGATACACCACCCACTTGCCAGCAGTCTCGGGGTTGGTCTCCATCGTGGTTCCGCCAGTTGCGATTCCCGTGGTGGTGAACGACACCGAGCCCCACGCTGGAACAGTGAGCGACATCGCCACCAGGGTCGTCAGTAAGACCGTCAGTGTGCGTCTGCCTCTCATCGTGCTCCCCCTTCCATCCGCCGACACGAACCATGTCGGCACCGAGTGCAGTGGAGGTTGAGTCGAGCACCCCGTAGGGCAGAGGCGAACGATGTCACGCTTGTACCATGCAGTCCGTGCGAGCTGCGCATCTTCCCCAGAGCGCGCTTACCCAGCCGAGGAGTGAGAAGCGAGTATCACGACCCCGGCGTTCCACATACGAGACCTATACCCGTTGTTAACGCTTGTACTCCACGGCCCGCTTGTCGCGTTCATCGACCTCAAGGCGGAAGACGTCTGGACGCGCGTAGTGACCGACCGGATCGAAGTCGAGCTTGGCGCGGCTTACCTCGGCAAGATCGATCTCGGCGTAGAGGATGCCTTCGCGGTCCCACAGCGGGCCGGCGACCACCTGCCCTAGCGGCGAGATGATGACACTGCCGCCGCGCGACATGACTTCAGGCTGGTCGGCGAGCAGCTCGACCTCGGGAAGATCCGTCGGGTACATGTCCTTGGTGACGAACTGATTGCAGCTGAGGAACCAGCAGCGACCCTCGAGCGCGATATGACGCGCCGTTGATTGCCATTCTTCGCGTGCGTCGGCCGTGGGCGCGAGCCATACCTGCACGCCCTTGCCGTATATGGCCGCGCGCGCCAGCGGCATGTAGTGCTCCCAGCAGATGAGCCCGCCAAGCGTCCCCAGCTCCGTGCTAACGGCCGTAAGCGTGCTGCCGTCACCCTCGCCCCAGATGAGTCGTTCGGCGGCTGTGGGCTTCAGTTTACGGTGCTTGCCGAGAAGCGTGCCGTCCGACCCGAAGTAGAGCGTCGTGCAGTAGAGCGTGCCGCCGCTGTCGCCGTAGCGACCTTCGCGCTCGATCACGCCGATCGCGACGTGCACGCTGTGCTCGCGGGCGGCCTCGCCGATACGCGCTGTAGCCTCGCCCGGAACGTCCACCGACGCACTCCAGTAGCGCTGCCACAGGTCGCGCCCGACGGGCGCCCGGCTGCCTACGACGGTGCCGAAGGCGAGTCCGCGCGGGTACGCCGGCACGAACGCCTCAGGGAAGAGCACGAGCGCTGCGCCCTTCTCGGCGGCTTCAGCGATAAGGGCGACGGCCTTGTCGATCGTGGCGTCGCGGTCAAAAAGAATCGGCGCCGCCTGGACGACTGCTGCGGTATAGCGCTCCGGCATTGGGGCTCCTCGGGTGTGTGAAGTTCTGGTGTGGTTCTATATTACCTCGCGCTCAGCGCATGCCGGAATGGCATACTCGGTGCTACTTAACGCGCGTACGCACGTCATGCGGAACCCCGAACAGTGAGGTACACATGAATAGTATCAAGCCAAAACAGATTATCCTGGCCGTCGTCGTCGTCGGTCTGGCGCTGCTCGTAGTTCCGCAGTTCACAACGGAGCGCGCAGGATCACGGAGCGTTTCGTCTGATGTGATTTCGCAAGTGATCAGCATGGATGAAACGAACGCCTCCGCCGACTTCCAGGTGAAGCTGCTTGAAGGCTCAGATGCGGACCATGAATCGACGCATATCTTCGAGCCGCTCGTTGGACTCCCGGGCGTCGGCAAGGTTGCACTCAACGCCGAGAGCCTGGTGTTGACTGTTACCTTCGACGATGCCGTTATCGAGGAAGACATAATTCGGGGCAAGCTCGTGGAGGCCGGCTATCTAGTGGCCACGGCAGCCGACTACACCAAGACCACATTGGACGAAGACGGCGCGACCCAGCGTATTGCCATCAGCGATGACGGGGCGCACTTCGATCCCACGTTGATTCTCGCTCAGGCCGGGATTCCGATCGCCATGGAGTTCGCACCGGGCAAGGAATGCCGGGTGGCGGTCAAGCTGCCGGAGCTTGGCGTGGAGCAGGACATCTCAAAGGGCGGCACGGTTGAACTGCCGGCCCTCGATGCGGGTGAATACGAGATCGTATGCAGCTTGGACGGCCACGAAGGCGTGCTTGTAGTCGAGTAGCATTCAGGATCGTCCGCCTTCCGGGTCTCGTATACTCGAGTCAACCGGACGATTGGACATGCGATGAACTCCACACTGGCGCTGCTGGACGCACGCTTCTCGACTCGCACCTACGCCGAGACTGAGATAACCGCTGCCGAGAAGGCCGCCATACTCCACAGCACACTGCGCGCTCCTACCGCGGGCAACATGATGCTCTACTCGATCATCGAGGTGACCGATCAGGCGCTGAAGGACCGCCTTGCGGACACTTGCGACGATCAGCCGTTCATCGCGAAGGCGCCGTGGGTGCTGGTGTTCGTCGCGGATATGCAGAAGTGGATCGACCTGTTCCGCTTCTCAGGTGCCGAGCAGGTCGAAGGCGTCGATCACAGGGCGACCCCCGATCTCGGTGACCTCATGATGGCGTGTTCCGATGCGCTGATCGCTGCCCAGAACGCCGTGGTCGCCGCGGATTCTCTCGGCATCGGGTCCTGCTACATCGGCGACGTGCTTGAGAACGGTGAGATCCACGCGGAGCTGCTCGGCTTGCCGCAACACACGCTGCCGATCGCGATGCTGTGCTTCGGACATCCCGCGACCCGGCGTGAGCCCACGCCGCACTACGAGAAGCACATGGTGCACCAGAACGCCTACCATCGGCTGACCGAAGAGGAACTTGCCGGGGTATCGGACGAGCTCGGCGCGATGCACTCACCGCACGGCTTCGGTCCCGGGATCGCCAACTTCGGGCAACAGGTCTACAAACGGAAGTTCACCCCGGCCTTCATGGCCGAGATGAACCGGTCCGTTCGTTGGTGGCTGGAGCGCTGGTGCTCGGCGGAGGCCGCCGAATAACGACTACGTTGGAATCAGCGTATTCGCGAAGACGAGCCACGCCAGCAGCGACTTCGCTGTCAGGCTAAGAAGAATGTACGTCGCCTCGCCAAAGAGGTAGTCGCGCCATGGGCCGATCTTCTTGTACTGCAGCACCATGTTGAGCGCGAAGCTCATGAAGAACACGAACATCGACACGAAGATCCAGTACACGAACGCTGGCGGCTGAGCGCTTGAGCCGGGCGTCGACATGTACACGCCTATGGCAATCCACGGGACCGCGCCCGTGATGCAGCCGAAGATGTACGCCAGCCAGTTCGGCTTGCCGGGGGATTCGTACTTCTCCATAAGGAGCCCGAACAGGATCATCGAGATGTTCGCGCCGGCGATGCCGATGATCGCCGCGATGTCGAAGATGCCCGGGAGCAGCCCGATGAGCACGACCATGAGCGTCGAGGAGACCGAATACTCGATCCACCGCGCGTAGTTGCGGTTCAGCTTGAGGTTCTTCACGTACCAGTCGAACGCTAGCGGCGAAGCGATGATGAAGTGCGCCAGCGCCGAGAGGAACACGAAAGTAGCGACCGCCCAACCGAGTGGGACCTCAAAGAGCGTCGTCGGTGCGCCGGGCGGGGTTCCGGGAGGTCCTTGGAGCAGCGAGGCTGTTACGGGGAGGGTGAAGTCGTTGGAGAGCGCCGCGATCGCCGCGCCCTGCCCGAGATGGAAGAGTCCCATCACTATGTTGTACATGCGCAAACGCTTGAAGCGGGTGTCGTCTGACATGTGCGCCCTCCATAGTCCGTCAACAGTGCATAGATTCGTGCATGGAAGGTATACCCATCATTGGCTCCTGCGCGGTGCCCAATCGTCAGAACCGAAGATGCGAAGCCAGATGTCTCGTCCTAGAACCACATTGCGGCTGCAGGATGCTACTCTGTTTTAGGGGCGCGTCGATCTGAGATTCTGGGGGGATTCATGCGTAAGAGCGGGATTCTGGTGGTACTCACGTGCATCGTTCTCAGCGTGCTCGCACCATGCGCCGCAGCTGGGGCGATGACGTACTCAACTCGCGTCATCCAGACGAGCGCGAGCTCTAAGGGATTCGTACGCGCGAATGGGCCGTGGGCGGTGTGGAACGAGGCAGATGTTGAGTGGCTCAATGAGTCGGACTACGCCTTAGGTCCATACAGGGTGCTGCTATACGACACGCGTACTCAGAAGGTCGTCAATATCGACCCAGGCACGGACGAGCATGTTGCCTACGATGTCGGGCCGGGGTTTGTCGTCTACACTTCTGCCCCCGCCATTCTTGGGCCGATGTCAGTTGAGCTGTACGACATCTCGCGTGGTACAAGATTGGTTCTAGCCACTGGAATTGACTCGGTCACCTCTCCAAGTGCGCCTGTTTGTGGAGATAGCTTCGTTGCCTGGGCCGATAACCTGCTCCACATCTACGACGTTCAGACCTCGGCCGAGACGACATACGCGATCTCCAGCTGGTATCACTCTCTCGCTGCGGATGGGGAGAGTCTCGCTTGGATCGAGCCATCAGGAGAGGCCGGCGTTCCCGCTTCGTTGCACTGGCTGAACGCTCGCACGGGTGCACATCGGCAGACGTCGATTCCGTCTTTCAGCCCGATCATGTGCTCGCTCTCGGCCGCTGGTGTCCTGGTTGAAGGCGAAGGGTCTAGCTACCGCTCTGCTCTGTATATGTGGAAACCCGCTACAGCTAATTCGAGGAAGCTCGTTGGTGTTGAGGATTCCTATCACTACGTGTCCGCCTCCAGGGGGTCGGCCAGCTTCGTTGCCTGGAGTCACAAATCATCCAAGGAGTATCCAAACAGCAGGATAGCTGTAATGGATCTGAGCACCGGAGACTGGGAACTTGCCTATCCATACCTGAACGCGGCGACTGTAGGCGAGATTGACGGCAGCCGGCTCTGGTTCACGCAGGTCAACCCAGCGCGGCCGCTGAGCTACACGCTCAACTCGATCGGGTACGTGGATATCGGTCCGGCGCCCGGTGCGCCGGTTGACGATGATGTGGTCGGCGTCGCCACTCGTTCGTTTGCCTCAGGCGAGTCTGAGGTTGAGTCCGAGACGGTTGAGTCCTCCTCGGCGGTAGTTGCCACTGTGGAGCCCACCGAGTCGGCTCCGCTCGCTGTAGCGCAAGCCCCCGGAAGTCCCAAGGTGGCGCCGGAGCCCAGCGCCAGCGGCCTCTTGTCTTGGTTGACGTTTGCGGCTGTAGGCGGCCTCGCCCTGACCGGCGGCGCTGCATTCGCTCGGCGGCGAAACGCCAAAGGCGGCAAGCCGAACTCCGATGCGGCGTCGGGTACGTCAGTCGAGGTGCCTCCGGGCTCCTGACCGTATATGATGTTGTCTTGACTGCATACTCCAGAGCAGAAGGTCAGGTCACATGACAACCCTCGGTGCATACTCCGAAGTCGGCAAGCTGCGTACCGTGCTCGTGCATCGTCCCGGGCTGGCGCTCGAGCGGATGACTCCGCAGAACCGCGAGCGCTTCTTGTTCGATGACCTCGTGTGGGTCGAGCGCGCGCAGCGCGAGCACGACGACTTCACCACGGTGATGCGCGATCGCGGCGTTGAAGTGCTCTACCTCTTCGATTTGCTGGTTGAGACCCTCTCGGCATCAGCCGAGGCCCGCGCCGACGTTGTGACGCGGCTGGTCTCGTCGTACACGGTCGGCCCCTCGCTTGTCCGCGACCTGCGGGCGTTTCTGCTCGGCATGCCGCCGAAGCAGCTGGCTGAGGCGCTCGTGAGCGGTCTGCTCATCGAGGAGCTTGAAGGCTTCGACCTTGAGGCGCTCAACCGTCACTCGCTTGGTGCCGTGCTGGCCCAGCCCAACTCCTTCGTGTTGCCGCCACTGCCAAACAGCCTCTTCACACGCGACTCGAGTGCGTGGCTCTACGGTGGCGTGATCTTGCCGCCGCTCTTCTGGCACGCGAGGCGCCTCGAGGTCGTCAACATGTCGATCATCTACCGCTACCACCCGCGCTTCACCGAGGCTGATTTTGAGTTCTGGTATCCGCCGGAGGGCGACGCAGGCCGGTTTGGCGTGGAAGACCTCGGCCAGGGAAACTCGCTTGAAGGCGGTGACTTGATGCCTATCGGCAACAAGACCGTCCTCGTGGGGATGGGGGAGCGCTCCACCGGCCGGATGGTCGAGCACCTCGCGCACTCGCTCTTCTCCGCAGGCGCTGCCGAGCGAATCATCGCCTGCCGCATGCCGGTCGACCGGGCGTTCATGCATATCGATACCGTCTTTGGCTTCGTCGACCGTGACGCCGTCACGATGTACCCGCCGGTCATCGAGTCGATGCAGGTCTACAGCATTCGACCCGGCGACGCTGCCGACTCCTTCGAGATAACCGCCGAGAAGAACCTGCTCCACGCGGTAGCCAACGCGCTTGAGGTCAAGAAGCTGCGGGTCATACCGACCGGCGGTGACGCGTTCCAGGCCGCGCGAGAGCAATGGGACGACGGTAACAATGTCGTAGCGCTCGAGCCGGGAGTGGTCATCGGGTACTCGAAGAACACGCACACAAATGCAGCTCTGCGCAACGCGGGCATCGAGGTCCTCGAGATCGAGGGCAGTGAGCTCGGCAAGGGACGTGGCGGCTGTCACTGCATGACTTGCCCGATCTCACGAGACGCGCTCGAGTAGAGCGCCGGCCGCTATTTTGCTCCCGGTGCGTCCTTATGGCGCTGGATGAACGCGTCTTGCAGCTCCACGTCGTGGCTCCGGTCGGCGTAAGCACTGTTGCCTCGGCGATCTTCGAGCCCATAGGTCTCGGCAAGGTACGTCGCCAGCACGGCGGTGGATTTCCGGGCGCCTGTGTAGATGAGATGCCCGCCGTCGTAGAAGTCGTCGGTGTATGAGAGCCCCGGAACCACGCCAGGCTGGCTCAGGTCGAGGGTGTGTACGTTGTCGAACTCAGCCATCAGGGTGGAGCCGGCGCGGTCAAGCTGGTAGCTGTAATCGTTTGGTGGACCCGTCGGAGTGAGGAAGAGAAGCAGCTCGATGCCACGCTCGTCGCACAGGGCCGCTATCTCTCGCAGGGACTCAAGGTTGTAGTCGACCGCCGCGTTGGTCGCGCCGATGGCCTCCGGAGCGATTGCATGCGGGGTTTCGGTGACCGCCTGCGACTTCGTCCTGGGCATGAAACCATGGAGGTACTCACCGCCTCGATCCTTTCCGATCACATCGAAGTCGGGTCGCGTTATGTCTCGCCAGCGGCCGTGGTACGTCCAGAGGTCGAGCAGCGCTCCAACGCGCTCCTTAGGAGGCGACGTCACCAGCCCGGCGGCGATCTTCTCGGCAGACCACGGCATGTAGTTGATGTTGATGTCGTGGAAGCTCTGGTTGAAGCGGTCGCGCGCGTAGGAGAGCGACGACATCTCGATGGCGACCACGCGCGGGTGCTGGGTGCGCAGCGATTCGCGCAGGTAGTACTTGGTGACTTCCAGCTTCTGGGTCGGGCCGGCGTTCACGAACGACGGGATGCCCGCCTTCTCCCAGAGCGTTGCGGTGTCGACGCCTGTGAAGGCGTGCGAATTGCCGAGGAAGAGCACGTCGATGCTGTCAGGTTCAAGCACGGTGAAGGCTGCCCAGACGGCACCGTCTGAGGCGCCGGTCCTCGGCGGCTTGAGCACGTCGCCGGCGTAGGTGAGGAGCGCGGCTGTGAGCAGGCAGAACGCGACCGACGCTGCGAGGCGTCTGAAGCGACCTGTATGTGTCACAGAAGTCATGGTGTCCTCAGAACTTGAAGTAGGCGAAGTCGGCGGCGGAGAACATCGGCCCGTAATAGCCGAAGATCACGATAGCGAGGATTGCCAGCTCGTACACGAACCAGCGCACCATTAGGGGCTGCCGGTAAAGGAGCGTCGGCAGGCTGATCCTCACCGAGAGCCACTCGGCAGAGAAGACGATGACGGTCGCGATAGCCGTGACGAGCATTTGCGGTGCCGAGAGGCCGAGTTTGAGGGTCTCGGGATGCCAGAGCGCACTCGGACCGAAGTTGAGCATCCTCGTCAGGATGTAGAGAGCGTCGCCGAGCGTGTTGGCCCGGAAGAACACCCACGCAATCGTCACGAGCGCGAAGGTCGTTACCGTCTGAAGCGCATGGTGAAGGCGTCCGTCTCGGCGAATTCTCAATGCTGTCAGCGCCTTTGCGCGCGCAGGAGCGAGCATGTCGCCGAGGATCTGATAGAGGCCGTTCAGTAAGCCCCACGCGACAAATGTCAGCCCGGCGCCGTGCCACAAGCCGCTCAGCAAGAACACCGCGAGGATGTTGCCGTACCGCCGCCATGCGCTCACGCGACTTCCGCCGAGAGGGATGTAGATGTAATCCTTCAGCCAGGCCATGAGTGTCATGTGCCAGCGGCGCCAGAATTCCTTGATCGAGCGCGCAGCGTACGGGCGGTCAAAGTTCTTCATCAGGTCCACGCCGAAGAGCCGGGCGGCGCCGCGCGCGAGGTCGGTGTACCCCGAGAAGTCGCAGTAGATCTGGATCGCGAACGCGACTGCGGCTCCGATGAGCAGCGCACCGTCACTTCCGAACTCGTGCGGCTTGTCGAAGATCGTGCGCACAACCACGCCGAGCGGGTCTGCTATGAGCAGCTTCTTGAAGAAGCCCCATGCCATCAGCAGAAGCGCCGAGCGCATACGCTCGTAGGAGAAGGTGTGCTTCTCGGCCAGCTGGGGCAAGAGGTGCCCGCCGCGTGCGATCGGACCTGCGGCGACTTGCGGGAAGAAGCTCACAAAGAGCGCGAAGCGGAGCAGGTTCTTCTCGGCAACGAGCTTGCCGCGGGCGATGTCTACGAGGTAGGCGATCGACTGGAACGTCCAGAACGAGATGCCGATCGGCAGCGCGAGCGCGAGCACCGGTGATCGTGCGGACGTGCCGACAAACGAAAGCGCGTCGTTGAGCAGCGTTGCCGAGAACCCTGCGTACTTGAAGAAGAAGAGCGTGCCCGCTACGAGGATTATCCCGATCGCGAGCAGGCGGCGGGTTGTCTGTGGAATCGTGTTGTCCGGTAAGGTCGGACCGCTACGTTCGATGAGCCGTCCGAATACGTATCCCACGACGGTGATTCCGAGGAGCGCGAGCGTCCAGCGTGCCGAGATGGAGAAGTAGAAGACGTAGCTCGCAATGAGCAGCCAGACGGTGCGACTTCTGGTGCCAGGCAGCGCGAAGTACACCATCACCGAGAGGGCTAAGAAGGCCAGATATTCGACCGAAGTGAACTGCACGCGCCCTCCTGCGAAGCGCCACCTTGAACGTCGGCGAATTCTAGCACAGGTATTGCTGTCAACGTTGGGTTCCGGCAGGTAGTATGTATCGGCATGCAGAGTTTCTGCATACGGTCGTGCTGCATAAGTTTGATGACGAAGGAGATCGTGAATGAAGAAGCTAACCATCGTGGTGGCGTTGGGCGGCAATGCGCTGCTGCGACGCTCTGACCCGATGACCGCGGAGGCACAGCGCGCCAACGTGAGAATCGCCGCGCGCGCCCTCGCTCCGCTTGCCGAGGATCACAACCTCGTTATCGCGCACGGCAACGGTCCCCAGGTGGGGCTGCTCGCTCTGCAGGCCGCTGCATATACCGATGTTGAGCCGTACCCACTCGACGTGCTGGGCGCACAGACGCAAGGCATGATCGCGTACATGGTCGAGCAGGAGCTTGGCAATGTGCTGCCGTTCTCGAAGCGGCTGGCTACGTTGCTCACGATGGTGGAAGTGGACCCTAGCGATCCCGCCTTCGAGAACCCGACTAAGTTCGTTGGGCCCTGCTATGAGAAAGACGTTGCCGACGCGCTTGCGCTCAAGAAGGGCTGGGTGTTCAAGGAAGACGGCCGAATGTGGCGTCGCGTTGTCGCATCACCTCAGCCCAAGCGCATCTTTGAGCTCGAGCCGATCAAGTGGCTGGTTGAGAAGGGTGCGGTTGTCATCTGCGCTGGCGGGGGAGGCATTCCAACTGTCTACTTGCCCGACGGCAGACGTACGCTCGTTGGCATCGAAGCCGTTATCGACAAAGACTTCGCGGGTGAGTTGCTCGCGCGCGAGCTTGGTGCCGACCTGTTCATCATGGCCACCGATGCCGAGGGCGTATGCCTAGATTGGGATACTCCGCAGCAGCGTGTCCTCGGCTGGACCACTCCTGAAGTGCTCGATGAGCACGAGTTCGCAGCTGGCTCGATGGGTCCCAAGGTCGAGGCAGCGAAGCGCTTCGTGCGCAAGACCGGCAATCGTGCGGCAATCGGCAAGCTTGAAGACATCGCGCTCATCGTTGCCGGTGAAGCAGGCACCAATGTGGTTGCCGAGGTGCCCGCCGAGCGGTTGTAGCTGTCAGCTCACGTCCGGACGCAGCGCGTAGCCCGTCGCGATCTCGAGCACCAGGAGCGCTGCGAGACGCACGGTTCTGCCATCCTCGGCATCGATCGTGGCGTCTATCTCGGTGATGTCGATGCCGCGCACGCGCGTGTCCGAGGCGAACAGCTGCGCGAGCTGTCGCAGCTCGTCGGCGGTTATGCCACCGGGGGCGGCCGCGGGACAGCCGGGCACTTCAGCGCGGTCGCAGACATCGACGTCGAGGTCCACGTAGACCGGGCGACCGCCATGTCCAGCGATGCGCAGAGCCTCCTCGGCGGCTTCTGCCATGTTGCGACCTCGAAGAGACGCGCGTGTCATAACCGTGATGCCGAGGTCCCTGGCGCGCTTCGCGTACTCAGGTGAGTTGGCGAAGTCTGCGATGCCGATCTGCACCACGTGCTCTCCGGGTAGTCCGTCCGCGACCAGCTGCCGAACAGGGGAGCCGTTGCTTTCGCCATCGCGCAGGTCGTGGTGCGCGTCGACGGTGACGAGCCCCCAGCCGCCCAGATCCCCGTGCGCAAGCCCCGTCATCACCGGAAGCGTGACGGAGTTGTCGCCGCCGATCGCAATCAGCAGCGGGAAGCGGCTCTCGGCATCGGATGCGGCTGCCGAGACGCGCGTGTGCCCGTCGGCACCATCGGGTTCGTCAACGTCGCCAAGATCGATCGCCGAGACGGTCGCGACATCGATATCCCTACTGGCCGAGTATGTCGAGTAGCGCTTGAGCGCTTCGCGAACTGCGGCGGGCGTTTCGTGCGCGCCGGTCGGGGTGATCGACGAGCGAAACGCAGGCACGCCGAGGAGTGCGATGTCGCCTTCGGCCAGTGTGTTGCTTGAAGCCTTCAGCCACGCCGATGCTCTCGGCCAGAGCGGGTCGCTCGGAAGGGTGTGTGTGATCATTGCGATTCCTCTGTTTCGGGTGGAGAACCTCAGGTTCGCTATTCAGAGTCTCTCACAAGATGCCCCTTCGGGTACCAGGCGAACCCGGTAGGCGGAGATAGCGAAGGGGCCCCGCATCTCTGCAGAGCCCCTTCGGCTAGACGTTTGGTTCTGATTACTTGACGGTCGGATAACCCTTGACCGCTGCCGGATCGTAGCCAGCGTTGCCGCCAACAGCGGCGTCGCTGTTCCAGGCGGACATACCGAACTTCATGTTGATGGCTTCGTAGCCCATGAGGTTGAGGAACATGGCCACTTCGCCACCGGTGTGACCGGTGTAGCAGTAGACGATGACCTTCTTGTTCGGATCGAGCTTGGCGAGCATCGTCGGGTCGGCGATCTTGACCCACGGCACGTTGATGGCGCCATCGATGTGACCCTTGGCGTAGTCCTCCGCGCCACGCACGGACAGAATCTGGTAGCCGGGATCCTTCGACTGCACGAGGTTGTAGACATCCTCAGCGGTGATCGTGAACGGCAGCTCAGAGGCGAAGTACGCATCTGCCTGGCCGATGATCGCTGCGCGTGCGTCAGCATAGTCGGCGCTAACGGTCGGAAGGTCGAAACCACCGGCGGACTCGGTCATGGTGGTCACAGTGGGGTAGCCGGCAGCCTTGCCACTTGGGAAATCACCAAGAGCGTAGATGGCTGCATCTTTCGTCCAACCGGACATACCGAACTTGAGCGTCACAGCATCGTAGCCGAGCATGTTGTAGAACATGTTGGTCTCAGAAGCGGTGTGGCCGGTGTAGCAGACCACGACGATCTTCTTGTTCGGGTCCAGCTTGGCCAAGTTCTCCTCGGCACCGATTGCCTTGAAGGGGATATTGATCGCACCTTCGATGTGACCCTTGGCATAGTCCTCAGGGCTGCGCACCGACACGATCTGGTAGCCGGGGTCCTTGGACTGAACGATCGTGTAGAGATCGTCGGCCGAGATGGTGGGAACGGGCTCGCCGTTGAAGTACTCAGCGGCGGCATCGATCATTGCCTGTGATGCGTCGAACATAGGCGCTGCGGCTTCAGTAGCCGGAGTCTCTACAGGTGCCTCTTCCTTCGCCGCGCAACCAGGCATCGCAACGAGCGACATTGCGAGAACCATGGACAACGCTAGCACTAACCATTTTTTGCTTGCCATTCTTTCCTCCTTATTACTTCCGAGTCCCACTACGGGATATCGGTGACCAATACGTCTGTGTTCGCCTTGCGTTCAAGATCAGAGAGACCAGCTAGGTCGTCTTCTGTGAGGAAGATGTCGCGGTTCCCGTGACAGCTGTTACAGCCGTCTGCTGTCTGACGGGTGACGCGCTGGATCGAGTGCGGTGTTGCGTACTTCCAGGTTGGAACCGCATCGAGCTTGCCGAGTGCGTCCTTCCCGTAGAAGTCGAATGTGCTCTCGGCCACAGGTACATGTCTCACGATGATGTAGTCCCATGGGCGCGAGTCGTCCTGCGCGTAGTTACGACCGATGTTCAGGTCGAAGCTGCTGGACTCGGCCTCGTAGTAGGGGAGACCCTTGTCGTCTTGTGCGACGTGGCAGGAGCTGCAGTTGTTGTAGTCCTGAGCGTGGCATACCTGGCACTGCAGGTAGACGTCTGAGTCAGGCAACGCGTGCTTGGCATGCATCTCGATGCTGTCATCGACCGTGTGGCAGTCGGCGCACTTGGGGGCTTCAGGCGACTCGTAGCGCGAGTCGTACTCCTCGCCACCGTGCATCCACTCGACCGTATGGCAGTCGACACACTGCATGCCACCGGGACTCCAGTGCACATCAGCGGTAAGCGTGGTCTTCTCGCTCTCGCCCTTGCCGGTGTACTCCTTCTCAATGCGGCTACCGTGGCAGCCCATGCAGTTGAGCGATGAGTTCGGCTCGGCGTAGAAGACGTGACCACGAACGAAGCCACCACCGTTGAACTGCGGACGGGAGACGTGGCAATCGCCACAACCGGAGACGTGGCACGTCGCACAGTTATTGGCGAGGCCCATCTGTACCGGCTCGGCGTCGGTTGCGCGCTCAAGTACCAGAGCTGCAGCGGCGCCTGAAACAGCGTATGTGTCGGCGTGCATGTTGGTTGCGAACGTTGAAGTCATTTCGTCATGGCAGGGCGCGCAAACCGATTCCGCGTACTTTGCGGAGGGAAGCGAGTCCATGCCCTCATGAGCTTCGGCTCTGGTTGAGGCGAACTTCACGCCTCCGTGACAATCCCGGCAATCCATCTTGCCGTGAGTGGTATCGAAGAACTCAGTGCTGACGAGTGCTGCTAGGTCGGCCTCCACCGGAGGCAGAGATCCACCTCAGCCCTCGCCCGTGCTCTCGGCAACCTCAACGACAGCGAGCGGATCAGCGGCAAGATCAGCCTTGAGCAGCTCCCGGTCGGTGTGGCAGCCGGCGCATGATACCTGTCCTGCTTCGGCCTTGAGTTGCTCAGTGGCACAGCCCGTCATGCCGAGCAGAGAAACGGCCGCGAGTGCGATGAGAGCGCCCGTGAGCAGTCTCTTAGTGTTTAGGATGTTCAAGATCTACTCACCTCCCGTTGCGGCTGGGATGAATGCTGGCTTCTCGTTCGTGTGTGCCGAATCACGGTGGCAGACTCCGCAAGGCGATTCCTTGGTGGGATGGTCAACTGGGAATGCCTCGTCGTCCCACGCATCGTCATGACATTCGAGGCAGCGAGCCTGCGGCACGAGGCCATCGATGTCCTGAGCTGTGGGTTTCTCCGTCACGTGAACGTACGCTTCTTGCAGCCCACCGATATGCGCGATCATCTCGCCGACGAAGCCGGGATCTGCATGGCAGTCCAGACACGTCGCGGCGTCGTCAACGGCATGCGCCGAAGAACGCCATCCATCGACTGAGGGGGCGATTTCGTGACACGACGAACAAAATCCGGGCGACGAAGTGTACTCGATCGCTCCGAAAGCTATGAGTCCGACCGCAACGAACACTCCCAGGAGGATATAGAGCCGATCCTTCTTCCGGGCGGGTCTGACAATCTCGGATTCGTCGTCAGCTTTCTTCCTCATCAACATCAACTCCTTTCACTTCTTGCAGCTCAGCAGGGCAACGAACCAGGTGCTGAGCGGTTGCAGTCAAGTCTAAGGTGTTGCGTCTTCTGCCGATCTAACCTGTGAAGCCGCGTAGATGAGGGATGCACCTGGAGCAGTTTTGTGCGACGTTCTGCACGCTCCGTCGGTTGGTGGTTGAGCCTATATTAACAAACCTTTCGTGAAATGTCGAACGAACAAGGCCAGACGGCGCGGCTCCGGGCCTCAGAAAGGGTGTTCAGCGTGAAGGCGAAGGTGGGTTGGTTTTGGAGGCCCGGCAACCCCATGTGAGCCACCGGCGCATTCGGGGGTAGACTGTATTCTGGGTTGTAGGCGAGTGCGATCTATCGGTCGCGCCGGGCACAAGAGCGAGAGGCGATTCAGAGACAATGAGCACAACAGTGCGCGTCGGTTCCAATCCGCTCAGTATCGAAGATGTCGTAGCGGTCGCACGCGACGGCGCGCGAGTAGAACTTGCTCCCGAGGCGGTCGTTGCAATCGAGGTCGCACGTGCGCGGATCGATGAGCTCGCCGCATCAGGCAAACCTGTCTACGGCGTGAGCACGGGCTTTGGGGCGCTCGCAACCAAGTACATCGCGCCCGAGATGCGCCACCAGCTGCAGCGCTCTTTGGTGCGCTCGCACGCGGCGGGCAGCGGCGCTGAGGTGGAGACCGAAGTCATCCGCGCGATGATGCTCCTGCGCTTTGCGACGCTTGCGACCGGACACACCGGCGTTCGCCTTTCCACTGCCGAGGCGTACCTCGGCATGCTGAACGCGGGAATCACACCAATCGTCTTCGAGTACGGCTCGCTGGGGTGCTCTGGCGACCTGGCGCCGTTGGCGCATTGTGCGCTTGCGCTCATGGGTGAGGGTGTCGTGCGGGCGGCCGACGGCAGCCGCAAGTGCGCCGCCGAGGCGCTCGCGGCAGCCGGCCTCACGCCGGTCGAGCTTGAGGAGAAAGAAGGCCTCTCGCTCATCAACGGCACCGACGGCATGCTCGGCATGCTCTCGCTTGCGATCACCGACCTGCGCGAGCTGGCCAAGCTCGCCGACATTTCGGCAGCGATGAGCGTGGAGGCGCTGCTCGGCACGGACCGCGTGTTCGCGGCGGACCTGCAGGCGCTGCGGCCGCATCCCGGGCAGGCGGCTTCGGCTCGCAACATGACGCGGGTGCTGGCGGGCTCCGGCATCGTCGCCTCGCATGCCGAGGAGGACGTGCGCGTGCAAGATGCGTACTCGCTCCGCTGCGCGCCGCAGGTGGCGGGCGCGGTGCGCGACACGATCGCGCACGCCGAGACGGTCGCCGCACGCGAGCTTGCCTCGGCGATCGACAACCCTGTCGTGCTGTCCGACGGTCGTGTTGAGAGCAACGGCAACTTCCACGGCGCCCCGGTGGCGTACGTGCTGGACTTCCTCGCGATAGTTGCCGCCGACCTGGCAAGCATGGCCGAGCGGCGCACCGATCGCATGCTGGACGTGGCTCGCAGCCATGGGCTGCCGCCGTTTCTGGCGGGCGACCCGGGCGTGGATTCGGGCCACATGATTGCGCAGTACACGTCGGCGGGCATCGTGAGTGAGATGAAGCGCCTCGCCGCACCCGCGAGCGTGGACTCGATCCCGTCCTCGGCGATGCAGGAGGATCACGTCTCGATGGGCTGGAGCGCGGCACGCAAGCTGCGGCGCAGCGTGGATGGGCTTTCGCGGGTGCTCGCGATCGAGGTGCTCACGGCGGCCCGCGCGCTCGACTTCCGCGCGCCGCTCGCGCCGTCGCTCGCGACGGCTGCGGTGCACGCGCTAGTGCGGCAGCACGTGGAAGGGCCGGGGCCGGACCGGTTCCTCTCGGCGGAGATCGAGGTGGTGCACGGACTCGTGATGAGCGGCGCGCTTGTGGGCGCGATCGAAAACGCGATTGGAGAGCTGGAATGAGCGAAGGAGCACGCCCCGTCCGCGCAGCGCGCGGGCTGGAGCTGAGCACGCAGGGTTGGCAGCAGGAAGCGGCGCTTCGCATGCTGCAGAACAACCTCGATCCCGAGGTGGCCGAGCGGCCCGACGACCTCGTCGTCTACGGCGGCACCGGCAAGGCGGCGCGCAACTGGGCGAGCTTCGATGCGCTCCAGCGCACGCTTCGCGGCCTGAAAGCCGACGAGACCATGCTTGTGCAATCCGGCAAGCCGGTCGGCGTCTTCCAGACGCACGAGTGGGCGCCGCGCGCGCTCATCGCGAACAGCAACCTCGTGGGCGACTGGGCCACCTGGGAGGAGTTCCGGCGCCTGGATGCTCTCGGCCTCATGATGTACGGCCAGATGACGGCCGGAAGCTGGATCTACATCGGCACGCAGGGCATCGTCCAAGGCACGTACGAGACCTTCGGCGCCATTGCCGAGAAGCGCTTCGGCGGCACGCTCAAGGGGACGCTCACGCTCACCGGCGGGTGCGGCGGCATGGGCGGCGCGCAGCCGCTGGCCGTCACCATGAACGAAGGCGTAGTACTTGTGGTCGAGGTCGACCCCGCGCGCCTCGAGCGCCGCGTTCACGAGCGCTACCTGGACGAGTGGACGAGCGACCTCGACGATGCGCTCGATCGAGTGCTGAGGGCAAAGGCCGAGGGACGCGCGCTCTCGGTAGGACTTGAAGGCAACTGCGCCGAGGTGCTCCCGGAGATCCTGCGTCGCGGCGTGGCGGTCGACATCGTGACCGACCAGACCTCGGCGCACGACCCGCTTTCGTACCTGCCGATCGGCGTGAGCGTTGCCGACTGGCACGACCTCGCGGCGGCTGATCCGGCCGAGTTCACGCTGCGCGCCCGCGAGTCGATGGCCAGGCACGTGGAAGCGATGGTCGGCTTCATGGATGCGGGTGCCGAGGTCTTCGACTACGGCAACTCCATTCGTGCCGAGGCCGAACTCGGCGGCTTCGACCGCGCATGGGAGTTTCCGGGCTTCGTGCCGGCGTACATCCGCCCGCTCTTCTGCGAGGGCAAAGGTCCGTTCCGCTGGGCTGCGCTCTCCGGCGACCCGAAGGACATCGCGGCGACCGACGACGCGGTGCTCAAGCTCTTCCCGGAGAACGAAGGACTGCGCCGCTGGATCACGCAAGCCCGCGAGAAGATCGCATTCCAGGGCCTGCCCGCGCGCATCTGCTGGCTCGGGTACGGCGAGCGCGACCGTGCCGGCCTTCTCTTCAACGAGATGGTCGCCGACGGGCGTATCTCGGCACCGATCGTCATCGGGCGCGACCACCTGGATTGCGGCAGCGTGGCAAGCCCGTACCGCGAGACCGAGGCGATGCTCGACACGAGCGACGCGGTGGCCGACTGGCCGGTCCTGAACGCGCTTCTGAACGTCGCGTCCGGCGCCTCATGGGTGTCGTTCCACCACGGGGGTGGGGTCGGCATCGGCCGCTCGCTCCACGCGGGGCAAGTCTCGGTCGCAGACGGCACGCCGCTTGCCGCCGAGAAGCTCGCGCGCGTGCTCACGAACGACCCGGGCATGGGCGTCATCCGCCATGTGGACGCGGGCTACGACCGCGCCGTCGAGGTGGCCGAGGAGCGCGGAGTGCGCATCCCGATGCGTGAGGATGGCCGATGAGCGCGACGCTGTTCACTGGCATCGGGGAGCTTGTCACTTGCGAACCCACGCTCGGCGACGAGAGCGCTCTGGGCTTGCTGTACGACGCTGCCTTCATCGCCGAGGGCGGCCGCATCGCGTGGGTGGGTCGCGCGAGCGATGCGCCCGCAGCCGATGAGCGGGTCGAGCTTGGCGGCCGCGCCGTGGTGCCGGGCTTCGTCGACAGCCACACGCACCTGGTGTTCGCGGGCGAGCGCTCGGCGGAGTTCGAGGCGCGGATGGCGGGGGAGCCGTACACCGGCGGCGGCATCATGACGACGGTCGCGGCTACGCGCGCCGCAAGCACCGAAGAGCTGCGCGCCAACGCGAGCCGCCTGCTGGCCGAGACGCACGCCGCGGGCACCACGACCGTGGAGATCAAGAGCGGCTACGGCCTGGACGTCGCCACCGAGCGCCGCATCCTCGAGGTCGCGAGCGAGCTCACGAGCGAGACCACCTTCCTCGGCGCGCATGTCGTGCCTGCCGAGTACGCGGACGACCGCGAGGCGTACCTGAAGCTCGTCACGGGTGAGATGCTGGCCGAGTGCGCCCCGTTCGCACGCTGGATTGATGTCTTCTGCGAGGACGGGGCGTTCGACGAGCTTGAGAGCATCCGTGTGATCGCTGCCGGCGTTGCAGCCGGGCTGCTTCCGCGCGTGCACGGCAACCAGCTCGGCTACGGACCCGGTGCGCAGCTGGCAGTCGAGTTCGACGCGGCCAGCGTGGATCACTGCACGTACCTCTCGGAGGAGGACCTGGACGCGCTCTCACTTGGCGACACCGTCGTGACGCTCCTGCCGGCCGCCGAGTTCTCGACCCGTTCGCGCTACGCAGACGCTCGCGCGCTGCTCGATGCCGGCATCACTGTCGCACTTGCGACCGACTGCAATCCCGGCTCGGCGTTCGTGACCTCGATGCCATTCGTGATCGCGCTTGCGGTGCGCGAGTACCGTATGACGCCCGCCGAGGCGCTCGTTGCCGCCACGCGCGGAGGCGCCGCCGCACTCAGGCGCACCGACATCGGGCGTCTCGCGCTTGGCTGCTCGGCAGACTTCGCGGTGCTCGACGCGCCGTCGCACACGCACCTGGCGTACCGCCCGGGCTCGCCGGTCGTCGCTCACACGTGGTCTTTGGGCCGGTCTGTGATTATCGCGCTGCCTGAATAGGAATAACCCCTTCATAGTGTGAGGTTTTCCCGCGCCCCGGCAGGGCGTGGGATTGTTCACGTGGGAGGGGATGACGCTCATGTTCGGTACTCCTCGGCGCACATTCAGCCGATCCGCAGCGCGTGTCTTGTTGGCGGTGGTCTTTGCGCTCGGGGTTGTCGCCGGCCCCGCGGGGGCAATCGCAGTGACACCGACCACGATGTACTCACCGTTGATACCGGAACGTGTGAGCGTTTCGAGTACCGGCGAGCAAGGCGACAGTTGGTCGGGCGTGCCTGCAATCAGCGATGACGGCCGGTACGTCGCCTTCGAGTCTCGGGCTACGAACTTCTCCAGCGATGACACGAATGGCTCCGGACGGGACGTCTACATGCGTGATCGGGTGTCGAAAGAGACAACGATGGTCTCGCCGACCCTCGAGGGTACGGTCTACGACGATCGAGGCTCAAGAAGTCCGACCATCAGTGATGACGGGCGCTATGTCTGCTTCGTTTCCGGCAAGGACTTCGTCCCTGAGGACACGAACGGCGGAGACCATTGGAGCGGCGACGGTATCGATGTCTACGTCAGGGACATGGCAACGGGTGAGTTCAACTACTGCGACCTCGTCGGTGACGGATCCGATATTGGTGATGGAGAGCTCAGCGCGATGATTAGTGGCAACGGCGAGTACGTGGTCGTCGGGACGCACTACAGCATCGCGCCCGAAGATGAGAACTCCGGGTATCGCGACGTCTATCGTTACGACCTTGGGTCAGGTGAGACCACGCTGGTCAGCCCGGCGTCGACCGAAATGGACTACTGGGATTACGGCGCCAAGCCGGTCGGCATCAGCGACGATGGTCGCTATGTAGCGTTCATCACGCGGCGTAGTATCGATGAGAATGACGACAACGCAGGTGGCTACGACTACTACCGCAAGGATCTGCAGACCGGCGAGATCGATTTCGTTGCGCTCAACGGAGGCACCACCTCGGCTGATGCGAACTGGCCTGAGGATGGCGAAGTGATGCTCAGCGGTGACGGGCAGACTCTGGCATTCGAGATCGATGAAGGACTCGTGCCCGAGGACACGAACGGCGGGGATGACGGGGAGAAGGACGTCTACCTCTACGATTTCGCGACAGAGGAGTTCATGCTGGTTTCGCCGGTTCTTGTGGGCATGGACCATCCAAACCGCGGCGCCCGCAGTGCGGCTATCAATGATGATGCCAGCAGGGTGGTGTTCTTTACCGGCCGCGACTACGACTCTGAGGACGTAAACTACGATCAGGATTTGTACTGGTACGACGTCGAAGCCGATATGTACCACTATATGGCGATGCCGCCCTACGCGATGATCATGGGTCCAACGGATGTATCTCCTGCGGTGGAATCACCCGGAGATGATGTGGATCGGATCTTCCTGAGTGGTGACGGTAGCATGGTCGCGTTCGACTCCGGCACGATGTTCATGGCCTCTGATACAAACTTCTCCGACGATGTCTTCGTACGTCCGCTCGAGCTCGACCTGACCGACGGTGACTTCCGTCTGGCGGGCGCCGATCGCTACGAGACCTCCGTCCAGATCTCGCAGGAAGCGTTCCCGAACGGGTCCGACGCGGTCATCATCGCAACCGGTGCTAACTGGCCGGATGCGCTCTGCGGCTCGGCGTTGTCCGGCGCTGTTGACGCTCCGATCCTGCTTGCAGCGCCAGGCGGGCTTACTACGGCGGTGAAGGCAGAGATCACGCGTCTAGGTGCGGTTGACGCGTACATCCTGGGCAATGAGAAGGCAGTCTCAGTGGCCATCGAGCAGGTTCTCGATGACATGCTCTCGGGCTACGTCGATCGTCTGGCCGGCAGGGACCGCTACTGGACCGCGAAGGCGATCACGAACAAGGTGATCGAGCTTCGGCCTAGTGCGTACGACGGCACAGCGCTTGTGACTACCGGCGGCAACTACGCCGACGCGATGGCTGCAGCGCCGCTTTCAGCCGCGCTTGCGTGGCCGATTCTTCTCGAGAATCCCTTGAGCCATAGTGTCTACGCGCCAGCTGACCTGAGCCATGCGATCATTCTCGGCGGAAAGACTGCTGTCTCGCAGACCGCAGAGAATTACCTGGTTTCGCTCATCGGCGCGGGTGACGTCGAGCGTCTTGCCGGCGCGAATCGCTACGAGACTGCGGCGATGATCGCGCAGTACGGTGTGGACAGCGGCATGCACTGGAACGGCGTGGGTGTGGCCTCCGGTGTGAACTTCCCGGATGCACTTGCCGGTGGAGCTTCGCTCGGACGCCTGGGCGCGGTCGTGCTGCTGACCCCGCCTGCGGCCCTTGCGCCAGCAGCGGCAAGCAAGCTTGAGGACAACGCAGCGGACATCACCACCGTGTACATTCTCGGTGGTCCGACTGCGGTGAGTCCGGCCGTTAAGGCCGAGGTGCTCTCTATCCTTGGCATGTAGGCGCCGAGTGTTCTGACGCTTATGCACCAGCGAACGGCCCCGCCTCGTGCGGGGCCGTTTTGCGTTCTGACTCGTTTACGGTCGGAACTCGGGCAGCCCTTCGGGGCCCAGGGAATCCGCGACCGCCTTGAGCGTGTCGAGTACTGCGCGCATCGCGGGTGCTCCGCCCGAGCCGCGGCGAACAGCGGCGAAGATGCGACGCTCCATCCGTGGCTCCAACAGCGGCTGAATCACGATATCCAGTCCACGGAGGTCGGTCATGAGCGGCGCGACGCCCACGCCAAGTCCGGCCTCGACCGCAGAACCGATCGCCCGGAAGTAGTTGCTTTCCAGGACGACGTTGGGTACGAACCCGGCGGACTGCGCTATGCGCACAACCGCGCGCCGGCTGGAGGTCGTCTCCTGCGCCACACACCAGCGCTCCAAGGCGAGGTCCTTGAGACGCACGGGCCCCGATGCCAGTGGATGTCCGACTGGGAGCAGTACGACGATCGGCTCGGAAAGCAGCTCGTAGCGGTCGATGCCGGGGTCTTTAGGCCGAGGCACATAATCCCACTCGTGCGACAACGCGATGTCGATTGTTCCGGCCTTGAGCGCGGCAACCGCTCGCTCCGGCTCGAACTCGTTGATGACCACGTTGAGCAGCGGATACTGCCGCAAGACGTCAGCCACGGCCGGCAAGGCGAAGCTTTGCGCTGCCGTTTGGAACGTCGAGAGTCGTATGTGCCCCGTCACTTGCGTCGAGAAGGCCATCACGTCGGCGACGGCGGTCTCGCACTCGGCGAGGATCGTCTCGGCATGGGCGACCATCCGGATGCCGGCATCCGTGAGGCGTATCGAGCGGGGAGTGCGTGCAAGCAGCGGGATGCCGACCTCGGCCTCGAGGACTTTGAGCTGGTGGCTCACTGCCGGTGGTGTGAGGTAGAGCGATTCGGCGGCGGCGATGATCGTGCCGCGCTCGGCCACTTCACGCAGAATTCGCAGACGGTTCGTGTTGAGCATCGTTTCTCCAGAGCATCAATAAATATTAGGCTTAGCACAAATAAGAACAAATAGACTCTACGCTCTTTAACGCCGAAGGTGAACAGTGAGACCTGGACACTTCAACGTTTGGAGAGACATTGTTGCTCATAATGGCCAAGGTGCTGATCAGCCCACTGTTGCTTGCGACATCGACGTTCGCGATGCACAAATGGGGCGCTGTGGTCGGCGGACTCATCCTTGGCATGCCGCTGGTGTCCGGTCCGGTCTCGGTGATGTTGTTTACACAGTACGGGTCACACTTCGCTGTCAGTGCCGCGTATGGAACGCTGCTGGGGTTCGTTGCGGCAGCTGCATTCTGTGCGTCGTACGCGTTCGTCTCACGGTATCGCTCGTGGCAGGAGTCGTTGCTTGCTTCGCTCGTGGCATTCTTCGTGAGCGTGTGGCTGTTGTCGCTGGTTCACATGTCTCTCGGGTGGATACTCGGTTTCGTCCTCATGGCCCTCACGTCGCTCGCTTTCACTATCGCTGAGCCTGACGAGGCGCCCACTGTGGCGGCACCGCGCAAGCGCTCGCTCGCGATCCGCATGGTCGCTGCCGGATTCGTGGTGCTGCTCATCACGGCCAGCGCGCGATTCCTGGGGCCGGAGATGAGCGGACTCCTCGCGCCGCTGCCGGTACTGGCGACGATCATGGCAGTCTCATTCCACCGCAACAGCAAGAGCGATGCGGTTCACGGCCTCTTGCGCAGCGCGGTGCTCGGATCATGGGGAGGTGCCGCGTTCTTCGCGGCGGTCATCATGCTGCTGGGAGCCTTCGGCCCGGCTCTGACGTACTCGGTCGCCGCAGTCGCGGCGCTTGTGGCGGGAAGCTTTGCGATGCAGCTTCAGGTCCCGACCGCGAGCGAACATCACGAGGTCGCCGTAGCGCACAGGCCCGCCTTGGCGATGGCGGTCATGCCGTACGGTATCCGCTAGCGATTCTGCTTCACGGCTTCTTCTCGGCTCCTTGCGGGTATGTTCCTCCCACGCGCTGTCGAGAGGAGGCGAAAATGGCGAGATTCCAGAATGATCAGGCGACGACACACCCGCTGATGACCGAGTTGAGTCCCGGCACGTATGCATGGTGCAGGTGCGGCAAGACGGCAACGGTACCGTGGTGTGATGGCTCACACGAGGGGAGCGAGGCGACGCCATTGGTGTTCGAGATCACCGACAAGGGCTCGGCCGCGATCTGCAACTGCGGGCTGACAAGTACGCCGCCGTACTGCGACGGCTCCCACACGAAGCTCGGGTAGAGACTCCGGGAATACAAACGCGCCGCCCCTAACTCGGAAGCGGCGCGTTTGTCGGTCTTGGCGACTCTTGGGGCCTACACGGCTTCGTCGAGCGCTTCCGAGAACTGGCTGTTGTAAAGGTCGTAGTAGAAACCGTGCTGGGTGATTAGATCCGCATGCGTTCCGTGCTCGATGATCGCACCCTCGTTCATGACGAGGATGAGATCGGCATCGCGGATCGTCGAGAGACGGTGGGCGATGACGAAGCTTGTGCGGTTCTTCATCAGCTCGGTCATTGCGCGCTGGATGAGCGCCTCGGTACGGGTGTCGACCGAGCTCGTCGCCTCGTCGAGGATGAGGATCCGCGGGTCGGCGAGGAATGCGCGGGCGATCGTGAGCAGCTGGCGCTGACCCTGCGAGATGTTGGAGCTGTCGTCGTTCAGGATGGTGTCGTAGCCGTCGGGAAGCGTGCGCACGAAGTGGTCAACGTACGCGGCCTTGGTGGCGGCGACCATCTGGTCATCGCTGGCATCTTCTCGGCCATATTCCAGGTTCGCGCGGATGGTGCCCTTGAACAGCCACGTGTCCTGCAGCACCATGCCGAACGTCCGGCGCAGGTCGTCGCGGGTCATATCGCGGGTGTCGACGCCGTCGATCAGGATGCTGCCGCCGTCGATCTCGTAGAAGCGCATCAGCAGGTTCACGAGCGTGGTCTTGCCAGCGCCGGTGGGCCCGACGATGGCGACCGTCTGGCCGGGCATCGCCTCAAGGCTGAGGTCTTCGATGAGCGGCTTTGACGGGTCGTAGCTGAAGGCGACGTTCTGGAACTCGACGTGACCGGTCGCTTTCTCGATGCGCACGGGCGTCTCGGTGTCCGGCTTCTCCTCGGCAGCATCCAGCAGCTCAAAGACGCGTTCTGCCGAGGCGACCGTGGACTGCAGCGTGTTTGCGATGCTCGCGGTCTGCGTGATCGGCTGTGTGAACTGGCGCGAGTACTGGATGAATGCCTGTACGTCGCCGAGTGACAGGCGGCCGCTGGCCACACGTAGTCCGCCGATGACCGCCACGCCCACGTAGTTGAGGTTGTTGAGGAAGCTCAGAGTAGGCATGATCGTGCCCGAGATGAACTGCGCCTTGAAGCTGGCGTCGTAGAGCGCCTCGTTTTCGACGTCGAACGTCTCGACGGCCTCGTCCTGGCGTCCGAAGACCTTCACGACGCTGTGGCCGGTGAACATCTCTTCAACGTGGCCGTTGAGCTTTCCGGTGCGCTCCCATTGAGCCGCGAACTGCTTCTGCGACTGCTTCGCGATGAGCATGACGACGCCCAGGCTCGTCGGGATGACGAGGAGCGAGATGCCGGCCAAAAGCGGTGAGATCGAGAACATCATGATGAGCACGCCGATGATGGTGAGCACGGCGGTGATGATCTGCGTCGCTGACTGCGAGAGCGTGTTGGCGATGTTGTCGATGTCGTTCGTCACACGCGAGAGCGTATCGCCGCGGGGGTTGTCATCGAAGTACTTGAGCGGGAGGCGCGCAAGCTTCTCGTCGACCTCCTTGCGGATGCCGTAGATCGTCTTCTGTGCGACGCCAGCCATGATGTACGCCTGAAGCCAGCCGAAAAGCGCGCTCAGGAGATAGACCCCGGCGAGCAGGCCGAGGAGCCCGGCGATGGCCGTGAAGTCCACGCCCTGGCCCGGAGTGAGGTTCATGTTCGTGAGCATGTCGGCGAATTGGGTCTCGCCGGCGGCGCGCAGGCCGGCAATCGCCTGATCCTGGGTCACACCGGCCGGAAGCTGCTTGCTGATAACGCCTTCAAAGAGCAGGTTCGTGGCGTTGCCGAGTATCTTCGGACCGATGATGCTGAAGGTCACACTCACGACGGCGAGTACGACGACCAGGATGATCTGCACTCTGAACGGCGCCAGGTAGTTGCCGAGCCGCTTGAGCGAAGTCTTGAAGTCGCGCGCCTTTGAGACCGGCGCTGACATGCCGTGGCCGCCGAAGGGGCCGCCACCGCCAGGGCCGCCGCGACCGGGACCGCCCGGTCGGGGAGCGGCAGTTTCGGTGTGCGTGGTGTTCTCGCTCACGCGATCTCCTCCTCGGTGAGCTGCGAACTCACGATCTCGCGGTACGTTTCGCAGCTCTGCATGAGCTCGTCGTGTGTACCTTGGCCAACGATGGTGCCCTGATCGAGCACGATAATGTTATCTGCGTGCATGATGCTGCTGACGCGCTGCGCCACGATGAGCACGGTGGCGTCGTGCGTCTCGGCCTTCAGCGCCCCACGCAATGCTGAGTCGGTCTTAAAGTCGAGCGCCGAGAAGGAGTCGTCGAAGACGTACACCTCCGGGCGCTTGATGAGCGCACGCGCTATCGCGAGTCGCTGCCGCTGTCCGCCGGAGACGTTCGAACCGCCCTGTGAAATTGGCGCGTCGAGTCCTTCATCCATCGCCGAAACGAACGCTTTGCCCTGTGCCACCTTGAGCGCGTGCCAGAGCTCATCGTCGGTTGCGTCCTCCTTGCCGTAGCGCAGATTGCTCGCGACGGTGCCGTTGAACAGGAACGCCTTCTGTGGGATGAAGCCGATGCGCTCCCAGAGTGTTGCCTGCGTCATCTCGCGCACGTCCACGCCGTCGACGAGCACGCGCCCGCCGGTCACGTCGTAGAAGCGCGGGATGAGGTTGATGAGCGTTGACTTGCCGCAGCCGGTGCTGCCGACGATTGCTGTCGTCTGTCCTGGTCCGGCCTTGAACGAGATGCCGCAAAGTACCGCATCCTCGGCACCGGGGTAACGGAACTCGACGTTGTCGAACTCCAGGTAGCCGTGGCTGCCGGTGGGCTCGGTGGGAACCGCCGGGTCGACGATCTGGGGCTCTGTGTCGAGAACCTCATTGATGCGAACCGCAGAAGCCTCGGCTCTCGGCACCATGACGAACATGACGGTCGCCATCATGACCGACATGAGAATCTGCATGATGTAAGTAAGGAAGGCAGTGAGGTTGCCGATCGGCATCGCACCGCTCTCGATGCGCAGTCCGCCGAACCACATTGTGGCCACTAGCGTGAGGTTGAAGATCGCCATAAGCGACGGCAGCATGATTGCGAACAGGCGCGCCACTTTCAGCTGTGTGTCTGTGAGGTCGCGGTTGGCTTCGTCGAAGCGGCGCTCCTCGTAGTCGCTGCGCACGAATGCGCGGATCACGCGAATACCCGTGAGCTTCTCGCGCATGACCTGGTTCACGCGATCGATCTTCAGCTGCATCGACTGGAAAAGCGGCAGCGCCTTGCGCATGAGGCTGCCGATGATGACGGCCATGAACGGGATGACAACCACGATGAGTCCGGAGAGCGGTACGTCCTGACGAAGCGCCATGATGACGCCGCCGATCGCCATGAACGGCGCCGAGATCATCACGTTGAGTGACATGAGCGTCACCATCTGCACCTGCTGCACGTCGTTGGTGTTGCGGGTGATCAGCGATGGCGGACCGAAGACGTTCAGCTCGGCAAGCGAGAAGCTCTCCACGCGACGGAAAAGCGCGTGGCGCACGTCTCGGCCGAAAGCCATTGCGGTCTTGGAGCCCCAGTACACCGAGATGATCGATGCCACGCCGAGAAGGAGCGTGACGAGCAGCATCCAGCCGCCGATACGCATGATGTACGCCGTGTCGCCCTTGGCCACGCCGTTGTTGATGATGTCGGCGTTGAGTTCAGGCAGGTAGAGGTTCGCGACAGCCTGCAGGAGCAGCAGCACCATGACTAGGGTGAGCTGCTTCCAGTACGGTTTCAGGAAACGCATGAGCTTGATCATCGGGTTGTTTCGGCCTTTCCTTCGGTGTCCGTCTCGTCGAAGGACTCGATCGCGCGACGGACGTGTTCGTTCAAGTCGTCTAGTAGCCGCACGAGTTCTCGGCGGTCGTCTTCTGGCATCTGTCCCACGCTCGCGCTGATGCTTTCGGCGAACAGCGCGTGAAAGCGCTCGCTCATTGCCCGGCCGGCATCGGTCATGTAGATGCGCGTGAGCCGTGCATCGTGCACGTCGTCGCGCCGCTCGATCACGCCGGCTGCCTCCATCTTCTGCAGCATCGTGGTGACGGTTGGGCGCGAGACGTGCAGCGCGTCGGCGAGGTCGCTCTGGCTGATGCCATCCTCGCGGCTGAGCGCGCGCAGGCACATCGCCTGCGCCGGGTGCATCGTCTCAACGGTGAACATCTTCGTCATGAGGCGCCTGTTGAGCACCATTTGCGTCTTGAACGCCCTGAAGACCTCTGCCGAGAGGGGATCGACCCCCTCGATGCGGTGATGCTCGTGGTCGCTCTCTGTGTCATGCAGTCTGTGGTGCATTCGCGAGCTCCTTAGTGAGCATGCTAAAGGTTAGCTGCCTAATGGTTAGGTGGCTAATATATACTCGCGCATAGTGAAACGCAAGATGGTTCACGGGATTCTCACAGGACGCTCAGGGCTACGACAGCTCGACGCCCGCCGGATGCTCGCGCTCGTCGGCGAACCACTCGGCATCGAAGTCGCCGTCCGCGATCTTGTCGATCGGGAGCTTCATGAAGCGGCCTTTGGCCTCAACGGCAACAGTGCCGTCTTCGAGCACGATCTCGCCGCTGCCTTCGAAGATGCGCTTGGAGTCTTTCGTGATGCGACCGATCGTGCGAACAGGACGGTCGGTGGGGACGGGCTTGCGGAAGCGGACGCTCAGCTCGACGGTGACGCCCCATGCATCGGGGTCGCTCATGTTGATAGCGCGCCCGATGGTTTCATCAAGCATCGCCGAGGAGATTCCGCCGTGAAGGCGACCAGGATAGCTCTGGTGCTCGTCCAAAGGATCGAACTCGCCGAGGAGCTCACCGCTTTCAAGCTCGTAGAAGCGCGCCTTGAGGCTCCAGGGGTTGTCTCGGCCACAGACCATGCACATGCGGCTGACGTTTTGGGCAGCAACAACCTTGTGATTCACGCGGAGTCCTCTCTGGAAGCCTTGAACCATAGTACGACTCCGCAGCGCCGTTCGGGCCAGACCTTACGGCGTGACCGGCAGCGTGAGGGTGAATATCGAGCCTCGGCCGACCTCGCTCTGCACTTCGATGCGTCCGCCGAGCATCTCAGCCAGCCCGCGGGAGATGGCGAGTCCAAGTCCGGTCCCATCGGCGCTCTGATCCGGCGTGCGTTCGCCCCGCGTGAATTCGGAGAATATGCTGTCAAGCTGTTCTGCCGGAATGCCGGGACCCGTGTCCTCGACCGAGAACGTCACTGTGTTGCCGGTGTGATGCAATCGAAGGGTCACCGATCCCCGCTCCGTGAACTTGACTGCGTTGCTCGTCAGGTTAAGCAGAATCTGGCTGAGCTTCCTTGAATCGGAAATCATCGTCATATCCGCCGTCTCAAGCTCGGAGATTAAGGAGATCCCCTTCGCCTCCACCTCTGGGGCGAGAGTCGCGACGATCTCGCTCACGAGCGCGTGCACTGCAATCTCTTCGCGCTCGACCTTCACGGCATTGGCTTCGATCCGACTGAGGTCGAGAATGTCGTTGATTAGCGCCAGCAGGTGTTTGCCTGCCCCGCCGATCATGTCGATCTGGCGCTGTTGCTCCTCGTTCAGTTCCCCGGCCATGCCTTTTCCGAGGATGTCCGAGAAACCGATGATCGAGTTGAGCGGCGTGCGCAGTTCGTGGCTCATGGAGCGCAGGAACCGCGTCTTGGCGTCGCTTTCGGCGGCAAGTCTCACATTTATGTCCGAGAGAGCCTGTGTTCTCTCGGCAACCTGCGTCTCGAGCGACTCATTGAGTATCCGGAGCTCGGCCTCGTCCTTCAGGCGCTGCTCTTGGTCCAGAAGCAGCGTCGCAACAACGAAGAAGGCTAGAGGGTAAGTAAGCAAGACTGGGACGGCTATCTGCTGCAGGATTTCCCCGCCGATTCCTCCGGGGAGCGCGTACATCAGCAAGAGCATGACCACATGAACTGCCATGCCTAGACCCCAAAGGGTAGCGGGGCCAGCTGAGATGCGGCCCTTGCGCAACAGCGCTCGGAAAGCCAGTCCAATGAGCGCGGCCTCGAAGATAACGCCGACGCCGACTCCAGTACCGACTCCGGCAAGTGATAGTCGAAGCACCGAGGCCACGATCACGGCGACGCCGGCGGCTATCGGACCCCCGAAGAGGCCGGCTATCGCTAGGATGATGGAGCGGCCGTCGAAGATGACGCCTGGGGCCAGCGTGACGGGGGTGAGCATTCCGGCTGCGCGACCGCACCGTACATCAAGCCGGTAATCACCTGTCGCGTCACTGAATTCGACTGCCAGTAGCGGGTCAGCAGTTGAAGAATCGCGCCGAGCATCACGACGAGTGCCACGTTTTGGAGGAGTCCGAGTAGTATCAATGCGCGCTCCAGGGTCGCCCTGCTTTGCTAAGTGTACCCACCTGGGCCATGTAGGTATATCGGCCAGATTCCTACATTGCTCAACGAGCCGTATTCGTAGGGCACGTTCGCGGTATTCTGGTATCAGTACTCGACGCATATGGAGGCGAATGTGACCGGCAAGCAGGGACGACTTCACGTTATCGCGGGCTGTATGAGCAGCGGCAAGACCGGCGAGCTTATCAGGCTGCTGTCGCGCCACCGGGTGATCGGCGACGAGATCGTCATTTACAAGCACCAGGTCGATTCGCGCGACGGCGACAAGGCGCGTTCACGCCTTGGGACCGAAATGGGCGCGGTAGTCGTATCGGACGCCTCCGAGATCACGCAGGGGCCATGTCGTGTGGTGGCGGTCGAGGAAGCGCAGTTCTTTGGCGAGAACCTCATCGATGTCGTGCGTGATCTGCTTGGCAACGGGTGCCAGGTGTACGTGACAGGCCTCAACCAGGACTTCCGCGGCGAGCCGTTCAGCATCATGCCGGCGCTCATGTCGCTGGCCGACGAGCTCTCGCTGCTCACGGCGATCTGCCAGAAATGCCACGGCGTCGCGACGCGCACGCAGCGCATCATCGACGGCGAGCCTGCATCGTGGGACTCACCCACGATCCTCGTGGGAGGCGGCGACTTCTACGAAGCTCGCTGCCCCGATTGCCATCAAGTACCGGGCCGCCCTTCTTAGTTGCGGCTACGCACAGGCATCGAGCTCCTCGATAAGGCCGAGGATGAACTCGACGATGTCGCTCATGAGCGCCGAGTCCGCGAGATCCGGCGTATCGAATTCTGTGTGCGCGATCTCGCCAACGATGCGAGTGAGTTCCGCCGAGGCTATCGCCATCGCGGGGACACCCTGCATCGCGAAGACCATGTGGTCGCTCGCCGGCCACGCTGGGCCCACCTGTACCGACGCGAGCGTCGCCATTGCGGCTTCAGCAGCCTCATTCACCGCATCCGGGCAGCCGTAGAACGACACGTCTGTAGCGGCTCCGGCGAGTCCGGCCGCATCGATGTTGACCACCACGGCCACGTTGCTGAACCCGTCCGGATTCTCAGCAAGGTAGACGAGCTCGCCCTTGGCCGCATAGTTGTCCTCGCCGTTGAAGGGCAGCACTTCGATCGTGTGACGCGTAGGACGGCTGGCTAGCTCCTCCATCAGTCCGAGCAGACACGCGACTCCCGTGCCGTTGTCGAGTGCCCCGGGCGTCTCGCGCGCGGTGTCGATGTGGGCGCTCACGAGGATGCGTCCCGCGCCGGTGCCCGGCTTGCGTGCGATGACCTGCTCGGCACGAGCGGGTATGCGTTTTGCGTCCATCGTGAAGCGCACGGTCTCACCCACATGGGCGAGCAGCGCGGTACCTTCGATGTCTTTGACGTACGCTGAGGGGACATCCACTGTTGCGTCGTTGATGAGCGGGAAGGGGTAGATAGCGCCGGCCATCTCGTCTCGGCCGGTGATTGCGATGATCGCGGCCGGCCCAGCCGCTTCGATGGCCGAGAGGATCTGCGTGTGCTCGTCAACCGCGTAGAACGGGTAGCCGCGCGGAGTGAGTTGCGCCGAGGCGATCGGCCCATGAAGCAGCAGCACGCACCCCTCGGCGTGGAGTGACTCAAGTTCCTCGACGGTGGTGGCAGCGAACAGTGTGGCCTCGGCTTTGCATGGGAGCGAGTAGGGGCCGCGTTTGACCGTGAGCGTCCCGGAGTCGGTTTCAAGGTACGCTGGTCCGGGCTCCCACTCGAAGCAGTCGAACCCGATGCGCTCAACGTGGAGCCCGGCGCGCGAAGCGACCTCGGCGAAGTGTGCGTTGGAAGCGATATTCCCGGTGCCGCCGGTGTGGCGATCTGCAAGGCCGGCGCATAGCCGTTCAAGATGCGCGCGGAGTCGCTGCGGCCGGTTATCTCGATGTATGCTCACCATGGTTCCCCCGATCCAAGCGTGACGCGCCCGCGGTTTACGTGCGGGTCGATACGTACGACGATAGCACTCGCAACTGACATAGGAAGGCACACAATGACCGACGCTCGTGAGCTCTTTGAATCCCGCGCCGACACCTGGACGGCCGCAATCTTCACGCGTCGCGCCAAGCGCGCGTACGACAACCGCCCCGCCGACGCAGCAGCAATAGCGTCGCTCACCAAGATGGCCGAGGAGTTCCGGCCGTTCTCCGACGCCCGCATGGTCGTGCTCCCTGAGTCGCCGGAGGACATGTTCACCGGCATAGTCGGCTCGTACGGCCGCATCACCGGGGCCGCCTCGGCCATGATCTTCCTCGGTAGCGGTGAAGCCGTTGGCCGGGACAACCACGTTGGCTATGTGAGCGAGGCGCTCATGCTTGAGGCGACCGCGCTTGGCCTCGCAACCGTGTGGGTTGGCGGCGGCATCGACCGGAAGCGCGCGCTGGCTCTCACCGGCCTTGGCGATGATGAGCGTGTCTTTGGCGCGTCACCGCTTGGTACGCCGGTGGCCGAGACGGGCGCCTTTGGACGTCCGAAGCGCCACGTCGATACGCTTGACCGCCGTAAGTCGCTTGCGGTGATCGCTCCCGACATGAACGCCGCCTGGCCGGCGTGGGCGCGCCGCGCCGTCGAGCACGCGCAGTGGGCGCCATCGGCCGTGAACCGGCAGCCTTGGCGCTTCGCATTCGAGGATGGTGGTCTTGTGGTGCGTGTGGCGGGTCCCGAATTCGCGCCGCACATCACGCGCCGCCTCGACGCCGGAATCGCCATGCTGCATGCGGAGCTCGGCGCTCGCACCGAAGACGTCCTGGGCACCTGGACCGATCTTGAAGGCGCCGATATCGCGCGCTTCGATCCGCTGGGCAGGTAGGGGTCGTGCTGGCGGACATCATGCAGTACATCGAGTGTCCGCTTTGCGGCCGTGCGCTTGCCGAGACAGGTAATGTGCTCCGATGCGAAGTGGGGCACGCGTATGATATCGCGCGCCAGGGCTACGTGAGCATGCTGGGCGGAGATGCGTCCAAGGGCACCGCCGATACCCCAGCGATGGTTCAAGCGCGCGAGGCGTTTCTCGGCAAGGGACATTACTCGGCTATTGCGGACGCTGTGGCTGAGGCTGCGGCAGCTGCACTGGCCGACGGCGCTCAGGGCTGTGTCGCCGAGGTTGGCGCCGGGACGGGCTATTACCTCTCGGCGGTGCTTGACCGGGTTTCCGATCGCCCGGGCATCGCGCTCGACATCTCAAAGGCGGCTTCGAAGCGAGCCGCTCGCGCGCACCTGCGCATCGGCGCGATCGTGAGCGACGCGTGGGACCGCCTGCCTATGCGGGACGGTGCCGTTGCGGTGCTGCTAGACATCTTCTCGCCGAGAAACCCGGCCGAGTTCGAGCGAGTGCTGGCTCCCGGAGGTGTGCTCATCGTTGTGACGCCCACGCCGCGGCACCTCGGCGAGATCGTGGAGACCCTCGGGATGCTCGTTGTCGACGACCGCAAGGATGAGCGCCTTGAGACGGCGTTTGAGGGCCGTTTTGAGCGTGTGACGACGATGCTCGTGGAGCGACGACTCGAGCTCTTGCATGACGACGTGTCGGCCGTGGCCGGCATGGGGCCAAGCGCATGGCATGCAGCTGGCGACCTGAGCGCCCGTGTTGCGGCGCTAGGAGAGCCAACTCCGGTGACCCTGTCGGTCAACGTGGTGACGTACCGGCAGATCAGCTTCGGCTAGCGAATACCGCGGGTCTTTGCACCGGTGCGATCCGGGCGCACGCGGTAGCGCTCGATCTTGCTGGCCATGTCGCTGCGGACTGCGTTATAAGCCGAGGGGGTCTTGGACCACGACGGGAAGAGCAGCTTGCCTGCGACCGGCGTTGGGAGCGGCCCAACGATCTCGCGCAGGTATGTGGTGGCGGCGGTGGAACCGTAGAGCGCTTTGACCTGCTTCAGGTACTCGTAGTCCTCAAGCCCGTCCCGGACCGCTTCCATGCGAAGGCTGCCGACCGGCGGAGCGCCCTCAACGCTTAGCCCAAGCGCCGGGTAGTAGCCGGGGTAGACGAGCGAGCCGTCGCCGTTGCCGTAGAAGGGGATCCCGCCTGTAGTGGTGCGGTAGGAGAGCGGATCGGCGTACGGGTCGCGATACGTGGTCGCGCTCACTTTGGGGCGCCATGCGCTGACGCTGAAGTACAGCAGTCCTTCGGCGGCGGTGTCGTAGGCGATCCAGCCCTGCACACGTGAAGCGGCAAGCGGCTGGTCGATCATGTACGTGGGGACGATGCCTTGCCAGGTGGTCGTGTGCGAGTAGATCCAGACGCTCTTCTTCGCGTTGAGTACCGGCTTGACCCACGTCTTGTAGTCGCGATAGAAGAACTGGAGCTTGTTGCAGTAGATGTCAACGTCCTTAAGCAGCTTGTAGTCCATGACGACCGGGTCGACCGTGACCATGAAGTCAACGCCCGGTGCGTTCTTGTGGACGAACGCTGCGTACTTCTCGACGAAGCTGCGCTGAGAGGCGGTGGGCTCATCGATCGGGTACGCGTACGTCCGGTTGAGGTACGGCGCCAGCTCGGAGGCCATCGTCTTGTAGTACTGCGCCGCACGGGTGGTGTTGGACGTGCTGGCGAACGGGTCCTTGATGTACGTGCTGGCCCCGTATTCGGGCAGCTTCGCCGAGGTGAAACTGTAGCGGTCGCCGTCGAATGTGGTCGCGCTGCCGGAGCTGAGGAAGTCGTTCAGGTATGCGTCCCGGGCGACCATGTCGCCGTTGTCCGCGGGTGGCGCCCAGTCGCTGCCGTTTTCCCAGGCCGTCAGCATCGTTTGTGGTGTGACTCGGTGGTCGGCCATGTACTGCATCCAGCCGCCTATTTGGTCGCCCTTGAACGTGGTCGTCTCGGCGATGCGTGTCTTGGGCGGGTTCGTGTCTTTTGGCAGCCAGCCGTGGGCAGCGCTGTTCGCGTATGCCGCCCACTGCAGGTTCACGCCAAAGGCGGTCTTGATCGTCTGCTTCTCGACCGAGAACTTGTAGACCTTGAGTAAGACGGGAATCACGAGGTCGGGTGCGGGCGTTCCGTCGGTACCGGTGCACGTGATCTTGAGCGTGCCGGTGTAGGTGCCGGGCGCAGCGTCTTTCGGTATGCGGAACAGCACGTAGTACGGCTGAGTGCTGCCGGCGGTCGCGCCTCGCCGCGTGAGATCCGCCGAGAGGCCATTGCGCCAGCCAAGCCGCTCGCCGTTTGCGAGGATCATCGGGAGCAGCGGATCAGGCTCGAGACCTTTGCGGGTGTACCCCCATGATGGGTTCGTGATGTTCACATAGTGGACCTTGTACGTGGTGACGTTCTCGGCGGATATGGTGGATACGTTGCCGCTGGCGTCGGTCGCGGTGAGCTTTGACGGTGCGATCCAGATGTCCTTGAGTGAAGACGCCGTGGGGCGGATGGCGATCTGCCGGCCCTCGAACTCGGCCTGCGCACCGCTGAGTGTCATCGTGCCCGGTGCCGCCGAGGCGAGCTTGGAATTTGACGAGTTGGTGGTCGGGTAGATCTTGTCCATGGCATAGCCGAACCAGTACGTGTAATTGGGGGGTGCGGTGTCCGCAATCGCGGTTGGCGGGATGACGGCGACACAGAGAGCTGCGATGAGCAGCAGTGCGATGCGGGCCGAGAAGCGCTGTGTGCGAAGGCGTGCCATGAACGATCAGCTCCTACAGGGTTCGACGAATCCTCAGTAGGAGTATCGGCACCACCTTCGTGGCTCCAAAGGAATCCACGTGTTTTGCGTCACAAATGGCGGTTGTCAGTCCTTGAGCGTAGCCACGAACTTGCAGTCCTGCTCGACAATGTGGCCCTTGAGCCAGTTGCCGAGGAATTCTGTGAGCTCGCCAAGAGACACCCCGTCACCGTTCACGAACTGCGTCATGAAATGCAGCGTTTGCGCGATGAGGCGTTGGTGCATGTCATGGTGCGCCGCAAGTCCGGGGTAGTTACGCTCGGCCATGAGCGCTTCTTCGTCACCGAAGTGCTCCGCTACGTAGTCAGAGAGCCCGTACATGGCGTCCGTCACCGCGTCCGTGTCTTTGGGAGTCTCTTCTGCTGCGCTGTGGAGGTCGTTGATGAGCTTGAACAGCATCTTGTGCTGGTCATCTATCTCCGCCACACCGGTTTCCAGTGCGGGTGTCCACTCTACGTACGGCATCGGCGTCCCTTCGTCGCGAATTCTTACCATAGTATTCCCCCTAAGGAGGTTGAACGGTACCGGTTTCCGATGCGCGGTCAGCTTGCAACGGCCACGGGATCAGCGCGCAAGAGGCGTGCATCGAATCCCATCGACCTGATGGCCCTGAGGATCGATCGTGTCGATACCGTCTCCTCGTAGAAGAGCACCGACGTGATGCCCATGGATTTCACAGCCACAACTGCCGCGACGCCGTCTAGTTCGCCCACCACCATTTCCACAGTTGCCGTGCACTGATCATCTTCAAGACCGTGAGTTCGTATGTGTACTGCGTTCATCGTGCCTCCTGCTGGTGTGCCGACCGTCCAGGTCGGGTCGTTCTGCCACGCTACCAGCGTCCTCTGACATGCTTCGCCGCACGTCTATCCGGGGGCGCATCTTTGCCTTACTCCCCGCGGAGGTGTGGCGTTCACAACTACTCCGGTGGTCGTACTCGCAGTTCGCGGTACCATTGGCGACGACATCAGCCGAGAGAGGACGAGCGTGGCCCCGGACCCGAGTACCGATATCGCTTACACGCTTCGTGTAAGCCCCAGGGCGAAGCACGTCCGCATCACGGTCACACGCGATGCCGAGGTGGTCGTGACGGTTCCCAAGCGCTTCGCGGTCCGGCGCGTGCCTGCGATCGTGGAGGCGCGGCGCCAGTGGGTGCTGCAGGCGATCGACCGCGCGACCGCGCGGGCCGAGGCGGTGCGTGCCGAGCACGGCGACGGGCTCCCCACATCACTCGAGCTTCGCGCGACCGGCGAGACGCTTGCGATCGAATATCGCGCCTCGGCAGCTAGCGCCGTCACGGCACGCGAGAGTGCGGGGCGCCTCAGGCTCAGCGGTGCGGCTCACGACGAAGCCGCCTGCGAGGCTGCGCTCCGGCGCTGGCTCACGCGGCGTGCGCATGCCGTGCTAGGGCCGATGGTGTCGGAGCTGGCAGCGGAGCACGGCTTCAGCGTGACTCGTGTGCGCATAGGACTCCAGCGCTCGCGCTGGGGGAGCTGCTCGCCACGCGGCACCGTGAGCCTCAACGCCAAGCTGCTCTTCTTGGGGCCGGAGCTGGCGCGCTATGTGATCTTGCACGAGCTCTGTCACCTGCGGGCGATGGACCACTCGGCACGCTTCTGGGCCATCATGGCCGAGCACGACCCTGCCTTCGAGCGTCACCGACGCGCGCTTCGCAGCGTCGAGCGCCTCGTCCCGCCCTGGGTGAGCTAGCGCACCCGGTCGCGGAACGTCTCGGCGAACGTTATGAAGCTGTGAGCGTCTGCGTAATTGGACGCCAGTCCCAGTGAGATGCGAATCGTGTTCGGTGCTTTCCCGGTAGCGTCCTGGATGATGCTCTGGCAGTGCTGCAGGGTGACCGGGATATCCGGCGCCTCGAAGCACTCGGCCATCTCGGCACGGGTTATGTTGTGCGCGATTTCGCCGTCACCCGGGTTGCAGAAGCATCCGGTACGCACGGAGATCCGCTGCTCGCCAGCCTCGCGCTCAACGCCGTATACGTCATAGGGAGCGCCCTCGGGGTCGAGCAGATAGAACGCGATCGTGGCGCCGCGTCGGTCCATCGTCTCAGGCCCGAAGATCTGCACCATGGGCTCGCCGTTGCTGTGCTTCATCGACGTCATCCGCCCTAGCAGCCACTCCGCAAGCGCCGTGACGCGGTCGTGCACCGTGTCGATGCCGATGGCCGAGAGGTGCTCCAGTCCGATGGTCACGGCCGGCAGCCCCAGGTAGTCGACGGTGCCGTCCTCGAAGCCTGTTGCTCCGGGAGCCAGGCGGTACCAACCGTCGTCCTGCACACTTGCAAGCGTGATAGTGCCGCCTGCGAACCACGGACGTCGGAGCTTGGCGAGCTTGTCGCGCTTCACGATGAGCGCGCCTGCGCCGGTGGGGTAGCCGAACATCTTGTAGAAGCTCACTGGCACGAAGTCGGGCTTCACGGCCGAGAGGTCGAGTCGGTTCGTGGGCACGAACGCCGCCACGTCCAGCAGCACGTCCCATCCGCGTGATTGTGCCTCGGCAATCCATCCCAGCGGATGCTGCACGCCGGAGAAGTTGCTTTGAGCGGGGTATGCGAACAGGTTGTCGGAGCCCGGCCGAGCGCACTCGAGGCCGCGCTCGATCAGCTCCTCATCCAGGCGGAGATCCGGGTTGCGCACCGGCACGTATGTGACGGTCGCGCCCTTGCGGCGCGCGAACTCGCGGATGCCGTTCACGGAGTTGTGATTGTCGTAGCTCACCAGGTAGCAGCTCTCGGTCGTGAACGGATACGACTCGCCCACAAGCTTGAGCGCGCCGCTCGCGTTTGCCGTGAAGATGACCTCGTACTCGTCAGGCGACGCGTTGAAGAAGGCAAAAACCGCTTCGCGAGCGGCTTCCACCAGATGTGTAGCCGCAAGCGAACTCGGGTTGTGCGAGTGCGGGTTGCCGAAGATGCCGCCTTCCAGCAGCTCACGGTGCTTCTCAACTTGCGACGCCGCATACAGGCCGCCGCCGGTGTAGTCGAGGTAGACGTGCTCCTGGCGGTCGAGCCGCTCGTAGCCGTCGGCGCGCAGCGCATCGATCGCGGCTGCATCGTACCCGTCATGCCCGCCGAGAAACTCCTCGTATGCTGCGCGGAATGCTTCGGTCTTCCCGTTCATTGGCTGCTACTCCATGTGTAGGTGTGTGCTTCGCGTACATAGTAGCGCGTGGAGGTCGGTCGCTGTTGTGGTACATCTGAGAAGACGGCAAAGCTGGGAGGCACTTCATGGGCGACACGCGAGAAGTCACGATCCGCACCTTCGGCTGTCTGCACACGTTGCGGTGCGAGAGCGGCCAGCCTACCACCGTGACGCGCGAGGTGCCGGAGGAAGGCATCTCAGCGGCCGAGATCGCGACCGAACTCGGCCTGCCGCACGATCAGATCGAGGGCATCTTCTGCAACGGGACCGTCTATCCGCTCGAGCGCACGGTGATGCCGGGCGACCGCATCGCCTTCGTGCCGTACGGGACGCCGGGACCGCACCGGGTCAACCTCGGCCTGTATCAGGCAGGAAAGCAGCACGCCGAAGCCGAGTGACGACCCGTTGACGACTCCCGCGTGATGCGGCCCGCCAGGCGATACTGTCTGAGCAGGCCGCCGACGCCAGGGGGACGTTCATGACGAGGATCGCACGCGGCATCGCATTGTTCTTCGGACTTTTCTCGTTCGCCAACGGGCTCGCCGGCATCCGCGGCCAGGGCCTTGTCCAGAACCTCTGGTGGGTCGATCTGCACTTCCTCGGCCCGGCACTTTCCTTAGCGCTGCTGCTTGGCGGCACCGTTGCGCTTGTGGCGTACGCGCTCAAGCCGGTGATGTCGCCGAGGCGAACCTCGGCCACTGCCGCACTTTGCGCGGCGCTTGCGCTTGCAGCAGTCTGGAACGCTGCCGGGTTCTACACCGCATGGCACGCGGGGAGCATCACGCCGGCCGTGCCGCTGCCGTTCTCGGCAGTGATCGCTGCGGGCTTCGGCTTCATCGCGTGGAGGGTGCTTGTTGGCAGCACGGTGCAGCCCTCCCGCCGAGATATGCTCGCTGTGGTTGCGGTGGCTGTTGCGGCCGCGCTCGTGATGTCGCTCTCGCAAGTCTTCTTCTTCGGGATGACTGATTACCGGCGACCCGCGGACGTCGCGGTCGTCTTTGGCGCCAAGGCGAATGCGAACGGGTCGCTCTCGACGTCGCTTGAGGACCGCGTGCGAACGGCCGCCGACCTCTACCGCGCGGGGCTCGTGCCCAAGCTCATCATGTCCGGCGCAGTCGGCGCGAGCGGCGTGGACGAGACCGAGGCCATGCGCACCCGCGCCATCGCACTCGGCGTCCCTGCCGAGGCGATCGTGCTCGACCATGAGGGCGTCGACACCGATTCGACCGTGCGCAACACGATGGCGTACTTCGAGGACGAGCCTGCCCGGCGCGTGCTTGTCGTGAGCCAGTTCTACCACCTGCCGAGGATCAAGCTCGCGTATGCGGCCGTCGGCCGGGACGTGAGCACGGTCCCTGCGACTGCCAGCCTCCCGATCGTGCAGACTCCCAAGCTCGTCGCGCGCGAGGTCGCCGGATTCTGGGTGTACTGGTTGCGCGCGACGGCCCGCGCGGTCGTGCGTGGCTGACGCCTGCTGCGGTATTCTTGGCGGAGGCGTAGTCGCCGAAGAAGGGGATACCGTGGAAGACCCGATTTCCGCCAATCACGAGCTCTGGAACGCCTGGGCCGACGCGCACGTGGGCTCCGACTTCTACGACACCGCAGGATTCATCGCCGGCCGAGAGACGATCGATGCTGTGGAGCTCGAAGGCGTCGGCGACGTGGACGGCAAGTCGCTTCTGCACCTGCAGTGTCACTTCGGGCAGACAACGCTTTCGTGGGCGCGCCACGGTGCACATGCTGTGGGTGTCGACTTCTCGGAGCGCGCGATAGAGATCGCCCGCGAGCTTACAGCGCAGCTCGATCTTGACGCGCGGTTCATCTGTTGCGACGTCTACGACACCCTCGAGCACCTGGGCGGGGAGCGCTTTGACGTGGTCTTCGCCTCGTACGGCGCCATCTCGTGGCTGCCCGACCTCAAGCCTTGGGCCAGAGTGATCGCCGGAGCGCTCAAGCCGGGCGGTCGCTTCTTCATCGCCGAGCACCACCCGTTTCTGTGGATGTTCGACGATTACACCGAGGCACTCGTACCGCCGTTCAAGTATCCGTACTTCGACGCCAACGTTCTGCGCTGGGAAGAAGACGGCAGCTACGCCGCGCCCGACTCCGGCATCAAGGCGACGTCGTACTCGTGGCAGCACACGTTTGAGGAGATCGTGAACTCGCTCATCGGCGCAGGGCTGCGGATCACGTCGCTTCGCGAGTATCCGTATCTCGCTTTCCAGTGGTTCCCAACGATGATCAAGGGCGCCGACGGCTTCTGGCGCATGCCGGAAGGCGCGCCGGACCTCCCGCTGATGTACTCGATCACCGCCGAGGCACCGGAGTAAGCGCCCCGCCCTTGCCAGCCGTGGTACCGTGTCCGCATGACAACTCACACACTTATAGCCACATGCGCCATCGGCATAGAGTCGCTCCTTGCCGAGGAGCTTCGCGCCCTTGGCGCCTCCGACGTTCGCGAATCACGCGCCGCCGTCTCGTTCTCGGGCACGCTTGAGATCGCGTATCGCGCGTGCCTCTGGTCGCGGCTTGCCAGCCGCATCCTGCTCACGCTCGCAAGCTTCCCCGCGATGACCGCCGAGGACCTGTACGCAGGCGTCGCGGCGGTTGATTGGGAGCAGCACCTCTCGGCAAAGACGACGATCGCGGTCGACGCGGTTGGTCGCACGCCCGGGATCACGCACTCGGGATTTGCCGCGCTCAAGGTGAAAGACGCCGTCGTCGACCAGGTGCGCGAGCGCACGGGTGATCGGCCGTCGGTGGATATCGAGTCGCCGGACGTGCGCCTCAACCTGCGCCTGCACAAAGGCGAAGGCTCGCTTTCGATCGACCTCTCAGGCGACCCGCTGCACCGTCGCGGCTATCGCGCGCCCGGCGAGCAGGCCGAGGCGCCGCTCAAGGAGAACCTCGCCGCCGCGCTTCTCATGCGCGCCGGCTGGCCGGCGATCGCTGAGGCCGGCGGATCGCTCTTCGACCCGATGTGCGGCTCGGGCACGCTGCTGCTGGAAGGCGCGCTCATGGCCGCCGACCGCGCGCCGGGCCTGCTGCGCCAGCGCTGGGGCTTCGAGGGGTGGCTCGGCCATGACGCGGACGTGTGGCACACGGTGCTCGACGACGCCGACGAGCGTGCCGAGGCGGGCATGGGAGCGATGCCGAGCATCGCAGGCAGCGACGTGGACTCAAGCGCTATCGAGCTTGCGCGCGCATGCGTGAAGCGCGCGGGTCTCGGCGATTCGGTCGTGCTCGACGTGCGCGAGCTGGGGCACACGAAGCCGCCCGCGGGCGCTGCGCCCGGACTCATCATCACGAACCCGCCGTACGGCGTGCGTCTCGGCAGTGGGGAAGACCTGGCCGGGCTGTACGCGCGGCTTGGCGAGCGGCTTGTGGAGAGCTTCGACGGCTGGATCGCCGCGATCCTCACCAGCGAGCCCGACCTGGCGCGCGCGACCAAGCTGCGCTCGCACAAGTCGTACTCGTTCATGAACGGCGCGGTTGAAGTGAAGCTCTACCTCTTCGAGCTCTCCGCGCGCGTAGTGCGTGCCGAGGTACGCCCGGCGCCGCTTGGTGTCTCGGCGGGGGCCGAGATGTTCATCAACCGTGTGCGCAAGAACCTGCGGCACCTGGGCAAGTGGGCGAGGCGCGAGGGCGTCACGTGCTGGCGCGTCTACGACGCTGACCTGCCCGAATACGCCGTGGCTATCGACATCTACGAAGGCGCCGGTCCCGATGAGGGCCGCCGCTTCGCGCACATCCAGGAGTACGCGCCGCCGCCCAGCATCGACTCAGGTCGTGCCGAGGAGCGCCTGGCCGAGATCGTCGCGGCTGCGCCTGAGCTTCTCGGCGTGGCGCCTGAAGATGTCGCGGTGAAGGTGCGCAAGCGCCAGCGCGGCGAGTCGCAGTACGAGCGCCGAGAGGACACGCTCGGCACGCAGATCGAGGTCGCCGAGGGCGGGCTGCGCCTGCTGGTGAACCTGCACGACTACCTCGACACGGGACTCTTCCTGGATCACCGGCTCACGCGGCAAGCGCTGCGCGAGTATTCCGACGGGCTGCGCTTCCTCAACCTGTTCGGCTATACCGGCGCCGCGAGCGTGTACGCCGCAGCTGGCGGAGCGACGCATGTCACGACCGCGGACATGTCGGCGACGTACCTCAACTGGGCGCGCCGCAACATGGCGCTCAATGGATTTGCCGAGAGCAACACCGTGCGCTTCGAGCGCGTGGACGTGCTGTCGTGGATGGTGGATGAGCGCAAGCGCATCGAAGTCGGCCACGCGCAGCCGTACGGGCTCATCTTCTTGGACCCGCCCACTTTCTCGAACTCCAAGAAGATGGGGGAGCGCACCTTTGACGTGCAGCGCGACCACGTGGAGCTGCTGCGCGACACGGCCGCGCTCCTGGCGCCCGGAGGCGTACTGGTGTTCTCCAACAACTTCCGCAAGTTCAAGCTCGCCTTTGAAGAGCTGCCTGAACTCGATATCCAGAACGTCACGAGCGTGACCATTCCGCCGGACTTTGAGCGCAACCAGAAGATCCACCAGTGCTACGAGATCAGGCGCAAAGTGCAGCCGGACGTAGGACGCGGGTAAGCGTTCGTTCAGTCGCGGTTTAGGGTCGCCCGCTACTCTCGGCAGAAAGCTTGGCCGAGGGGAGCGATGTGGAGCAGAAAGCCCATCCGGGGCAACTCATGGCGCAGCTGCGCGCGGCGCTGCGCTCGCGGCACTATAGCCGCCGAACAGAGCAGGCGTACTGCCTTTGGGCGACGCGCTACATCCGCTTCCACCGCCTCCGACATCCTGCCGAGATGGGCGAGGCCGAGATAAACGCGTACCTCACGCACCTGGCCGTGGAAGAGCACGTGGCCGCCTCGACGCAGACACAGGCCCTCTCGGCATTGCTGTTCTTGTACCGGTACGTGATCGGTTGTGAGGTCGGCGAGCTCAGCGGCGTGATCCGCGCTCGAAAGCCAAAGCGGCTGCCGGTTGTGATGACGCGTGCCGAGGTGCGCGCGCTGCTGGATCGGCTGGATGGCGACAAATGGCTGATGGCGTCGATCATGTATGGCTCGGGGCTGCGCCTCATGGAGTGTCTGCGGCTGCGGGTGCAAGACATCGACTTCGGGCACGGCGAGATTCGTGTGCGCAGCGGCAAGGGCGGAAAGGATCGCGTGACGATGCTGCCCGACACGCTCAAGCCGCCGCTTCAGGCGCAGCTGCGACGTGCGCGGGCGGTCCACGAGCGCGACCTTGCCGACGGATGGGGCCGGGTGCTGCTGCCCGATGCGCTCGACCGCAAGTACCCCAACGCACCGTCGCAGTGGGGCTGGCAGTGGGTGTTCCCGCAGGAGCGCCGGTGGTGCAACAAGAAGACCGGCCAGCAGGGCCGTCACCACGTGCACCCGACGATCATTCAGCGAGCGGTGGGAGAGGCGGCTCGAGCGTCAGGCGTGACCAAGCCTGTGGGGTGTCACACGCTCCGACATTCGTTCGCGACACACCTGCTCGAGAGCGGCTATGACATCCGGACGATCCAGGAGCTTCTTGGCCATAGGAGCCTCAATACGACGATGATCTACACCCACGTGCTCAACAAGGGCGGACTGGGAGTGAAGAGCCCGTTCGACGCGCTGTGAGCATTTCGCCGCAAGCCCTCACTGCTCTGCTTACACAGACTGCGCATCCGCACGTCCACCAACCTACCGCAATCCTTGTTACCAGAGTAGAAAAGGTATAGATTATATATGTTGGGAGATGAGCAAATCGGGTCGGTCAGATTCGAGTTCGACCCGGCCAAGAGCGACGCCAACATGCTGAAGCACGGTATCGATTTCATTGAGGCGCAAGCACTATGGTTGGATGACAATTTGGTGCGAGTCGCCGCTCGTGCAGCGGGGGAGTCAAGGTTCGTCTTCGTCGGGGTCATCGGAGAGAAGCACTGGTCCGCGGTGATCACATACCGAGGGGACGCGATTCGCATCATCTCGGTACGGAGGGCGCGTCAAACGGAGGTGCGAGCGCATGAATGCGAGTGAGTTCGACAAGAAGTTTGACGATGGCGTCGAGGACATCATTGATGATCTCGACATGTCCAGCGCCATCCGACCCAACAGGGAACCCAAGCGCGTGAACGTCGATTTCCCTCTGTGGATGGTCGAATCGCTGGATCGTGAAGCAGCGCGACTTGGCGTGACGCGACAATCCATCATCAAAGTCTGGATTGCCGAGCGGCTTGAGAAAGCTGGCTAAATGTAGCTATTCCTTCTGCGCTTGAATGATATACAGTACATTCCAGGGGTGCGGGGATCTTCTTACATCAATGGTTTTCACTGCGCCCGGGCCTTACACGGTCAGTACATTCATTGTTAGACGGGCTAGCTCCTCGGCACTCCGGCAAGCTGTAACCGCTTTCCGGCACGGAAGCATTCACGCCATCATCGGCGCTCCTGATCCTCCCTCGGCTCGTGCTCCTGGCTCCTCGGCGTGCCCGCGTCCGCTCGCCATCGTCGCGGCCAAGCTGACCGTCCGCAGGGTGCGCTCCCATCAAGCCGGTTCCGTGAGGCGGCGCGGCAAGTCGCTGCTGCGCATCCGGGCTGGGGTCGCTCGGCGGTCGTGGCTTGGAACTCGCACGTGCGCCGGCATCCGTCCGCCACGCACCCGGGCGGGAGCGTACGGTGGCCTGCAGCGATCCGTCGTCGGAGCGCTCAATGGCGCGCCCGTCATCAGGTAAAGACGATGGTAAGGGCTGCCTGTCGGGGAGCCGTCGCGGGTTGGCGGCTGCCGTCTAACAAGGGCATTCAGCAGACGCGACAAGCGCTAGAATGAGTGGGAGGCATTGGCGCGCAGCTGATGCCCAAGTGCGTTAGCGTGACTGCCGAC
>DDWM01000036.1 GCA_002345925.1 Actinobacteria bacterium UBA2286 | reverse complement strand
ATGATCCGCGTCCACCAGTTCGACAAGGTCGAAATGGTGAAGTTCGCCACGCCCGAGACGTCGATGGACGAACTCGAAGCGATGACCGCCGATGCCGAGAACATCTTGCAGCTGCTAGGCCTGCCGTACCGCGTGATCGTGCTCTGCGCCGGTGACATGGGCTTTGGCGCCGCCAAGACCTACGACCTCGAGGTCTGGCTGCCGAGCTACAACGACTACAAGGAGATCTCAAGCTGCAGCAACTGCCGGGACTTCCAGGCGCGCAGAGCGAGCATCAAGTATCGCGATCAGGGTGCCTTCAAGGGTAGCCGACTGGTGCATACGCTCAACGGATCCGGCCTTGCCGTGGGACGCTGCCTGGTGGCTGTGCTTGAGAACTACCAGCAGGCCGACGGCAGCATCGTGGTGCCCGAGGTGCTGCGCCCGTACATGGGCGGCCAGGAGATCATCAAGCCGGTCTAGCGTTGCTCGGCAGATCCAACGTAGGTGCGCGGCAGATCCAGCGTGAACGTCGAGCCCTCGCCCTCGATGCTGGCGACCGTAAGGGTCCCACCGAGCAGCTCCGCTAACCTGCGGCTGATCGCGAGCCCAAGTCCCGTGCCCTCGGGCTTCACTCTGTCGCCCGATGTGACCTGGGCGAACTCCTCGAATATCGCCTCGAGCTGAGCCGGCGGGATTCCTATGCCGGTATCGCTCACCGTAACGATAACGTGCGAGTCTCCCATAACGGTCACGCACAGATTGATGCCGCCATGGTCGGTGAACTTGATCGCATTGCCGAGTAGATTCACCAGAATCTGAGCGAGAAGTCGTGAGTCGGTGGTGATCAAGGTTGATTCCTCGGAGCACTCCACCGTGACGGCAAGCTGCTTTCGCTCGATCAGGGGGGCCATCTCGGCGGTGAGGTCGCGGGACAGCCTACAGATATCGAACTCTGTGACTTCAAGCGGCGTGACCCCGGCGCCAATACGCTCCAGCGCAAGGATGTCCTCAACTAGCGCAGCCAGACGTTTGCTGGCGCCAAGGATCATATCTATCTGCCGCGCCTGCTCTTCGTTCAGCTCACCCGCCAGCCCCTGTGACAGGATGCTCGAGAAGCCGAGAATGGCGTTTAGGGGAGTCCGGAACTCGTGGCTCACGTTGGCCACGAAGTGGTCGCGCGCTCGTGTGGCGGTCCGCAGCTCGTCAACGAGGCCCACAAGTCGCTGGTTGGCCATGGTGAGCTCGACCGTGCGCTCGGCAACCTTGCGCTCAAGCTCCTCGCGATGCGCGTCCTCGATCTGTTCGATGCGGTGTGCCTCTGAGATGTCTCTGATGAGCAGGAGTGTCTCGTCGTTCGTAGTGAGCGTGGCACGCGCCTCTCGGCGATGGTCGTCATGGAACGGTGAGTATTCGACCCTTGCCGAGCCCCGTGCGTATGTGTCGTCAAGGAGAACGCCAAACAGCGCCCGGAGATGTTCTGGAAGGACCTCGCCGAGAGGTCTGCCGATTGCGTCCACGGTGTCGAATGCAAGCGGTACGGTCGGACGTTCGCGCGCCTCGATTATTCTGTGTTCGCGGTCGACCCGGATGTAGGCGTCGGGAATGGCGTCAACGACTATGCCCAGCTGCTCGGTTACCGCAGACAGGTCCGCAGTGCGCTTTCGTACCTCGGCTCTCAGGTACCACACGAATATCGCTACGAGAGCAACGCCGACGGCAAGCGCGTCGATCACCCAAATGACCCATGCCGGAATCGCCCGCGGAGAGACGCCGAAGACGTGCTTGTTCAAGGCAGTTTGGTATTCCGAGCCTTGATCATCTCGCATCTCTGCAAGACTCTCGTCGACACCCTTGATGAGCTCGAGCGTCAGTGGCGCATCAGGCGGAAAGGCGATGGCGAGGCGAGTTGGGCGCAGCGCTAGGACGGTCGCCCTCAGTCCGAGATCCTCGTCGTTCATCTCGGCAAACAAGCGGCTGGTCATGCCTGCGTCGGCCTTGCCATCGACGACAGCTTGAAGGGCGGTGGCGTAGCTATCGAACTCGACGTACTTGGCATTGATATTCAGCGAGGCAAGTGTCTCCTCTAGCCCTCCGCTGCCGCTGTAGTAGATGTCCCCGGTGTTGACGGCGACGGTGCGGCCATCAAGGTCGGTGAATGACTGTATGTTCGAGTCTTCGGGAACCGATAGCACACCCCAGTTGGCAAAGAAGGTCTCCTGGTTGAAAGCCAGCGTCTTGCGTCGCTCCGGCGAGTCGGCCACCGCGAGCAGCATATCGAGCTCGCCGGCCGCGACCATTTCCAAGCCGCTGCTGAACTCGACCTCTTCGTAGTTGAGCGTCCATCCCTCGTGGCGCGCGATCTCGTTCATGACGTCCGGGTACAGGCCCGTCCACGCGCCGTGTTCGTCTTGGTAGGAGAGAGGGTTGCTCTGGTACACCCCAACATTGATGACCGCTGAAGAGTCCATCGCCGACGCTGCCGTTGCAAAAAGACCAAGGCAGAGCAAAGCCGCGAGCAGAGAAGCAACCACTGCACGCTGGCGTGTTTGTGAGCTTCCGCGAATGAGGTTCCTCCAGAAAGTCATGGGGCGTTGGATGCCCTGCAAGAAGGTCGAGCATCCAGTGACCAGTGTATGCCATTCGCCCAGTTGTCGACCGGACAATCCGACGAGCGCGACGACGCCTTTAAGGGAACAGTCTTACTGTATCGGCAATCGCGAATTCGGAGGCCACCTCCTCATGATCGAACACTCAAACACCCCCACCGTTCTCGTCGTGTTTGGCGCGACCGGGGACCTGATGGCTCGAAAGATCGTTCCGTCGCTCGCATACCTCAAAGCCAAAGGTCGCCTCCCAGAGCGGTTCCGCGTGATCGGTTTCTCTCGGCGGGACTGGAGCGATGAGGACATCCGCGGACACGTGCACTCGATTCTTGATGCCTACGAAGGGCTGGCTCCAGAAGCCTCAGAGCGCGATGAGTTCCTCGGCATGTTCACTTATCAGCGTGGCACGTTCGACGATGCTCTTGCTTACGCCGAGCTTGCGGAGGGTGTGGCCGCGATCGACCGCGACTGGGATGTATGTGCGAGCAAGCTCTACTACCTCGCTGTGCCGCCGGAGAACTACCGCGTGATCTTCAACCGTCTCTCCGAAAGCGGTCTTGCCGAGGCGTGCCGCGATGGTTCCGGCTTCACGAGGGTGCTGGTTGAAAAGCCGTTTGGGAAGGACACCGAGTCGGCACGCGAGCTTGATGAACTGCTCGGCAGCCTCTTTGCCGAGGAGCAGGTGTATCGGATCGACCACTATCTTGCCAAGGAGATGCTGCAGGGCATCATGTCGTTCCGCTTCAGTAACTCGCTCTTTGAGCCGGCGTGGGATGCGGGATCGATCGACCACATCGACATCACGCTCCTGGAATCGATCGGTGCCGAGAAGCGGGGCGCCTTCTACGACGGCGTCGGCGCTTTGCGCGATGTGGGCCAGAACCACCTGCTGCAGATCCTCGCGCTGGTTCTGATGGACCAGCCGGCGGATCTCTCGGCGGGAAGCATCCGGGAGAAGCGCGCGCGGTTCCTGGAGGCGCTGCGGGCACCATCGCCGGACGAGATCACCGCACACTCGTTCCGAGCGCAATATGACGGCTTCCGCGATATCGCCGGAGTCTCGCCCGATTCCATGACCGAGACGTACTTCAGGCTGCGGTTTGCGCTACACGGCAGCAGGTGGGGCGGCGTACCGGTGACGATGGAGTCCGGCAAGCGGATGGGCGAGGCGCTCAAGCAGGTCGCGGTCACGTTCCGCGCGCCCGAGGAGTGCCTGTGTGATGTCGAGGGACCGGGGCCGTTCGAGAACCGCGTGACATTCCAGCTGGAGCCCGAGGAGTCCATCAAGATCGAGTTCTGGGCGAAGAAGCCGGGCTTCGAACGCGAACTGGAGATGCGCGAGTTCACGTTCTTCCTGTACGAGAAGGAGGAGAAGGTCCAGTACGTTGAGGAGTACGCGAAGCTGCTCCTTGATGCGATCGCAGGCGATCAGACTCTCTTTGTCGCGACCGACGAGGTACGCGCGATGTGGGCGTTCATCGACCCGTTCATGCGCGTGTGGGGGAGTGCCGCAGTGCCGCTTGAGACATACAAGCCCGATAGCTCGGAAGTGGTTGAGCGAGCTCGCGCGAAGGTGGACGAGACGCATATCGCACGGCTTGAGATCGGGATCATCGGTCTTGGCAAGATGGGCGCGAACATCGCCCGGAACCTCATCGACCACCGATGGCGTGTGGTGGGGTGGAACCGCACGGCATCGGTGGCCAAAGAGATGGAAGCCGAGGGACTCGAGTCTGCCGACACCCTCCGCGAGCTGGTGGCGGAACTGAAGGCGCCGCGCACCGTGTGGCTTATGGTTCCTGCGGGCGCACCCGTGGACGAGGTCATATTCGGCGAAGGCGGGCTTGCGGAGCTTCTGGAGCCGGGTGACGTCATCATCGACGGCGGCAACTCGCATTTCCTGCAGACGATCGAGCGCGCGCCGCGGGTTCTCTCGGCGGGGCTGCACTTCATGGACGCGGGGACGTCTGGCGGGCCGGGCGGAGCGCGCAACGGGGCGTGCCTGATGGTCGGCGGCGACCGCGACGACTTCGACCGCCTGGAGCACCTGTGGCGCGACCTTTCCGTGCGCGACGGCTATCGGTTCTTTGACGGCCATGGCTCCGGGCATTTCGTGAAGATGGTCCATAACGGCATCGAGTACGGCATGATGCAGGCCATTGCCGAGGGGTTTGCGCTCATGCGCAGCTCAAAGCTGGGGATCGACCTGGACGCGGCCGCCGAGGTCTACAACCGCGGCAGCGTGATCGAGTCCCGGCTGATCGGATGGCTGGAGGACGCGTTCGCGGCCTTTGGCGAGGACCTTGAGGGCGTGTCAGGCACGGTCGGGCACACCGGCGAGGGCGAGTGGACTGTTCGCGCGGCCGAGGCGCTCGGCGTGGACGTACGTGTGATCCGCGATGCGCTTGAGGCGCGCAAGGAGTCGGAGAAGTCACCGTCGTACGCGGGCCAGGTTCTCTCGGCGCTGAGGAACCAGTTTGGCGGACACGCGCTGTAGGGGCGCCTACTTCTTGATCTCGGCGAAGTGCGCCTGGTAGCGGCCGCCGTTACCGTTGAGGAACTCCTCGTAAGGCGGCACCTCGTAAACGCGCAGGCGGTTGTCGAGGAAGTCGCTGAAGATGAGGATGCTGCCGTCGTCGCTAACGTCGAGCGCGGTGCACTGGTTGCCGCCGATGACCGCGTCGAGCGGCTTGCCGCTGCCAGCGTCGAACACAAGGATCGTGCCCCACTCGGGACCGGGTATGTAGTACGACTTCGCGTTGTTCTCGCCCCGGCAGCTGACAAAGAGCATCTTCTTGTCCGGCGAGAGGTCGATCGTGTTCGGCTTCTCATCGGTGTCGACGAACTTGGTGGTCGCCCCCGTCTTCATGTCGTGAACCCAGACCTTGTCCTTGGACATGTCCGAGATGAACAGGCGCCCCGTACCCTCATCGGCAACGATGTGCCGAAGCGCGCCGCCGCTCTTGAAGATGGTCGTCATCTTGCCGGTGGCGAGGTCGATTTTGTCGAGATAGCCGGAGTCGAAGCCCGCCACGTATAGCGTCTTGCCGTCGGCTGTGGCGTACATGCCGCGAGGGGTGTTGGATACGCCGACGCGCTTCACGAGCTTGCCGGTGGTCAGGTCGATGATCGAGACGTCGTCGCCCGACCAGTTGCTGGCGTATAGCGTCTTCTCGTCCGGCGAGAGCTGCACCCACTTGGTCCACGCGCTGCCGCTATCGAACTCGCGCAGCACCTTGCGGGTCTTCACGTCGATCTCGAAGCACTTGGCGGTTTCCATCTGCGATGTGTACGCCAGCG
>DDWM01000008.1:921-4968 GCA_002345925.1 Actinobacteria bacterium UBA2286 | reverse complement strand
TCGCCGACCTCGAACTTGAACTCTCGAGGCCGCGCAATCGGTTCCCCGCTCCTACTCAGCTTGTGCTGTCAGCATGGTTCACCCAGTAGAGCAGCGCCGCAACACCAACGACGAACAACGTCGCTGCTATGGCCCACGAACCTGCGCCGATCGAAGTCGCTCCCGAAGCGCCGAGCGGCTCCAGAAACGTACCCCCGATTGCTGCCGGCATCGCCCAGGGCAGCCACTCCCCCCAACCGGCCACGCCGCCGATCATCCCTACCGAGAACCCGAGTGCCGAGAAGATCATTGGCGCGAAAACGCTCCTGCTCACAACGGCGACAAGGGCGACGACCGGCAAAGTGAAGAAGATCAGAAGCGCAACCTGGAACGTGTCGCCGAATGCCGAATAGACGGCCGACCAGGCGAAGCCCGTGTGTCCGAGCGCGGTCGCCCACACACCCTGAGCGACCACCGAAAGCACCGCGAGGGCAAACGCCCAAACCGCGAGGATCATCAGCTTTGCCAGAACGAACAACTCTCTACGCATCGGTACTGTCAGGGCGTTCGGCGCCACACCTTCGGCGTACTCTCGTCCGAACAAGAACGCCGCCATCAAGCCGAACAGCAGTATCCCGTACCAGGTAGCCATATTCAGCGTTCCCATGCCGAGAAAGTCCGACCATGACAGGCTCTTCAACCACTCCCGGTCCCCGCTGGCCATAGCACCACTCATGAATGGGGCGACGAACACCACTAGGACGGTCCAAGCCGGCAACGTCGCATGTCTGAGCTTAGCTATCTCGGCCTCAAGCGCTCGCATCATCTGAACACCTCACGCACTGAGTTCCACGCGATTGGCCTGATGAAATAGTGCGACCATGCCGAGAATGAACACCACTAGAGCGATCGCCCACGACACAGCTGTCAGCTCTCCCCTGAGTGGCATCCATGTCACCCCTACTGCGACGATCGGCATGCTCCACGGCACGTACGCCGCAGCGTCGGTGCCCATGAGGCTACTGGAGACCATGAACGCTGCCAAGGCAAAGAGCATAGGCCGCATGTAGCCTTTGCGAGAACGAGACAGCCACCCGATCAGTGGCAATGTGAGGAAGATCGGCAGGCACGCGTAGACTGTTTCGCCGAACGCTCGTAGTACGTATGACAAGGCAAACCCGTCAAATCCCAGGTAGAGCGCCAGAACCCCGATGTCCGCCAGAACCGCCAGCAAAGACAGACCTACGGTCCAGACCGCGATCACCACCATCTTCGCAAGCACCACCGCTTCACGCCGAACCGGCAACGTCGCGGTCGAGACATCGGTTCCCTCGCGCAACTCGCGGCCGAAGACGTACGCTGCGACCAAGCTCAAGAGAAGAACGCCCCATGCGCCAGATACGCCCATCGGAATGAACTTCATCGCGGTGGACCAGTTGATCTCGACGATGCCCGCCTGCGCGAACACCTCTCCCATACCCCCGGCCAGACTCCCGTCCGCGTTTTGCGCCTTCTCGATGATTGGAAACATCGCAAGACCGATCGACGTGTAACCGATCACCACGAGCGAAGTCCACATCACCATTCGTGACCGCTTGAGCTTCTCAAATTCGCTAACCAGTGTCCGCATCATGAGCCGTTCCCCCTTGAGTCATCCGACGTCAACTTAGACTGCTGCTCGTTGCCTTCTCCGGCCGTGAGCTTCATGAAATGATCCTCGAGGCGCTCCTCGGACATATGCACCGAGATGATCCCGACCCCTGCTTCGACAAGCGCACGGTTGTACGCCTCCGCACGGTCGAATCCTCCGTACACTCTAAGCACGCCATCTTCATGCACAACGTAGTCACGCACACCGCATTTCTCTTCCAGCGCCCATGCGGCTCGCTTCGTGTTAGCCACATGAATCTCCAGGTACTCCCGGTTGCGTCGCCGCAGCTCCTCGTAGCCGATTTCCTCAAGAAGACGACCACGATGGATGATGCCGATGGTGTCCGCGAGTTGCTGCACTTCCGAGAGGATATGACTCGACAGGAACACGGTGGTGTTGCGCTCGGCAGCCAACCGCTTGAGGAGTGCCCGGACATCCGCGATACCTGCGGGATCCAGACCATTCGTCGGCTCATCCAGAATGAGTATCTCTGGCCGATTGAGAAGCGCCCTGCCTAAACCGACGCGCTGCTTATTGCCGAGCGAGAGTGTGTCCACCCGTCGGTCAAGCACCTCGCCGAGTCCACAAAGCTCAACAGCCTCAGCTACCCAGGCACCCCGGCGCAGGCCAAGCAGCTTGCGCTGAAGATCAAGGTTCTCGCGAACAGTGAGGTTGCCGTAGGCCCCCGCCGACTCCACCATCGAGCCGATACGCTCAAGCGGGCGCAGTACGTTGGGACCCATCCGGTAGCCGAGAATCTCTACTGAACCCGACGTGGGCCTCAGCAGCGCAAGCATGAGGCGGATGGTCGTCGACTTCCCGGCGCCGTTTCTTCCCAGGAAGGCGTATATCTCGCCACGGCGGACCGTCACATTCAGGTCCATTACGGCAGCTACATCCCCGAAGCGCTTCGTGAGCCCCTCCGTGCGAATGACGACTTCACGTGCATCGACAGACATCATGCCTCACCCCCTGGCTCTCAGTTTCAGACCTGGAACTGAAGGCAGGCATGCGAAATCCTTACAATTAATTGAATTCCGAGAGTGGCCGCAGTCGAGCGCGTCAGTCCTCGGCGGACTGTAAGGCGCTCGGCCTTCCGAATGCGAGCACAAACGCAGCTGAATCGGCGTCGACCCGCTCCGCTGTCACCGTCGCGCCCATACGCTCGGCAAGCTCCCGCGCGATTGACAGGCCGAGGCCAGCCCCACCGCCACCGCCCGCAACGCCTCGCTCAAAGAGGCGCTCAACGTCCTGTGGCAGACCGGCGCCATCATTGGCGAGGCGCACGCTACAACTCGCATGGCCTTCTGTGACGCTGACTCTGAAACGCTGCATCCTGTCACCATGTCGGATAGCGTTTGAGACGAGGTTCTCTAGGATCCGTGTGACTACGATCGCATCTGCATCGACGTGACAACCCACCTCCGGGATGTCCACCTCAACACTAACACCGCGCGCTGTGAATTGTGGCTCAAACCCGAGTACCACCCTGCGGACCAGCTCGCAAAGATCGATCCGAGCACACTTCAGATGCAGGTCGCCGGAATCTAGGCGCGCCTCATAGAACAGATCGTCAGTGAGTTCAGTGAGTTCATCCGTCTTGGCCGCGATGACAGCGAGATAGCGTTCGGGATCGTCACCAAGGCCACGCTGGAGCGCGTCCACGTATCCTGCGATCGAGGCGATAGGCGTGCGCAGATCGTGGGAGACGTTCGCCAGGAGCAGTCGCTGTGCAGCTTTGCGCGTCGTTTCTGCCTCATGCTCACGCTGTATCTGATCAGCGAGTGCGTTAAGGTCCTCGGCAATTCGAGCAGCGTGATCATGCCCCGGCAAAAGCACCCGGTGGCCGAAATTCCCAGCAGCGAGCTGCCCAACGCCCTCCCTGATACGACTCACGCGGGTTCGGCTGCGAAATCCGAGAGCGACCCCTAAGCCGATTCCAACGAGTACGCCCACGCCCGCGGCGACCATCAGCCACCACACGCTACTCGCCCTCCTCGAACCGGTACCCGATGCCCCACACGGTCGTGATTAGGGTTGGCTCCTCGGCATGCTCCTCGATCTTAGTGCGCAGGCGCCGGATGTGGACCTGAACCGTCGAAAGGTCGCCGAAGGCCTCTTCCCCCCACACGTGTTCGTATATTTGCGCCTTGGTGTAAACCCGCCCCGGGTGCTCCGCCAGCATCCGCAGAATCTCGAATTCCTTGGCGGTCAAATCGACTTGCACGCCTCGGACACTGACCGCGCGCCTGTCCAGGTCGATCATGACAACACCTGCCGAGATGACATCTTCAGAGATAGTCCCTGCGTCGTCCGGATGACCGTTGAGCTTCGCGACACTTGCGGAGTACCGTCGCAGATGTGCTTTCACGCGAGCCACCAACTCTATCGAGCTGAACGGCTTGGTGACGTAGTCG
>DDWM01000008.1:0-846 GCA_002345925.1 Actinobacteria bacterium UBA2286 | reverse complement strand
GGCAGCATCACGTCGAGAATCGCCAGGTCAAAGTGTGTGGCGGCGAACGCATCAAGCGCCCGAGCGCCGTCCTCTGCGCACGTGACTTCATAGCCCTCGGCTTCCAGGTTCAGCCGCACGACCTCACGAATCGCTGCCTCGTCATCGACGACCAGGATGCTCCCCCGCACGACCCCTCCCCAGGTTGCCGCGTCCCCTATTTTGCGCTCGCCCAGTTCTCGCCGGATCCAACGCTTACCTCAAGCGGCACTGCCAGCTCAACCACACCGCTCATCGCCTCGCGAACCATGGCCGAGAGACGCTCGAGCTCATCCGGCACCGCCTCGAATATGAGTTCGTCGTGCACCTGCAAGACCATGCGGCTGGCGAAACCATCGGCACGCAAGCGGCGGTCGACCTCGACCATCGCGAGCTTCATGATGTCGGCGGCCGTCCCCTGCATCGGATGGTTCATCGCGGTGCGTTCACCGAACGATCGCAAGTTGAAGTTGCTGCTCGCGAGTTCCGGAATCGGTCGCCTGCGGCCGAACATCGTGACCGCATATCCCTCGCGGTGTGCCTCGGCCACTGTCTTGTCGAGGTACTCGCGTACCTGCGGGAATGTCGCGAAATAGCGGTCGATCATCTCTTGCGCCTCGCCGTAGCCGATCTTGAGCGTCTCGCCGAGGCCGTGTGCGCTCTGGCCGTAGACGATGCCGAAGTTGACCGCCTTGGNNGGCGTGACATCCTCGGCGTCGACACCAAAGACGCGCGACCCCGTGGCGGCGTGGAAGTCGCGTCCGGACGTGAAGGCGTCGATGAGCCCCTGGTCACCTGAAAGATGCGCCAGCACCCTGAGTTCGATCT
>DDWM01000027.1 GCA_002345925.1 Actinobacteria bacterium UBA2286 | reverse complement strand
ACATGTTGCCCGAGTTGTAGACGCCCTCGCGGACCTCTGAGTAGCCCTTCTTGACCACGGCGAGCACGGTCTGAACGTGGCAATCTGCCTGGTTACATGTGTATCCGGAGCGGACGGCAGAGCGAGTCGCCTCGGTCCACGTCGACGCAACTTCTGCATTGAGGTCGGCGACAGTGATACCGGATGAAGCAGATATAGATGCCGCAGCCGCAAGACCGGTGTCAGCCCTCGAGCTGAGCAACTTAGCCGCAACGATCTTGTACTGCGAGGCATCAGCGCCATGCGGGCTCGAGGTGTGACACGATCGGTTCAGGCAGCTTGTGAGGTTACCGGAGCCGTGAGGGCCACCGGACTGCCAGCTGACGAGCTTGGAAGTGACGGTACCCGTACCGGCTGCGTGGCAGCCGCCGCAGGTCGCAACCGTTGCGTCGAGAAGCTTGACGCCATTCGCCTTTGCACGGTGAACCGAGTGGCAGATGCCACACTTGGCGGTGGTGGTTTGATAGTTGGCATGAACGCCCGGATTCGTCGGGTTGGCACCGACCGAACCGAGCACGGCACCATCTTGGCCTACAGCGCCCCAGCTGTAATAGTCCATCAGGCCCCAGGACATTCGCGCAACACTGTGCGAGGCGCCAGCGAAAAATACGCCGGACATGCCACTTGAGTGACAGGAGTTGCAGTCAACGCTGTCGAAGATCGTGATACTCGTAAACCCGTAGGGCGCATGTGAGAACGGATATGCTCCGTCATGGCATTCATGGCACTCGGTCGAGCCGCTCGCCCAATCTCCATCATGCGGGCCGCCGTCACCATCGTGAGGCATCGGGAATGGGCCTGGCACGGCAGAATCCTCCCACGGGTGGCAGGTGAAACAATCGGCATCATCGCTGCCTGCGGGGTGCGCTGAACGAGCCTGCTGATGACACGAAACACACTCATCGGAGGTATAGACCACTTCTCCGAGAGCCGTAGCCGGAAGAAGCATCACGCCAGCAAGCAGCACGACAACACCTGCGAGATAGAATTGCGATCGAAAGCAACCAGATGAAAAGCTGCGTGATATACGCATGATGTCGATCCCATCCCTCGCCGACCCAACAGCCAAGCACAGCTGCGGCTGAATCTAAGTGTATTTCCCCTAGGGCATCTTACTCCAGATCCTCCGGTAGCGCGATATGCCCTAGCACCGCCGTGGCGGCTGCAACAGCCGGTGAGCCGAGGTAGACCTCGCTCGTCGGGTCACCCATACGACCGACGAAGTTGCGGTTAGTGGTAGCAAGCGCACGTTCTCCTGCTGCGAGTATACCCATGTGTCCCCCGAGGCACGGACCGCACGTCGGAGTCGAGACCGCAGCATTCGCGTCCAGGAAGATATCGAATAGCCCCTCGTGCATCGCGTCGCGGTATATCTTCTGCGTCGCGGGCAGGATGATGAGCCGCACGTTCGGGTGCACCTTGCGACCCTTCAGTATCTCGGCAGCCACGCGAAGGTCCTCCAGGCGCCCGTTGGTGCAGGAGCCGATGATGACCTGATCCACCCAGATGTCACGGGCGTCCTCGGCGTTGCGGGTGTTGCTCGGCAGATGAGGGAAGGAGACCGTGGGCTTGATGCTGGCGGCGTCGATCTCGTACACGTGAGCGTACTCGGCATCCGCATCCGAGAAGTACTCGGTCCACGGGCGCTCGGTACGGCCTTCCATATACTCGCGGGTGATGTCGTCTACGGCCATGATGCCGCCCTTGCCGCCGGCCTCGATAGCCATGTTGCAGATCGTCATGCGGCCTTCCATGCTGAGCGAATCGATCGTGTCGCCCGTGAACTCCATCGCCTGATAGAGCGCGCCGTCCACACCGATCATTCCGATGATGTGCAAGATGATGTCCTTGGCGCTGACCCACGGACCGAGCTTGCCGGTGACGTTGAACTTGAGGCTGGACGGCACCTTGAACCAAGCTTCGCCGGTCGCCATGCCCACGGCCGCGTCAGTCGAGCCCACACCCGTTGCGAATGCGCCGAGCGCACCATACGTGCACGTGTGACTGTCCGCGCCGATGATGACGTCGCCCGCACCGACCACGCCCTGCTCGGGCAAAAGCGCATGCTCCACGCCCATGCAGCCGATCTCGTAGTAATGCGAGATGCCCTGGCCGTGCGCGAACTCACGCATCATCTTGGCCTGCTCGGCACTCTTGATGTCTTTGTTGGGAGTGTAGTGATCAGGCACGAGCGCGATCTTGTCGGCGTCGAATACCTTCTCAACCCCGATTTTCGCGAATTCCTTGATGGCGATCGGAGCCGTGACGTCGTTGCACAGCACCAGGTCAAGCGCACAGTTGATGAGCTGTCCGGGTGTCACTTCATCCAGCCCGGCGTGTGCGGCAAGGATCTTCTCGGTGATGGTCATAGGACGTGGCATGGATCAGATCTCCTCGGTAATCGTGGTCTTCTGCGAAACGAGCAGCCGGTTAAGGGCGTTGGTGTATGCCTTGGCTGAGGCGACAATGATATCCGAATGAGCGCCTCTGCCGGTGAAGATGCGGCCGTCCGCGCTCTTGATGCGGATAGTGACCTCACCAAGGGCATCGATGCCGCGCGTGACGGCCTCGACCCTGAACTCCGTGAGATCGTTGTCCACGTCCACGATGCGATTGATGGCCTTGTAGACGGCGTCTACCGGTCCGGTGCCGTGGCTGGAATCGATGAGGTGCTCGCCCTCTTGCGTTACCAGCTCGACCGTGGCGGTCGGGATACCCGGCTCACCGCTCGTGAAGTGGATCTGCGCGAGGTGGTAGACCTCGTTGATCGTGCGCTCGGTCTCGCCGACGAGCGCCTCTAGATCCTCGTCGTAGACTTCTTTCTTCTTGTCAGCCAGCTCGAGGAAGGCCGCGTACACGCGGTCGAACTCCGCCTCCGGCATCTCATACGTGAGTTCGGCCAGGCGATGCTTGAGCGCATGGCGTCCGCTGCGCGCGGTGAGCACGATGCTGGAGCCACCCAGGCCAACGTCGACCGGGTCGATGATCTCGTAAGTGCTGCGCTCCTTGAGGACCCCGTCCTGATGGATGCCCGAGGAGTGCGCGAACGCGTTGGCGCCGACGATCGCCTTGTTGGGTTGCACATGGATACCCGTGATGCTGGAGACAAGCTTGGACGTCCGGGTGATTTCCTTGGTCACGATCCCGGTATCCACGCCGAAGACATCGGGGCGCTGCTTAATCGCCATGACGACCTCTTCAAGTGCCGTGTTGCCCGCGCGCTCGCCGATACCGTTGATTGTGCACTCAACCTGCCGCGCACCGGCCTTGACGCCCGCAAGTGCGTTAGCGGTGGCCATGCCCAGGTCGTTGTGGCAGTGAACCGCCACTATCGCCTTCTCAATGCCCGACACGTTCTCCATGAGCCCGCCGATAAGCGTGCCAAAGACCTCCGGGTACGCATAGCCTGTGGTGTCAGGGATGTTCACGACGGTCGCTCCGGCAGCGATGACCGCCTGGATGACGCGGTACAGATACGCCGGCTCTGCTCGGCCAGCGTCTTCCGCGTAGAACTCCACGTCCTCCACGAACGTGCGCGCCAGCTTCACGGCTGCAACCGCACGCTCAAGCGCCTCATCCTCGGTGATGCGCAGCTTGTCTTCGAGGTGGCTCTTACTGACGCCGATGCCCGTGTGGATCCGCGGACGCTTCGCTGTTGCGAGCGCGTCGGCAGCGGCCTCGATGTCCTTGGGGATCGCGCGCGAAAGCGCACACACCGTTACGGCATCGCCAACCTCGGCACCGATGCGCCTGACGCTCTCGAAGTCGCCGGGGCTAGAGATCGGGAACCCGGCCTCTATGACGTCTACACCGAGACGGACGAGCTGGCGGGCGATCTCCAGCTTCTCCTCGGTGTTCATGCTCGCGCCCGGCGACTGCTCGCCGTCGCGAAGTGTTGTGTCGAATATCCGAACTCTATCGATGCTCATCGTGATCACGCCCTCCATGTGTTGGTTGCCGTCGCCGCACACGCCCGCCGGTGCGACCTCATGAGAGGTCCACCGGCCGGCTAAGTCGCGCAAGCGGCAGAACATATGTCGGGCAGAAGGTCACAGCTCGATGCTCCAAGCGTCTGTCATCTCGGCAGCTTCCTTGATACGGCCGAGAAGATCCTCGGTGAGCGAAGTGTCGACCACGATGCCCATCAGAGCAGTACCGCCGGCAGCGGTACGGCCAACCTGCATCGATGCGATGTTGATACCCTCGTTGCCGAGAATCGTGCCGACCTTGCCGATCATGCCAGGGCGGTCGGGATAGCGGAAGAACGCCATGAACTCGCCCGGCGCCATATCAAGGTCGTAGCCGAAGAGTGACACCAGACGCGGCTCGTCGGCCTTGCCGATGAGCGTTGCGGCGATCTCAACGGGCTCGCCGGCAGTCGTGGCACGCACGATCAGCATGTTGGTGTAGTCGTGCGTCTCGGTGCGCTTGGTCTCGGTGACCTTGAGGCCGCGCTGCTCGGCGTAGTAGTTGGCGTTCACGAAGTTGACCTGCTCATCGGAGACTCTGCCGAGCAGACCCTTGAGCACCGCGGTCTTGAGGATGCGGGTGTCGGTGTCAGCCAGCTGGCCGACGGTGAGCACGTCGAGCTCCTCGATGCCGCCGCGCGCGAACTGCGCGATAGCCGTACCGAGTGCCTCGGCCAGCGCGATGAACGGGCCGACCTTCTCCATGACGTCGGGGGCAACCGGCGCGATGTTGACGGCCGTTGGCACCATGTCGCCGTTGAGGCCGGCGATGACGAGCTCGGCGATCTGGTCGCCGGCGCGGTCCTGCGCCTCATCGGTGGAAGCGCCGAGGTGCGGCGTGAGGATCACGTTCTCGATGGAGTGCAGTGCCGACTCGGTGCACGGCTCGACCTCGAAGACGTCGATGGCCGCCGAGGCGACCTTGCCGCTCTTGAGCGCGGCCACGAGCGCGTCCTCCTGGTAGATGCCGCCGCGCGCCGTGTTGATGAGGCGCACACCGTCGCGCATACGGGCGAACTGCTCGGCACCGAACATGCCGATGGTCTCCTTCGTCTTGGGCAGGTGCACCGTGAGGAAGTCGACTTTCGGGAGCATCTCGTCGATGGTCGCGACAAGCTCCACGCCGAGAGCCGCAGCGCGCTCCTCGGACAGGTAGGGGTCGTAGCCGACGAGCTTCATGCCGAGACCGCGTGCGCGCTCGGCCACAAGCGTACCGATGCGGCCGAGGCCAACGATGCCGAGGGTCTTCTCGTAGACCTCGGTACCCGTGAACTTGGAGCGCTCCCACTTGCCGGCGTGCATGCTGGCGTTCGCCTGCGCGGTGTTACGCGCGCTGGCGAGCATGAGCGTGATGGTCTGCTCGGCAGCGGACACGATGTTGCTCGTGGGCGCGTTGCAGACCACAACGCCGCGCTCGGTGGCTGCAACGACGTCAACGTTGTCGATGCCCACACCGGCGCGACCGATGATCTTGAGCTTGGGTGCGGCTTCGATGATGGGCCGCGTCGCCTTCGTGGCCGAGCGGACCACCATTGCGTCGTAGTCACCGATGATCGCGACGATCGCGTCCTCGGCAAGCCCGGTATTCACGTCGACTTCAAGTCCGGCGTCGCGAAGCTTCTGAATGCCGGTGTCGGAAATCTTATCTGCTACCAGTACCTTCATCTCTACTCCCCCATGAATACAGCTTCGGCGGCCTTGATGCCCGCGCCACGCTCGAAGTCGTAGCCAAGCTCGGCCAACGTCATCTCAAGCGCCGCAAGCGTGGTGATGATGTCGAACTTCCCAAAGTAGCCGAGGTGACCCACGCGGAAGATGCGACCCGCGTAGTCGTCCTGGCCGCCGGCGATGGTCACGCCGTACTTGTTCTTCATGATCTTGACGACGGCCTTGCCGTCGACACCCTCGGGCACCCAAACCGGCGTGACCGCACTGCCGCGACCCTCGGCGGGAGCAAACAGCGTAAGGCCGAGAGCCTCGCAGCCCTTGCGGGTCGCCTCGGCGAGCATGGTGTGGCGGGCGATGGTGTTCTCAAGGCCCTCTTCGCGGATCATCTTAAGGGACTCATTGAGGCCGAGCACGAGCGTGACTGCCGGGGTGAACGGAGTCGTGTCCTTCTCGACGTTCTTCTTGTACTTCATCCAGTCGAAGTAGAACTTCGGCAGAGTCGAGCGCTCGTACGCCTTCCAGGCCTTAGCGCTCACGGTGCAGGCTGCGAGGCCCGGCGGGAGCATAAGGCCCTTCTGCGAACCGGTCATGACCACGTCGAGGCCCCACTCGTCGGTCTTGCACTCGACAGCACCGATACCGGTGATGGAGTCAACGATGAGCAGTGTCTCGGGATAACCCTTCACGATCTCGCCGATGGTCTTGACGTCGTTGAGCACGCCGGTCGAGGTCTCCGACTGGGTCACGATGACGCCGCGAACACCGGGATTCTCGGCAAGCGTCTTGGCGACGGCATCGGTGTCCACGACCTCTTCCCATCCGTACTGCAAGTCGATGACGTTGACGCCATACGCCTCACAGATGTTCTTCTGGCGGTCTCCGAACTTGCCGTTGCGGCACACGATAACGGTATCGCCCGCCGAGAAGCAGTTCACGATTGCAGACTCCATGACACCCGTGCCCGAGCATGCGAACAGCAGTGCGTCGCTCTCGGTCTGGAACACGTACTTCAAGCCCTCGATCGCATCCTTGAACGCCGCCGAGAAGTCCGGCGTGCGGTGATGGATGATCGGTGCCGCCATCTTGAGCATGACCTCGGCGGGTACCGGGGTCGGCCCCGGTGTCATCAGATACTGCTTCTGCATCGTCTACTCTCCCTGTTCGCTACTCGACTTAGTGCCGTCGCCCGGCATCGACGGCTTGGGTAGCCGGGTCTTGCCTGAATCCGTCGTGTTGTGGTGGATCTACGCGTCTTTCTTGATCCATGCAAACATGGACCGCATCTCAGAGCCGACCTCTTCGATCATGTGCTCAGCGTGAATCCGACGCATTGCCTTGAAGTGCGGCTGGCCGGCGCGGTTCTCGAGGATCCAGTTGCGGGCGAAGGTACCGTTCTGGATCTCCCAGAGACACTCGGCCATGGCTTCACGCGTCTCCTCGGTAACGATCCTCGGACCGGTCACGTAATCGCCGTACTCGGCGGTGTTGCTGATTGAGTCACGCATTTTGGCCATGCCGCCCTCGTACATGAGGTCGACGATGAGCTTCACTTCGTGCATGCACTCGAAGTACGCGATCTCGGGCTGGTAGCCAGCCTCAACGAGCGTCTCGAAGCCAGCCTGCACGAGATGCGTGAGGCCACCACAAAGCACGACCTGCTCGCCGAAGAGATCGGTCTCGGTCTCTTCCTCGAAGGTGGTCTCGATAACGGCCGCACGCGCGCCGCCGATACCCATGGCATAAGAGAGCGCGAGGTCGGTCGCCTTGCCGCTGGCATCCTGGTGCACGGCGATGAGGCACGGCACGCCGGAACCCTCGATGAACACACGACGAACCATGTGGCCCGGGCCCTTGGGGGCGATCATCACGACGTCGACGCCTTCGGGGGCGACGATCTGGTCGTAGTGGATATTGAAGCCGTGAGCGAATGCGAGCACCTTGCCCGGCGTCATCGACTCGTGGATCTCGGAGTAGTACGTGTGCGACTGGGTCTCGTCAGGCGTGAGGATCATGATGAAGTCGGCTTCCTGCGCCGCTTCGCGAGGTGTTGCCACCTTCATGCCGGACTCTTTGACCTTGTCCCACGACTTCGAACCGGGACGGAGGCCTACGCGAACGTCCACGCCCGAGTCGTGCAGGTTGAGCGCGTGCGCGTGGCCCTGGCTGCCATAGCCGATCACAGCGACCTTACGCCCCTGGATGAGGCTGATGTCGCAATCCTTCTCGTAGTAAACAGTTGCCATGATGTCCTCCTGAATTCAGTACCCGGTCCCCCGGGAATGCCTTTGCTTTATGCGTCCTTCGAGCCACGTGCGAGTGCGATCCTACCGGTGCGTGCAAGCTCCTTGATGCCATACGCGCGGAGCAGGTCTTCCATTGCGACAAGCTTGTCGGTCGTGCCGGTCGCCTCGATAGTGAGGCTCTGCTTGCCAACGTCGACGATCTTCGCCCTGAATACGTTGGCGATCTCGATGATCTCGTGGCGACGCTCGGGCGGAGCGTTCACCTTGTAGAGCACCAGTTCGCGATCCGTCATCTCTTTCGGATCCAGATCCTGGATCTTGAGGACGTTGATGAGCTTGTGCAGCTGCTTCGTGACCTGCTCAAGCGGCGTATCTTCTGCCGAGACGACGATCGTCATGCGCGACAGCGTGGGGTCCTCCGTGATGCCGACTGCAAGTGAGTCGATGTTGAATCCGCGCCGAGCGAAGAGTGATGCCACACGCATCAACACGCCGGGCTTGTTCTCCACAAGTACGGACAGGGTGTGATTCATTACTCCCACACCTCCTCAAGGAGTTCGCCGTCAAGCATCTCGCTCACCGGCCCGCCAGGAATCCCGCCGAGCATCTCATCGATAGATCCACCGGGCGCAACCATCGGGTAGACGTTCTCACTCGATGGAACCCAGCAATCGACGATTGCGGGACCGTCGTACTCGAACGCAGCCGTTAGCGCTGCATCCAGGTCAGCCGGGTCGGTCACACGAATACCAAAGCAGCTGTACGCCTCGGCGACCTTGACGAAGTCAGGCACGGCCTGGTCAAGGACCGAGGATGCGTACCGCTCACCGTAAAACAGCTCCTGCCACTGATGAACCATGCCGAGGACACCGTTGTTGAGGATCACGATCTTGATCGGGATGTTGTTGATCTTCGCGGTCGCCAGCTCCTGGATGTTCATCTGGATGCTGCCGTCTCCGGCGACATCGATGACCAGATAGTCCGGCTTGCCGATCTGTGCACCCATGGCTGCAGGGAAACCGAAGCCCATCGTGCCGAGACCGCCGGACGAGACCCACGTGCGTGGCTCCCGGACGTGGGTGTACTGGCACGACCACATCTGGTTCTGGCCGACCTCGGTGGTTATCACCGTCGGGCGATCCTTGGTGAGCTCACGGATGCGCTCGATGACATGCTCAGGCATGAGTACGCCTTCGGGCGTGGGGTAGTGGAACGGGTACCGCGAACGCCAGTCATCGATGACTCTCATCCATGCGTCGGTGTGCGGCTCGGCAGACATCTTGCGGAGCTCGCCGACCACTGCAGCAAGCACATGCTTCGCGTCCCCAACGATCGGCACGTCGGCGGCCTTGTTCTTCCCGATTTCAGCCGGATCGATATCGATGTGGATGACCTTGGACTTGCTCGCGAAGCTGGAGAGCTTGCCGGTCACGCGGTCATCGAACCGAACGCCAACTGCGATCAGCAAGTCGGTCTCGGTGATGGTGTAGTTGGTGTACTTGGCACCGTGCATACCGGGCATGCCAACGAACAGGTGATGGTCCTCAGGGAACGCGCCTTTGCCCATCAGCGTGGTGACAACGGGCAACTGCATGAGCTCGGCAAGCTCCTTCAACTCTTTCCAGGCACCCGAGGCCAGCACGCCGCCGCCCGCATAGAGAAGGGGCTTGCGTGCCTTGTTGATCAGAGTCGCGGCCTGCTTGATCTGCTTGGTATGACCCCTGTACGTGGGCTTGTAGCCGGGCAGGTTCACTGTATCCGGGTACTCGTATTCGATCTCACCCTTGCTCACGTCGACGGGCAGGTCGACCAGGACGGGACCGGGGCGACCGGTCGAAGCGATGTGATACGCCTCTTTGATCACTCCAGGGAGCTCGGCCGTCGTCTTGACGAGGTAGTTGTGCTTCGTGATGGGGATGGTGATGCCTGTCATGTCCGATTCCTGGAACGCGTCGGTGCCGATGACGTGAGTGGCGACCTGCGCGGTGAACACCACCATGGGAATCGAGTCCATGAACGCGTTCGCGATACCGGTGATGGTGTTTGTCGCCCCCGGGCCGCTGGTCACGATCACGGCACACGGCTTGCCGGTCACTCGTGCGTAGCCATCTGCGGCATGAACCGCCGCCTGCTCGTGACGAACAAGGATGGTGCGCGGGCTTTCAACGTCAAAGAGCGCGTCGAATATCGGCAGGGCGACTCCGCCCGGGTACCCGAAAACGACCTCGACACCTTCATTCTGAAGGGACTTCACGAGCGCTTGTGCGCCTGAGAGCCTCATCTCGTCACCTCCTGTGACCGTCGTCTTCCGTCGGACTTCCTCATGAGAGCACCGCGCCCTGATCGGCGCTGGAGACGAACCTCGCGTAGCGTGCCAGATACCCCTCGGTCACCTTTGGCTCCGGTGCAACCCACTCGCGCCGGCGCATTGCCAGCCGCTCGTCGGTAACCGTGACCGTGAGGTCCCCGGTGTTGATGTTGATCACAATCGTGTCGCCCTCTTCAACGAGCGCAATCGGTCCACCCTCGGCAGCCTCAGGACTCACGTGCCCAATCGAGGCACCCGATGTGGCGCCCGAGAAGCGACCATCGGTGATGAGCGCGACGCTGCTCGCAAGACCCATGCCCTTAACGGCCGAGGTAGGCGCAAGCATCTCGCGCATTCCAGGACCACCCTTCGGGCCTTCGTAGCGAATGACGACAACATCGCCCTCGACGATCTTGCCGCCCAGAATCGCCTCAACTGCGGCCTCTTCGGAATCGAATACGCGAGCAGGACCGGAGTGCTCGCGCATCTCGGCAGCGACTGCGGACTGCTTCACTACCGCTCCCCTGGGCGCAAGGTTGCCCTTGAGCACGCGCAAGCCACCCTCAGCGTAGTAAGGCTCTTCGATGGAGCGAATGATGACGCCGTCGGCGCCTTTGACGCCCTTGAGGTTGTGGCGCAGCTTGTCACCGGTGACAGTGATGACGCTCTCGTCGATGAGGTTGTGCTTCGCGAGCTCGGCCAGGATCGCCTGGATACCACCGGCGAAGTAAAGGTCTTCCATGTGGTAGTCGCTCGCGGGAGAGACCCTGACGAGATTTGGCGTACGAGCGCTCACCTCGGCCCAGTCATCAAGTGTGATGTCGGCGCCAGCCTCGTGCGCTATGGCGGTAAGGTGCAGAACCGTGTTGCTGGAGCCGCCGAACGCCATGTCGAGCGTCATGGCGTTGCGGATTGCGGCCGGCGTCATGATGTCGCGGGCAGTGATGCCCTTCTTGAGGAGCTCCATGACCTGCATGCCAGCGTGCTTGGCAAGGCGGATGCGCTCCGAGTAGACGGCGGGGATCGTGCCGTTGCCGGGAAGCCCCATGCCGATCGCCTCGGTGAGGCAATTCATCGAGTTCGCGGTGAAGAGGCCTGCGCAGCTGCCGCACGTGGGGCACGCGGCGTTCTCAAGCTCACACATCTCTTCCTCGGTCACGGTGCCGGCGCGTACCGCGCCGACCGTGGAGAACACGGTATCGAGGTCGACGTTCTTACCCTTCCACTTACCAGCGAGCATCGGTCCACCGGAGACGACAACGGTTGGGATGTCGAGGCGTGCCGCTGCCATGAGCATACCGGGGATGATCTTGTCGCAGTTTGGGATCATGACCATCGCGTCGAAGGCGTGACCCTGGATGACGAGTTCTACAGAGTCCGCGATGATCTCGCGTGACGCCAGTGAGTAGCGCATCCCGGCATGACCCATCGCGATTCCGTCGCAAACACCGATCGTTGAGAACTCGAGCGGCGTACCGCCGGCCATGCGAATGCCGGCCTTGACCGCATCAGCAATCGTGCCGAGCTGCAAGTGTCCGGGGATGATCTCATTCGCCGAGTTGACCACGGCAATGATTGGACGGGAGATTTCCTCGTCGGTGAGACCGTCTGCCTTCAGGAGGCTCCGGTGCGGGGCCCTGCTCGGGCCTTTCTTCATTCGGTCGCTGCGCAACTCCATGCGTCCACCTCTTTCCAGGGCGGTGGGACCGCAGTGCCGCATACGACGCGAGTGAGACAGGGTGGCCGGAATACGACAGAACCGCAAGAGCACGCTCCGCCCCGACCAGGGACGAGAACAAGAGCTCCCGCGGTACCACCCCGTTTGATGAGCATCCGTAGATGCTCACCCTCTCATGCGGCAGGTAACGGATGCCACCGACCTGATCTACTTGTCCCGACTGCTGCGAAGGTCATTCGCGACCGCAGCCGACCCGTTCATTCAGGCGGCTCAAGGGTGAGATTCAAAGCGTCCTGCGCCGGGCTTCCACTGTCCCCGACTCTCTGCAGCAAGGATTAGCCTCTACTGTTCCCTATCAAAGCCATTTCAATATGTGGAGATAGCCTTGGAGTATAGCCGAGCACACAGGCGCGAGCAAGAAGTGAACTCGCGCCTGTGAACGCTTCTAGCGACCGGCGCCCGCCTTGCCGCGGCTCGATCCGTGCCTCTGCGGATGACAGGCGTCACAGGTCTTGTCCCATGATTTCGTGAATGCATCCACCTTCGACTCATGGCACTGCACGCACGTGACGGCAACCGTTGGCTTGACGTGCTCGGCCATCATGTCTCTTGAGTGGCACTTGATACAGCCGGTCTCCGTGACCGCGAGATGTGAGGCCACCGGATAGTGCTTGGTCTTCACTGGCGAAAGCGCATGGCAATCGACGCACTTCGTGGTCTTGCCGGATAGATTGAGCACGGCGTTGTGGCAAACGGCACACGATGCCTCCGGTGTGGCCCCGTGGACAAGACGTACATCCGCCGTTTCATGGCAATCCACGCACTCGGAGCTTGCCGGAGCGGTGTGTATCACGGCCACGTCACCGTGAACGGTGTGGCAAGTGGAACAGTCTGCCGTGGCCGTGCTCCAGTTGATGCGGGTCGGATCGGTGTTCTTATGGCACAGCGCACACGAGTTCTCATACTGAGGATACCTGGCAAGGTACGGATCATGTGCTTCAGCGAGGGTCGCTGCCGGGTGACAACCGGCTCCCAGGCAGCCAGTCATCCCGACATAAGTATGAGCCGCAAGGTCGTAGTGCTCAGCAAAGGTGAAGTGACATGTCGTGCAATCAGCGGTCAGAACTGACGCCGTGTGACAGACAAGACACGACTTCACCTGACCGTCGGTGGCAGCAGTATGAAGCGACGCGATATCGGTCGCAGGATGACAGGTCACACAGGTCGCCGACACTGCGGGAAGCTTGTGCGCGGTCGTGAGATCGGCATGCATCGACGCTCCGGACGTGGCCGAGTGACAGCCGCCCGATACACACGAGCGATCCCACGTGCCGAGTGAATCTCGCGGTGTCGGATGGCATGCTGAGCAGTCATCAAGACCCGCTGCCACATGCTCGGCACTAAGGTCGAGCGCATGGCATGAAGAACATGCGATGCCACCCTCTGTGCCGTCAGTCGCAAAGTGATCGATGCCGTCGTAGCCGTGGACCTGAACGTTGGCGCCATGACAGCTCTTACACGTTGGCGTGAATTCAGAAGTGCCGGCATTGGCGGGCGCATGACACGCATCGTTGATGCAGCTTGACGGCGTGTTGAGCACTGCCAGGCCATCAGCTCGCTTGATGGTGACTGCGGGGTACTCGGTCGAGCCGTGCGTTCCGTGCTCAATCGGCGCTCCGTGACAGGCGTCGCATGCAGCGGCAGCGTGGCACGAGGCGCACGGCACATCCAGCTTGCTGCTCATGAACCATGTTCCTTCGCCAGCGCCCGTAACAGCGTCGCCGAAGAGCTGCTCTACCCAACCTTCACCTGAGTGGATCTTGTGCAGGTCGGCTGGCGAGGTCAGCAGCGACTGAGTTCCCACAAAGAAGCCGTAGTTCGTTTCGAGCAGATCTGCGGGAGCGAGAGGGCGGCCGTCCGGTACGTCGAAGTAGAATCCGTCGGAGCCGTTGTGACAGTTCCGGCAGTCGACGCCGTGATAGTGCGTCGCCTCAAACGTTCCCGCGTACGGTAGCAAGTCAGGCAGGTCGGCGTGACATACCCTGCACTTCTCCAGGCTGACAGCGGGCGGCACGTCGAAGTCCACCCGACTCGTCGTGGCGACACTGCTTGCCACGTCATGACAATCGAGACAAGCGACGTTCGACTCATACGGTGGCGCAGGTACATCAGCACCGAGCGCAGGAACCGCGAAGAGGAGCGCCACACTGCACGCGAGCAGCACAATGATCCGGATACGTTTATTCATGAAGCACACCCACCCTGTCGTAGACGACGCCAAAGCCCCCACTGGATGCTCGGCCGGAGAGTGTGAACGCTTCCCCAAATACGAAAACCGGCCAAACTACCGCCGGTTGCACCACTAGCTCCCCGTCGCCAAGGTGCCCAGAATAAGACGACGGTTCATCGCTTCGGATCGACTTTGTGTCTTGCCCCTGCGCGGCGAACGCCGCAGACACGAAGTATCGCTAATTATTAGCGAACTTGAGCATCAAGTCAACGACGCTAAGGTGCAAAGAGGGCCTGCAAGCAGGTCTTATGCGTGCCAACGAACACTGACTGGGGTAATACGGTGACGGGGGGAGAAAATGCAGTCTTCGCTCGTTTACAGCCATGATCTGAACGCTTACGACCTCGGCACCGAGCACGCGCTGCGCCCTGAGCGCGTTGAAGGTGCCGTCGCCATGATGCGCTCGCACGACCTGCTCGGCGCGGCTGGCCTGAATGTCATCGAGCCTCACCCCGCCGGCCGAGAGGACCTTGAACGTGTACACGACGCGGCCTATATCGACGCCGTGATCCGTGCCTCGGCATTGGGTGCGCCTGATGATCTCTCACATGGCATCGGCGCAGGCGACACCCCGGTCTTCGCTGGAATGCACACTGCTGCAGCGCTTGTCGCCGGAGGGTCGATCGAGGCGATGCGCGCCGTGCTTGAAGGGGGTGACACGCGATCTCTCGCGATCGCGGGCGGACTCCACCATGCGCATCGCGATCGCGCCGCGGGGTTCTGCGTCTACAACGATCCGGCCGCTGCAATCGCCTGGGCGCTTGAGCGCGAGCCCCGGATGCGTATCGCCTACATCGACATCGACGCGCACCACGGAGACGGCGTGCAAGAGACGTTCTGGAACGAACCGCGCGTGCTCACGGTCTCGCTGCACGAGTCCGGGCGGTACCTATTCCCGGGAACCGGCTTCCCCGACGAGCGCGGCGGTCCTTTGGCGAAGGACTCAGCTGCGAACATACCGCTACCGCAGTACGCGACTGACGCGTGTTACGACTTCGCCTTCGACGCCGCAGTCGCTCCCCTGGTCTCGCGCTTCCGGCCCGATCTAATCGTGAGTCAGAATGGCGCCGATGCGCTTCACAGCGACCCCCTGACTTCGCTCGGGCTTACGCTCGGCGGCTACAGAATGCTGGTGGAGCGCATCTCGGCGCTCTCGCACCGGCTTTGTGAGGGACGCCTTGTCGCACTCGGTGGCGGCGGCTACGACTGGCAAGAGATGGTGCCAAGAGCCTGGACCCTGCTGGCGGCATCGCTCCTCGGCCGAGAAATGCCCGCTAGCCTTACCGAGGGCGCCGGACCCGTACTGCGCGAAGGCGCCGAGGAGCATCTGCTCAGGCGGACACGCGAGGTCGTTGCAGAAGTCATGCGCGGTCGGGAGTACTAGCGGCTCGCGCCCTCGAGCACAGTGGTGCGACCGGTCCCGTCGGGCTGAACTGCCATGAGCTTCGTGGATTCACCCTGCCACGCGTTGCCCTCGATGAAGAGGAGTCTGCCATCGCAACCCCAACACAACGGGTAGTTGTCGCGCCTGACAGAGAGTGAGACGGGTGCACTGCCACCCGCCGTGTCCACCGCGAAGATGCGCGAGTAGCCGTCGTCGCCTGCCTCGGCATACGCAAGCCTCTTCCCATCGACGCTGGCGCAGAGGTCCTGAAACGAGGCGCGGGCGCCAGCCTGCGTGCCGCTGCGAAGGACGATCATGCCGCCGCCCTCAATATCCATCGAGCGAATCTCGGGCTGCGCCAGGTCGTCGGCAGCAACCGCGTAGTAGATTCTCGAGGTGCCGAGCGCGATATCCACGATGTAGCCCGTGGCAGGAATGACCGCTGTCTTGCCGGAACGCAGGACCACAATGACCGAGGAGCCATTGCTCGCGATCCGGATGCCAGCGACGACCGCACCATCGCCTGATACCGCCGGCGCGGTACCCGCGAAGAGAGCCTTCGCACCGCTGCCGTCACGCGACACACGACGCACACCGGCCTGCGACCCGGCGCCTTCGTACACGCACCACTCCGAGCCAAGCGGCCATTCAGGATTCTCAAGTGCGGCCGGGCCGACCTCGGCATGCTTTCCGGACGCGACGTCTACAAGCGTGAGCACGCGCCTTGTTGCATCCACGAATGCGAGCGTTCGTCCGTCCGGTGACAGTGAGAAGACGCCGGATGCCGATGAGGCAAGCGTGGTCTCTCCGGTCCCGTCAGGCTTCGCAACGCGCACCTTGCCATCGCGCCGATAGGCCACGCGACACTCACCGCTCACCGTCGGCGTACCCCCGCCAACAGGCGCCGCGGGTGCGACTTCAGTGGCATCCGGAGCACCGGATGCGCCCGCGCTGGCGGTCGCATCCGGTGAGATCGCGGACGTGGTGGTGCCCGATCCGGGGATGGGCACATAGCGAGCAGAACCACCGGGCTTGGGCGCGCGACCGAGAAGCAGCCACGCGCCGATGGCGATGGCGATCACCGTCAGCCCCACGCCTGCCAAGACGACCAGCTTCCGCCTGCGCTCGATCTGAGCCCACTCGGCAGCACTCGTCGTCTTTGGAGGACGCTCCCCCATCTCGGCTCCCGTCGTGTGTTAGAGCGCCGCGATGAGCGCGTCGGCGTACGCCTGCGTGCCAACGGCGCCAGCCGTGCTGCCGGTGACCGAGCGACGGATGTCGTATGTAACCTTCTCGCCCTTGCCGATGACGGTGCGGACCGCCGCGAGCACGCGATCCGACGCCTCAACCTCGCCGAGGTGCTTGAGCATCAACATAGCCGAGAGTATCTCGGCAGTCGGGTTGGCCATGTCCTTGCCGGCGTACTTGGGAGCCGAGCCGTGAACCGGCTCGAAGACCGCGTAATCGGCACCGATGTTCGCGCCCATAGCGATACCGAGCCCGCCGATGAGACCCGCCGAGAGATCGCTGACGATGTCGCCGTAGAGGTTCGGGAGAACGAGCACGTCCCACCACTCAGGATGCAGCACGAGCTGCATGCAGGTGGCGTCCA
>DDWM01000020.1:4549-18369 GCA_002345925.1 Actinobacteria bacterium UBA2286 | reverse complement strand
CTATGCCATCACCGGCGGCGGTACCGTGATCTCGGTGGCTGTTGGTTTCTGGCTGTACGCGCATGCAAAGAAAGCAAAGACGCTGAAGTCTGCCGCATAGCGCTCGCGGCGACGCAGTAAGGAGCACTCAATGGCAACGATAGATAGCACGCCTCAGGCAGACGGGTTCCGGATGCCTGCTGAATGGGAGCCGCACGCTGGCACCTGGATGCTTTGGCCTCAGCGCCCGGACAACTGGCGCAACGGCGCCAAGCCTGCGCAGCGCGCGTGGGTGGAAGTCGCGAGTGCCATCGCACGCTTCGAGACTGTAACGATGGGGGTCAACCCCGACCAGTTCGAGAATGCGCGGGCGATGCTGCCGGACTCGGTACGCGTGGTCGAGATGGGCAGCAACGACTCTTGGATGCGCGACATCGGTCCCAGCTTCGTTGTGAATGGCGCGGGCGATGTTCGCCTCGTGCACTGGCACTTCAACGCCTGGGGCGGTCTTTACGACGGGCTGTACGCCCCGTGGGACAAAGATGAGCTGGTGCCGAGGAAGATCGCCGAGATCGAAGGCATCGACAGGTACCGCGCACCGTTCGTGCTCGAAGGCGGATCGTTCCATGTGGACGGCGAAGGCACCGTCATCACTACCAAGGAGTGCCTGCTCTCGCCGGGGCGCAATCCCGACCTCACACGCGAGGAGATAGAGGCCTACCTGGCCGAGTACCTCGGCATATCCAAGGTCATATGGCTCAAGCGCGGCATCGACCCGGAGGAGACCAACGGGCACGTCGACGATGTGGCGTGCTACGTGCGCCCCGGCGTGGTGCTGGCGGGATGGACGGACGACGAGAGCGACTGGCGTTACGAGATCCTTGCCGAGAACCTTGAGATCCTCAGAGGCGCGACCGATGCAAAGGGTCGGTCGCTTGAGGTGCACACGATGCCGATGCCGAACACCATGACGTACACCGCCGAGGAGACATCAGGTGTAGATGACGTTGAGGGCACCCTGCCCCGCGAGGAGGGCGACGAGGTGCCGGCCTCGTACGTCAACTTCTACATCTGTAACGGCGCGGTCGTACTGCCGGTATTCGGCGACGCACATGATGCCGAGGCAGTCGCGGTCCTGCAGCGGCTCTTCCCCGATCGAGACGTCGTGACGTTCCCGGGACGAGAGATCGTTCTCGGCGGCGGAAACGTCCACTGCATCACGCAACAGCAGCCGCGAGGCTGACAGGCAAGACCTGGGGCCCTGCTGGTCGGACGCGGTGAGAGTGCCGGGTTCGGCCCGCGGGGCTTCTTTGCGTCCGGGGCACAGGCCCGGAGCTGTTTGCACGTTTCTTGCTCCATGTGCGGAGTCAGCCTGAAGAAGGGGCACCTGTCATGAACGCACACACGTACGAACCGGCTTCGGTCAAGATGCTCGGCCTGTTGCACGGGGCGTGCCGCGAACGCGGCCTGCCCACGCGCGCGGTCGTTGAAGTTCCGAAAGAAGGCGTTCGCGCGCTCGACCTTGCGACGTCTCTGGGCGCGCCGGCCGAGCTTGTGGAGAGCCTCTTCCTGAACGGCGGACTCGTCGGACCGGGCGCGATCGTCCACCCCGGCGACAGGGTCGCATTCGTGCCTTACGGCACCCCGGCGACGCACCCGGCGTTCTTCGGGCGCGAGGGCATCGCAGGCACAGGCGCCTAGTCCGCGCCTCCCGATGCCGCCGAAAGCTCGCGAATCGCGTCCACGACTTCCTCGGCATGGCCCTTGATCTTGACCTTCGTCCATACGCGGGCGATCATTCCGCGCGGGTCGATGAGGAACGTGCTCCGCTTGGCGGTCACTCCTAGAACCTCGCGAGCACCGTACTCAACGATGATCGACTTATCGGTGTCCGAGATCATCGGGAACGTGAGCTCGAACTTGTCGATGAACCGCTGTTGGATCTCCGGTTTGTCTGCACTGACGCCCACTACGAGGGCGTTTAGGGCTTCCAGTTCGCTTGCGTGCGACTGAAAGTCCTTCGCTTCGTGCGTTCAACCGGGGGTGTTGGCGCGCGGGTAGAAGTACACCACCACCCACTTGCCGAGCTGGGCCGAGAGGTCGAACTGACCGCCGCCCGTCGCGGGTGCTGCAATAACTGGCGCCGCGTCGCCAACTGCGGGGATACTGGACTCAATCAACATATGCTCCTTTGGTAGGTTCTTGAAGTATCTACCTCTGCTACGATTCTTATCACCACCGAAGGAGGCGAGCCGGATGAGCGAATGCAAGCTGCGAGAGGCGAACGGGGTCCAGAGTCCCTGTGATACCGGCTCATGCCCTTACTGGCGCGTGATTGAGCATCTGGATATTTCAGGCGCTCCAACCGAGGGCTGCGCTGTGCAGTACTTCGGCTTGCTTGACGGTGGCAACGGAGAACTCGCCGCGTGGTTGATGAGCGTGAAGGACCGCGTGGAGCACACCCAACACTAGCGGGACGGCGGCGCCCACGTGCGCTATCTGATCGACGGACATAACGTGACCATGCGCGATCCGGCAACGCGCGGGCTCTCCACCGAAGAGCAGCGCGACGCGCTCGTACGCAGGCTTGCGGCACGCGGTGCTCAGCTGCTTGGAGCCGGCAGGATAACGGTCATCTTCGACGGCCGCACTGATGCCACACCCCCCACGTCCGGTGCTCTCGATGTCCGTTTCTCCGCCGAGGAAATCGCTGACGACGTTATCGTGCGACTTGCGACCGGCGTAGATGGGGTGACGGTCGTGACTGACGATCGTGGGCTGGCAGCGCGAGTGAGAGCCGCGAACGAGCGAGCGCGTGTGCTAGGGTGTGAGGCGCTCTTTGAGGCGGCTCGCCCGAAGCGTCGGGGTGTGCGATACCCGGCATCGACCGAAGGCCTGCCAAAGGGCGCGAACAAGATAACCGAGGAGCTCAAGCGGCTCTGGCTGGACGGGGAGTGACATGCTCGGAGTTCTGGTGAACGTCGCGGCAATCATCGCAGGCACTGCTGTGGGGCTTATCTTCGGAGGCCTGATCAGTGAGAAGCTTCGCGAGATCGCGTTCAAGGGCATCGGGCTCGCCGTGCTGGTCATCGGTATTTCGATGAGCCTAGGCGGTCTTTCCACTCTCGGCGATTCCAAGCTTGGCGAGTTCGCGCCGTTGGTGCTCGTCGGGTCACTTGTGGTCGGTGGCATTCTCGGCGAGCTTGTCGGTATCGAGCGCGGACTTGAGCGCCTCGGCCACTTCCTGCAGGAGAAGACGTATAAGATCAAGATGTTCGCGCCCGGTCCTGCCGATCAGCCCGACGCGAAGGGCCACACCATCGTGGAGGGCTTCGTGACTGCGAGCTTGCTCTTCTGCGTGGGTGCCATGACGATTCTGGGTTCGATCGAAAGCGGTCTGGGCGATCCGTCGCTTCTGTATCTGAAGTCGCTACTCGACGGCGTGGCCGCCATCGCGCTGGCAACGACGTTTGGCGCCGGTGTGGGACTCTCCGTGCTTCCCGTCCTGGTCATCCAGGGAGGCATAGCGCTCGCCGCAACCACAGTGCAGCCGTTCATGACCCCGCCGGTCATCCATGCGCTGCAGGCGGTTGGCGGCGCGCTTATCCTCGCGATCGGCCTCGACCTTACCGACATCAAGCGACTTCCTTACGGCAACATGCTGCCCGGAGTGTTCATCGCCGCGCTGATCGCCGGCATCTGGGGCTAGAGCGACTCGCGCCAACCCGGTGTCTTGAACGCCGAGGGACAGATGTCGTTGAGCGTACACGCGCCACAGGCTGGTCGCTTAGCGGTGCAAACCGCGCGTCCGTGGTCGATGAAGCGGTAGTTCACTGCGAACCACTCATCGCGAGGAATGGCTTCCATGAGGTCGCGCTCCACCTTGTCCGGGGTCTTCTCGGCAGAAAGCCCGAAGCGGTGCGCCAGGCGGAAGACGTGCGTGTCGACGGCGATGCCTTCGACCTTGCCGTACGCGTTGGAGATGACGATGTTCGCGGTCTTGCGCGCCACTCCGGGCAGGCGCAGCAGGTCCTCCATCGTGTCCGGAACTCGGCCGTCAAACTCGGCTACCAGCATGCGCGCGGAGCCCATGATGAGCTTGGTCTTGTTGTGGTAGAAGCCGGTCGGCCGCACGATCTCCTCGACTTCCAGCACATCCGCCGAGGCAAGCGCTTCAGGCGTGGGGAATCGCTCAAAGAGAGCCGGCGTGGCCTTGTTCACGCCAACGTCCGTGGTCTGTGCCGAGAGAATCACCGCGATCAGCAGCTGAAACGGGTTCTCGTAATCAAGGGCGACGTGTGCCTTGGGGTAGAGCTCTCCCAGGCGCTTCATGACCTTGGCGGCTTGCGCTTTGCGATTCACGGGGCTCCCTCGTTGCCGGCGACTGAGTTGATGGTACCCGAATGCTAACGGCGCCATGACGGGTTCGTGACGGCTAAGTTCCCGGTAAGTGCCGGTTAAGTACGCCGAGGCATACTCGGGTTGGATCTGGCTCGCTGGGGGGCGAGCCAGGTGATGAGGGACCTCGACGGGCCCTCGGGTGGCCGGGCACCCCCCGTCGGCAACACCTCGGACATACCTGACCGAGTACGAGGGGGAACCATGAGATTCACCAAAGCTATCGCTTCTGCCGCGATCACGATCGTGCTGCTGGCACAGCCTGCTGCGGCCCTGGCCGCTGGCACAGGAGACGACCCGAGGCCGACCAAGAACGTCACGACGGCGCTCGATGTGCAGGTTGAAGCCGAGTTCCGAGAGTGGATGTTCGGCAACCTGCGCTCCAGTGGCGGCATACAGACAACGGCTATCGACGCGCCGTACAAGTACTTCTACACGCCTACTCACATGCAGGAGAAGAACTTCTACTGCGGACCGGCGACCGTTCAGAGCATCGATGACTACTGGGGCACACCGGCGACGCAGGCAGAGATCGCGAAGTACCTCGGCACTGACACTGCGAAGGCGACCGACTTCTCGCTGGTGGATAACGCCATCAACAAGTTCGCGGCCCAGAACTACGTGTACTACGGGCCATGTACGTCGACGTCTGATTTCAACTACCGGGTGGCATACGGCCTGGGGACGCGCCTTCACCCGATGGCGACGGACATGAAGATTACCGGTGACTTGATGGACCGCTATGTCTTCAATCACGACGGACACATCGTTCCAGTTGAGGCGTTCGACTGGAGATCCATGATGATCCGTTTGAACGATCCCTACGACGAGCGAGATTGGATAGCCGGCGGCGGCGCGACCGGTGGGCACATGACGTATCCCGCCAAGCAGATATCTGCCGCAGTCATGGCGCACTTCCGTAAGGCGGTTGTGTACTAGGTCTTTGCCGGCTGCGGGCCTCACGGGCTCGCAGCCGGTTCCATACCAGAGGGGGGACGTGATGGAGCGCTGTAGAGGCATTTTGGTCGCGGTCGCGTTGGGTGCGTTGATGTTTGCCGGGGGGTGTTCACAAGCGGGCGCGCGTGACGGTGTCGGTGAGCCACAGACGGCTTCGTTGGAGTCAACCGAAGTTGTTTATGCGAATGTGATCGACTCGACTGAGGGAACCGCTCCGGTGCTGACCTATCGCGAGTACAAGGTGCCCGGCTGGGGGTCACTCGATGGGTACGGCGAGCGGCTCGCCACGATTTCCTACTCGCCGCAGGTACAGGGAGATCCCACGCGGCTGCGCGTGCTCGATTTCAGGACCGGGAAGTCACGGGAGATCGTCTCTGAGGGCGTCGGCTTCAAAGACGGATTCGACATCCTGGATGCCTGGAGCTCAGATGAGTGGGTCGCATGGGAGGAACTCAAGGGCAACGAGCAGGAGGCCCGATATGAAGTCCAGTGGAAGCTTTACGTCGCCAAGCTCGACGCCGAGACGCTCACATGTGGCAAGCCGGTGCTGGTTGATGAGTCCGAGGTCTCGATGCACTCACGGCCACTCTTCAGGTTCGACGGAGATGTTCTGTACTGGATGACGAACAGCACGCCAAATCCCCGGCAGGAGGGGACGGTGCATGGCGCGATCGTGAAAGCTCGCGATCTCAATACGGGCAATGTGAGAACGATACGTGAGACGGGGCAGCACTTCGCGACCATGAGTGTGGGTGACGGCAAAGTGATCGTTGCAGAGGAGGGAACCAAGTCGTACAGGACCACTATTCGCGTGATCGATCCTGCAACGAGCCAGGACACGTGGGCGCTCGACCTCATGAATGAAGACATGGTCACGCACTTCCCGCAGGTCCACGACGGCTCGATCGCATGGACGGCTTACACGCATGACACGATCAGCTACCCGGATCTTCACTATCGCGGCGAGGACGGTGTCACGCACTTCGTCCGTAAGGGAACGCAGAATCCGATGCACGTGGGGAAGTACCTCTTCTTCGGCGGCATCCATATAGTTTCCCGGGGCATCAACATGAAGAGGAACCTCAACATCATCGGCGGCTACGACCCCGCGACCAACAAGACGTTCACCGTGATCGATGGCGAGGACGATGTGAGCTGGCGCATGCAGATGGGGGTCGGGTATCGCGAGGATTCGTTCGTAGTCTCAGCTGACCTTGCACCCGACGCGCCAGACCCGGAGGCCGCGGCGAAGGCTCCGATGCTCATTCGCAAGTACACGCTTTCCGAGAGCTAGACCGTCACGTTGACCATGCGGGTGCGGGGTCGTAGACTTGTGCGACCCCGCACCGGTCTCCGGTTGCGGGCTTTCGTGCTGTTCGCAACACCGGAGGTTACTCTTGTCATTGCTCTCACAGATCCTTCCCGCGCTCGAGCGTGAGCCCGCGCTGGCCCGTGTTCGTGCACTCCTCACCGATGGCCGGGATGCCACCGTTGCAGCGAATGCGCTGGTTCGTCCGCCTGTCATCGCCGCCATGCTCGACGGCCGGGAAAGCCCGGCACTCGTTGTCGTTGCCGGTGAAGAAGCTGCCGAGCGCTACGCTCGGCTCCTGCGCGCATACCTGCCCCGCGAGCGCGTGATCCGGCTCCCGTTGCGTGAAGATATGCCGTGGGACACAACGGCCCCGAACCTTGAGATCGTCGGCGCCCGCGCCCGCGCGCTCTACTCGCTCGATCGCGGCCGCCCGGTCGTGGTGGTCGCGAGTGCACGTGCGCTCATGCGCGTGCTACCTCCGCAGGGCTCGCATGTCTTCGAGCCGCTCGTGCTCACCGTTGGCGGTTCGCTCGACCTCACGGAGGCGACCGATCAGCTCGCCCGCATGGGATATGAGCGAGTCGACAAGGCGACCGATCGCGGCCAGTTCGCGGTACGCGGCGGTACGCTCGACGTGTTCGCTTCGGATTCAAGCTTCCCTGTTCGCTCGGAGCTCTTTGGCGACGAGATCGAGTCGCTCAAGCGATACGTACCAACCACCGGCCAGACCATCGGTGATACGGAAACGATCGAGGTCTTCCCGTGCCGCGACATCATGCTCGGCACACGCGCCGCTCAGGGTATCCGCCGGGCGCTCGACAAGAAGGCTAAGGAAGACGACGCGCTCACATACGACCTGGATCGCGTTGATGAGGGCATCTACTTCAACGGCGTCGAGCGATTCTTGCCGCACATCTACAAGTCTGCAGGCGCCGTGCTCGACTACGTGCCGCCGTCGGCGCTCATCGTGGTTGCCGAGCCGCGTTCGCTCTTCGACGACGCCGCGCGCTATCACGACGAGGTCCTCGCCAAGGCGAAGGAGGCCGCGATCGATGCGTCCGGCCTCTTCCTCGGCCCGGCTGCGCTTGATCTTGGCTCGCGCCAGCGCCTGACGCTCCTATCCATGCTGCGTGCAGGTGGTGCAGTCGATGCCGAGATAACATCGCGCCGTCCGGACGTTGCCGGCGGCGAAGAAGCGTTCTCCGGCGGAGTGCGCGCGCTTCTCTCAAGCGGCTACACCGTCATGGTCGCCGCGCGCGACCACCGCTCCCGCAGGCGTGTTCGCGACGCGCTCACGCAAGCCGGGCTCTCGGTGGTCGATCTGGCGGCCGAGCCGGGCACGGCGGTCCCGCGTGGAGCCGTCATCGTCATCGAGGCCGAGGTGCCATCCGGTTTCGTGCTCGCGGGTGCGCACCTGGCGGTCGTGAGCGTAGATGACGTCTACCCGCGCGCGACGAGGGGTCGCGGTTCCCGCTCGGCAGATGATCCCACGCGACTCACGTTCTCATATAGCCCCGGCGATTACGTCGTTCACGCCACGCACGGTATCGCGCTGTTCAAAGACGTTGTCCGCCGAGAGGTGCTTGGTGCCGAGCGGGACTACCTGCAGCTTGAGTACGCCAAGGGCGACAAGTTGTACGTTCCGGTCGAGCAGCTGGACCGCGTCACCAAGTATGTGGGCCCCGACGGTGGTTCGCCGCGTGTCACCCGGCTTGATACCGCCGACTGGGCTCGTGCGACCGGCAAGGCGCGCAAGGCCGCCAAGAAGCTCGCGTTTGACCTCGTCGACCTGTATTCGCGTCGCGCGGCCGTTACTGGATTCCCGTTCTCGGTGGATTCGCCATGGCAGCTTGAGATGGAGGCGTCGTTCCCGTACGTGGAGACGCCGGATCAGCTGGTGGCGATCGCGGACGTGAAGGCCGACATGGAGTCGGATTCGCCGATGGACCGCCTGGTCTGTGGAGACGTTGGATACGGCAAGACCGAGGTCGCTCTGCGCGCGGCGTTCAAGGCCACGCAGGACGCGAAGCAGGTCATGATCTTGTGCCCGACCACGATTCTGGCGCAGCAGCATTTCACGACGTTCTCCGAGCGGTTCGCCGCTTACCCGGTAAGAGTCGAGGTGCTCTCGCGATTCCGCAGCAAGCAACAGCAGGCGGTCGCCATCGAGGGCTTCACCAACGGCACGGTCGATATCCTCATCGGCACGCACCGGCTTCTCTCGGCAGACGTTACACCGAAGAGCCTGGGACTCGTTGTGATCGACGAAGAGCAGCGCTTTGGTGTGGAGCACAAGGAACATATCAAGCACCTGCGCGAGCAAGTGGACGTCCTCACGCTTACGGCGACGCCGATTCCGCGCACGCTGCAGATGTCGCTTTCCGGCGTCCGTGACTTCAGCGTGATCGACACGCCGCCGCCAAACCGCTTCCCGGTGAAGGTGCACGTGGGCGAGTACGACGCCGATGTTGTGAGCGGCGCCATCAGGCGTGAGCTTGAGCGCGGCGGCCAGGTCTATTACATCTCCAACCGCGTGAAGTCGATCGACGACGCCGTCGATCGCGTGCGCAGAGCCGTGCCCGAGGCACGCATCGGCGTGGGTCACGGTCAGATGTCCGAGACTCAGCTCGAGCGCGTTATGGAGAGCTTCTCGGCCGGCACGATCGACGTGCTCGTAGCCACAACCATCGTCGAGAGCGGCATCGACAACCCGCACTCGAACACGCTCATCATCGAAGACTCGCAGCGCCTCGGCCTGGCGCAGCTGTATCAACTCAAGGGCCGCGTGGGCCGCTCGCACGCTCGCGCGTTCGCGTACTTCTTGTTCCCCAGCACCGTGAGCCTCACCGACCAGGCGTACGAGCGCCTCGCCGCCGTGCAGGACAACGCGGAGCTTGGCAGCGGCATCAAGATCGCCATGCGCGACCTTGAGATCCGCGGCGCCGGCAGCCTCCTCGGTGCCGAGCAGAGCGGCAACGTCAACGCCGTCGGTTTCGACCTGTACGCGCAGATGCTGCGCGAAGCTGTGGCCGAGACGCGCGGCGAGCCGATCGTCGCGTTCCCGGAGATCAAGGTCGACCTGCCGGTGAGCGCGTTCATTCCCGAGGAGTACATCGCCGACGTGGACGAGCGCGTGCGCGTCTACCGTCGCCTCGCCGGTGCACTCACGCCCGAGGCCGTTGAATCCGCTGCCACCGAGATGGCCGAGAAGCACGGTGCACCGCCGCTTGCCGCACGCGAGCTTGTCGCGGTTGCGCGCATCCGCTCGCTCGCCGGAGAGGTCGGCGCAACAGCGGTCTCGCTCGTCCGCAAGCGCGTTCGCGTGCAGCCGGTCGAGTTCACGGACGCGGAGCGCGGGCGGGTCGCGGTGCACGGCGCGATCTTCGAGTCGCGTGGGAAAGCTGTGCTTTTTGCCCAAAGTTATGAAGAGTCTGCGACGAATGCGGCTCTACGCGCGCTCGGTGCTATACTCTCGGCAGTCCGTGAACCAACCGGCGTTTAGGCGTCGCTTGAGCAGGTTCCGATCGAGTGATTTGCTGCCGAAGCGCAGCTGTCACGCATAAGGAGGAAACGCGTGAAGAAGATGACCCGCATCGCGGCGGCAGTGTTGTCCGTCGCCCTCATAGCCTCACTTGCAGGCTGCGGTTCCAAGAACGTTGCGACTGTCAACGGGACCGGTATCAGCAGCGAGGAGTTTGAGGCGCTGGCAGCTGCGGCTCAGCTGCAGGATTCGACGGTTGCCTCGGCCACCGCCGGTAGCCCTGAGCTCTTGAGCTTCCGTCGCCAGGTGCTCGATAGCATGATCGAGAACGAGTTCGTCCGCCAGGATGCCGCCAAGCTCGGCCTCAAGGTCGACGACAAGGAAGTCACGGCACAGCTGGAGCAGATCAAGGCCGGCTTCCCGGACGAGGACACGTTCAACGCTACGCTTGAGTCCTCCGGCATGACGATCGACCAGCTCACCGGCAGCATCAAGGACCAGCTGACGTACCAGGCGCTCTACGACAAAGTAGCACCGGCGCCCGAGCTTTCAGATGACGATATCAAGGCTTACTACGACGAGAACAAGGCTCAGTTCGAGACCGCGGCCCAGTCGCAGCTCTCGCACATCCTCATCTCGGTGTCCGCGACGGCCACGGCTGACGAGGCCGCCAAGGCCAAGGCCACTGCCGAGAAGGTACTCGCCGAGCTCAAGGGTGGCGCCGACTTCGCAGACCTGGCAAAGGAGTACTCCGAAGATCCGGGTTCCAAGGACACCGGCGGCGACCTCGGCTGGTCGACGACGGATTCTTACGTGCCCGAGTTCAAGGCTGCGGCTGACAAGCTCAAGAAGGGCGGCCTGAGCGGTCTCGTGAAGACCGACTTCGGCTACCACATCATCCTCAAGGTTGATGAGAAGGCGGCAGGCGTGCAGTCGCTCGAGGACGCAACCGACACCATCAAGAGCTCGCTTGAGCAGGAGTCCCGTGGCGCAACGTTCACGGAGTACCTGAAGCAGCTCAAAGACGCCGCCAAGATCGAGATCCTCGATAAGGACCTCGCGGCAGTGAACCTTGATGACATGAGCGGTAACTAAGACTAATAGGCGAGCGGAACACGCGGGGGGCGCCGTGGGTTCGATAGCAATCGTTGGCCTGGAACATGACGCGGGGGGCGCGCTCGATGAGCGCGCCACCTCACGTCTTTCCGGAGCCGATACCATAATCGTCGCGACTGAGGACGGCGCGGCCGCTGAGGCGGTGCGCCGTCTTGGCGCATCCGTTAGCACGTACGCCGACGTTGGCCTTCCGGCTGACGCCTCGCCTGCGATGATCGTCGAGGCAGTCCTCGGCCTGGCCGAGAAGGGCAACGTTGTCCTGGCGACCGTGGGGTACCCGTTCCTGCGCCCGGGCGTGGTCTCCGGACTGCTGGCGCGTGCGGCCGACGGCGTTGACATGTACCCGGCGTCATCGCCGCTACAAGTCCTCGTGCTTGCACTCGATCTGGACCTCACAGCTGACGTCGACATCATCGACGCGAAGAGCCTGCCTGGCGCGAGCTTCTCGCGCGACACGCACCTGGTCGTCACCGGTATCAGCAACGTGCTCGTGGCGCGCTCGGTCGCCCGCAAACTGCGCGAGTACTATTCGCGTGAACACACCGTGGTCACCACCGGCTGCCTGGAGAGCGGCGGCTTCGACTTGCGGATGCACACCCTCGGCGAGCTTGAGGATGTTGCCAGCGCCTGCCGGGACACGGCGGTCTTCGTTGCACCGTCGCGCATCCCAACGCCGGGCGGCTTTGACGAGCTCGTGCGCATCATCGCGGTGCTGCGCGGCCCGAATGGCTGCCCGTGGGACCGCGAGCAGACGCATGAGACCCTCGGCAAGCACATGGTGGAAGAGGCGTACGAAGCCGTTCATGCGATCGAGCAGGGCGACTTGCGCGAGCTGGCCGACGAGCTTGGCGATGTGCTGCTGCAAGTAGTGCTGCACTCGCAGATCGGCGCCGAGGAAGAAGCGTTCAGCATCGACGATGTGATCGCGGGCATCATCGCGAAGATCCGTCGCCGTCACCCGCATATCTTCGGAAGCGTGCGTGCCGACACCTCCGAGGAAGTCCTGCGCAACTGGGACGAGATCAAGCGCGGCGAGAAGGCCGAGGCGGCACCTGAGGGCGAGACCCCCGGCGTGCTGGCGGGCATCACGCCAACGCTGCCTGCGCTGATGTATGCGCAGAAGATCTCGCGACGCGCGGCTGGCGCGGGCTTTGAGTGGGAGAACATCGACGGCGTCTGGGACAAAGTCGCCGAGGAGATCGCCGAGCTCAAGGAGTGCGAGCCGGGGAGCCCCGAGGCCGCCGACGAGGTGGGCGACGTGCTCTTCTCTGTGGTGAACGTGGCCCGGCACCTGGGGATCGACAGCGAAGACGCGCTGCGCGGGACATGCCTCAAGTTCATGCGGCGCTTTGAAGACATGGAGTCACAGGCCGAGCGCGATGGCCTCGACATACGCGAAATGGACATCGACGCACTTGAGCAGTTCTGGCTCGAGGCGAAGCGGAAGGAGCGGGAATGAGCTACATCACCGACGTATTGGCACGAGAGATCCTGGACTCGCGCGGCAACCCGACCGTTGAGGTCGAAGTTGTTCTCGACGACGGCAGCTGGGGCCGCGCAGCGGTGCCGAGCGGCGCCTCGACCGGCGCGTTTGAAGCCGTCGAGCTCCGTGACACCGACAGCGCGAGATATCTCGGCAAAGGTGTTCTCACTGCCGTGAACAACGTGAACGACATCATCGGGCCTGAGATCGTGGGTATGGACGCGAGCGATCAGCGCGGCATCGACAGCTACCTCATCGCGCTCGACGGCACGCCGAACAAGGCTAACCTGGGCGCGAACGCGATCCTCGGCGTATCGCTCGCCGTGGCAAAGGCCGCTGCCGAGAGCTGCGAGCTGACGCTTTACAGCTACATCGGCGGGGCGAACGCGCACGTGCTTCCGGTGCCGATGATGAACATCATGAACGGCGGCGTGCACGCGGATAACAACGTTGACCTGCAGGAGTTCATGATCATGCCGGTGGGCGCGGGCAGCTTTGCCGAGGGCCTGCGCATGTGTGCCGAGATCTACCACACGCTCAAGGGCGTGCTGAAGAGCCGTGGGCTGGCAACGGCCGTGGGCGACGAGGGCGGCTTTGCGCCGAACCTGGACAGCAACGAAGACGCGCTCAAGGTCATCGTCGCAGCCATCGAAGAGGCCGGTTACACCCCCGGCGAGCAGGTGCGCATCGCACTTGACCCGGCATCGACCGAGTTCTACGACGCCGAGCGCGGCGTCTACGTGCTGGCCGGCGAGGGCCGCGAGCTCTCAAGCGCCGAGATGGTGGCGTACTACGAGGACCTCGTGAGCAAGTACCCGATCATCAGCATCGAAGACGGCATGTCTGAAGATGACTGGGACGGCTGGAAGCTCATGACGGATCGCCTCGGCACCAAGATCCAGCTTGTTGGCGACGACCTGTTCGTCACGAACACCGAGCGCCTGTCGCGCGGCATCGCGACCGGGACGGCCAACAGCATCCTCATCAAGCTCAACCAGATCGGGACGCTCACCGAGACGCTCGACGCGATCGATATGGCGCACCGCGCGGGATACACCGCGGTCATCAGCCACCGCTCCGGCGAGACCGAGGAC
>DDWM01000020.1:0-4537 GCA_002345925.1 Actinobacteria bacterium UBA2286 | reverse complement strand
CGCTCCGACCGCGTGGCCAAGTACAATCAGCTCATCAGGATCGAAGAGGAGCTCTTTGAGAGCGCCACGTACCCGGGCATGGCAGCGTTTGGCCGCGTGCAGGGGTAACGAGCGGGAGATATGCGAGTGTCGAAGGGGCGCCTACGGGCGTCCCTTCTTGCGTGTGGGGGCTACTTCGTCCAGTCGAGTTGCACTTTGAGGTCGTTCATTTGTTTGTAGGGCACGAGGCCGTCCTTCTGTAGCCTGCCGACGACAATGCCAGGCGCGATGCCGAGAGACTCGGCGAATGTGGTCACAGACGCCTTCGTGGGTCGACCGCTCGCCCGGAACGCTGTGTATGCGTCCGGCGGAATGAGCGTATCGGCGGCGAACGCATCCGCGCGCGCCTCAGATGCTGGATCGCGATCCAGGTCACACAGGCTTGCGTGTCGCCGGTCGTCGAGCAGTAGGTGGCCGACCTCATGGAAAAAGCTGAACCAGACCTGATCGTCAGTCTTGTACCGCAGGCCGAGTATGATCACTGCCCGGCTGCGCGACGCCCACCAGCTTGCGGCGTGGCAGCGAGTCTTTGGCAGATCCGGTACGAACACGACGGCGACCCCCGCTGCAGCACATCGCTCGCGCATGAGCTGCTGCCACTGCCCGACTGGCTCACGGGTAGCAGGGCGCAGGCTTTGAACCGCGTGTCGGAGCTCCGCCTCACTGTACGGTTCCGTTTGAATGCTCTCGGCGGCAATCTCACCGGCGCGTAGCCATGCGGCAATCGCAGGCGTGCTTGCGGTGTACGCGGTGCTCATGCGCGCGGCAAGGCGTCGTGGTGCTCCCCAGTACTGTGTGTATGCATCCACCGAAGACACGCCAAAGTAGCCAAGCAGCTCCCCGGGTCCCGCCTCACGCGCTATCCAGCCGTTTGCCGCCATTTCTTTGCGCGGGAACGATCCGGCCCACTCGGACTGTGCTTCTAGTTCCAGCTGTTGCGACCGTCGGGCGAGTACGTCGCGATACTGTGCCTCCGCCGCATTCCAGAACGATGAGGGAACGCCGAGTACGCGCTCAAGTTCGATAGCGGTCTCGTGGGTCAGAGACGCTTTCCCGTTGATGAGCTGGCTCACGAACTTCTCGCTCTTGCCGAGGCGGACCGCGAAGTCGATCTGCGTGATGCCGCGCTCATCGAGGAGTTCGCGGATGGTTTCGCCCGCCGAAACGGGTACGTCGAGGTGCGCCGAGTATCTGATGTCAGTTGCCATGGTAGTCCCTCACTTCCAGAATCCTGACCGCCGTAATCGAAGTCCAGTCAAGCCCGCCGTCTGGCTTTGACGGCGGAGGATCGTGCGCCGGCTCGAAGATGAGCCGCAGCCCCTTGGTTACGTCGACAGCAAGTTGCCAGGTGCGCTCACCCTTAAGCTCATGGCATCGACCCGGGAGGGTTCGCAGTGTCTCAAGCTCTGCCGCTGCGCTCAGCTGCTGCAGACGCAAGGCCAAAGCCCTTGCAGCATCCGGACCGAACGCACGGACGCGCTCCTTCTCCAAGGAGAGCATGCCAGCAAGCTTCTTGGTGGCGAAGTAGATCTCCACGCGGGCTCCATATAACGCTGGTTTACCTTACTGGTAATAATACACCGATTTACCGATGTGGTAAAGATACAGTTGCATGTGAGGTAAGCGAACCGAGATTGCGCTCTACCCCACAAGCCTCACCCGGCACGCGTCGGTGGCCGCTTGCCGGCGGTCGGCCGTGACGAGTTCGGCGTCGAGGAGCGCGGCGAGCGCGACGAAGGTGGCATCGTAGAGGGCGATGCCCTCTGCGGCCGCAATCTGTGCGGCGCTTGTGAGCAATGCCGCGTCAACGGGGGCAATCAGCAAGTCCACGTCCGCGAGGAAGCCGATAGCGCGCTCGACATCCGCGACCGGCGTCCGGCGCGAAATGAGCGCGTTAACCACCTCGGCAAGCAGGATCGCCGGCGCCAGGAGCGCCACCTCGTCGCGCTGGTGCTCGCGCAGGAGAGACTCGGCGATGTCGGCTCCGGGCTCCAAGGCGTCGAACCACTTGAACGCGACGGACGAGTCGATGACCACCGGTCGCCCTGCCGAGACGCGCAGTGGCTCACTCATCGCGGCGGTTCCCGTGTTCTTCCAGCCATCTCGGCGGCGCGTCGCGCATCTGACGTATCAGCGTGACGCCGTCGGGTCCGGGCGGTATCTGGCTGCCGATCTCACGCATTCCGGCAATCGCCCGCTCGATGCGCACCTGACGCTCGTCTTGCTCCGTGGCGCGGTCCAGCTCGGCGATGTAATGCGCGGCGGCCTCCTGCACGAACCCGCTGCGCGTGGTGCCGGCGGCCTCGGCACGCCGGTCGATCTCCTCCAAAACGCCGTCCGGAAACGATATATTCGCCTTGCCCATGGCAGTAGCCCATCTGGTAGCACTATCAGTAGCACCAACATACGCCGGGGGTCTGACACGGGTCAAACGGCACGAAGTTCGCTGGGAGTTGGGGCTATGAAACTCCTTCGCGCAATGATTGTGGTACTGATGCTCCTGGCGATCGCCGGAGCCGGTTCGATGCTGCCCGTAGGGGCGAGCGCCGTTCCGTTTACCGCGTCAGCGCACGTTCCAGAGGGGGGAGGAACTGATGCCGTACGCGATCCCGTGCAAGCGGAGGCGGCGCTCAAGCAGCTTTCGGACAGGTACGAGTACCTGGATGACGTCACCATCACATTCGGCGCGACCCCGTCTGGGTACGAGGCCGTTTCTTACTATACCGAGGGCAGAATCGTCATCAACCCTGCCCATACGGTGGACGTCGAGACCATTCTCAATCACGAGATCTGGCACATCATCGACTGGCGGGCCGACGGCCGACTCGATTGGGACGAGTACGTGCCGCCGGCGTCAGCGGACGACTACCTGAAGAGATAGTGCGCGCTAGTGCAACACGCTGTAGTACGGCAGCAGCGACGTGCGCTTGATGTCCTCAAGCGTGGTGTACGGCGCGTAGAACTCATCCTTCACGACGCTGTAGTACGGGATCAGCGACGTGCGCCTGATGTCCTCAAGCGTGGTGTACGCGGCGTACGGTTCGTCCTTCACGACGCTATAGTACGGCAGCAGCGACGTGCGTCTGATCTCCTCGAGGCTGGTGGACGCCGCAAATGCCGACGCTGCGGCGACGAAGACGAGCACGAGTGCGATCAAGAGCGCCAGTGTGATGAAGCGGGCACGATCTGACGTGGTCTTCATGATGCACACCCCCTTTCTGCAAGCCTCATTAGGGTTGTTTGCCACTTCACGTGAACGGAAGGCGAACAACTCCCGAACAGTGGGTAAATAGAATGCCTTAGGGGGTTGGCTAGTCATGCCATCAACCGATGACACCAGCGGATACCGGTTGTGCGTTCGTGCTCACGAGCATGTGGTCGCGGTGTGCGGGCGCGAAGTGGATCTCACACCTCGCGAGTACGAGATCATCAGCACGCTCTACACGCGACCAGGCTGGGTGTTCTCGGCGGAACAGCTCTCCGGCGACAGCGATGACGCCGACTACTCCCCGGAATCCGTGAGCGTGCTCGTCTCCAGGCTGCGCCACAAGCTCTCCGAGGTCGGCGCGCCCGACGCGATCGAGACGGTGCGCGGTTTTGGCTACCGGCTGCGCGCGCAGGCGTGCGAGGGTGGTGAGGCTGCCGCGATGGAGGCTGCCGAGGCGAGCAACCCGCTGCGCGATGCCTCCTGGGATCTCCAGGAGGCCGTCTTAGCGGTGGAACACGCCGGGACGGACGATGAGCGCCGGATCGCGGTTGAAGCGCTGGAGGCGGCACGCCGGGTCATCGAGGCCGAGCTGGAGGACTGAGGGGCAGATTCATCCGCCGTTTGTCGGCGAGAATCGGCAGGCAGCGCCTGTCTTTGCCCCGTTCGTCAGCCTGAGCAAGCCTGAGCAGCTCAAGCCGCACCTCGCGGGACCCCAAATGCGTATACACCCTATGTACCTGTAACGCGCAGGATGGGGAGGGGCACTATGAATAGGCGTGCGTTTCGCTTTGTCGCGCTCATCGCAGCAGCTGCACTGACGGTCTCGGTTGCCACGTCGGCGGCGGCCTCGATTCCGAGGGACGGTGAGACGATCGCGGGCCGCAGGGTCGGCAGCGACAAGCGCGCCCATCCGCTCGGGAATAAGAAGGACGCGCTCAGGGCTAAGGCGCTTGAAGACAAGATCAAGCGAGGCGCGTCGGGGGATGTCTACGAAGTGGCGCCCGGCGAGTTCGTCGACCTCGACCTTGAGGGCACCGGCATGGTGTGGACCGTCCCCGGTGAGTTCTCGGATTACACGCACAACAGCATCCCGCAGCCGGATCGAACGGTGGACAACTCCACGATCTGGACGGCGGACTTTAGCAGGGCGTACTACAACACCCTGCTATACACGCGCGGCACCGGCGTGAACTCGATGGCCGAGTATTTCCTCGAGCAGTCGAGCGGGCGCTACACCGTTGATGGCGACTGCGTTGACTGGGTGGCCGTGCCGGGCGATCACACCGTCTA
>DDWM01000029.1 GCA_002345925.1 Actinobacteria bacterium UBA2286 | reverse complement strand
TCGGCTCGCGGGTCTCGACGACCTCGTCGATCTCCCAGCCGAGCGCGTACGCGATGAGCCCGACGGATTCCTGGAAGCCGATGTGCCCCACGATCGATCCATCGGCTATGCCAGCGTTGAACTGCTCAACGGTGGTGCCCACGCCCTGGCTCTCCATGACGGTCGGCCCAAACGGTGAGAGGTCGTTGATACGTGCCGCTTCGATGCGCTCGATGTGCAGACATGCCGAGGAGAGCAGGATCGGCAGCGCGTCGAGGACGAAGCCGGGGTTCACCCCGGTGCCGAGCACGCTCACGCCATGCTCGCGCGCGAGCGCGTCGATCCGCTCGGCCCACTCGGGGTCGGTCGCCCAGGGGTAAGCGAGTGTCTCGGCAATGCAGATGACGTCGGCCTCGGCCCTGACGGCGGCCTCAACCTGGTCGGTGATCTGATGCAGGTTGCTCGCCGTGAGAACGCACACGACGTCAGGCTTGAGTGCAAGGACCGCTGCGGAATCGGCGGTGACGGGAATGTCGCAAACCCGACAGGTGACCTCGCCGACGGTGCGGCCGTGCTTCTCGGGATGCCTATCGATCACACCTACGAGCTCGATGTCTTTGGGCCGGTCCAGGATATAGCCGAGCAAACCCTGTCCCATCATGCCCGTACCCCAGACGGCAACCTTGATCATGCGAACTCCTTATTGTGGCGTGCGGATACAGAAGCACTGGATTCCTATGCATAAAGATAGCGCGAAGACGACGCTCGCGCGAGATGTGGTCACTTCATGGCAGCGCCAACTTGGCGTATGTTTGCTGAAGTGCCCTCGTAACCGACACAGGAGTGAGCATGCCGATACTCAGCGCCCAAGACATCGTCCAGCGCTTCGGCCACCAAGAGGTCCTGCACGGCGTCTCGCTAGGTGTCGAGCATGGCGAGATCCTCGGCCTTCTCGGCCCATCCGGTGCCGGCAAGACGACGTTCGTGAACGTGATCGCAGGAGTGGCCGAGCCGGTCTCGGGCAAGGTTCACGCGTTTGGCGAACCGATGCCCTCTCTCAAGCTCATGCGTCGCATGGGTTACATGGCGCAGTCCGACGCTCTCTACACCGATCTCACCGCTGCCGAGAACCTCGAATTCTTCGGGTCCCTGTACGGACTTTCCGGCCCAGCGCTCAAGCGCGCCGGCGAGAAGGCACTTGAGACGGCACACCTCAAAGTTGAGCCCGGCAAGCTGGCACGGGATTACTCCGGTGGCATGCGCCGACGCCTGTCGCTTGCCACGGCGATACTGCACGAACCCGAGCTGCTCATCCTCGATGAACCCACGATCGGGCTGGATCCGTTGCATCGGGTGGACATCTGGGAGTCGTTCCGGAGGATGACCGAGACGGGCAAGACGCTAATCGTCACCACACACGTGATGGATGAAGCCGAGCGATGCGACCGGTTGGCGATGATACGCGACGGCGTGTTCATCGCGATCGGCACGCCCGACAACCTCCGCATGGCTGCAGGCGCATCGACCCTGGAAGAGGCGTTCCTCCACTTCGCCCGGACGGAAATGGCGCAGGGTGGTGGTCATAATGCATAACACCCTCGCCGTCGCACTCAGGATCCTGCGGCAGTTCAAGCACGACCCTCGCACGCTCTTCATGATGATCGTAGCGCCTATCCTCGCGCTGTTCTTGCTCAACGTGATCTTCGGCTCCCCTACCTACGAGCCGCTCATCCTCACAGATGGAATGCCCTCTGACTTCACCCAGGCGCTTGAGGATGCCGGCGCCCGAACTGGCAGCGCGACGCAGGCCGAGGCACTCGACTTGCTGGCAGTCGGCGATGCGGACGGCTTCGTCAGCAGTGACGGAGACACCGTGAAGGTGTGGGTCGAGGGCTCGGATCCCTCCATCACCGGCGGCGTGGTCAGAGCGGTCGGCCAGGCTCAGATAGAGGCGCTTGTCTCGGTGAAGCTCGACATCAAGCCTATCAAACTGCCGGGCGGGATTGAGATAGATATCACCAAGTACCTGCCGCTGCCAACGCTCGAGGCGCCACAGGCCCCGGACATCACATACCTGCACGGGGCGGCGGACATGCGACCCTTCGACTTCTACGGGCCGGTGTTCATAGGCGTGTTCGTGTTCTTCTTCGTGTTCATCACAAGCGGGATCAGCTTCGTGCGCGAGCGCACCGGCGGAACGCTCGAGCGCCTGCTCGCGACGCCTATTCATCGCTGGGAGCTTGTCGCCGGCTACGTGCTCGGCTTCGGCGTGTTCACACTGGTCCAGAGCGCCGTCGTCGCATGGGCTAGCATCTACTGGGTGGGCTTCCCTAACTTCGGCAGCTTCTGGCTGGTCCTGCTCATCGCGCTCTCCATGGCCCTCGTGTCGCTCACACTGGGAATCCTCGTCTCCGAGTTCGCCAACACCGAGCTCCAGGTCATACAGCTACTGCAGATCATCGTGATTCCTCAGATCCTGCTCTCGGGCATGTTCGATCTATCGCAGACCCCCGGCTGGATGCAGCTGCTCAGCAGGCTCTTCCCGATAACGTACGGCTCTGACGCGATGCGTGCTGTCATGCTGCGCGGAGCCGGATTTGGCGACATCGCTCTGGAACTGGCGGTGCTGTGGGCCTTCATCGCCGTATTCATCGCGGGCAACATCGCGGCGCTAAAGAAGTACCGCCGGATCTGATTACTGGCCGAAAAGAACCCTACCCCACGCCACCCGCAAGCACAGCGCGGGCCGCCACGAGGCCGCTCGCGCTTGCCTGGATGAGCCCACGGGTCACACCCGCGCCGTCGCCGACGGCGTAAAGTCCGGCGACCTGGCTCTGAAGGTGTGAATCAAGCTCAAGGCGCGATGAGTAGAACTTGACCTCGACGCCGTAGAGCAACGTGCCGTCACCCGCGACGCCCGGTGCCAACTCGTCGAGCGCATCCAGGAACTCGAGGATGTCGGCGAGATGGCGGTACGGCAGCACAAAGCTCAGGTCGCCCGGAGTCGCCTGCGGCATCGTTGGCGTCACTACCGACTCGGCAATGCGTTTCGCGGTAGACCGGCGGCCGAGACGAAGGTCGCCGAGACGCTGCACGATGATGCCTTCGCCCAGCAGGTTCGCGAGCCCGGCTATCGAGCGACCGTACGTGATCGGCTCGTGGAACGGATGTGTGAAGCTCTGGCTCACGAGAACCGCGAAGTTGGTGTTGGCGGTCTTCTCCTCGGCAGAGGAATGGCCGTTCACGGTTACGATGTCGCCGTACGATTCTGTGGTGACCTCGCCGTAAGGGTTCATGCAGAAAGTGCGGACCTGATCGCCGAACTGCTTGGAGTAGTAGATGAGCTTGGCTTCGTAGAGCGCGTCGGTCAGAGGCTGCATCACGGGGGCCGGAACCTCAACGCGCACACCGATGTCGACCGCATTGTTCACGAGCCCGATGCCAAGCGCGTTCGCCTGCTCGGTGAGCCAGTCGGCACCATCGCGACCCGGAGCCGCGATGACCGCCTTCGCGCTGACTCTAGAACCGTCGGCGAACTCGACGCCTTCAACGTGTCCGTTGTCGACAAGGATGGTGGACACTGCCGAAGAGAGACGCACCTCTACGCCACTCTCGGCAAGGTAATCGTGCATCGCCTGAAGCACGGCGGGAGAACGGTCGGTTCCGATGTGACGGATGCGCATGGGGATGAGGCGCATCTCGGCAAGAGTTGCCTCCCGGGAGAGCCGCGCAGCAGTCTCGGCGTCGGGAGAGTGCACGTCGGTGGTCGCGCCGAACTCCAGCCAGATCTTGTCGGCGTCGTCGATGAGCCGAGCCAGGTTGTCAGCGCCCACGTAGTCGCCAAGCCAGCCGCCGACCTCGGTCGTGAGCGTGAGCTTGCCGTCGGAGAACGCGCCAGCGCCGCCCCAGCCGGTCATGATCGCGCACGTTTCGCAGCCGATGCAATGCGTCTGCCGAGCAGGGCACTTGCGCTTCGCGATTGGCTTGCCGCGCTCTGTGATGAGGATTCGGTCGGCCCGACCGGATCGAACGAGTTCGATCGCAGCGAAGATGCCCGCCGGTCCGGCGCCAACAATGACAACGTCGTACCGCTGCTCGGTCATGAGAGTCCCTTCATTGGAGTCACGACAGGTTCATACCACGATGAGCGGCCGCTGTCGCCTGGCAGTCGTTACGAGAGGCTCCGGCGTGGGCAGGTACCAATGCGTCCAACGCAACGGAGGTGCCTGATGGCCGAGCAGAAACGCGTCACCATATTCACGACGAAGACTTGACCGTATTGCACACACGCGAAGAGTTACTTCGCTGAGAAGAACGTGCAATTCACGGATGTGGACGTCGCAAAGGATCGCGCAGGGCTCAAGCGCATGGTAGCCGCGACAGGGCAATACGGCGTGCCGGTCATCATGGTTGGCGATCAGTCCATGGTCGGCTGGAATCCAAAAGAGTTCGACAGGCTGCTGACTAACTAGAGATGCCGAGTGCTGCTTAAGGCACGTTCTTGGCGAGCGGCGCGAACTTGGTGTAGCGATCGAGGAACGCCACGTAGCAGCTGTCGACGGGACCGTTGCGATGCTTCGCGACGATGATCTCGGCCTCGCCCTTGGCGGGCATACCCTCGGTTCGCTCGTCATCGCCCCCGAAGTCGTTGCCGCCTCCACCGCCACCACTACCGATGGTCTCTCGGTGGATGAACATGACAACGTCGGCGTCTTGCTCGATCGCGCCTGATTCACGCAGGTCGGAGAGCATCGGACGCTTGCTGGTGCGCTGCTCGACCGCACGTGACAGCTGCGAGAGCGCAACGATCGGGACGCGCAGTTCCTTCGCGAGGATCTTGAGACCGCGGCTTATCTCGGCAATCTCGACCTGGCGGTTCTCGGAGCGTCGATTCTGCGGCTGCATGAGCTGCAGGTAGTCGACGATGATGAGTCCCTGAGGCTTGTCGCGGAAGAGCCGCCGCGCCTTGGCTCGCACCTCGAGGATCGAGATTGCGGGCGTGTCGTCAACCCATAGCGGTGCTGCGCCGAGACGCCCCATAGCCTGCATGATCGACGGCCAGTCGCTGTCGTTCAGGTAGCCGGTGCGAAGGCGCTGAGAGTCGATTCTCGCCTCGGCGCACAAGATGCGCTGAACGAGCTGATCGCTCGACATTTCAAGTGAGAAGACGGCCGTTGGATAGCCCTCTTTTGCCGCATTCACGGCCATGTTGAGCGCGAACGCTGTCTTCCCGACCGAGGGACGAGCCGCGAGGATGATGAGGTCACCGGCATGAAGCCCGGCGAGGATCTTGTCCAGGTCGGGGAAGCCCGTGGGCACGCCGGTGATGTGCTCCTTGCGGTCGTAGAGCTTCTCGATCTGCTCAAATCCCGACTTCATGAGTTCGTCGAGCTGGCGGAAGTTGTTCGAGACGCGCTTGTTGGTGACGTCGAAGATGCGCTTCTCGGCCTGCTCGATGACCGCACCGATATCGTCGGGATTCTCATAGCCGATGGCAACGATGCTGGTGCCTGCTTCAATCAGCTGACGCAGCAGCGACGTACGCTTCACGATCTCAGCGTAGTAGATGGCGTTGGCGGCGGTTGGCACCATACCGGTGATGTCCAGCAGGTACGGCTTGCCGCCAGCCGCATCAAGGTCACCGGTCGCCAGAAGGCGGTCGGCGACGGTGATCTGGTCGACAGGTTCGCCTCGGCCATAGAGGTACTTGATGGCGGCGAAGATCTTCGAATGCGCGGAACGCGAGAAGTCAGCGTCGTCCACCGCGTCGAGACATGTCTCGACCGCCTCCGACGACAGGAACATCGAGCCGAGCAGAGACTGCTCAGCCTCAAGGTTATGTGGCGGAACGCGGTCCGCCAAACTTGAGCCGCTCGACGCCATAGTCACCCCTGTCGTATCAAGCGATGCGCGAGGCGCCCCCATCCGGGGCGCCCGCGCGGTGCCTGTGCGGTATTACTCGGCTTCGGTCTCTTCGGTTGCCTCGGCGGCTGCCTCATCGGCTTCCACCACAACCTCAACTACCTCAGCTTCGACTTCTTCGACCTCAGGTGCCGCAGCGGCCTCAAGTGCGGCAGCTGTGCCGCCCAAAGGCACGACCTTGACGATGATCTCAGCCTTGACGTCCATGTAGAGATGGACGGTGACCGGATACTCGCCAGTGGACTTGATATGCGCCTGAATATCAAGCTTGCGTCGATCGATATCCAAACCGAGCTGGTCCGCAATTGCTGCAGCGACCGCGCCGGATGTGACCGATCCATAGAGCTTGCCCTCTTCGCCGGCCTTGGCCTCGATGATGAGCATCTTGCCGTTAACGGATGCAGACATCTTCTCTGCATCTTCGTGCCGCTCGCCTTCGCGCTTGCGAATGTTGTGCTTGCGCGCCTCGAGCTGCTTCAGGTTACCGGGTGTGGCCGCAACGGCCATCTTGCGGGGCAGAAGGAAGTTGACCGCAAAACCCTGCGCGACATCAACTACGTCTCCCTCGTTGCCCCGACCCTTAACATCGGTAAGCAGGATGAGCTTCATTGTCTCTCCTCGTTCGTGCCGTCCGCCTCGACCCTAAGTCGGGCGGCGCGGTATTTACACTCTAGTCTGTGAGACGCACACGCGCCACACAGTCGAACTTACTTACTCTTCCGCCGAGCGATCCTCGCCGGAACTCCCGGCTGGAGCGTCCGCGGATGGTGCTGCGATTTCTGCAGCTCCGTCCCTCGGCAGCTTGCGCACGTTCAGGAACATGTCCGCGAGGCCGGTCAGACTGACCAGCGGGAGGAATGCCTCGGTCAACCCGAGCAACACATACCCCAACGCCTTCGACAGCCGAGAGAACTTGGCCCGCTTATACAAGCTCGCAAACACCGCAACGCCCTGAAGGAAGAGAATCCACTGCGTGATGCGAAGAAGATTCTCTCCGACCGCGCCCATCACTCCGCCGTTCCACCCGCCGAGGAACTTGTCCGCAGCGAGCAGTCCTCCACCGATGATCAGACCCCACACGACGTGGGGGCTCAGATCGAGACGATCAAGATCAGGCGAAGTCTTCACACTCACACCGCTCGTTCGGGCCACAGCCGAAACTGCAAACACCGTTGTGAGCGTCGTGAAGAAACTCATTATCGCGATGATCGCCGGCCAAAGACGCACAAATGTGGTCTCCAGAAGTGCGATTTGCTCGCGAGTCTGTACCGCTTCGGTCGCATTACCAACGACCTGGTCAAGCGCCGGCTGCGTCGCCGTCTTTATCAATGTGCCCATGTAGCCGTTGACCGATGTGCCCTCAACAGCCGAGACCCCTACGAGGAGACCAAGCCATATCACGGTCATCAGCGCGGTACTCACGAGCACCGCAGTCGCAACCGAACGCCGCTGAACCAGTGTCGCAACGAGGGGCCCTGCGATAAGCAGCCACAGCGTTACATAGAACGGACCAGCGGGATCGACCAGAAACGTCAACAAACCACAGAACACAGCGATTAGAACGGTCGTCACGCGTTGGCCGCGATACCACAGCCACGCGAGGGCACCTGCAGCCACGGGCACGCCAAGGAACGGCACCGCCAGCGACATATATGCGCCGAGGATGCACGCCGCCGAGACGGCCAACAATCGAACCGGGCGAACCGGTTCGACGTTATCCGCGGCTACGCTTGCCATCGACCTTTCCGCTCACTACCGGAACGGCGTACGGCACAAGTGCCATCTCACGAGCGCGCTTGATAGCGGTCGCAAGCTGGTGCTGATGCTGTGCACAGTTACCCGAGACACGGCGCGGCTTGATCTTGCCACGGTCGGTCATGTATTTACGCATCGTGTTCACGTCTTTGTAATCGATGTACTCGGCGTGATCCTTGCAGAAAGCACAATACTTGCGCTTCGGCTTACGGGCGTAATCGCTCACGTTCGTCCAACCTCCTTTCGCGGCCCTGTGGGCCGGTGACACAAGCAACCGGCGGGAGGGTTCCGCCGGGGCTCAAGATTAAGTCCGTACTAGAAGGGGATTTCCTCACCATCGAGGTCATCGGCAGTGCTTTCGGGAGCGGAGGGCGCCTTGTAGCCGCCACCCGAACCGCCTTCGCGAGAGCTGAGGAATTCAATCTCATCAGCAACGACTTCCAGCTTGGAGCGCTTCTCGCCCTGCGGGTTCTCCCACTGGCTCCAGCGCAGCTTGCCTTCGATCGCAACCTTGGAGCCCTTGCTGAGGAATCGGCTTAGAGCTTCGGCACGCGCACCGAAGACCGTAACGTCCACAAAGTTGGGGACGTCTTCCCACTCGCCCGTGCTCTGATTCTTGCGGCGGTCGTTGACTGCCACGCCCATCTTGAGCACGTTCATGCCCGAAGCCGTGGAACGCAGCTCCGGATCGCGCGTTAGATTACCGGTGATGTTGACTCTGTTGATGCCCATGTTCTCCACCTCGCTTTGCGGCGCAATGCCGCGAGTAAGTCCGCTTCTCTACTCAACGACTAAGAAAGATCGTCGCGGCGTAGGATCATGAAACGGATGACCGGGTCAGTGATGTGCAGGACGCGGTCGAGCTCGGCGATGGCGGCGGTCGTCGCGTGGAACATGACAACTTGGTAGTCACCGTCAGTCTGCTTGTCGATTTCAAAAGCAAGACGGCGCTTACCCCAAGCATCTTCGGAATCGACGACACCCCCGTCGGCGGTCATCACGCTCCTGGCTTTGGCCAGGACGGATTCCCGTGCCTCTTCATCGAGGCTGGGGCTGAGAACTAGCATGAGTTCGTAAGCCTTCAATGGTTCACCTCCCTTGGGCTACTGCGGCCCCGGGACACGAAGGCTTTCGCCCGGGGCAGGAAATGAAGCTTTCGAAGTGTACCAGAGTCGCGCCGCGTCCACAAACGGTATAACCCCCGGCTCTGACACCCCCCGCTTCCCGTCTATCGCTCACGCCACAGCACCGGCAAAGCGGCCGACTCCTGGCGAAGCTTTCCTACGGCCGCAAGACATCCCGCGGCTGCGATCAACAATCCCAGACCCGCTGCGCTCGCAGGCACTACCGCGCTCCCGCTCACAGCCGCCGCTACGACGTCGGCTATCCGCGGTTCCGCGAAGCCAGACGTATGCACGACTCCGTGGCGCATCCGTAGCCTGGCGATCTCAGCCGAGAAGGAACCTCTCACCGACTCGGCAATCTGCGACCCGAGAACCGACGAGACATGTCCCGGAATGGTCGCTCCTGCCACAACGATGGCGCCACTGCCCGCGCCGAGGCTGACGCTGGAGCTCGCCCCTGAGCCGACACCCGCAGTCGCGGCAACGCCCGAAACGGTCGCACCCGAAACGCCTCCATCAGCGACGGCTCCCCCGCCTGGCTCTGGGGCAACGCCCAACACGGGTGCTGGCTGACCCAGGAGAGGCTCGGGATCTACGTAGACTCCCTCGTCTCGCACGCTGAGGTGCACGTGCGCCTCAGACACGGAATCGTCTCCGGACCCAGCCAGGACGCCAACCATGTCGCCAGCTGACACGCGGTCGCCTTTGCTCACTCGCGCGGAGCTGAGCGGCGATACGCACACGAGCAGGCCGCTGTCGGTCGTCACCGTGACCGCTGTGACTCGCCCGCCTCCATCGGCGGGTATCTGTCCGGCGAACGACACGGTGCCGCTGGCGGCGGCAAGAACCCCTTCGCCCTCCTCGGCTCGGAGGTCCAATCCACGATGCACGACTTGCTTCCCTGCCGAGGAGTAAGTCGACCCGAATCGCAGGAGCAGCTCGCCGCTGCACGGACGCGCGAGGCATCCGCCTGCCCGAGCCAACATGGGCGACGCTAGCAACAACGTCAGCGCCAATATCCATGTCCGAAAAACAAAATGCCGCCCCATGTGACACCCCCGATCGACGTTCCGCCGGGGAGTTGAGGGGCAGCGGTACCGAACCTATGTTCGATAGCGTACTCCAGCTCACGAGGTATTGGAATCGACTCTGTGACCAGCGGCAAGAACGTCCGACAAACGGATGCACGAAGGCCACCCTAAGGTGGCCTTCGGTCGTTTCTTTGGAGCGGACGACGGGTCTCGAACCCGCGACCTACAGCTTGGGAAGCTGTCGCTCTACCAACTGAGCTACGTCCGCAATCGTGACGCGTATTGTAGGACAGGGCTCATGCACCCGGCAAATGCGCTGCAGAAAGCTCCCGTCAGCTCGGCCCCCACTGGCCCCAGCTGCGGTTGACCAGGTAGAGAGCACCGGCTACAAGGGCGAGTCCGATCGCCCACATGAGTTTGCCGGACTTGACCGGATCCTGCGCATCGCGCCCGGCCGCTACGATCTCGAGAGACGTGGCGTGGATATCCATGTCGCCACCGTGCTCGGCACAAGCCGCATTGAAAACGCCGGTGGCCTTGGCGACGGCGCCCTCGTGCTTGTAGTCGCCAAAGACCTTGATCTTCTCGGCCAGCGAAACATCGATCCACACCGCCATGCCGCTGTTGTACCCGCCGAGATGCGCGCCCTCTTCAACGTTCTCGATGTAGTACGCATCGTCGTTGAGGTGGATCCAGGCCTTGTCTCCTCGGACCATCGCCTCACCGATCGCCTCGCCGGTGAAAGTCACGACCTTGCCATCCCACGCTTTGGGGGCGTCGACGATCTCTGCGCTCGTTGGCTTGTTCGGACTGCCCTCCGGGTTATCTGCCACCCGGCATCCTCCGAGAACAAGCGCTCCGAAAACGAGCACAACGGCAATCGGAATGCTTACCAGCCGGCGATTCACTTGCGGCCCCTAACCATCGAGTACGCGTATCCGATCAGCGCGAACACGGACATGAACTCGAGTCGGCCCAGCCACATCACGAAGATGTAAACGACCTTCATGAGCGCGGGCATCGTGGGATCGGTCACACCACAGGAGAGACCGGTATTTGAGCCCGCCGAGACGGCCTCGAACATCGACGATATGAGCGGGTAGCCGTACAGCGTCCCCATGAAGGAGGCAAGCGCATACATAGTGAGGTACGCGACGGTGATCGTGAGCGCGCTTCGCACCAATCCGTCTTCTAGGAAGATGTCGCGAATGTGGCGGAATTTCGCGCGCACGACTGCGGATTCTGGCGAGATCATCCTGCGAATGTCCTGAAGGAAGGCCTTCGTGATGATGCCGAGCCGTATCCCCTTGATACCACCGCCGGTTGAACATGCCGAGGCACCAATCGCCATAGCGATGGTCGTCGCGATCATCCCGACCGGACCCCACTGGCTGATGAACGCCTTTGAGTAAATGGTCGAGAAGCCGGTTGTAGTGTGGCCAGACGCTAGCTGGTAGAACACCTTGCGGAACAGTGACATCGCGTCGGGGTAGACGCCGGCCTTCGCAAGCCAGAAGGTGGCCACAAGGGTGGTGACCGTGAGTGTTATGGCGAAGCTGACGGTCTCGATATTCCGGCGGACCTCTTTGCGATTGCCCGTCCACAAAGCCCAGTGCAGCGCGAAGTTCAGTGAGCCGGCGATCATGATGACCACCGTAATAGCTTCATAGGAAATCGAGTGGAACCAAAGCGTGTTGTACGACTGAGGCGCGAATCCGCCCGTCGACCAGGCGCCCATGAACACCCAAAGACCGTGCAGAAAAGCCCGGGTTGGATCTTGTCCGAGCAGGATACCAGTGCCGAACAAGGCAACCGTCCCGATTCCAAGCCAGGTAAGCGACACCAGCCAGATCGCGCGAGCAGTCTGAACGACGTTGGGCAGTAGCCGCTCGTCCTTGCCCTCGCCGACGTAGACCTTGTACGCACCGGCCGTTCCTTTGAACAAGAACGTGAGCGCGATCACCACGATTCCCTGACCGCCGGCGTATGTCAGCAAGTGTCGCCACATGTTGAGGCCATGCGAGATGTGGTCGAGGTCCTGCAACAGATAGAGACCGGTGGTGGTGTACCCGCTCATCACATCGAACATGGCGTCCAAGTAGGAGCCCTCGTGTCCGGACAGCCAGTGCGGCAACGCGCCGAGAATGGTTGCGACGATCCACGATCCGGAGGCAACAACGAGGCCGTGGCTCCAGCTGAGATCTCGCTCGGTACGGCAGACAAGTTGGGTGCCGAGGCCGAAGATGAAGCATGCGGACATACTGATGACGAAATCGACGGCTGTGTCCCACTCCTGGAAGATGAGGGACGTGATCAGAGGTACGAGCATGAGGATGCCGACGCCGATGACGATCTTGCCGGTGTACTTTCCTATGAGCAGGTGGTCCTGCTTGCGAGGGCGGAGAATCATCGCCAGAGCGTCTTAGCAACGAGCGCCATCACGAGCGCTGCGCCGGTGAGGACGAGAACGTAGAACGCCTCGGTAAGGATGCCACCGATATACAGCGGCCATCGTTCAAGACGCGTGAGCGAACGCTCGGGGTGACTCTTCACAACCATCGCCTTATTCCCCTGTGAGCGCTCGCTTGAGCTTGGCCTCATGCTCGGTCTTAGTGAAAGCGATGATGACGTCGCCAGCGGCAAGCTCGGTATCGCCGTGTACCGTGACAACCTCTTCGTCGCGAAGCAGCGCAACGAGAATACAATCAACCGGAAGCTTGAGCGAAGCAACCTTCTTGCCGCACACCACGCAACGATCCATTGGCAGCTCGATCTCCACGATTGCCATGTTGCCCTTGCGAAGGCTCGTGAGTGTGCGGATGTCTCCGATGGTCGCCTCCTCCTCGATCATCCGGGAGATGATCGTGGTTGAGGAGATAGCCTCTATTCCGAGCGCGTTGAAGATTCGCTCGTTCTTGGGGTTGTTCACGCGTGAAATCGCGCGCGGTACGCCGAACGCGGTCTTGGCGAGCTGGCACGACACGAGGTTATCGTCGTCGTCACCAGTCGCAGCCACGAAGACATCTGCGCGCGAGACGCCCGCGTCTTCCTGATACGAAACGTCGCAGCCGTCGCCCTGGATGATCAGCGGACCACCCGGCAGCTCCGATGAGAGCTTGTTCACGACGTCTTCGCGCTTCTCGATCAGCGCGACAGCATGGCCGCCTTCAAGCAGCGTGCGAGCGAGATACGAGGCGACCTTGCCGCCTCCGTTCACGACTACGTACACGGCTACTCCTCCATAAGTCGAGCGATTTTGCTGAATGCCTCATCCTTGACGGCCGCGATGACGATATCCCCCAGCTTGATGATGGTGTCGTCTTTCGGAATGAAGGTCGCCGCGCCGCGCAGGACGGCACAGATTCGGAATCCGTGATCGATCTCGATGTCCCGGATACGCTTGCCCTCGGTGTAGGCGGAGCACTTGAACTCAATGACCTCGACGTCACCCACCGTACTCAGGTGATGACCGTGGCCGGACTTGATCTTCTCCATGAGGCTCTCGGCTACTAGAGTCGTACCACAGACATAGTCTAGGTTGAGCTGCTGGTAAGTGCGCTCACGCACGGGGTTGTAGAGACGAGCGACCACATGCTTCACACCGAAGAGCTTACGGGCGACCTCGGCAGCCATCAGGTTGGTGTTGTCGAGGTTGGTGACGGCGGCAAAAGCGTCAGCCTCACGAAGACCGGCCTCTTCAAGCACCTCTTCGTCAAAGCCCAGACCCTTGATCGTCACGCCGTTGAAAGTGCTGCCGAGACGACGAAACGCGGTCTCGTCGCGGTCGATCACGACGACGTTATGGCCTTCTACCGAAAGAAGGGTGGCGAGCTGCGATCCGACTCGCCCACATCCAACGACAACGATGTTCACTGCCTATGACCCCCAGTTCGCGAACCCTGTCCGCGGCTTCGCCCCAATGCGAGCATCCACGCAGACTATTCCTGCCCGAACAACACGTCAATAGTGCATTTCGTAAGTGGCGCACCCCTATTATGCGCCCCATCTCCTCCAGAATGCAGACGGGCGCTGCCCCCGAAGGGAACAGCGCCCGTGCAAAACGCGAAATGCTAGTTGGCACCGATCTTGAAGATCTTGGTCCCGCACGTCGGGCACAGGCCCTGCGTTGCCGGACGGCCGTTCTTCATGACAATCGACTGCGCGTCCTTGATCTCGCGCTTTTCCTTGCACTTCACGCAATAACCTTCTTTGGCAGCCACTTGACCGCTCACCTCCATTTGCACGACGGATCCTACAACCCCAAGCCCCCACCTAGGGGCAAATCACCATTCGAAATTACTCTCCCCATACGAAAGTGTACAGGTATTCCACGCTTTGTGAACATTAATTACCAGGCATGCCCTTCGAGACACGCTTTCCCACGACCCCAGCGATGACGAGCACGGCAGCCATCACGAAGCTCAATACCGCCCAAGAACCCGCGGCCAGAGTCCAAAAAGACTCGGGAAAAATGCGGATCATCATCTCATCTGACGGAAAAGTCCAGGTACCGGCCTTGAAGAACACTCCATGGAACGCCGAGAAGAACCAATCGAAGTTTGCGGTTCCCACGATGCCCATCAGCACGACCAACCCGGCTGTCGACCAACCGGCCGTTCTAAGGCCACCTGAGACTCCTCGCAATTCTCCACGAGAAAGTGCCTCGGCAGCTACCACTGCGAGCAGAATCGTCGCCATGAGCGTGATCCAGCGTGCGCTGAGGATGACCTTGCGAACGTCCACAAGGTGCGATACCGATGACTCCCCAAACCCCGCCTGGCCGTCGATGATCGCCGGAAGCGGGGGTGCATCGCGGTGGGTGACGAAGTAGCGGACCTGCTCGGCGACCTCACGCACTCCGGCTTCGGAGAAGCCAGTGAGTTCAGGCGCACCTGACGCGGGAGCGGCCACGAACACGAACCAGGGCATCAGCAGTATCGAGACGGAGAGGCCGAGCGCGACGATCGTCGCAGCCAGAGCGACCAGCGCATGACGGCGGTTGGGCGCGGTACTCACTGTTCGTCATCCTCTTCCGATTGGTCGAGCGTGCTCGCGGATACCACACGGTTGCCGCCCGCGTCTGACGCTTCGTAAAGCGCCCGATCCGCCGCGTCCACGAGCGAGTCGAAAGTGTCGCCGTCTGCGGGAAAGACCGCAACGCCCACACTCACGGTCACACTCAGGCCGCGTACCCTAAGCGCCTCAACGCGTGAACGGAACTTCTCGGCCATGGCCATCGCGCGATCGCCAGCCGGGGCAACTTCGCCTTCATAGCGCGCGAACTGCGGCACGATGATCGCCATCTCCTCGCCACCAACGCGACACGCGATATGGAGGTCGTGCACCTCATCGAGCTCCTCGTCGCGTGAGACTTCGCGCAAGACACCGCCGAGAGCAGCGAGGATCTCGTCGCCCACGTCGAGCCCAAATACGCGGTTGAGTTCAGCGAACTTGTGGACGTCGGCGACCATAATCGCAAGGTCCCTACCGCCGCGACGGGCTCGCTCAATCTCGGCCGCAAGCACGCGATGGAAGTACGGGCGGTTGAACAACCCTGTTGTCTCATCCACAAACGAGCTCTCTTGCAGCTCCTTCTCCCGAACGTGTATGCGCTGCATCATGAGGATGCCGATAGTGCCGGCACCGCCGTACATCGTGACTTTCCACAGATAGCGAACGAGCACATATGTGCCGTTTGAGAAGAGATGGTTCGTCACGAACGGGACGTCAACGTGCGGTATCCAGCGGAGATACTCGGCACCAAGGACAAAACCGTAGAGCACCGCCGAGACCGTGACGAGCATCCAGACATGCCACTTCTTCGGGAGGATGAAAGCGCCCTCAAGGATGAAGAGCAGGTACATTGCCGAGAACCACGAGTACACGCCGCCGCTGTAGTAGACCAGCACGGTCGTGACGATGATGTCGAAGATAAGTTGCGCCTGATTAAGGAAAGAGACGTTGCCGACCTTGCGGTACGTCATCTGATAGAAGGTGTTGTAGCTCATGACAAAGACAAGCGCGAACGCCGGCACGGTCATGTTGGTGACGAACTGCGTGAACGGCACTTCTTGCGCATACACGTATGCAGCTATCACGGAGAATATGGAGAGCGCAGCGACAATCGCCCATCGCACACGGATGACGAGGCCCACGCGCTCGATATTCGCGCGCAGCGACTCGATGTCGTACTGCGTTGGGTGTTCACGCCACGAGACGACCGCCGTGCGTGCGAGCGCCCTCGCAAGCCTGCTTTGCATCAACCACGCCTCCGTACAGATAGCGCCCAGTCAGGGCTCACGCAAGGAACGAGTGTAGCACGCACCTGAGAGCTGGCTCTGCTACAACTCTCGTATTAGCTTGGCCACGAAGGTGGCTGCAAGATCCAGGTTCTCCGGCTGCACGGCCTCGGCGGTGTCGGTCCGCCAGTGCCAGTTGGGAAGGCGGCCGTTGATGTCGAACGCCATCACGCTCATCGCCTTGAAGCCGCGAGCGAGCGCTGGCGTCGCGTCCGTCGACAGACCGCGGTACTCTCGGCCCCGAACCGGCAGATCTTCTTCACGCGCCACACGCCGCGCTGAGGACGCCAGACGGCGGTCGCAGTGATACCTGCGCGCCATACCTTCACTGGTGACCCAGTAGAGCGATCCGGTGCCGATGTTGTCGATGTTGATGATGAGCGCATCGCGGAGATCCTCTTCGTACTCTTTGAGGAACGCCTGCATGCCGCACGTGCCGACTTCTTCGGCACCCGTGGCCACGAACCAGACTTCTTTCTCGGTGAGCGCTCTGTCGATGCCGGTGGTAACACGGCGCCTGATACGCGCGGCCTCATCGGAGGCGAACGTCGGGTCGGTGAAGTCGGGATCGCCGGCGCTTCCGCCCTTGGAGCCGAAGCCGTCATCATCGTCTTCTTCGCTGAAGTTCTCCCAGTGGCCGATCTTCTTGCCCTCACGACGGGCGTCGAAGTTGCTGCCAAGTCCGAGCCAGTCGCGCAGTCCATGGCGCTCGGCCGGCTCAGCAGACGCGGGCTCGGGCTCGGGGTCGACCGGGCGTGACTCGACGAGCGGCGCATCCCAACCGACAGTATCTCCCATGTCAAAGCTAGACTGGTTCTTCGCCGGGCGCGCGGGCTCCTCGGCGTCCCAATCGACATCGCCAAAGCTGCCGAGCGAACTACGGCGGATCTCGTCCTCGGCAGGGGCTATCGGCGTGTACGAAAGCAGGCTGTCTTCAAGCACGACGTCGGCCTCGACGGCGGCCTCGGGGGTGCGGCGCACGGGAGCCTCGGAGGAGTACCGTGACGGCTCGGCCTCCGGCTCAGGCACCGTAAGCTCCATGACGCCGAGCATAGCGGCCACGCCTGAAGCGTTGTCGTTAGCGCCGTCGACTGCCTTCATGAACAACTCGCGGTGGAGATTGATGAGCAGCGGAACCACCATATACGCGGCAACCGCAAGGGTTGCGTACCAGCTGTACGGCTGCCAGGACTTGGTCCAAGGCAGCGCCGAGACGAAGATGGCCACAGGCGTGACGAACGTGAGCCACTTCATGAGGCCGAACGAGAGGCCGAAGTTCTTGACCATGCCCGGGCTGAAGGCCAGAGACGACTTGGCGGAGTCGTAGTGCGCCACGATCACGACGCGCTTGACTCGCTCATTGCGACGGGCCTTTGGGACGTGCCGCGCGATGACGTTCTGGCTCGGCCCTTTGGGCAGCAGGCTGCTGAGGCCCCAGCGGGTGTCCAGGTCGAACCACAAGAGCACCGCCGAGACGACTGCAAGCAGAAATGCCGGCCACCCGAACCAGTGGGACAGCACAGCAGCACCGATCGTCAGCAGGTGATACACGATGTACGCCCACGAGTAGGTGCGCGGGCAATCAAACTCCTGGTGCTCGACCTCAAGGCCTCGCTCCCGAAAGACTCCGTCGATATATGCGGCGGCCTGCGCCTCGGCATCCGTGGTAGCCGGTCGTGGACCGATCACGTCGGCGAGCTGGTGAACGTGCTCAGCGAGCTGAGACATCGAGCCTCCCGGGCGTGTTTAGTGTGCAATGATGAGATTGCTCTCTGCACCTATGATAATCCACATTCCAAGTGAACGATGCGAATGCGTGTGAACCGGGGGGGTAAGTCCGAGCGTCACACGTACGTTGACGATTTCTGGGGGACTTCATGAAGCGACTGTACTTGGCAATTCTAGTGCTTGCGCTCGCGTGCTCGACGGGGTGTGCCGCAGGCTACGCACAAACGCCGGCTCCAAAGCTTGGCGACGCTGGAGAACCTGCAGACACTGCGCTTGCGGACTCCATCAACGACTTCGGGTTTGAGGTGCTCCAGCGTGCTGCGGTACCCGATCAGAACACCGCTGTTTCTCCAATCTCGTTGCACTCATTGCTAACGAGCATTCGCGTCGGCGCCCGAAAGACCACGGCCGATGAAATGGATCGGGTTCTTCGCCAGGAGGACACCGACATCGACTTTCAATCGTACTCCGATCTCATCGCGCGGCTAAGAAAGGTGGACCTCGCCACAGTGAACGTCGCCAACGCGATATGGTTCGACGAAGGCTTCACGCCCTCCGAGCCGTTTGTCGAGATCAACGCCAACTTCTTCGGCGCGCAAATCCAGACCGGTGATCTTGGTAGCGTCAAGACGGCCTCAGCCATCGATAGCTGGGTCTCCAAGCACACCGGAGGGAAGATCAAGAACGCCGCACTAGAGCCCGATTCGCAGATGAGCGTGGAGCTTGTGAACACGCTGTACTTCCTCGGCGAATGGGCGGACGAATTTGACGAACGCGACACCTATCCGCAGGAGTTCAGACCCGAGATCCGGCAGCCCATCGAGGTGGACATGATGCACGCCGGCGGCAACTATCTGTACTCCGAGGACGCCACCGCACAGATGGTGATGTTGCCGTACAAGGGCGGCGATGTGGTCACGTACGTACTTGTTCCAACCGGAGACACGCAGGTTGGTGACGTGCTGGCCGGGCTGAACGCCGCGGAGTGGAATCGGCGGATCTCATCACTAGAAGAGCAAGAAGGAGATGTCGCGATTCCGCGGTTGGAGTTCTCGGCAGGGGTCGAAGGGTTGGAGTCTGTGCTCGCGTCGATGGGCATGCCTACAGCATTCAGCTCAAGCGCAGACCTCTCGGGCATCGGAGTTGACCCTCGAGGACCGCTCCGGTTGTCGCGCATCGTGCACCGCGCGTATCTTCGCGTCGATGAGAAGGGTGCTGAGGCTGCTGCAATCAGCGGCGCCGATGGAACCCTGGCCGCGGAGGTCTCTCCTGCGCGATTCTCTCTCACAGCGGATCGCCCATACTTGTTCGTGATTGCCGAAAAGGCATCCGGCTGTCTTCTCTTCACTGGCGTGATTGGTGACCCGCCACAGTAGCCGCTAAGGCGTCTCCCCATCATCGATCGTCGTGCGCTTGAGCGAGGTTTCGCGCGTGGCTCCGTTGACCTCTATCCGGTCGATAGCCACCAAGGCGTGAGGCAGCGACTCAGAGAAGTACAGGATTGCCGCCGAGTAGGCAGTCTGCGCGCCTTCGGGGCCGCCGAATGCGATGCCTCCGGTAGTTCCCGCGTTCAGCCACCAGGTATCGTCCTGGAAATCGATGCTAGGCGTGTGCGTGTGGCCGCTCAGAACGATCGGCGCCATCCCTGCAAACGGCTTCTGCATCGCCGGGTTGTGGAGCGCGATGATGTCGGGCTTCTGGCCTGTAGCGGCAATCGACGCGCGAAGCGCGACGGCGGCCTCCTCGGCCAGAAGGTCCATCTGCTTCTCGTCGGGCTCGACGCTGAAGTCACGGCTAACGGGGTCGGGCACGCCGAACACCCGCAGGTCCGCCACTACGGTAGACGTGTTCTCCAGGACCGTGACGCCCTCTAGCGTGGAAAGCGCACGGATGATCGCGGGAGAGTCGTGGTTACCCGGCACGAACACGAGCGGCCGAGAGGAATCAAGCGCGGCGACAGCGGCGGAAGCCTCAAAGGACGTCCCGTAGATGTTTATGTCGCCGGTGTGGAGCACGAACGCGACATCAAAGGCATCGGCAAGCTGTACCGCTAGCTCACCGCCAACGGGATCCAGGTGCGTGTCCGAGATGTGAAGCACCCGGATGGTGCCGGGCATCGCCCCGCCGGAAGCGAAGACCTGCGGCGTGCCGTAGTACGACGCCAGGTCACCCGCTACTGCGCTCACTTTATCCTGGAGGTCACCGACGGTCACAAGCCGCTGCTGCACGGTCGATACAAGCCCGGGCGCGTACGTGAGCGCCCCGCGGTACGTTGGCTGCGAGAAAGCGCCCTCATCGAAGGCGACCACACCCCATACGCCGACAAACACCATCGCCGCGGTAAGCGTGCCGACGATGAGGGTCGCTCGGCGGGGCTTTGTGCGCGCCGCGAGGAGCACCAAGGCGCATGTGAGCGCGGCAGCGAGCACCCCGAGTGCGTATGTGAACCGAATGCCGGACATCAGCTGCGAGCGCAGCGTGTCGAGCGTGTCACCGTTTGGCACCCCCTCGGCGACCCAGCGTTGGACTTCCGAGATTGCGACATCTTCCAGGCGCAATTCCACCCGCACGGGTGCGTCGTGGGTGCGGGCATCCACGGAGCCAAACGGCGGCAGCGCGAGCGACGTCCGACCAACACCGGGGTGGAACGCTGCGCCAACTGTCACCGGTCCAACCGAGAACGACGAGTGTGCGGCAAGCGTGAAGGCGACCAGCGCCAAGCCAACGGCGGCAGCGATAATCAGGAACTCTCGGACTCGCTGCAGCACGGCTCTCCTCGGCAATCGGCGGGTTATCAAAGCTTACACCGAGGAGAGGCTTCCCGCGCTAGTGACAGGTGAAACAGTCGCGAATATGGCGCGTGGAGTGCTGCGCCTGGGTGACCGGATCGTCGCTGTGGCACACGCAGCCGGGAATCGGCACGACCAGCGTTCGCTCTATGGCCGGCTGCTGTCCGCTGGCTACGAGATCGCTGTACGCAGCGCGCATCTCGGGCGTGCGCACCCACATGCCGCCGAAGAGATACAGCACTATGCCGAGGACAAGAAACGCGACGAACGTCCAGCCTATGCCAAGCAGCACGCGACCGAGGATCCGGCGGCCCCGCGAGGGGGCCGCCTTCTCCGGAGTCACTATTGGTTCGAGCTCGCTCACGCCGCACCAAGGATCGTCTTGAGGTCCTCGGCAGCGGTTGCCGCGATCGGCTTGATGTCGAAGTTATCGATCAGCACCTGGAGCACCGCAGGCGTGATGAACGCCGGCAGGGTGGGCCCAAGGCGTATGTCAGTGATGCCAAGATGCAAGAGCGTCAGCAGGATCGCGACAGCCTTCTGCTCGTACCACGACAGGATCATCGATAGCGGCAGAGCGTTCACGTCGACCTCGAAGGCATCCGCGAGTGCGAGTGCGATCTTGATGGCCGAGTAGGCGTCGTTGCACTGGCCCACGTCGAGCAGGCGCGGGATGCCGCCGATGTCGCCGAGCTTCTTGTCGAAGAAGCGGAACTTGCCGCAGGCCAGGGTCAGCACGATGCAGTCGGAGGGGACCTTTTCCACGAACTCGGTGTAGTAGTTGCGGCCGGGCTTGGCGCCATCGCAGCCCGCGACCAGGAAGAAGTGGCGGATGTCGCCGCTCTTGACCGCCGCGATGACCTTGTCGGCAACACCCAGTACCGCGTTGCGGGCGAACCCGGTCAGGACGGAGCCCTTGTCCTCGTCGGCCGCGAAACCGGGCATTTCAAGAGCCTTTTCGATAACCTTGGAGAAGTCCTTGCCGACGTGGGTAACGCCGGGCCAGCCGACCAGGCCGGTGGTGAAGATGTTGCCCTTGTAAGACTCGACCGGCTTCTGGATGCAGTTGGTGGTCATCAGGATCGCACCGGGGAATTCGGAGAATTCCTGCTGCTGGTTCTGCCAGGCCGTGCCGTAGTGGCCGTGGAAGTGCGGGTGTTTTTTCAGTTCCGGGTACCCGTGGCAGGGCAGCATCTCGCCGTGGGTGTAGATGTTTATGCCCTTGCCCGCGGTCTGCTCCAGCAGCAGGGCCAGGTCTTTCAAGTCATGGCCGGAGACCAGGATGGCCGTGCCAGCCTTGGCTCCGAGGGGAACTTCCGTGGGCACTGGGTGGCCGTAGGTGCCGGTGTTGCCGCCGTCGAGAAGCTCCATGGCCTTGAGGTTGACCTGTCCGCACTCCATGCACAGCCCGACCAGTTCGTCCACGCCCAGGTTTTCGAGGCTCTTGACCAGGGCGCGCTGCACGAATTCGTACACGCTCTCGTCCTCATGGCCGAGAATGGTGGCGTGATCGGCGTAGGCGGCCACACCCTTGAGACCGTAGATGAGGATCTGCTTGAGGGAGCGCAGGTCTTCGTGCGCTTCCAGCGCCTCGGAGATGCCGTGCTGTTCGCCCTGGGCGACCAGGCCGTCGAGGGTTGCGGCCGGGGTGAAGGTGGCGGCGGGGCTGTCCACGCTCACGCCGGTCCTGGCCTTGATGGCTTCGCGATGGGCGACGGCTTCGCCTATGAGCGTCTGAAAACGGGCCGGATCGAAATCCACGTTGGTCAGGGTCGAGAAGACGCCTTCGTTGATGAAGCGGTTCACGGCCGCATCGGACACGCCCTTGGCCCTGGCCTGCACGGTAATCTGGGAGAGTCCTTGCAGCGCGTAGATGAGAAGGTCCTGCAGGGCCGCAACGTCGGGCTGCTTGCCGCAAACGCCGACCTTGGTGCATCCGGTTCCTTTGGCGGTCTGTTCACACTGATTGCAAAACATGAGGGTAGCCTCCATTGTTGGGGTGATGTTGTCGTTTCCGTTGAGAAGGGGTTTACGGGGAAGCGGGCGTGCGGGCTTTGACCCAGATCAAAAAAACGCGACTTTTTTGCACAAGGCGACCATCGTCTTTGTGAACGATTGCTCTATCTTGACAAAGGCGCCACGCCGGAGGATTCGATACAAATACCGTGAATAAACGATAATGGAGTGCCCATGGACCCGATGAACTTCAATTTCCTGTGTTCCGAACCGGCCGCGCCCAATGGTCGCAGCGTCGGGATCATCGGCGCTGGCCCTTCGGGCCTTGCCGCCACGGGCTACCTTTCCTGCCTTGGTTATCAGGTCGAGGTCTACGACAAGCTGCCAAAGCCCGGCGGGCTCATGCTGTTCGGCATTCCTGGGCATCGCATTCCCAAGGAGCGCATCGATCTGGGAGCGCGCAACCTCGAGAGAAAGGCGGGCGTAATCTTTCACACCCATACCAAGATCTGTTGCAGCGGCCCCTTGCATGACGAGGAAGGGGATCATTTCTGCCGGGAGATTCTGGGTTTCGGCGACATGGTCAAGAAGCACGACGCCATCATGATCTGCACCGGCTCCTGGCGTTCACGCAGACTGGGCATTCCCGGCGAGACTCTGCCCGGCGTGTTTTCGGGCCTGGAATTCCTTTTTCCCATCCGGGCCGTCAAATACTGTGCTCCCAACGTCAGGCTGCCCGACGTGGCCGGCAAGACCGTGGCCGTCATCGGGGCCGGGCACTCGGCCGTGGACGTGGCCCACAGCGCCATTCATCTGGGCGCGGCCAAGATTTACCACATCTATCGCCGCAGCCGCCGCGAAGCGCCCTGCGGGGCCTTCGAGATCGAACAGCTTGAGACCATGGGAGTGGAGTGGATGGGGCGCTGCACGCCGTTGCGCGTGCTGGGAGAGAAGAAGGTGGATGGCCTGGAGATTTCCCGTCCAGGCCCCGACGGTCCCGAGGTCTCGGTCCTGCCCGTGGATCTGGTCGTGGCCGCCATCGGCGAGACGGCCACCCCGCCGTTCGCCAAGGAACTGGGCCTGGAGAACGTGCGCAAGGGCGAGGTGCGCTGGCTGCACATGACGGCCGTCGAGAATGTCTTTGTGGCCGGAGACGCCCTGAGCGGACCGAGCAAGA
>DDWM01000055.1:31485-65224 GCA_002345925.1 Actinobacteria bacterium UBA2286 | reverse complement strand
TTAGGAGGTGCTTCCAATGAGTGCTCTGCCCGCAATCATCCCCATTTCGGATCTTCGTCGGGACGCTGCCGGGATCATCAAGCGAGTCGTCGCCACTGACGAGCCGGTCGTGATCACGCAGCGTGGACGTGCTTCTGCGGTGCTCGTGAGTGCGGATGCTTACGAGCGCACCCAGTACGAGAATGAGCTCCTGCGCGTTCTTGCGCGCGGCGATGCCGAGGCTGCCGCAGGACTCGGGCGTGATGCTGGCGACGTGATGGCTGAGGCACGCGCGCTGCTGGGAGTGGAGTAGCTGCATGCGGGTGCGCTTCACGCGACAGGCGGACCGTCAGTACCTCGACGGGCTGAGCTACATCCGCACGAAGAACCCCGCTGGCGCGCTCACCGTGATGCGTCGTGCGGAAGCGGTCATCGCCCAGCTGCGTGAGCAGCCACATTCGGGTCACGCCATACCGGAGTACCCGGACATGCCGCATCGCGAACTGCCGGTACCGCCGTACCGCTTCTTCTATCGCATCATCGGCGACACCGTTTGGATCGTTGCGGTGTGGCATGCTCGTCAGTTGCCTGAGCAGCCGGATGATGAGGCGCGTGGCTAACAAGTGCTTCCAGCCGACTCACGCACACGCTACTCTGACTTGAAGCCGCTCGTCCGCGGCTGATGCACCAGACGTTAGGAATGGCCGCGTGACCGTGTGCGGGTTGCAGCTGATGAGGTTGACGTATACTATGGGTCGTAGTTGTACGTCAGGAGGTCGCGTATGAACACCAAGCTCACCCTGCGGCTCGATGAGAAGCTGATCGCTAGCGCCAAGCGTCACTCGGCGGAGTCCGGCAAGTCCGTCTCTCAATTGGTTTCGGACTACTTCACCCTGATCGACGCCCAAGACACGAAGGTGGAAATCACCCCACGCGTCCGTTCGCTTCGGGGCGTACTCGCTGGCTCCGGGCTGGATGAGAGCGATTACCGGCGTCACCTCGAGGACAAATACCTGTGAAGGTACTTTTCGACACTAATGTGGTGCTCGACCACATGTTGGAACGCGAGCCTTTCGTTGACGCCGCAGAGCAGCTCTTGAGCTTGGTCGACTCCGGACGGATCGACGGGGCCATCTGTTCGACGACAGCGACGACCATCCACTACCTGGCATCCAAGGCGGTCGGGGCGCCAGCGGCGATGGAATACCTGCGCAAGCTGCTCGCCATCTTCGATGTCGCGTGTGTTGACCGCGAAGTGCTGCTCAGCGCGCTCGATGCGGGCTTCTCGGATTTCGAGGACGCCGTCCTGCATGAGGCAGCGTCTAGTTTCGGTGCAGCGGCGATTGTCACTCGGAACGGCAAGGACTTCGCACGCTCGACGCTGCCCGTGTTCGACCCAGTGGAGCTTCTTGCGGCCGTATACGCGGAACCGGCGTAGCGGCCGGCATTCCTAACAAGCGCATCCAGCAGATGCGACAAGCGCTAGACTGAGTGGGAGGCATCGGCGCGCAGCTGACGCCCAAATACGTTAGGTGGAGCGGGACTCGGGGGGGGGTCTGATGGCTCGGTGTGCGACGCGGTTTACTGCACTGGTCATTGCGACCGTGCTCCTCTCTGGCTGCTCTCCCATGACGCGTTCTCGTCAGCCTGAGTCTGGCGAGCTCGACGTGCTTCAGGCGATGGCGCAGAAGGAGTTCGACTCCCGGGACTGGCTCGGCCTCCTGGACTGGCCTAACGACATCAACTTCTCCACCACCCGCGTCGAGGCCGTCCGGTATGAGCAGGCGCTGCCGTTGGGCTTCTCTGCGAGTGAGGGGCTCTTCGAACAAGTTGTGGATGACCACTTCAGGGCGCAAACGTCCATCGTGGCCTCCGACGGTGCCCAGTTGGCGCGCATCGAGTTCCAGTACGTGGACGGCTCTTGGTCGTGGTCCGGCACCGGAAGTGCCGGCGAGCGAGACTCTGCGCGGGCGCTGCTGGAGCGGCACTTCGGCTCCGCTGACATCGAGTGCCGCGAGGTTAACGGCCCGCACGGGAAGATGCTGCTTGGCAGGTCGGGCACGGCATACGCGGCGGTCTGGTACATGGACGAGAAGCTGCTCATGGAGCAGAATCCCGTCGATCCCGAAGGCAGGCCTGACAGCATGGTCGTCTACTCTGGCGACCGCCTCGGGCAACTGCTTTCGAACACAGACGGCACGCGTGATGTGGACGAGTACTGGCGACGCTGACGTGCGCCCACCTAACAAGCGCATCCAGCAGATGCGACAAGCGCTAGACTGAGTGGAAGGCATCGGCGCACAGCTGATGCGCAAATGCGTTAGCCGGAACACAAGGATCGGCTCGAGAAAGCGGATGACACTCGGTGTCGGCCCGCTCGGCCACCAGGGGGAACGTTATGACTCGCAGACTCATCGCGCGTCTCTTCACGTCGGTTGATGGTGTCGTCTCGGCGCCCAACACGTTCCAGTTCGACTCGTTTGACGATGACCTTGCTCGCATCGTGGGTGGCTCCATCGCGCAGGTCGACGATGTGATCCTCGGGCGGGTCATGTACCAGCAATGGGCGGGGTACTGGCCGGCAGCCGGTCTCGCTGACCCCTTCGCTGACTTCATCAATCCTGTCGCCAAGCATGTGGCGTCTCGGACCCTGACTCCATCTGACATCACCTGGGCCAACGCTGAACTGATTGAAGGCGACCTCGAATCGTTCGTCCGCGCGCTCAAGCAGACGGACGGTCGCGATATCTCCATCGAAGGAAGCATCTCGGTGGTTCGCCAACTGTTCCTCGCTGGCTTAGTCGACACACTCACGCTGATTGTCCATCCGGTCATCGCTGGACCGGGAGAGCGGCTCTTCGGAGGCGACGTGACCACGACGCGCCTGCGATTGATCGGCCATGAAGTCACGAGTAGCGGAAATGCTGTGATGACCTACGCACTCCGCGCTGGGGAGTCCGGCTAACAAGCGCACCAACACGACTCGCACGAGGTTATGGTACTAAGAGAGGCGCATCGCTCGCGCGTTATGCGTAACACGTTAGGCGGGGCGGGGGCACGACTTGCCACATGGGATGGGGGCTCGACGACATGAGCGAGGCGGCTTGGCGGGCGGATCCGCTTCACGCGCACGACCATCGATATTGGGACGGAACCGGTTGGACCGGGCACGTTGCTGACGGTGGTCAGCAATCGTGGGACGCGGCTGGACTTGGGAGGCTAAGCACCGTCTCTGGGGTGGGGCAGGCACTATCGGCCGGTCCTGCGCAGGCGCGTACCATCATTCCCCGCTCTGTGAGCGCGGCCGGTGTCATGTGGGTTGCGGCAGCTGCTATTGCCGCCAGCCTGGTCGCTGAACTCGCCATGAATCCAGAAGTCGGGCCAACGCCGTTCATGCTGATTGTCCTCGCGCTTTGCGCAGGGGCCGCTGTGTCTGGGGTCGGTCTGATTCGCGAGGTGGAATGGGCATACGACACGGTCTCGGACCTGTCCTGGATCTTAATCGTGTCTACTGTGATCCACCTTCCATTTATCGTCGACCTCTCCGTTGAATCTCTGGGCTTCGTGGTGCTGATCTTCGTCTCATATGCACTTGCGCTCTACTCGCTCTCAACCATGCAGATCGCGGACACCCGTCGTCGACTCCCCGCAAGCGCGCCGTACGCGCGCCGAATCAAGAGATACCCCCGGTTCGCGGGTGCCGCGCTCGTGATTCTGGGCGTATCGATTCTGTGGGCACTAGTGCGGTGGACGGATATGGTTGGGAGCATCAGCCCGCTAGTGGGGGTCATAATGCTCTTCTTGGTTCTGTCGTCAGGCTTAGGCATCGGATTGTTGGCGGGAGTTGAACCGGGCGCACCCCTCCGCGTGGTCTCTTGGGCGCTGCGTGTCGGCGCTATCTTGTACCTGATACTGAACATGATCGGCGGAGGATTTGCGCCGTCTGCGAGCACCTGGGAGCAGTTCTCTGGAGCGGGGACGGTCATCGCTTGTTTCGTGGTCGCATGGTATTCCATCGCGTGCGTCAAGCAGGCGGACCTTGAAGACGCGAGAATCGAGTCCTCTCTGCCCGCCTAACAAGCGCATCCAGCAGATGCGACAACCGCTAGACTGAGCTGGAAGGCATCGGCGCGCAGCTGATGCGCAAATGCGTTGGGCGGACCCCAGGGGACACTCGTGTGGCACAACGCCCTCACGGTCATTGCGACCGTGACTTCGCGCGCCGCCGACTAGGACATCCCCGAATCTCCACACTCGCGCGAATCCGCACTTGCATCTTGATTCTAACAGCGTTAGAGTACGTTCTAACAGCGTTAGAATCATGGCGCACACGCCGAGATTCGAGGTCCAAGGGAGTAACGATGACCGCACGTGCGACCCGCAGTGGTGAACCGCGCAACACCCTGACTCGCGAACGCGTGCTACGCGCCGCGATCGATTTGGCGGACGAGCGCGGCATCGACGCGCTCACCATGCGCGAGCTCGCGAGGAAGCTCGGCGTCGAAGGGGGCTCGCTCTACTACCATGTCGCGGGCAAAGACGACCTTCTCGACGGCATGACGGATCTCGTTGCGGCAGAAATCGAAGTGCCCTCGGGGTCCTCGGACTGGAAGGAAGCCATGAGGCGGCGCGCGATCTCCGCGCGCGACGTCTTCTCGCGGCATCCATGGGCGAGCGGAGTCATAGACTCTCGTGAGCACAGCGGGCCAGCCCAGCTGGCCTATGCCGACCGTGTCCTGGGAACGCTGCTCGCGGCCGGTTTCACGCCGCGGGCGGCCGCCAACGCGTTCCTGATCCTCGACAGCTACATCCACGGCTTCCAGCGCCAGCAATCGAGTCTGGCACTACCCGAGGGTGTGGAGACCTTCGACGTCGCCGAGGAACTGCTCGCGGAACTCGCACCCGATGCCTACCCGTCTCTGCTGACCATCGCGGCCGACTTCGCGGCGAACCCGCACGACGAGATGAGCCTCTTCGACTTCGGTCTCGATCTCATCCTCGACGGTCTCCAGCGCTCGCTCGAATCCCAGTGATCCCCCGCTCAGCGCTCGGCGCCGCCGGCGTCGCGCGAGAGCCCGAAGAAAGGAAAGACGTCATGAATGCGATTGTCCAAACCGGCTACGGCTCCTCGGATGTGATGGAGTGCCGACAGGTCGACAAGCCTGAACCGGGCGAGGGCCAGGTGCTCGTCCGCGTGATGGCGACCTCGCTCGCGGCGGGCGAGTACTTCGGCATGCGAGGCAAGCCGGCCCCGATCCGGTTCTACATGGGGCTTCTCAAGCCCAAGCCCGGCTTCGTCGTCGGCATCTCGTTCGCGGGGGTCGTCGAGTCCGTCGGCGGCGGAGTGACCGAGTTCAGCCCGGGCGACGAGATCTTCGGCGAGTGCCACGGCTCGTGCGCCGAGTTCGCGGTCGCCGATCTCGGCTCCATCGCGCCGAAGCCCCGCAACCTGACGTTCGAGCAGGCGGCGGCGGTGCCCACGTCCGCGTGCACGGCGCTCCAAGCCCTCCGCGACCACGGCAAGGTCCGCCCAGGACACAAGGTGCTCATCAACGGCGCGTCGGGTGGCGTCGGGACGTTCGCGGTGCTGATCGCGAAGGCGCTCGGTGCCGAGGTGACCGGGGTCTGCAGCACGGGCAACGTGGAGATGGTCCGCTCTCTCGGCGCCGACCACGTCATCGACTACACGAAGGAAGACTTCGCCAAAGGCAGCGCGCGCTACGACGTGATTCTGGACAACGTGGGCAGCCACTCGCTCTCGGACACCAGGCGCGTGCTCGAGCCCGACGGGCTGCTCCTCCCGAGCAGCGGCCACGCCGGTATGAGTTGGGTGATCGCCGCAGCGATCTCCTCGATGTTCGTCCGGCAGCAGGGTCGGGTCTTCATGGCTCTCACCGACACCCAGAGCCTGCTCGCGCTGGGTGAGCTCATCGAGGCCGGCACGGTGACGCCGGTCATCGATAGGACGTATCCGCTGAGCGAGACCGCGCGCGCCTTCGAGTACCTGGACGAGGGACACGCGCGCGCGAAGGTCGTTGTATCCGTGGCTGCGAGCGCAGCATGAGCGCTTCTGCTGGAGGGGGCGTGCGAATGATGGTCGATGTGAGGGTCATCCTGTCGGCTCTATGGGGATCCCTGATGCTGGTCTTCTTGCTCGGGGACGTGCTTCGGATCTTTGCGGGGGACTACACGGCGGGTGAGCTGGCGGGCGTCCCGGCGTCCCAATCGATGTGGGTCGGTGTCGCGGCGATGATGTTGACCCCGATTCTGATGATGGTGCTGTCACTCGTGGTGCCGTATCCGGCGATCCGGTGGGTCTGCATCGTCGCGGGGGGCGCCTGGATCGTCTTGAACCTCATGGGCCTGCCGTACCCGGGTGCGTATGACAACTTCCTCGTCGGCGTCGGCGTCGTCGTGTGTGGGGCGATCATCTGGTACGCCTGGACGTGGTCGGTGGTCGGATAGCTGTGGTCACGCCGTCCAGCATGCTTATGTGTCAGCGGCGCAAGCCGCCCGGCGCTTGCGGGGTATGGGGCTGTCGTGCAAGAAGCGTGTTGCCCCCATCGGCGTGCACGCACATTCGGTGAGGCGCCGGGGCTGTCCGGTTGTCTGGGTGATTGGAGTGGAAGTGAACGCACCGGTTGCGAGCAAGCCGTGGTTCAGCGCTCGTCGTTTGGGATTCGGATGGCGGCCCGTGACGTGGCAGGGTTGGGTCGCGAGTGGAGCGTTTGTCGCACTTGTCATCGGGGTCACGCGGGTGGTCGACAACTCGGCTGCGATCGCCGTCGCGGCGGACAACGAAGACTAGACAGCATCCGGTGAGGAGCCGAAGGTGATCATGGGCTCTCGCCCGCGGGTGGCGCCGCCCAACAAACGGATCAACCTGACTCCGCTTCGCTCGCAGGTTATCCGAAACACGTTAGCCCCAACCTAGTTCATCGAGTGACAGTCTCTTTGCCGTACGCTAGTATGTACGTCATAGAGGCGTTCTCAGGAGGTCACCATGCCCGCTCTTCGTCCCTCAACTGATGTTCTGCCGGTGACAGAGTTCCGCGCGAACACATCCAGCATGCTTAGCCGGCTGCACGCCACAAAGCGTCCGGTGGTCCTTACTCAGCACGGACGCGGGGCAGCCGTCATCATGGACGTCGGCGTCTATGAGGGGATGCTCGATGAGATCACGATTCTCAGAGACATTCGTATCGCAGAAGACCAAATCGCCCGTGGTGAGGGAATCCCTCATGAGGAAGTGGTGGCGCGCCTTCGTGCGAGGCTGACCAAGTGAAGGTGACGTGGGCTCCCATGGCAGAAGACCAGGTAGCTGACGCCTTCGCCTACATAGCCGCCGAACACCCGGCCGCCGCGCTGAGATGGTTCGAGCGCATCGTCGCGAAGGCGGAGTCCCTGTCCGAGCTGCCGGATCAAGGCCGTATGGTCCCAGAATCCGACCGGGAATCGATCCGCGAAGTCCTTGTCCAGCCTTACAGGGTCGTCTATCGTCGCGACGACGCTGAGATTGTCATTCTCACGGTGCAGCATGAACGACGCGACATGGATATCAGTCACATCGAGCTATGAGGGTGGGGCTAACAAGCGCTTCGAGCAGAGCGCCAGGAGCGGTATTGTGATGAGAGCGCCGAGCGCCTGCTCAAGCGCAACACGTTAGCTGGACACAGGAGGCAGAAGTGACCGTCGAACAAGCCCAGCGCGAGATGCGACTTTCTCTGTTGGGCGGCTTCATGGGTCAGCTAGTGTCCGCCCTCTTGTGGCTCGCCTCTGCCGTGCTCGCGACTTGGTGGACTCAGCGTTCCGCGATCATGCTCCTCATAGGTGCGGGATTCTTCATATTCCCGCTCACCAAACTCGGATTGAGGCTCATCGGTCACCGCGAGAAGGTTTCGACTGACAACCCGCTGAACGCTCTTGGGATGCAGGCCGCGTTCGTGTTGCCCCTGTCCCTCTTGCTCGTCGGCGCCGCGGCGCTCTATCGAATCGAGTGGTTCTATCCCGCCTTCATGATTGTGCTCGGCGCGCACTATCTGCCATTCGTCACCCTCTATGGCATGCGGATGTTCTACGCTCTGGCGGCTATCCTGGTCGCGGCCGGCGTCGTCCTCGCGCTGTACATACAGATGCCGTTCAATACAGGGGCGTGGTTTACTGCAGCGGTCCTCGCGGTCTTCGCCGCCATGGGTCGCGTCCAGGTCTCACGAGAACTCAGCAAGTCCAGTTCCGGTGGGCTGCCGAGCGCCAGCTAACAAGCGCATCCAGCAGATGCGACAACCGCTAGACTTGGGTGGAAGGCATTGGCGCACAGCTTATGCGCAAATGCGTTAGACCGAATCCCTGAAGGCCACGCGGGCTGAGCGTTTGACCCCACGTATCTTGTGGGATACACTAGATGTATGATGGAGATTCGGCAGACAGATGAGTACCAGTCGTGGTTCGAGCGATTGCGCGACCGCGAGGCGCGGTTTCGTATTATTGCGCGGATCCGCCGTCTCTCGCTTGGCAATCTCGGCGATGTGAAGCCGGTCGGCGAGGGCGTCTCCGAGCTTCGGATCACGTATGGACCCGGCTATCGTGTCTACATCAAGCAGCAGGGCGACACGTTGATCGTCTTGCTTGCCGGTGGCGACAAGTCGAGCCAGAAGCACGACGTCGAGCGGGCGAAGCTGCTCGCTCGGGAACTGTAAGGAGGTCTCCTGTGTCTACGACCAAGACGAACACCCACCCCTGGGATCCTGCGCGCTACCTGGAGAGTGACGAGGATGTAGCGGCGTATCTCGATGCCGCCCTCGATGAGGACGATCCGGCGCTTCTTGCCGCCGCGCTCGGTGACGTCGCGCGCGCCAAAGGCATGACTGAGATCGCTCGCGAGACCGGCCTCGGTCGCGAGAGCCTGTACAAGGCGCTGTCGACCGGCGGCAATCCTGAGTTCGGAACCGTGCAGAAGGTGGTTCGCTCGCTCGGACTCAAGATTCGTATCTCGGCGTGATCGGTCTAACAAGCGCATTCAGCAGATGCGACAACCGCTAGACTGAGTGGAAGGCATCGGCGCACAGCTGATGCGCAAACACGTTAGATCGAATCCGACAACTCGTGGGCGTCTGTGTTGGCGCTTCAGCCTGATCGCGGGTAGGATGAACGCAACCGGAGGTGGGTCATGGTTCGCGTTCTCGAGGATAGACAGCAGGCGATAATCCAGGCGTGCAAGCGCCATGGGGTAGCGCGCATGTATGTCTTCGGCTCGGCCTTGGGGGACGACTTCGACCCGGGCGTGAGTGACATCGACCTGCTAGTCGAGTTCGATTCTATGTCGGCGTTCGAGTTGGTCGATGCGTATTTCGACCTGCTCGATGAGCTTCGTTCGATTCTCGGCACCCCGGTCGACCTCGTGATGGCGGATGCGGTCAAGAACCGGTACATCGCTGCGAACATCCGACGCACCAGGCGGCTGCTGTATGCCGCGTGACGTTCGCGCATACCTGGCCGACATCATCGAGGCCTGCGACGCCATCGCGACGGCGCTCTCCGGGTTGGACCTCGACGCCTACAAGGCGAGCCGTCTCGTGCGCTCCTCGGTGGAGCGCGAGTTCATCATCATCGGTGAGGCCGCCTCGGCTCTGTCGCGTACCGCTCCGGACATCTTCGCATCGATCACACACGCCCGGCGGATCGTCGATTTCCGCAATCAGCTGACTCACGAGTATCCGAACGTCAGCGACGTTCTCGTGTGGGGCACAGCGGAACGCGATGTGTCTGTCCTACGGGATGAATGCCTGGCGCTCATGGCAAGTCAGGATGCCAGCGGCGGATCGTTCTAACAAGCGCATCCAGCTGACGCGCAAGCGGTAGACTTACCAGGACGGCATCGGCGCGCTGCTGATGCGCAATCGCGTTAGGCGTGTTCCCCCAAGTCTCCCTAAGTTGCTATACTCGGCACCAGAATACTGGTGTGGTTTGGAGGCTCTGATGGGTACAGCGGTGAAGTTCTCGGAAGACGTCGTCCCTCTCGGCGATATGAAGATCAATCCCGGCAAGGTCGTCCGCCGTGTGGATGAGACCGGCCGTCCGGTACTGCTCACGAGCCACGGACGCGGCGTCGCCGTCGTGCAAGCGCTCTCCGAGTTCGAGGCCGCCCAGGATGAGCGAGAGTTCATGCGTGCGGTCGTCTCCGGTTTGGCGGACATCGAGGCCGGACGCGTCAGCTCGATCGAGGACGTGAAGCTTCGCTTGGGAATCGTCTGATGGCCGCGTCGCTCCGGATTGGGTTCGCGAAGTCCGCGGAGGATGATCTGCTCGATATCATCAGCTGGTACTCGTCGCAACAGGCGCCGGAGGTCGGCGAGCGCCTCGTCGGGGCGGTCTTCGAGCGTGTTGAACAACTTGCGATGTTCCCTGACAGCGGGAAGATCGTGCCGGAATTCGAAACACCCTGGCTACGCGAGCTTGAGATGCCGCCGTTTCGAATCGTCTATCGGCGTGACGAGGCACTTGTCACTGTCGTCAGGGTTTGGCGAAGTGAGCGACTCATGGATCCTGACCTCAGGGAAACGCCTGACAAGCGCATCCAGCTGACGCGCACGAGGTAGACTGAACAGGACGGCATCGGCGCGCAGCTGATGCGCAAATGCGTTAGGTGGAGCTAATGAAGCGGGGTGTCCAGCGTCTCGATGAGACCGTCGTTCTTCGCGACTACCCGACCGTCGTCGGGGAGATGTCAGGGTGGTTCTTCCGCGCGCGAGAGACCTCCAACAATGCGTGGTTGGGCGAGGGCATCGACCTCTGGGGGCGGCAAGTGTCTCACCGCGCGGATGATCCCGATTCCGCGATTGCGGCGGCTGTCGATGCTGCGCGTGTCGTTCAGGCCCACCTGACAAGCGCTTCCAGCTGACGCGCAGGAGTCGTCGGCTAGGCTGAGAAGTAGATGGCGCGCAGCTGATGCGCAGACACGTTAGACACAACCGCGCGAGCGCGCGGGTTCTTCAGACGGCGGATGGTCATCCTACATTCGGGGGGCTCAAGGTGGGCGTCAGAAAGCGTGATGGGGGTCTCCGGTTCGTCCCGTCCGTGAGCGGACAGCTCGTCGGTCTGGCGGTCTGCTTGATATTCGCGGCCGCAGGGGTCGCGATCATGGTCGTCGCTGGTGGGCTCGCGATGCCGGGTCCCCTGTTTGTCCTGATTCCCGGTGTGTTCACGGTCAGCATCGTGCGATCTTTCGGACTAGGTCTTGTCGTGGACGACAGTGGGATCCATCAGAGCGCACCGTTCGGGCCAAATTGGTCGTTCGCTTGGGGAGACATCGTCACCTGGGACGCGAAGCGCAAGACGGGCACCAGCCAACATACGGTCTACTTCTGTGACGGCACCGGCGCGCAGCACAACGTCAGTGCATGGCTCGCCAAACGCTCGGAGCTCGTGACGCTCGTCGAGTACGTGTCTGACCGGACCGGACCGCCGCTGAGTCGGCGGTGAAGCGAGTGGTCGGTGTGTCTAACAAGCGCATCCAGCTGACGTCCAGGATCGCTAGACTTGTTGAAAGCGCATGGGCAGCAGCTGATGCGCAAATGCGTTAGACCGAACCGGTAAGGGGGTCGAGATGGATCAAGCGCATGTGCCTGCGTCGGCCCGGCTCCGGAAAGCCACGATTCAGGTGATCGCACTTGCGCTCTGCGGGGCGGTGGCCTACTCGCTTGATGGTGAGCGTGGCTTAGGGTTCATGTTGGCCTTAGCCGCAGTGAATCTTGGGCTCAACGCGCGTGCACGAAAGCTGCGCGGATAGGGTCTCGGCGGTCGGTCTAACAAGCGCTTCCAGCAGCCGCGCCAAGCGCTAAACTTAGGTGGAAGGCATCGGCGCACAGCTGATGCGCAAATGCGTTAGGCGCAGTGCGGAGGAGACCGGGTGTCTATCATCGAATGGGCGTTGATGCCGTCCGGTGAGCCAGCTCCCGTCGGTACACATGATGCCGACATCGCCACGGTATTCACGCCTTCTGGGCCAGAAGGCCCCGTTCACTTCAAGGCGAGTATCTACGACCCGGCTGGCGAGCTTCTCGGCAAGTACGTGTTCGAGGCAACGCCCGCGTCGACGTTTCACATCGGAGCTGCTCTTGTTGGTCAGGCGGAAGCGCTTGAGCATCTGGACGCAACTGACCACTGGGTTTCGATCACGGTTGAGACTCCGGGTCGGCTGAGCGCGATGGTGTTCGTCGGGCAATGATGTCTACGGTCACACGCCCGAAGGCGTACTGCTGAAGCGGAAGGGGTTCCGAAATGTTCGAGCCGCTCTTCTTCGCACTAGGCGTCGCAAACAGTGTCTTGCTGATCCTCATCTTCCTTGTTCGCAAGAATCACCTGGTTCTCGTGCGGAGAATCGGGTGGCTGTACTTCCTCCTAGCCATTCCCGCTCTGTATGCGATCTGCGTTGGCCAACAAGAACAGACGGACCCGCGCTACATCGTCTTCCTGGGAATCTTCCTTGCGTTTCTCGCAATCGAAGCTCTGTACGACTGGATTCTGAAGATCCCATTCCGAGAAGAGATGGACTGGAGGGTCTTCACCCCGTATGTTGCCCTCTACATTTCGGCGAACTACGGATTCGTTGTGATGGTATGGAAGTACTACTCCTTGATGGGCGGGATAGTGATGCTGGGACTCTTCATCGTCCAAATCATCGCGAACATCGCCTCGCATCCTCGGCCCGCAGGCAAGGCAAGACGGCAGTGAAGTCCGGGGCGGCCGCTGGCTGGCCAAAAGGCGCTTCCAGCACAAAGCGCGCCCCGGGTCAGGTAGACTCGGGCTGAGAAGCGCGGTGAGGGGTGCACACAGCTGATGCGCAAATGCGTTAGACACGGTGCAGCAAGTCGAGGGGAGTCGCGTGTCCAGTCAGTCGCCCATCCGGCGAACCGCAAACGGATTCGCGCCCTTTGCTCTTTCGGTACCGATCGGGCTTTCGAGCGTAGTCCTGAGCTTCCTGTTGGGTGTTCGTGATGCTGGACTAAGCTACCCAGGCGGCGTTAGCGCTTCGGTCGTAACCGGCGCGGCCATGGGCGCTCTTATTGGTTGGCGCTCGCGACAAGAGCGCACAGGTCGAACGATGGACCTGGGTTCGGGCTGGCGAGCGCCGCTGCTTGGTACGGGTATTCTGGCCGCCGCTCTGCTGTTCGCCGATCAAAGTGAGAAGTCCGAGCTCGTGCTGTACGCGGGTCTCTTCACCACATCGGTTGGGTTGGCTGGGGCGCTGGTCGCGTTCCTTCTGCGCCGGCGAGGGCGCACAGTTGAATAGGTCTTCTGCGCTGCCGGCAATGCGCGTAGATGCGATCCTCGGCACGTGTCTAACAAGGGTATTCAGCAGATGCGACAACCGCTAGATTTCGGTGGAAGGCATTGGCGCGCGGCTGATGCGCAAGTGCGTTAGACAGAGCTGACCTCCCCGACCTTCCGGTCCATCCCGAGATCAACGAGGAGTTGTTCATGCGGCAGGCGAGATGGCTGACCGACCCGTTGCACAAGTACGAGATGCGGTACTGGAGTGGGAGCGGATGGACCGGCCACGTCGCCGACGCCGGCGTGGCCGGGTGGGACGTTACCGGACTGGAAGCGCTCTGCGCGGTCTCACAGGTGCACTCCGATGCTGCGGCCGGAACCTCCGGAGCAGAGCGTTCGAGCGGCACCGCGCCTGCAGCAAATCGGAAGTCGGCACGCGCCTCATTATTGCTCGCTGCCGTTGCCATCTGCCCGTTGGTCTTGCAGGGGCTTCTCTTTCCTCTCAACTCCATGATCGACCAGACTTCGATGGCCGCGTTGTTCTTGGGGGTGGCTAGCATGACGTGCTTCACTCCCCTCATGGTGCTTTCTCCAATCGCCGCGGTCGCGTCCCTCGTTATGGGCGCTCGGGCTCGTGCTGATGGCGAACGATCCCTCGTGACATATTCAGGTAAGGCCGCAGCGGTTCTGGCCCTCGTCTTCTACCTCGTGTTCGCCATCACCCTCGTGCTTGCCGTGGACCAGTGGGGTGGGTAGGCCTGTATGACAAGCGCAACCAGCAGATGTGACAAGCGTTAGACTTAAGTGGAAGGCATCGGCGCGTGGCTGACGCGCAAATGCGTTGGGCGCACCGCTGGAATCGGAGGGGACTCCATGGCCAGGCTGATCTACTCGATGATCCAGTCAGTTGATGGTTACGTCGCGGATTCGGCAGGCAAGTTTGGCTGGGCTGAGCCTGACGAGCAGGTGCACCGCTTTGCCAATGAGCTGCAGGCCGCGATCGGCACGAACCTTCTCGGCAGGCGGATGTATGAGGTGATGTCGGCATGGGAGACGTTTGGTACACGCGGTGACGAGCCTGCGTACATCCAGGAGTTCGGTGATCTGTGGCGTGCGTCTGACAAAGTCGTCTACTCGACGACCTTGGACTCGGTGTCGGCGGCTCGTACCCGAATCGAGCCCGTGTTCGAGCCCGACGCCGTACGCCGGATGAAAGACGAACTCGCGAGCGATATCTCAATCGCGGGACCGACCCTGGCGGCTCAGGCGATCGCGGCGGGTCTGGTCGATGCGTATCAGCTGTTCGTCGTGCCCGCCGTCGTGGGCGGGGGCACGCGCTGCCTGCCGGATGGAGTCAGGTTCGACTTGCGACTCGTCGACCAACGCCGGTTCGACAATGGCACGGTCTATGTGAGTTATCGTACGGTCGGATGACGGCGGATACGGGGGGTCTCGCGGGGGCGGCTTACAAGCGCATCCAGCTGGCGCCAGGAGCGATAAACTGAGGGAAGCGCCAGGCGGCTGCTGATGCGCAAATACGTTAGGCGTAGGGCATTCGAGTTGGGGGTGACCGATATGGATGATTCCGACTTCGGGCCGGATCCCACAGACCCGGTCTGGACGAACTACTTCGCGACATCCGATGACACTACCTCTGTCGGCGGCGCACTCATGTCTGGAGCGCCGCAGCCCGAGTTCGACCCCAATGAGCCGTGGACGGAGCTGCCTCAGCTGAAGAAGGTGTCCCCGGGCGCAGCGTTCGATGTCGTCAACGAGCTTCGCAAGGCCGGTGTGCCAGTCCTTGGCTCGAAACCACGCCGGGCAGGCCTTCTGGCCGGCGGAAAGGTCAACGTGACTCTATCGGTACCGGACAGGTTGCGATCGCAGGCGACGATGATCGTCGCGACTCACTTCCCCGACCAGTAGAGCGCTGCAGGGGCAGAACGCCGACAATCGGTCCCCGAAGCCCACGCCTAACACGCGCTTCAACTCGACTCGCGCATGGTTGTCGCATAATGGGAGCGCAAGCTCGCGGGTTGTCCGCAAACACGTTAGGAGTACAGCCAGGACCTCGACTTGGAGATCGATCACATGAGCAGCGACCAATGGGTTCCGGTGACTCTTGAGAGCTACGAACACGTCGCCGGACCGTTCTACCACGGAACCAGGTCCACTTTGCACCCTGGCGATGAACTGACCCCGGGCTTTGGCTCCAACTTCCAGGCCGACAGGGTCTCCAACAACATCTACTTCACATCTCTAGTTAGTACCGCCGCGTGGGGAGCGCAACTGGCGGCGGCGTTGGCGGGAGAGACGGGGTGCGGACACATCTACGTCGTTGAGCCCACGGGGCCCTTTGAAGACGACCCCAACGTCACCAACAAGCGGTTCCCCGGCAATCCAACCTGTTCTTATCGAACGCGAGCTGCCCTGCGAGTAACTGGTGAGCTGGAGGAGTGGGAGCCGCACAGCCCGGATGCCCTGAAGGCGATGCTCGATCATCTTGCGCAGCTTCGCGAGCAAGGACTGGATGTCATAGAGGACTAGGACGGGGAGGCACGCATGGTAGCAGAGAGGCATCCGCATCTGGACATGCCGTCTATGGACAAGCTCGGCGAACTCATCGATCGGACTCAGCCGGGTCTTCGCGATGTCTATCTGGGCGTTCACAGTCTCATGTCCGAGACTTTCCCGGATGTCCGCCACGCAGTCGATCTCACGGATGGCGGCATCGGCTACGGTGCGCGCCAGTACGGATACGACGGGTGGGGGATGGCCGCGGTCGTTCCGCACCGCTCCTGGATTTCTCTGGTGCTGTTCAAGGGAGGACTTCTCGGCGATCCGGACGGGGTACTTGAGGGTACCGGTGCTGCGGTCAGGCACATCAAGATCAGATCCGTCGATGAGCTCACCTCCAAGCGCGAGGTCATCGGCCGTTTGTTGGCGGAGGCAGCTCGCTTCTACAAGCAGTGAGCCGAGTGGCCCTGCGCTGCAGCACCTGGGATGGCGCAGCTGATACAAGTCGAGGCGATGTCCATGCAGCCGATCGATCCACGTGACTACCCGGGGCTTGGTCTGGGCGGCTTTTTGGCTGCGGCCCAGTTGGTTCTGCTCGGCGTAGCGGGTCCCGGACCCGCGCTCTGGCTCACGGTCATTGGCGGATCCCTGCAGCTCATGGCTCTCGTATCGCTTGTCGTGCCCGTTGTGCAGTTCAAACGACGTGGCGGCGTCGCGCGGGGAGACATATTTGCCAATACGACCCTCATCGTCGATACGGGTCTGTACGCGGTGGTCCGTCATCCGCAATTCCTGGCGATGCCTGTGCTTGTGATCGGCACCGCCCTGATCGCCCAGCGATGAGATGTCGCGCTTAAGGCCGAGGGGGGGGGTACGCCCGCGAATCGTAGGGAATCATTAGTTCGTCAGCGACTGAGGTCGGTCGAATCGGATAGCCGGGAGGTTCGCAATGCAAGACTCCATCGCGTCGATAGTCCAAGAGGCAAACGCCGCCATCGTCGGAGCCGGCGATATGTCGTCGATTCCCCGGTTCTTCTCGGCCGACTACGTCGCCCACGGTACCGAAGGCGACCCCGTGCGCGGGCATGCGGCGATCCAGCGAACGGTCGAGCGATGGCATCGGGCGTTTCCCGATATGAGCGCCGAGGTGGAGATCCTCATCGAGGCTTCCGATCGGGTCGCATGGCAGCGAACACTGCGCGCGACCCAAGAAGGCGCCTATGCGGGGTTTCCGGCGACGGGGCGTCGGCTCGTGTGGCGCGATATGGTCACCAGCCGGTTCGAGGGTGACCTTATCGCCGAGGAGTGGGTCGTGAGCGACCTTGCGGAGCAGCTGCTTCGAGCGCGCAAAGGATAGGCGAGCCGAATAGTCTTTCCGATAGGAGTGGGCATGGAACACGTAGTCCCCCGAGAAGACCGGGCCGCTCTCAAGCAGCTCAGAATCCCAGGAGACCGTCTTCAGGCGATTCTGGACGACCTTGTAGGACGTAAGCATCTCCCGCACGCGACATTGGGCGTTGAGACACTCGATGCTTCCGTCAGCTGGAGCGGCTCATCGGGAATCGCATATCCGGATGGCACACCGATGAGTCCCGACATTCCGTACTTCATCGCCAGCGTCGACAAGCTCTATACGGCGACAGCGACCATGAAACTGGTCGAGCAGGGGCGCATCCACCTCGACACTCGCATCTCCGAGCACTTGCCACAGGAGCTTACCGAGCGGATCCACGTGGGAGAGGGAGTCGACTACAGCGATCAGATCACGGTCGCACACCTCCTCAGTCACACCTCGGGGCTGGCTGACTACCTTGAGGACCGACCGAGAGGCGGCAAGAGCCTGATCGAGTTGCTTCTTGAGGGCGGTGAGGATCGTGAACTGAGCATCGCGACTGCGATGAGCGTAGTCCGCGACGATCTGAAACCGCATTTCCCGCCGCAGGACCCGGAGTCCGAGCGGTCCAAGGTGCGCTACAGCGACACGAACTATCTGTTGCTGATCGCCATGATCGAAGCGCTCTACCAGCGGCAGCTGCACGAAGTGTTCAGCGAGCACATATTCGCGCGTGCCGGTATGCAGCAGACTTTCTTCCTCGGAAAGTCCGAGCCGCTCGTCCCCGTGCGTGAACCTGCGGCGCTGTGGTCCGGTGCTCAAGCGCTAGACATCCCAAAGGTCCTCGCATCGTTGAGGAGCATCTACAGTACGGTCGGCGACCAGATATCCTCGCTTCGTGCGCTGTTAGGTGGCCAGCTCTTTGATGACCCCTCCACCCTCGGCATGGTGCAGCAGTCCTGGCGGCGCTTCGGGCTGCCTCTCGACGCGGCCGCGCTGCGTGCGCCAAGCTCTCCTATCGAGTACGGATTCGGGATGATGCGCTTCGCTCTGCCGAGAATGTACACGCCGTTCCGCCCGATTCCGCCGGTGATCGGACACACTGGGTCGACCGGGTCATGGTTGTTCCACTGCCCCCGCTATGGGCTGTTGTTCGCCGGGACCGTGGATGAAGCCTCGGCGGGTGCGGTTCCATTCCGAACCATCGTGCCGAGGGTGTTGCGAGCAATCGAGGAGGCCAATAAGGATTGGTGATTGCGCTGGGGGCGGGTATGCATGTTGAGGGCGCACGATTCGCGACTTTCGGCCGACGCAGTCACGTTGGAATCACGGCGTGCGGGGTGTCGAATGCCCGATCAGGTACCCGCGATCGAGGTTGATGCTTGGCTGCCTGATGCCTGAGTACGTCAGGAATTGCCCGGCTTGTGAGATGGGGGTGGAGGAGAATGGCGAAGGTACTCGTGGCCTATGCGAGCAAGTATGGCTCAACCGGCGAAGTAGCAGACGCAATTGCGACAACACTTCGCAATCGTGGACTGGATGCTGTTGCGCAGCCGGTTGAATCAGTCAACGATCTCGAAGGGGTCTCCGCAGTCGTGTTCGGTGTTGCTTTGTACTTCTTCAGGTGGCGCGGATCGGCCCACAAGTTTCTGAAGCGCCACCATAGGACTCTCGAACGGATACCGGTCGCCGTGTTCGGGATGGGCCCCCTCGAGGACAGCCCTGACCAGTACACTGGCGCCCGCGGGCATCTGGACAAGGGGCTCGAAAAGCATGCCTGGCTCGAACCCGTCTCCGTCACAGTATTCGGTGGACGCCTCGCCCCCGAGCATCTTCGTTTCCCGGACAACAACCCCGCAATGCGCCAGATGGGTGCGGTCGACCTGCGCGACTGGGATGAGATCGGGAAGTGGGCCGAAAGCCTGGTCGAGAAGCTGGACGACGCGGTGCAGGGCAAACACGCGATTGAAGCACAAGTACGCTAGGACCACAGCCAAGACCCTCGTGACGAAGCGCCTCCCCCCAGGGTAGATAGCAGTGACCATGTCGGTGCCGGATAGGCTGCGTTCGCAGGCGATTCTGATTGTCGCGACCCACTTCCCCGACCAGTAGGCGCTGTGCGAAGCGAGAGGCTCACCGACCCTGGCCTCGGGGGAACGCCTGATAGGCGAAAACGACCGAAGCTTCAAGCGCTAGAATGAGCGGAAGGCATAGGCGCACAGCTGAAGCGCGAGAACGTCAGGTGGAGCAGGGGGTGGGCAATGGATGTTGAGCAGCGTCGAGCGAATCTCGTCAGACGTCGGCGTGCCGGTCTGTTGATCGGAGCGCTACTGGCGTTCTTGCTTGGGGGATGGCCGGGTCTGTCTGCGGCTCTTCTGTTTGTTGGGATGGCTCGCACGGTGGAGGCGTGGACTCTCTGGCGCTCATCGGCGCTGAGATGATGCGCAAGTGCGTTCTACAGGCCGGCGGAACTACGACTGACTTGTCATCAGGCGGTCGCTGAATCGTGAGGAGCCACTGATGCCAGCACTCAATGACGCCACCAAGGGACCAGAGATTCAGGCTGCGATGGACCAATTGGTTCTCGCATGGCCGGACACCACGTCAAGCAAGATGTTCGGCTCGCAGTCGTATCGAGCCGGAGGTGTGCTGTTCGCATTGATAGGCGGCGAGGGTCTGATCCTCACCAAGCTCTTGGATGAACAACGCAAACTCGCTGCCCGCGACCACGATGCGCATGCATTTGTGGGACGTGGCAAAGTGGTGCCCGCCTGGATCGAGTTCTCTCTGCCGAGCGCTGATGCACTCGGCTCTCTGGAGTCCATGGTGCGGCTGGCCTATGAGAACGCACTAGCGGAGGCTGCTGGCTAGTCCTGATCTGGGGCGGCCGGGTGGCACTCGTTCGGCAACGCATCGCCGGATTCTGGCCGTGCGGCGCGTGTCGCGGTTGGTCTACCTGCGCGATTCCAGCGCAGTCAGCGTGACAGGGGTTCTCCAAGAGTGCCAGCACGTTGAGCCGGAGGACGTCGTCGGTGGGTGAGTCTAGTAAGAGCGACCAGAAGTTGCGATAGGCGCTAGACTTGGGTGACAGCATTGGCGCAACGCCGATGCGCAAGCACGGTAGACAGTGCGGACATAGTCTTCGCGCAGGGCGCGCAGGTCACGTCCGAATGCGCGAGGTCCAACTACTGGGGGACTTTGTGGATCGTCGCAGCCGGCTAGTCTTCTTCGCAGTGGTGATCGTAGTAGGGTCGGTCATGCATTACGCACCACGAGACTGGAACCCGTTCATCGTATTCCCGGGTGTCGCGTTCGAGGTCATCGGTGTCGTGGGATTCTTGGCTACGCTTGTCCGAACGGGCGGTGAGTGATAGCAGGACGTGAGTCACCCCAGCAAGGTCATTCAGCCGATGCGGCAGGCGCCGGACCTGGTGATGGCATCGGGACGCAGCCGACGCGCAAACATGCTGGGCGAACGGCAGGAGGTGCTGCGTGTATTTCGAGCTCTCTGTGAGAATCCAGCGTCCGCCACATGATGTCTTCCGGTTCCTACGAGACAAGGACCGCTATCCTCAGGAGACTGGTTCGCCGGTTCTTGTCTTGGACAAGATCACGGCCGGTGATACTCGTGTCGGCACGCGATACCGCGAGGTGGTGCAGATGGCGCCTCTGTTGCGCGGGGAATTCTTCTCGGCAATCACACGATACGAACCGCCGCACTTTCTTGAAGAGGACTTCGAAGGTGCTAGCATGCGGGGACATTTGGCCTATGAGTTCGCACCGGATTCAGGGGGCACGCTCCTGATCCAGCGTGAGACGCTCGATATCTTCGGCCCGCTCTGGATCCTCTCGCCCATGGTCCGGTACATGCTCGCTCGGCAACTGAGGAAGCGGCTCAACGAGATACGGGACGTTCTCGACTCAGGCTGGGAGGTCGGCTCATTCAGCTAGCCGTCGCCTAGCGCTTCCAGCCGACTCACTGGTGAGCCCACAGGGATCACGTTGGCGTTCTCGTCTGCGCCATCCCCAGCGGGACGTCACGCGCGATTTGCCCGCCTACAAACGCATTCAACAGAACGCCGGGAGCGGTAGAATTGCCGACGGTGCGTCGGCGCAGCTGATGCGCGGGTGCGCTAGGCACGGTTAAGCAAAGTCGAGGGGAGTCGCGTGGCCGGGGCGCTGGTCACCTTCGTTCTGCACCGGTGAGGTCACGCGGCTGAGTAGGTCTGCTCCGCTACCGAAAAAGGCATCGAGCAGCCAGCCGCCCGCCGACTACTCGACGTAGCGCCCGCGTTTCGCCAGGTCCTTGTGCCCGTACAGAAGCACGACCACGAGCCCGGCGACCCCCGCTGCCAGCGCCGGGGTCCATCCCGATTCCAGCGGCAGCAAGATGTTGAGCGACAGGTTGAGTGAAGCGTGGAACAACAGCATCAGGGACAGGTTACCGCCACCGCTGTTGAACACCCACGTCATCAGAACCGTATAGGCGGCGATCCCCGTAAGATACGGCGCGAACGGGCGTCTGGAAGATTCGGTATGCGCTAAACTTGGCGTGAGTGGCATAGGTGCGCATCTGATGCGCAATCACGCTAGCCGCAGAGACGCAGCGTTCAGGGGAGTGCGATGAGTCCTTGGGTCTCCAAGAGCCGACCGGGTAGTCAGCTGGCGCTTGCCGTCGGCTCCTCGGTAGTCGGCGCGATTATGATGTTCGGGTTCCGGGGGTTCAGCGCCGCAGGGGAGAATGCGCTCGCCGGGTTCCTGCTCGGCTTGATGCTCCTTGTCATTGGCCTGGCGGGCGTGGTCGCGAGCGGCGCACAGACGGTGAGCGTGGACCCTCGGACACACTGCATCACCATTCGGGACGCCTACATGGTCGGCAGCAGGAGCCGGGTGATTCCGTTCGGGGATGTTGTCAGCGTTACAATGGGCTACCTCGGCAAGGCGTCGAATCTATCACGCAACTACTACTTGGTGCTTCATCTTGTCGATGGAAGCAGGTACTCATTGTTTGCCCCCGGGCGCTTCTATGAGGGATCCTCCGACCGCTCTACAGTCGATGGATGGCGTCGACGACTGGAACAGTACATAGGTTCCGCGAACGCATAGTCCGTGGATACGAGGGCCCTCGGCATACTCGCGTTGCAGCCGCCCAACGATGGCCTACTGGTCAGCATTTGTGTTGGGCGTATGACTGCGACCTGTTGGGAATCATCAGTGCGTCGGTGAACTCACGACACGGAGGTGATCGCGATGGCAGACAGTGTCACCAGCAAGTCGGGAGATCCCACCAGGCCGGTTCTTCTCTCGGGCGGCAATCCTCAGATCGCGAAGGCTGATGGCGACGCTCCTGTGCAGGCCTACATCGCGGCTATGCCAGGCTGGAAGAGCGACGTCGGGCGTCGCTTGGACGCAATCATCGTGCAAGCGGTGCCCAATGTAAGAAAGGCGGTTCGCTGGAACTCCCCCTTCTACGGCGCAGAGGGCAGGGGCTGGTTCCTCGACTACCATTGCTACACCAAGTACGTGAAGGTGGCGTTCTTCGACGGAGCGTCGTTGAATCCACCGCCACCCGGTGAGTCCAAGGATGAGAAGGTCCGCTACCTCAACATCTACGAAGACGGTGCATTCGACGAAGCCCAGTTCGCGGACTGGGTTGAACAGGCTAGTCAGCTGCCAGGATGGAGCGGATCGTAGCCAGGTGTCGCGTCGCGAACACATCAAGACCACTCAGGGGGTGGCTCAGTGCGAATCCAAGCGAATATCGACGGCTCGGCAATCGAGTTCAGCCGCAGTTGGCTGACCGCGCGTGCGACTTTGGTGGTAGACGGAGTTCCGACGACTCTCGCCAGCCCGTACGCTCTGAAGACGCAGATCAACCTCAGCGGCCAGAATCGGTATGTCGCGACGGTCAGGGGCCGCGAGCTGGTCATCGAGCAGCGAATGTACTTCCCGTTCCCGGCCTTCCGGCCGATGACGTACAGGCTGTTGGTCGACGGTGAGTTGCTTGTTGAGGAAAGCGGGTTCTAGCAGGCGCGTTCAGCAGATTTGATCGGCTCTAGACTTGCGATGTAGGCATGGAGGCTGTGTGAAATTCCGACTCGGACCTGTACCAATCGACGAGGCGTTCAAACCTGAGGCTGAGGGCTGGAATCGCCTGCGGGAACCGCGACCCGGAGTGCTGATGGCGTTGGCCATCCCGCTAGGCGTGGTGATGGCCCTGCCGCTGGTGTGGCTATGGGCTTTGATCCTGCCTGTTCCCGCTGCCGTCGTTGACGGGACAGGGTTCGAATTGACCGTCACGTTCCCGCAGATAGCCGTCATCATCGTTGTCCTTGTTGGAGGCGTCTTCCTCCATGAGATGCTGCATGCGGTGCCCCTGGGCTTCGCGGGTCGCTCGGAGAACCTGGTCCTGGGCTTCTGGCCTCGGCACTTCGTGCCATATGTTGCCTATATCGGTGCGCTTCCACTCAAGACCCAACTGCTAAGTGGTGTTCTGCCGTTGGCTCTACTATCTGTTCTGTTGCCGCTTGCGGCACTGATATTGCCCTCGGCGGCCTGGTGGTTGGCTTTGTTGAGTATGGTCAATGTCCTCGGATCCGGAGCTGACATGATCATGCTGTTGCTGCTGTTCAGGCAACCGCCGCGAGGCGCAGTTGTCCGCAATCAAGGCTTTGAAACGTGGTGGCGGGCGGTCTAGCAAATACGTCCAGTGGAACGCCAGGAGCGCTAGACTTGCCGAAGGCGCATCGACGCGCAGTTGAAGCGCTAGCACGTCTGAGCAAACGGAACCGGGGGGATCCGCAGATGGGAGACAGAGCTCGATCATCGGTGCTCGCGCGACAGGCACTCGCCGTGATCGCCGGACCCGCTCTTCGCAGGCTCAGACGCGAGTTCCAGTGGGTCGCTCTAAGAGAGCAGCTCTCATCCGAACATTCAGACCCACTCGCCTACACCATCGCGAGCCACGCTACACCCCTCATCAGGCCGTTGGCCGGACTCGACCCATGGCTTCAACAGAACAAGATCGTCAACCTGCGACTCGCGGCAGCATCCTTGGACGGTCTTGTCCTAGAACCCGGACAGCGCATGTCCTTCTGGAGACAGGTCGGACCTCCGACCCGACGTCGCGGTTTCGTTGACGGCCTTGTCCTCAAGCACGGGTCTCTTTGCGTCGGTATCGGCGGCGGTCTGTGCCAGATGACGAACCTGCTCTATTGGATGTCGCTACACACTCCGCTTACCGTGATCGAGCGATGGCGACACAGCTACGACGTATTCCCGGATCAGGGCCGCACACAGCCTTTCGGCAGCGGTGCCACTTGTGCGTGGCCAGCCCTGGATCTGCAGATCGTCAACGACACGGACGCGACCTATGTATTGTCGATTCGGGTCACAGACACGGATCTTGAAGGCGCATGGACATCCGAGCGGCCCGTTGGAGTCGACTTCAGGATCGAGGAGCGGGCGCATCGGATCACGCATGACGGCCCCGGGTTATACCTGCGCCAGAACGAACTGTGGCGCATCGCCAGCGATAGACTTTCAGGTGGCGAGTCCGAGCAGCTAGTCGCCGTCAACGATGCGCGCATGATGTATGCCCCATTCCTGCCACCGGCGACAGATTGCGACGCTGCGTCGCCGCACTAGTCGGAACTTCTCGGCATAAAACGCGTCGCTGGTCAGGTAGACTCGGGCGAGAGACGCGTGGGGCGCGTTCTTCGGATACAAGGGGGTTCGAGTGAAGCGTGAGTCACGAGGGCACGACTCAGACGTCTTCGGGAAACCGACGTCGGGCTCGCTTACGGGTCTGAGCGCTCCGCTTATCGGAGCACCGAGCGCGATTATCGTCGACGGCATTGTGGAGCGGGAGTCGGGAGCAACGCCGCCTCCGCCCGCTATCACTCTCAAGATGGTCGTCGTGACCCTCGGGGTGATGCTGCTGTTCGGGCTTGGTGTCATGCTCGGGTATGGGGCACTCTACGGACCCCGGCCGCTGCCTGTGGGGTCGCATGAGCACGTATGGCTTGAAATCGGTTCGCGATTCGAGTTCACGAGCGAGCCTGACGAGAACGGGGAGGTCGAGACCTGGTATGCGCGACCCGGCGCGGACACTGTCTACTTGGTCGATGGCAACCAGGTGACTGCGGCCGAGTTCGCTAGCGCCTTCCCATACGCAGGTGCCTTGCGCGTGAGCGTCGAGGCTTCAACAGAAGGCACCATCGAGCGAGTGAGCGCGGCGACTGCGTATCGCCGCACTGAGTAGCTGGGCAACTGCCGTCAGCCTGAGTGGGTCCAGTGGCTTCGAGCTCGGTGACCCAGAAGTGCTCACGTCGCAGATCGAGGCAGCTGCGGCGACCTTCCTTCGTGACATCGAAAGCCTCCTTGAAACCCACGATCCGCGCGAGGTGGTCTGACAGCCCTGGAGGAAATCCCGACCTCTTCTGTCGCTGCGGGGTCTGCCCAGAGGAGGCATCGTATTGTCATCGTGAGCCATCGGCTACCATATGACGTGAGTGCGCGGGTCAAGCCCAGGCATGCCAGGCGAGCGAACCGGCTGTGCTAGCCGAAATCGGAGGATCGCCAGTGGACCTAACATCGAGCGCGGCCATCATCTTTGCTGTGGTTTCGGCTGGCGCGATCGGCTTTCAGCTTGCACTTGCTGCGGGTGCTCCTTGGGGCGAGTACGCGATGGGCGGCAAGTACCCCGGCCGTTTCCCGGCGCCGATGCGAGTCGCTGCAATCATCCAGGCGCTCATTCTCGCGGCGCTAGTCGGCGTGGTACTCGCTCGCGCCGGGTTGGCGCTTGAAGCATGGGCGCCAGTCGGGTCGTGGGTGATATGGGTCGTGGTCGCTTTCTCGGCCGCGAGTCTTGTGATGAACTCGATAACGTCGAGCAAGCGCGAGCGGATGGTTTGGGTACCTGTCGCTGTCGTGATGCTGGCTTCCAGTTTGACCGTGGCGGTTCTGGGCTGACGGGCTCGCATGTCGGGTGCTGCTCGAATAGGTCGCTGTGGGCCTGTTGCGCACCTTATCCGGGAACGTATTTGCGGGATAGAATGTTGGTGAGGGGACGCGGATCGGCAAAAGGGGACAGCCGTGTCGTTACACTCGCTAAGAGGCCGAATCGTGGTGACAACGATTGCGCAGATTGAGACCCGTAACAGCGGGCAGGGCTTTGTGGTTGTGTATGCACAAACCCGCAAGGCGCGGTTTTCGTCAACGCCTGCGGCAGGCGTCTATATAGAACAGGGGGACGGGGAGCAATGATGCGTCGTCGGTTCGTGAGTTCTGATGCTGCTCAGGGTAAGGGCAGCGACCCTCAATCGGTGTCTGGCCCCAGGTGGCTGCTCGAAACGAGCTTCCTCGTCGTTCTCGCCTTCGCTCTGGCTCAGGGGACACGGGCATTCGCCATTCAGCCTTTCGTTGTTCCGACGGGCTCGATGGTTCCAACGATTGAACGCCGCAACCGGTTATTGGTGGAGAAGGTCACCTACCGGTTCGTTCGTCCGCCACGGCAAGGTGAGATCGTCGTCTTCGACAACCCAGATCCAACAGTCCGAAAAGAGAAGTTCTTCATCAAGCGTGTCATTGCGACCGAGGGTCAGATTGTCGACATTCGCGATGGCAGGGTGTGGGTCGACGGTGTGGCGCTCGACGAACCGTACATCCACGGCGCGGTGACTGACCTTGGAGACGTCAGCATGCCTGTCACCGTTCCCGCCGGGGAAGTGTGGCTAATGGGAGACAATCGTCCCATCAGCGGTGACAGTCGCGGGTTCGGTCCGCAACCGATCTCGAAGATCCGAGGTCGCGCAGTCTGGACGTACTGGCCCCCAAAGGAGTTCGGCGAGCTGAACTAGAGGTCTACGGGTCTAACGATGTCGACAGCCAGTCTCGATCGGAGCGTGCGATGCGAATTGATGAAGCCTCTCATGCCGATCTTGAGGACGTTCTGTCCGTAGAACGTCTGGCTTTTGGCGAAGATGATGTGGCAGAACTGGTGCGAGAGTTGGTCGACGACCCCAGCGCTCAGCCGCTTCTGTCCCTGCTCGCCTGGGATGGCTTGTGTCCCGTGGGGCACATCATGTTCACGCCAGCCCGGATCGAAGGAGCAGCTCGCGATGTTGCTGTGTCGATTCTCGCTCCGCTTGCGGTTGTCCCCGGCGCTCAGCGAGGGGGCGTCGGCGGTCGTCTGATCGAAGAAGGCCTGCGGCGGCTAGCAGAGTCGGGGGCCGAGCTCGTCTTCGTTCTCGGCCACCCGGAGTACTACCCTCGATTCGGGTTCCAGCCTGCGATTCCGCTGGGGCTCTCGGCGCCGTATCCGGTCTGTCCGGAGGAGGCCTGGATGGTCATGGAGCTGCGTTCGGGCGTCATTGGAAGCGTGCGGGGGACTGTTCTGTGTGCGCATGCCATGAGCAGACCGGAGCACTGGCGTGAATAGTGTGGGTTGGCACGAACGTGAATGACGTAGAGCAATGGGGGAAAGATGCTAGCTCCCGACCTATGGGGACTCATGGTGGTCGGATCGGCCTTCGGTGCAGTCTGGGCCGTGGTGAGGCTCTTGTTTCGCGGCTCACCTAGCCGGGTCGTTGTGGAGGCGTGCTTCGTTGCCTACCTGGTCGCTTTGCTCTACGTGACGGTGTTCGCATACTGGCATCCAGGACATGACCAGCTGACGCTCACCTGGAGGACGGTGAACCTCGTTCCGCTGCGCACCATCATCGAGCTCGCGCGACCAGAACACATCACCCAGGCCATGCGGCAACTCGGCGGAAACATAGCGATGTTCATCCCACTCGGCATTTTGCTTCCAGCGCTGGGGGAACGCTATCGGTCCTTAGGCCGGCTGGCGTTCGCTGCGTTTGCAGCAGCGGTTTCGGTCGAGCTCCTTCAGCTCATCCTGCGCCTAATCGGCATGATGAGCCGTTCAGTCGACGTCGATGACGTTATCCTGAACACCGCCGGGGCGCTCATCGGCTGGGCTCTATGGTGCCGGGTGCATGGTGTCTTGCGACCTACGGAGCGTTCCGGTGTACCCACGACAGGTGGTCCGTAGGCCGCACGCAGGACTCATCAGCTAGACTGAAGCGGCAAGACGCACTGCCTGCGCGCAAACACGTTCGGGGGAGCTTCCGCTCGCGATGCTTCACCGGGAAGGCTGGGGGTTTCGACAGTGAGCCACGATGTCCGAATGTGGATCGACTTGATCGTGCTGTGCGGCGTGGCGCTGGTGAGCATAGGGCTAGCGCAGTACCTCGCCCGTTTCAGGGTGCCGGAGGTATCAGTCTATCTACTCGTCGGCCTGCTCCTGGGACCCCATGTCCTGAGACTTGTGGACACGGGTGTAGTAGAGCGGTCTTCAGCTGTACCCGAGCTCCTACTCGGCTTCGTGGCCTTCATGCTGGGTGAGCGCCTGACAACAAGGGCAATCGCGCGCCAGGGGAAGCTGTTTCCCGTCATTTCGATTCTCGCACTCGTAATCCCGTTTGTTCTCGTTGCTGCGGGCGTGTACTACGGCTTGAACGCCCCCCTTCGTGAGGCGCTGGTGCTTGGGCTGTTTGCAATGGCGGGTGCGCCGGCGACAGTTCTTGCCGTGGGTAGTTGTCTATCTGCCAAAGGCACCCGTCACGACCTGTTGGCCACATTGGCGGCTTCCGACAACGTGTTCGTTGTTGTTGCATATGGCGTGGCGGCCCCGTTCTTGGTTGCCGGAGTCAAGCAGAGCTGGACCGTCACATCTGCTCTCTCAGAGGTTGGAATAACACTGCTTGGGGGCCTCGGCATTGGTCTGGTCGGGGGATGGATACTGTTGTTGCTGACCAAGAAGGCGACGGCTGACAGCACAGGTGGTTCGATGGCAGCATCACTGCTGGTCGTTGCCACTGCGGTGGCGACTTCCCACATTCTCGGCGCATCCGGCCTTATTGCATGTGCGGTAGCTGGAATCACCGTCGCTACGGTCCAAGAGCGACGCGAGAGTGAGCTGTCGACGTTTCGGGCCCTTTCCGGACTGGAAGACATCGTCTACGTGTTCTTCTTCGTCTTCGCTGGTACTGAGCTGGTACCTGGTGCGCTCCTATCCGCTGGCACGCTCGCGGCGGTCTACATCGTTCTGCGCGCAGTCGGGAAGGTCGCTGCGGGTGCGATCGGGGGACTTCTGCGACGGGATCCCAAGCGAGAAGTCGCGCTTCTCGGAGTCGCGCTTCTGCCGCAGGCGGGTGTCGTCGTCGGCTTGGCGCTGGATGCCTCGGCGAGATTCCCATATGTAGGTGCCGAGATGCTCTCAGTCGTCCTTGCGGCGCTTATCGTGTTCGAACTGGTCGGGCCGATCACGCTTCGCAGCGCGCTCACGGTCTTCACTGAGATCGACGCCGGCGAGCGGGACGGTAGCGATTGCGCCGTCCCGCAAGCGCATCCAGCGGATCGCTAGTAGGTGGGGCAAGTGGCGCGTTCACTCCTGCGGGGTGCAGGCAGTCGGCAGCACAAGGGTGAACACCGAGCCCTCACCTTCGGTGCTTGTGACGGTGATCTCTCCTCCAAGGAGGTGAGCGAGGTCCTGGGAAATCGCCAGCCCCATGCCGGTTCCTCCGGGCAGCGCCCCGCTCTTCTGTTCGACCTGGTGGAACTCATCGAACACGTATGCAATCTCGTCTGCGGGTATGCCTGGTCCGGTGTCTGACACCCTGAATATCACTTGCGTGCCGCACAAGCACTCGAAGTGGACACACACCTCGCCTTGGGCGCTGAACTTCACGGCGTTGCCTACGATGTTGAGCAGTATCTGTCGCAGGCGGTCCTTGTCAGTCTCGATGGTCGCCTGTTCTCGAGGAATCTCGACGCGGAGCTCCAGGCCCTTCTGAGCAGCAAGGGGCCGCACGGACTCCATGACTGCCGAGATCACCTCTGCTGGCTTGACGCGGGACGGATGTACTACGACCGCCCCGGCCTCGACCTTGGACAGATCGAGGATGTCATTGATGAGCTCAAGAAGGTGCTTGCCTGAATCCTGGATCATGCCGATCTGGAACAGCTGTTCTTCGGACAACTCGCCCACTAAGCCGCTCGTGAGCAGACCAGAGAATCCAATGATCGAGTTCAAGGGAGTTCGCAGCTCATGGCTCATCGTTGTCAGAAATCTACTCTTGGCCGCATTGGCTTCCACGAGTTCAGCGTTGGACTCCTCGAGTTCACGCGTGCGTTCCTCGACGAGGCCCTCGAGGCTGACTTTGTATTCTTCCAGCTCTTCTTCGACCTTCTTGCGCTCGCTTATGTCGGTGTTGGTGCCCATCACCCGTTGAACCTCGCCGTGAGCATCGGCTGCGACCGCCATCCCGCGGCCGTTGGTCCACAGCCAGTCACCTGACTTGCGTCGGAGGCGGAACTCGATTGAGAAGGGGAGTCCGTTCGCAGCAATCTGCCGTAGCTTCTCGGCAATCGGCTCTCGGTCATCCGGGTGAATGAGGTCTGTGTACTTCTCGATATCCATCGGGAACTCGTCGGGTTCGTAACCGAGCATGGTGTAGTTGCGTGGAGACCAGATGATCTCACCGGTCCCCGGATACCAGTCGAAAATACCCTCATGGCTTGCTTCCAGAGCCAGACGCAGTGTCTCCTCGGCTTGTGCGGTCGCCTCGTTGGCTGCTGCTAGGTGCTTGGTCTTTACGCGGACCTGCCAACGAAGTAGCGCGACGCCGCCGAGGGAGATGGCCAGCAGCGCACCGATGACGCTGACGAGCCAGATCGCCCACGACGGAAGCCTGGTGGACGGCTGGCTGGTGAGGTAGCGGTCGAGTGTCTCGTAGTAGACAGAGTCAGAATCGCGGATCCACGTGCTCAGATGTGCATCGATCGCTTCCAAGAGATCCGAATTCTGCCCCTCTTGAGTTGCGAAGTAGAAGGGAACCGAGCCGAAGACGATCGACGTCCTAGTCAACCCATACTCCTGGCGGAAGTAGTCGCCAAACAGGTTGTTAGCGATTCCAGCATCGACCTTGCCATTGGCCGTGAGCTCGAATACTTCCTTCAGCGAGGAGGCGGGGACCAGGCCGATGTTGTACCCGGATTTCTCGGCCATCTCCGAAAAGATCGTCTCCTGGATCGATCCCGCCAGGACGGCGACTCTCTTGCCGTCAAGTGCAGCCATCTCATCGATGCGTGCCTCAGGCGTGGTGTAGATGCACGACCAGTTGTTGAGGACTGCGATCTGATGAAAGTCGTATACCTCATCGCGTTTTGCCGAGTAGCCCACATCCGACATCAGGTCGATCTGACCGTTCTCCAGTGCGCTGAGACCTTCGTCCCACGTGCCAGGAACCCAGACGATCGTCCAGCCCTCTTCTTCGGCTATCTGTTGCAGTAGGTCTGGGAAGATGCCTGACGGTCGAGCCTCCCCGTCCTTGACCGTGAAGATCTTCGGTTCGTTCTCGTAGACACCCACACGCACGGTTCTGGGTTGGGCATTGGCCAAGGCGGGCGCCATGACGGCGACTATCGTGATGAGAGCCATCGCGATGGAGCAGACCAGGCGGCATCTACTGCAGCGCCAAAATCGTTCGCGGTGGCTGCGCATCGTCCCTCTTCCCCAGTGTGACTTGCCCCCAGCTACACCGTATGCCCTGGCACGGGTAAGGGCAAGCTTTGCTCGCCGTCGTCGCACTCCGACATGATGAGGCATCGGCGCCCGGCGACAGGTAGAAGCTGGACTGAGTCGGGATTCTAGTATTCGCCCTTTATCACGAAGAACGAACCGCGAATCGTTCCGGCGAGTTTGGATTTCTGCCTGGCGAACTTGAATTTCTCTTCAAGCTCCTTCGGCACATCCATCCCCTCTGAGAGCTTGAAGCCAACCGCTCGCTTCTTGGGGCTATCGATCGAATACATGACGTTGACCGCAAGGCCGCTCTCAAAGAACACGTACGCCATCCTGATGCCATCCACCTCGAAGCGCGATGTCTCAAGAGGCCTGGCCGCGAACTCAATATCGCGTTCTTCCTTAAGAATTCGGTTAACGTAGTCGAGCGTATCTTGGCTTTCGTCAGCTGCCGTGACCATGAACTCGTGCTCGTACTTGTTCATGAAGTACCGAGCCTCATTTGCCCGCAGGCCAGCAAGCGCGGCTGCCACAGGTGAAGACTCCAGGCCTTCTGTTGAAACGCTCTTGAAATCGACAGTCTTGGACATCCGGCTCAGCCCTTCCCGTTGCTCCTTGTGAACTAGCTTAGCTACTACCCGCTGGCACCTGTGGCGAACCGGGTACGGCGGGGAGCGTTAGAATTGGCAGGAGGCGTCGACGCCCGTCTGATGCCGAGCATGCTGGGCCGATGGAAGAAGTCATCTTGTTAGCACCAGAGATCATCACCGACCGGTTGATTCTCAGTCGGCTCTCAGTGGCTGACACGGAGGACCTGTTTGCGTATCGCTCGCTTCCTGAAGTGTGTCGCTACCAGAGTTGGGCGCCCACGACTCTCCAAGACGCAGCTGATTTCATCGAGAGCCTCGCGTCGACGGAGTTCGACACGCCCGGCACCTGGTTCCAGCTGGGCGTACGGTTCCGTGGGTCCGGTGATCTGATCGGCGATCTTGGGGTTCACTTCATGGAGGATGGCAAACAGGTTGAAATCGGCTTCACGCTTGCGCCCGCTCTCCAACGTCAGGGTCTGGCCACTGAAGCGGTAGTCGGGCTGCTCGATCACCTATTCGGCGCTTTGGGGAAACACCGTGTGACTGCCTCGATTGACCCTCGGAACACCGCATCTGTGGGGCTGGCGAACCGAGTGGGGATGAGGCAGGAAGCACACTTCGTCCAGAGCCTTTGGTTCAACGGGCGCTGGGTCGACGACCTTCTGTTTGCGGTTCTCGCCTCGGAGTGGAATAGACGCCACTAGCGAAGTCAGAGCCGTCGTCAGTCCTGAATTCGAGTCCAGGGGCGGTGGATTCCTCTCAGTGAAGTATCCTGGAATGACTCCGGTCGCGGGACAGCTCCCGCGACGGCGAGTCAGTCGATTGACGCTATCAGAGAAGAGAGGTCGTAGACGCCATGTCCGAGCAGACCAAGAACGAGCATGTCCCCACCGATGACGGGTATTTCGGTTCATGGGGCGGCCAGTTCCTTCCGCCGCAGCTCGAGGGTCCGTTCGCCGAGATATGGGACGCCTACCGCCAGATCGAGAACGACGCGTCGTTCATCGCCGAGCTGCGCTACATCCGCAAGCACTTCCAGGGTCGGCCCACGCCCGTCTATCACGCCCGCAGCATGTCGCTGGAAAACGGCGGCGCGCAGATCTACCTCAAGCGCGAGGACCTCAACCATACCGGTGCGCACAAGCTCAACCACTGCATGGGTGAGGGACTGCTCGCCAAGTACATGGGCAAGAAGAAGGTCATTGCCGAGACGGGCGCCGGCCAGCACGGCGTAGCGCTCGCCACGGCTGCGGCGTACTTCGGCCTAGAGTGCGAGATCCACATGGGCGAGGTCGACATCGCCAAGCAGGCCCCCAACGTGAGCCGCATGAAGCTTCTCGGCGCAAAAGTCGTGCCGGTGACGCACGGGCTCAAGACACTCAAAGAGGCTGTCGACTCGGCGTTCGATGCCTATCTGGCCGACTATGAGAACTCCATCTACTGCATCGGCTCCGTCGTCGG
>DDWM01000055.1:9803-31416 GCA_002345925.1 Actinobacteria bacterium UBA2286 | reverse complement strand
TGCGTGGGCGGCGGTTCCAACGCCATCGGAATCTTCCGGGCGTTCCTGGATGACCCGTGCAAGCTCGTGGGCGTCGAGCCTCTCGGCCGTGGTATGGGTCACGGCGAGCACGCCGCCTCGATGACGTACGGCATGGAAGGCATCATCCACGGCTTCAAGTGCTACCTGTTGCAGGAGCCGGACGGCTCGCCGTCGCCGGTCTACTCGTGTGCCAGTGGCCTGGACTACCCGGGGGTTGGCCCCGAGCACTGCTACCTCAAAGACACCGGTCGCGTGCAGTATGTGACCGCATCGGACATGGACTGCAAGGACGCGTTCTTCAAGCTGTCACGCCAGGAAGGCATCATCCCGGCCATCGAGAGTGCGCATGCGGTGGCCTACGCGCTCAAGCTTGCGCGCGAGATGGAGCGCGGCACGATCCTCGTGAACCTGAGTGGTCGCGGCGACAAGGACCTAGACTACGTGATCGAGAACTGGGGAATCGGCGACGGGGAGTAGGACGGCTGCGACCGCTGACGATCAGAGGAATCGCCGTTATGGATGCGCACGTCTTAGATCAGATCCAGACTGCGCGGCTGGTCCTTCGCCGACCGCGTGATTCTGACGTGAGCGCCATCTTCTCCGGCTGGGCGAACGATTCCATAGTGACCAAATACATGAGCTGGCCTCGGCATGAATCCCTGGACGCGACATCCGACTTCGTCAGATTCAGCGATGCCGAGTGGAGCGCGTGGCCGGCTGGCCCATACCTGATTGAGACCCGTGATAGCCATGAGCTTATCGGCAGCACGGGCTTCGGGTTCTGCAGCGCCACCGACGCAGAAGTCGGCTATGTGCTTGCGCTGGACTCGTGGGGGCGCGGCTATGCTACCGAGGCGCTCATGGCGCTGTTGGAACTTGCCCCGCAGCTGGGACTCGAGCTGCTGCATGCGTCGGTCCACCCGGACAACGCGGCCTCTTGTCGAGTCCTTGAGAAGTGCGGATTCGCCATTGCGCCGGAAGCGGCAGGCACGACGATCTACCCGAACCTGCCCACGGCGCAGTCAGCGCAGCCTCTGGTGCACCGGCTGGACCTGGCCGACCTACTTGGCGGGCGGGACGAACATGGGTCTCACCTCGACGCCACCATCACGGGCGGCGGGGTGGAGTTTGGCGATGTCCACGGCGACGTCTAGGTTGGGCGCCTGCAGCACGAAGAACGCTGCGGCGACCAGGTGGGACTCGATAAGCGTGCCGGCGTTCACCGTTTGACCGTGAATCGCCATCCCTGTCGTGCTCGGATCGAACGCGAATCCTCGCTGTCCCGAGAAGTAGGAGCCGCCTAGAACCTTGCCGCGTAGCTCCTTGGCTTCGGCCGGGAAGCGGTCCAGAAGCTCCAGGTATTCAGGCGTGAGCGTCATCGGGTCGGCGGGCGCTGGCGAGTATACAAGGACTCCGTATTGAGGCATGGTGGGCTCCACTTCTTATGGGCGTCTCGTTTCTTCTACCCCGCGTGGGCGGCATCCACGCTTCCGCATCGGCTCCGGGCAATAGGCGCATCCGGTGGACGCGCAAGAGGTAGACTGCACTTGAAGGCGTCGGCACGCACCTGGCGCACACCACGTTACACGGGAGAGCCATGAACCTCAGAATGCTGTTGACCCACGTCGACGAGGCCGAAGCCGCCGGTGACCTTCAGGGAAAGAGCCCTGTCTTTGCGGTCGTCCGCAACAGGGGTGCCGCCTTGGATTCGAGCGACGCGTGGCATGCCATCTCAATCGTCGATCTCCAGATGGGTCCCTACGACGACTCTCTGGTCTTCATCACGAATGACTCGGCAGAAGCAACAGATATCAGTGTTGCATCGTTGCGGACGCGCGCTGCCAAGCTCTCCGCCAAGTTGCTCGAGAGCAGGGTCTTCGCCGACACACTGTCAGCGTTCGACAACAACTCATTTTCGCGTCAGGACGCCCGGGTTGTTGATGCTTACGGAGATGAGCACGGCCTCGGCCTGATGCTGTGGTTTGAAGGATTTGAGGATTGGCTGAACTCCCAGGAGTAGCGACCAGAAGAAGGGCCCCGCATGCCAAACACGAATGACATGCCCGAAGACTTGCCGGCCGGACTCTCAAGTTCTGCTCGCCGCGCGCTCAGCCGCGCCAAGTACACCCGGCTCGATCAGCTGACCGCCGTCCGTGCGTCGGACCTTGGTCGGCTGCACGGCATGGGGGCTAAGGCAATCGGCCAGATCAGGGTCGCTCTTGCTGCCCGAGGCCAGAGCCTTGCGGATGAAGACAGCCAGTAGGCATCTATGACGGGTGCGAAGCATACGATGCACAACGAATACGAATTACTGGATAGCGGCGACGGGCGCAAGCTCGAGCGCTTCGGTGATGTGACCCTGTCACGTCCGTGTGCTCAGGCCTTCTGGGGGAGAGAGAAGCCGGAGATCTGGTCGGACGCTACTGCCTCCTTTCATCGTGAGCTGGGATGGCAGACGCAGGGAGCCGCCGAGTTGCCATCCAGCTGGATCGTCACCATCAACGACATCGCGATGAAGCTCAAGCCAACGCCGGCGGGCCATCTCGGCGTGTTTCCGGAGACGCGCGTTTTGTGGGACTGGATCACCGACACGCTCGTATCGTCCGGTGGGGAGCGGTCGAGTGTGCTCAACCTGTTCGCCTATTCAGGTGGCGCAACACTCGCGGCCGCGCGCGCTGGAGCGTCGGTGTGCCATCTGGACGCATCTCGGTCCATGGTCACGCGCGCACGCGAGAACGCCGGACTGAATGGGCTGGATTCAGCCCCCGTACGGTGGATCGTCGAGGATGTCTCCAAGTTCCTAGGTCGCGAGATTCGCCGAGGTCGAACTTACGATGCGATCATGCTGGACCCGCCGTCCTTCGGACACGGCACCAAGGGCGAGCAGTACAAGATCGATAGGGATCTGGTCGCAACGCTGGAACAATGCAGGGAGCTGCTTAGCGATGAACCCGCCTTCGTGCTTCTTACGTCGCATACCCAGGGCGTCACGGCAGCGGAGTTGGAGGGCCTGATGGGCGGCGTGCTGGGCTCGGGCGAAATCACCTCCGGTGCAATGGAGCTGACCGGCGCGAACGGCGTTCGGCCGGTGAGCGGTGGCGTGTGGACGCGTTGGTCCCCGGCGTCCCGGGAGCGCGACTGACGTCGCTCCTTACAGCCGCATCGAGAGTTCCATCCACTCATCCTCTAGGTCCGAGATCTGCTGCTCGATATCGTGGATCCGCTTCTGGATGTCGCCGAGGGCCACGTAGTCGGAAGGATCGGCTGTCTTCATCTCGGCGCGGATCTCATCGGCCTTTCTGCCGAGGGTGTTCAGTTTGCGCTCCGTAGCCGCTAGCTCCTTCTTCAGGCTGCGCTCGTCCGCAGCTGACAGGGCTGATGCGGTTGCCTCAGCCGGCTTGGAGGTCACAGCCGGCTTGGTCTCCGCGCTTACCGAACGGCGTTCGTCCAGAAGCCGCAGGTACTCGTCGACGCCGCCGGGGACATGACGGATCTTCCCATCGAGCAAGGCGAACTGATCGTCGGTGACGCGCTCCATGAGATGCCGGTCGTGGGTGATGAGGAGCAGCGTGCCTGGCCACGAGTCCAGGAGATTCTCCACGACAGCGAGCATGTCGATGTCGAGGTCATTGTCCGGCTCGTCCAGGATGAGGACGTTCGGTTTATCCAGGAGGATGAGCATCAGCTGGAGACGTCGCTTCTGCCCGCCGGACAGCTCACCTACGATCGCGGACAGCTGGACCGCATCAAATCCGAGGCGCTCCAGAAGCTGCGCCGGAGTCATTTCCTTGCCGTCGAATTCGTATCGCGTTTTGTATCGCGCAAGGACCTCGCGTACCCGCAGGTCACCTAGTTCGTTCAACTCATTCAGATGCTGCGACAGCACGGCGAACTTGACCGTCTTGCCAATCTTCACATGTCCAGAAGTCGGCTTGAGCGCACCTTGGATGAGGTTCAGTAGTGTGGTCTTGCCTGAACCATTCTCGCCGAGGATGCCAAACCGGTCTCCCGGGCCAATGAGCCAGGTGAGGTTGTCGATGACGGTCTTCTCGCCGAAGCGCTCGGTCACGCCGACCAGGTCGACGACTTGCTTGCCGAGGCGGGACATCGCGGATTTCTTCAGCTCGATGGAGTTGCGCACGGGCGGTTCGTCCGCGATGAGCGCAAGCGCCTCTTTAACGTGGAACTTCGGCTTGGTCGAGCGCGCGCGGGCGCCTCGCGACAACCATGCAAGCTCCTTGCGCATGAGGTTCTGGCGCTTCTGCTCGGCTGTTTGAGCGGCCTCGGCGCGTTCGACGCGCTGGAGCACGTAGGCCGAGTATCCGCCGTCGAACTGTTCCACCTGACCGTGGTGAACCTCCCACATGCCGAGGCAGACCTCATCGAGAAACCACCGGTCATGCGTGACAACTAGCAGTGCGCCGGACTTCTTCGGCCAGCGGCTCTTGAGGTGGTCGGCCAGCCACGCGATGGCGTGAACGTCGAGATGGTTGGTAGGCTCGTCGAGCATGAGCACATCGCAGTCCGAGATGAGCACGCGGGCGAGGTCCACGCGGCGTCGTTGCCCGCCGGAGAGCTCGCCGATCCGGTGCTCCCAGGGGATGTCCGCGATGAGGCCGCGAATGATGCTGCGTATCCGCGCATCTGACGCCCACACGTACTCAGGAGAGTCCCCGATGACAGCGTTGGCGACGGTCGCCTCCGGATCAAGTGCGTCGGTCTGATCGAGCGTGCAGATCGTGATTCCGCCGCGACGCATGATGCGCCCGTCATCGGGTTCAACCGCGCCCGCAAGAAGCGACAGGAGTGTCGATTTGCCATCGCCGTTGCCGCCCACGATTCCGATGCGGTCGCCCTCATCGATGCCGAGAGTGACCGAGTCGAAGACCTTCTTCGTCGGATACTCAAGATGGACACTCTCACACCCAAGCAGATACGCCACGCAGTGAACCTCAATCCTGGAAGCCGGCAAGCACGGACGACACTATCGCACGGCATGAGTATACGGGGATACTCATGGGGCTCGCGCTAGGCGTGCTTAATCAGCGCGCTCGGCATGCGCTAGACTTGGTGGATAGTATCGGCCTCAGGAGATTTCAGCTGACTGGAGACTGACATGGGAATAGGCGTCATGGAACTCATCATATGCGGGCTTCTTCTGGTGTTCTTGGCCGTGGCTGCGGTGATTATCGTGCTCGTGAAACGAGGAAGCTCCACTGGCATCTCCCCGGCTCCGTCAATCCCCGCCGGATGGCATCCGGACCCGCATGGTCGTCATGAGCTTCGTTTCTGGGATGGCTGCCAGTGGACATCCAACGTGAGCGATGCGGGAGTTCAATCTGTAGACGGCGTCTGATTCGCACGCGCCGTGCGCGCGTGGCAGTCCAAGAGTGCTGGCGACGATTAGATAGGGGAGGCAGAATGCCAGGCAGGCCAAGGCGTTCTCGCACAATTGTGTCCGACTCAAGCGAGGTGCAGCCAATGTCAGTGGGCAGGTGGATGCTTGAAGCCGGCCTCCTCGTCGTTCTCGCATTTGCCCTCGCCCAAGGGACACGGGCGTTCGCCGTTCAGCCGTATGTCGTGCCGACGGATTCAATGGTTCCGACGATTCAGATTCGCAATCGTTTGCTGGCGGAGAAGGTCACCTATCGGTTCGTTCACTCGCCACAACCAGGTGAGGTTGTTGTCTTCGACAACCCTGATCTCACCAATCGTCGCGAGAAGTTCTTCATCAAGCGCGTCATCGCGACACAGGGCCAGACCGTCGACATCCGAGACGGCAAGGTGTGGGTCGATGGGGTGGCCCTTGATGAGCCATATGTCCACGGCACGGTGACCGCTCCTGGATCGGTCAGAACCCCGCTAACCGTCCCCGAAGGTGCGTTATGGCTTATGGGCGACAACCGCCCGGATAGCGGCGACAGCCGCTTCTTCGGTCCGCAGCCTGTGTCACACGTGCGAGGTCGCGCAATCTGGACGTACTGGCCCCCGAAGGAGTTCGGCGAGCTGGAGTAGGGGCCACCGCGGCTTGCCCGTACGGTGCGAATCGCGCTGTCGAGTCCAGATCTGAGAGACTGCCAGCATCTTAACCAACGGATGGATGTGATATTCGACCGTGGCGAATCTGAGCGCGGCGCCCACTCCGGCTTCTGACAATCAGCACCAGCTTCGCCTGGGCTTTCTCAGGACGCTGCCGCTTGCCCTCGGCGCCGTCCCATTCGGTCTTGCGTACGGTGTGGTTGCGATTCAGGCCGGACTCACCGTCGCCGAGACGATGCTCATGTCGCTTGTCGTGTTCGCAGGCGCATCCCAGTTCATGGCAGTCGTCATGATTCAGGCCGGCGCAGGCATCCCACTCGTCGTCGCATCTACGCTTCTTGTGAACCTTCGACACCTGATGATGGGCCTGTCTCTGTCGCCGTACCTTTCTGAAGCCACCCCTAAATGGCAGCGCTTCGTCGCCTTTGGTATGACCGATGAGTCGTATCTGATATCTGTCACCCACTACCGGGAGGCGGGCGATGGACAGGCGAATCCGCGCTTCATGCTCGGCGCCGGAGGTTCCATCTACGTGGCGTGGGGCATCGCGTCTCTGGTTGGAGCACTGGCGGGCAATGCGATCTCAAACCCGCTGCAGTGGGGTCTGGACTTCGCGATGCCAGCCACGTTCCTCACGATGTTGCTGCCGCAGATCGTCTCGCGCCGACTCGCGGCGGTCGTTATCGTCGCAGCGGCGGTCGCGACGAGCACGTACGTCCTGATTCCCGGCAAGTGGTACATCATCCTGGCGGTCGTCGCGGCGACGGTGACCGGCGTAGTCCTCGAAACCATGGCCGAGAGGAGAGCCGTATGAGGCCGTACTATGTGGTGCTCATCCTCGGCATGGCGGCGGTTACGTACGCGACGCGCGTTGGCTTCATCGGCGTTGCCCGGCAGTTCGAGATGCACCCTTTGCTGCGGCGTTCACTCGAGTACGTGCCGGTCGCGATCTTGGCCGCACTCGTCTTCCCGGCGGTGCTTGCACCGTCCGGCAAGCTGGAATCGCCGGTGGGAAACATCTACATCTGGGCGGCGCTTATCACGGCGACCACCCTGTTCACTACGAAGCGGCAGTGGGTGGCCATCGTTGTCGGCGTCTTGAGCCTCGTGGTCATGCGCCATCTCTTGCCGCTGTAGGTGTCTCGATACGCTGACGCGGCCCATGCCTGATTGGGTTACGATGACTTCTCGGGGTCTCTAGGGGGAGGAAGCATGAACTACTCGCGTCGTCTTTCATGGATGCTTGTGCTGGTGGGTGCCGCCGGGTTGCTGGTCGCCTTGGCCATGCTGCCACTTGGCCTCATTTCCATTGGCATCACGCTAAGGTCGTCGCTGTTCTACGCGGTATTCGCGGCAGGATACGCGCCGACGGTTTTGGCCATTCTGAGTGTTCTGCTCTTTGTCGCGGGCCGACGAAGGGATTACGTTGGGTCGGGAATCGCTGCTGCGGTAGCTGTCAGCTATCTCCTGGCATACTGGAGAATCCAAATTTGGATTGCCGAGTCCGGCAAAGTGGGTCCGCTTGCCATCCTTGTCCTCGCAACCGCAGTCGGCACAGCAGTTGTTTGCGTGCTGGCGCTCATGAGCGCGTCGGCTCTGCGGTCCGAGGTCAAGCTGAGCGCGGAAGAGAGCTAGGAAGCGGCTCATGGAGATTGGACGGGTACAAAAATCCGACCTTGAGGCGATAGGCCTGCTCCACGCGGATTTCTGGGGCGAGGTCTCCGACGCTGCCCTGATGGCCGAGACGCTCCGGCGTCTTGACGGCGACCCCGACCACATCTTGCTGGCCGCTCGGACTGAGGGTGCGTGCGTTGGCACTGCGACCGGTGTTGTGTGCCACGGACTCTACGGCGGATTTGACTCATACCTCGTGATCGAGGACGTTGTCGTCGACCCTCACCATCGGCGCAGCGGAGTCGCTTCGGCGTTGCTCGGCGAACTGGAGAGCATCGCGCGGGAGCGCGACTGCAAGCAGATGATCCTCATGACCGAGGCGTGCCGCAGCGATGCGGTGGCGCTGTACGAGTCGGCCGGTTTCGCCAGTCGGTGGACGGGATTCAAGAAGAAGCTGTAGAGGCGGGGAAACGCTAAACTATAGCCGAGGCGACGGCTATGACCGTCGCGGATGTGAACCCAGACACCCGGGAGTGATCGTGATCGGTACGTTTCCGTTCGGTCGTCCGATTGAGACGCTGACTCAACAAGACCGCAGTCCCAAGCGCGTATTCATTCTCGGCGTATACCCGAGCGCGGTGTATGCACGTTGGCTGGATGAAGAGGGCACCACGCTCCTTGGCGCGGTCGCTGTCGCGTCTGAGCCTGAGATCGCCTGGCGAGGCGAGGGGCTCGACGAAATCGTCGCGAGCATCCCGGTTCCCGCAGGCGCGGGCAGCCTCGTGCCAGCTGGCGACAACATGAACGGCCCCTCAGGAGCCGCGGTCGACGAGCTGTTCCTCGGCCCGCTCGGCCTCACGCGCTCCGATGCCTGGATGTGCGACTTGGTGCCGTACAGCTGCAAGAACAACCGGCAGGCGACAGCGCTCAAGCGGGCCTATGACAAGCGCGCGACCAAGCTAGGGCTGCCCGCATACGATTGGCCGTCTGTGCCCGAGCAGCTTGCCGACGACGCCCGCCGAGCCGAGATCGCCGATGAGATCGCCCAGGCCGCGCCCGACATGATAATCACTCTCGGCGACCAGCCTCTTCGATGGTTTGCCAACTACTACGGTTCCAAGAGCAAGCTGAGCGCGTACGGCGAGACACGCGACGAGTACGGGCGTTTCGGCGAGGTTCGCATTGGCAAGCGGACCATGGCGCTCCTGCCACTCGCGCATCCGCGGCAAGTGGCACGCCTCGGCTCTCATTCCGCAACGCTTGCTGCGCTGCACGAGCACTGGATCAGGCACGTGGCACCGGAGCTTCTGCTCGACACGCCCGCACCGTAATAGGGGACGGCACGATGAGGAAGTTAGCATCGATCGCGATTGTTTTCGGGGGCATTCTGGTTTTTTCGACCACGCCAACGTTGCTCGTTTACCTGCTGCAGAGCATGCAGTATTCGGGGGATTTCGGACTCTCCGGTGCGATCTTCGCCGTTCTGGGCATCATTCCACTCGCGATTGCGGTGTTTGGTGGAAGCTACCTCATCAAGAACCGTCACGAACTCGCGACTCGCTGGTTCGACGATGAGCCCGTCGGCGCAGCACCTGAGACCCTGCCACTGCTTCGAATCGGACTGATCCTCATGGGCCTTTGGCTTGCGATCACCTCGGCTGCTCAGATGTTCACCATGATCGCCTCGGCGCTAGAACAGGTTGAGTTCGCGAGTGTTATGGGTACTGGGTTGGAAGTAGGTTCTAACTGGGTGCTCTTTGCCAGGGTCGCGATCTCAGGCGTGATGCTGGTCGTAGGTTCAATTCTGATCAAGCACTCGGAGAGCATCGCGAGCCGCCTGTGGCTGGGGCCTGAAATCTTGGCCGAGGACGACATCTAGGGCTGATGCAGATGGCTGAGTACACCAAGGACGAGGCACTCGCTTTCGTCGAGGCGATTCGTCTTATGATCGACGGTAAGGTCGGGTTCAAGTGGTTCTCCGAGCGGCTTTCGGGCCTCTCCGGGTATATCGAATCCGTCGCAGCCGAGAATGAGCGGCTGAATGCCTACCTGGACGCCACGGGCGTTCGAGGTGACTACGAAGCGTACAGTGCCGGGGACCCTGACGAAGACGAGGTGCAGTGATGGGGAAGCTCGATCTCAAGAAGGAGCTGGCTGAACTCTATCGCCCACCGTCTCGGCAGGTCGTCGACGTGGACGTCCCGAGCATGAACTTCCTCATGATCGACGGTCGGGGCGACCCCAATACGGCGCAGGCGTACTCGGACGCTATCGAGGCGCTGTATGCGGTGTCTTACACGCTTAAGTTCGCAGTCAAGAAGGGCCCGGACGAGATCGACTACGGCGTCATGCCGCTTGAGGGACTGTGGTGGGCTGATGACATGAGCGCCTTCGTTGCCGGTAATCGCGACGCATGGCAGTGGACGGCCATGATCATGCAGCCGAGCTTCGTCACCCCCGAGATGGTCGAGGCGGCCACCCGCGAGGTCGCCCGCAAGAAGAACCCGACAGCGCTGCCGCTGATGCGCTTCGAGGCGTTTGATGAAGGACTGTCTGCTCAGATCATGCACGTGGGGCCCTTCTCGGCAGAAGGTCCCAACATCGAGCGGGTCCATGCGCATATAGAGGAGTCGGGGCGGACGCGCTTCGGCAAGCACCACGAGATCTACCTGTCCGACACCCGCCGGGCAGATCCCGCCAAGTGGAAGACGGTCATCCGCCAACCCATGCGCTGATGACCCCGGCGTCTGTCCGGGTACTGTTCTTGACAGGAAACAGGTTCCATACGCAGTGGACGGGAGTGCATAATGCCGAGCAGGCCGACCGCAGGATCGATCGATGAGTACATAGCCGGATTCCCCCCAGAGACCCAGGTCGTCCTTGAGGAGATGCGCGCACTCATCAAAGCAGCAGCTCCCGAGGCGCACGAGACGATCAGCTACGCGATTCCGACGTTCGATCTGAACGGGCACCTAGTGCATTTCGCCGGTTTCGCCAGACATGTCGGCTTCTACCCGGCGCCAGTAGGGATGGAAGCGTTCAAAGAGGAGCTCAGGCCATTCAAGCAGGGGAAGGGTTCTGTGCAGTTCCCTTTAGGTCAGCCTCTGCCGGCCGCTTTGATTACGCGGATGGTTGAATTCAGGGTTGCGCACAACAAAGAAGGAGTCTCAAACAGATGACGCCTGATCGCAAGGTGCTGCTCTTCTCGGCAATCGGCGCGTTGGTGATCGCTGCTCTCATACCGCTGTTCGACGTCACACTGGTGCCGGTGATCGCGTTGCTTCCAGATCAGGGTGCCAGCTGGTATCTGTGGAAGCTCCCTGACCCGACCTGGATCACGCGTCTCTCGGTGTGGGTGCCGTATCTGATCCATCAGGTGGTCGTGTGGTACCTGATCTATCGGCTCAACGCATCCAAGAAGCGTATCGACGACTCGATGTCGAAGTGGAACTGGTGGCTTCTCGGCGTCAACGCGGTCTTCGTCATAGCGCACTTCGCACAGACTGCGCTCTTCTACGACGGGCTGGCCCAGGATGTGCCGATCTGGAGCTCGCAGTACTCGGTCATCTTCATGCTTGTGATGATCCTCATCATGAAGAACCGCTGGCGCGGCCTGTTCTTTGGCCGAAAAGTGCGCCTGCCCAAAGACGGCGTCCGGCTCACCAGCATGAGCCACACCTACTACATCGCATGGGCCGCGACATACACCTTCTGGTTCCATCCGGTGGTCAACGAGTGGGCGCACGTGGTCGGCTTCTTCTACATGTTCCTGCTGTTCATCCAGCTCTCGCTGGCCCGCACCAAGATGCACACCAACAAGTACTGGACGCTGGCGCTGGAAGTCCTGGTCATGTTCCACGGCGCCTCTGTGGCCTTCTACACCCAGCAGTCGATAATCTGGACGATGTTCCTCACCGGGTTCATGACGATCTTCATCGTGACGCAGATCTACGGCCTTGGCCTGCCCAAGTGGTCTATCCGGCTTGCGTCGGCGGCGTATCTGTTACTCTCACTCGGCCTGTACACGCTGTATCCGAGCGGGTCGTTCTCGGCCGAGCGACTTGGGCAGATCTATCAGATCAGCTTCATCCCCGTGACAGAGTACGGCCTCGTGTTCGTCACGGCGGCCGCACTGTGGGCGGTCAGCCTCTTGCCGCCGGTCAGAGCCAAGCTCCACCCGGGTGAATCTGAGCCTGTTTCGCGATAGAACCGAAGGAGAACGCATGCGCATCTTTGATGGCGAAGCCGACCGCACGCTTGGCGCGATCGATTTGTTCCTGACGCACGGCGACATCGAGGAGCTCATCGATGTGCTTCGCGCGCTGCAGTCCGAGGACGCGGGCAGCCAGTACCAGGTGGTTGAACGAGACCCCGCGCTTCGTGACTATGCCCATGAAATAAACGTCGCCCTCTACGAAGAAGGCGACGTCCCTGCTGAGTGGCCCGAGCGAGCGACCGACGTGATCATGGAAGACCGCTAGCCGGGCCCGTCCAGCGCCCGGCTGCGATTTCAGGGGCTACTCAGCTCCGCCGGAGCTTCCGGTGAACTTGCCCTTGGCGTCATCAACCGCGTCCTTGACCTTGTCGACTGAGCCCTCAGCGAGGTCCTTCGCCTTCCCGCCAAGCTCGTTGGCCTTTTCGCCAACGTCTTCCATGAGGTCTTCGGCCTTGTCCTTCGCCTTGTCGAACATCTCTCCGAACTTATTCATGTCGTCCCCCTTCTTGGATTGCTGATGTGTGCTGCAAGCGATACGTACCCATTTGGCGTTTTCACCGCTACGATGGCGAGGGATAGTGGTCAATCCTGGGAGCAGTCATGGAGACGTGGGTATCTCGGAACAAGCCCAAGCAGCAGGGCGGGCTCGCAGTCGGCGCCATCGTCGTAGGGGCTGTGCTTGCCTTTGGTTTTCGTGGCTTCAGCACTTCCGGGAGCGACGCGCTAGCGGGTTTTCTCCTTGGGGTACTGCTGCTTGCTCTCGGCGTTGCTGGTCTCGTGGTCGTCGGCGAGCAGACGATTCTCGTGGATCCGAAAACGCGCCGAATCACGGTCGAGGACAGGAACCGTTTCGGCACCAAGAAGCGGTCAATTGCGTTCGATGATGTTTCAAAAATCAGCGTCCAGTTCGTCGGCAAGAAGTCGAACTTCGTGACGTGGTATTACCTTGTTCTACAGCTTCGCAGTGGCGAACAGTACCCACTTTTCGCTCCTGGTCGCTCATATGACGGCGGATCGGATAGATCTACCGTCGAGAGCTGGCGTGCGCGGCTTGAGGAGTACCTCGGCGGGCGATGAGGGCTAGGGGCCATTTTGGAGCCTTCGTCGTATCCGGCAGCGAGATTTCTCCCGTTCGGACACGTCTTCGCGCGTAAGGTTGGCCGATGCGTGGTAAGATATTTAGACTCCCTTGATTGCTCGCGCGTCGTCAGCCCGTCAGGGTCTGTCGCTCGACCACCATGGCGACCCCGACCGACCCTTGCGAGCTATCGAGCGCACCCCAGATACGGGAGGCATCAACATGAGTAGTTCTCCGTTCCGCCCTAGCACTCCAGAAGTCGACTCTTCCATCATCCTTACTGATGACGGCGGCAGCGGGCTCTATGATGCGTGCCTGATCCGATTTGCAGGACCCGGCTTTGAAGTCGCGTGCGATGAGCGTCACACCGTTTGGGTGAAGTGCGTCGATGGTTCACGGTCGATCGGCCTGTCTCCCTGGATTATTCGCCAGCGCTCGATGTCTGAGGTGCTGGATCACGCAGAGCGCAAGTTGAGCGCTCCCTTCGCCAAGCTGTAGGACACCCTCGGGCAGGTCGGCGTGCGATAATGGGCACTAGCCCCTCTCGGCGACTGGAGCGATAGATGCCTGATATCCCTCGCTGTATGAGCACGCAGCACCCGGACAACGTTTCGGTGCCCTTCTTTGCGACGTCTGCCGTGTTAGCGGGCGAGGATGAGATCCGCGAGGCATACTACGCGTACTCGCACCTCGGCTGTGATGAGCAGATGTGGGACGTCGAGGGCAAGGAAATCGACACGTACGTCGTCAAGAAGCTGCTGTCTTTCTACCCCGAGTATTTTCGCGAACATGTCCTTGGGGAGGACCTTCGGCTGACCCTTCGGGTGCCAAACCCGACAGTGGAGACGACTGAAGCGAAGATCCTGCTTGAGACGCTCGAGAGCATTCCGCGCTCCTATGACGCAGCCTTGCGTTTCTACGAGCGCGATGTGGCACCGATCTTCGAGGTCATCTTGCCGATGACCACCTCGTCACAGTGCATCGACCGCATCTACCGCTACTACGCCGACCACATCGTCGGTCGCCAGAATGCTCGCTTCGGCAACGGCGACATCACAATCGCCGAGTGGATAGGGGAGTTCTTTCCCTCAAGAATCCAGGTGATTCCGCTCTTTGAAGATGTACCGACCATGCTTCGCGCGGCGGACATCGTCGATGAGTATCTCTCGGACAAGCCCGAAGTTGTGAATCAGCGTGTGTTCCTCGCGCGCTCGGACACGGCCATGAACTACGGGGTCGTCTCGGCAGCGCTCGCAAACAAGATCGCGCTGGCCAGGCTAGAAGAGCTCTCATCTCGGCGGGGAGTGGAGATACATCCGATTCTCGGCATGGGATCCGCGCCGTTTAGGGGTGGACTTTCGCCGGCTACGGTCGAGCGGGTTGGCCGAGAGTATCCGAGCGTCGTGACATTCAGCATCCAGTCGGCGTTCAAGTTCGACTACCCGGTTGATGAGGTTAGGGCGGCCTGCGAGCATCTGAAGGCCCGCGATATCGGACACGCGACACCCGTGGATGTCGAGCAGGCGCTTCCGCTTATTGAGCGGTACAGCGAGGCATATCGTCAGCGGGTGTTGGAGTTGGCGCCGCAGATCAACCGCATGGCGAAGCACGTACCTTCGCGCCGTGCCCGCAAGCTCCACATTGGCCTGTTCGGCTACGCCAGGGAGCTTGATGGAGTGACCTTGCCGAGGGCCATCTCGTTCACGTGCGCTCTCTATAGTCTCGGATTGCCTCCTGAACTCATCGCATTCGACTCACTCACCAAGAGCGACCTGGAGTTTGTGCGTGAAGTGTATCCATCGTTCGAGGCGAAGCTGACCGAGGCGTTGAGCTTCACCGACTTCGACGGCCCACTCATGACGAAATCGCTGCGTGAATCACTTGATCGGGCCGGGTACGAGTACACACCCAACGCGGAGCATCTTGAGATTACCCGAAGGATGCGAGCGGACCTTGACCGAGGCGAAACGACCCAGTTCGCCGACCTCGTGACCCGCGCGGCGCTCCTCCGGAGGTTCCTCGGCTAATACCCGGTTGAGGAGGGATGACATGGCCGACGGTCTAACACCCGGTGGTCGGACGGGGTGGCGCAAGGCGGGCGCTATAGCACTCCGTGTCGTGTCTGTAGTGGTGTTCGTGCTGGTGTTCCTGGTGCTGACGGGAATCATCGCTGAACCAGAGACGGTCATCGAGAACATAGCGCGGGCACTCCTCGGCAGATAAACCGAAGAGTGCCCGAATCTGTTGCGGCACCGGTCGATTAGGCTGTGGCTGCCGCTCGATCCTCGGCAGACATCTCGGCCAGACGCTTGACCTCGGCCACATCCACGCCGACTCCCTCGGCCACTCGTGTCCCGTACTCGGGATCAACCTTGTAGAAGACGGCGCAACTGCGCAGGCGGATTCTTTCCTGCGCGTTTTGCAGATGACCCACGATATTGCTGATGAGATGGTCGCGGTCCTCGGCGGTCATCACGTCGCGGAATAGCGCACGCGGCTGGACGAAGTCGTCGTTCGGGTGCGTGTACTCCGTACGGCCGACCACGCCTGTGACCGGCATGCCCGGATCGGCCGCGCTTGGATCGGGGGCCGGGCCACCCATGCTGTTCGGCCAGTAGTTGGGGCCGTCGCCGCCGTTGGCGTCGTGACGCATCGCGCCGTCGCGCTGGTAGCTCGACATGGGTGCGTTCTTGGACGCGTTGATCGGTAGCAGGTGGTAGTTCGTGCCGAGACGATGCAGGTGGGTGTCGTGGTAGCTGAAGAGCCGACCCTGGAGCATCTTGTCGGCCGAAGGGCCGATCCCGGGCACGAAGTTGCTCGGGTTGAACGCTGACTGCTCAACCTCGGCGAAGTAGTTCTCCGGGTTGCGGTCGAGCACCATGCGTCCGATGACCATCGGCGGGTAATCCGCATGCGGCCATACCTTCGTGATGTCGAGGACGTCGAAGCGGTAGTTCTCGGCCTCGGCCACGGGCATGATCTGCATCTCAAGGCGCCAGCTGGGGAACTCACCGCGATCAATGGCCTCGAAGAGGTCGCGCGTCGCGTGGTCGGCATCCTTCGACTTCATGGCGTCAGCCTCGGCGGCGGTGAGGTTCTCGATGCCCTGCTCGGTCTTGAAGTGGTACTGCACGTAGAACTGCTCGCCTGCCGCATTCGTCCACACGTAGGTGTGGCTGCTGTAGCCGTTCATGTTGCGGTACGTCGCAGGCGTGCCTCTGTCCGAGAACAGAACGGTGACCTGGTGCACCGACTCAGGCGTGAGCGAGAGGAAGTCCCAGAACATGTCCGGGTCTTTCAGATTGGTCTTAGGGTGGCGCTTCTGGGTGTGGATGAAGTCGGCGAACTTGAGCGGGTCGCGGATGAAGAAGACAGGCGTGTTGTTGCCCGTCATGTCGTAGTTGCCTTCCTCGGTGTAGAACTTGATCGCGAAGCCGCGCGGGTCGCGCTCCGCGTCTGCCGAGCCTTTCTCGCCGCCGACTGTTGAGAAGCGCACGAACACCTCGGTCTTCTTGCCGATCTCCGAGAGGAAAGCCGCCTTTGTGTAGGGCGTGACATCGGCGGTCACCTCGAAGTACCCGTGGGCGCCAGCACCCTTGGCGTGCACCACGCGTTCCGGGATGCGCTCACGATCGAAGTGGCCGAGCTTCTCAAGCAGATGCACATCTTGCATGAGCACCGGGCCATTGGGGCCAGCGGTTTGTGAGTTCTGGTCGTTGTCGACGGGCTTACCGAAGCCTGTTGTGAGTTTCTTGGCCATAACGAATCTCCTTCTCCTGGGGTCGGACCCTTCTGAGCGATGCCGTCGGGCTCGCCTGGGGTGGCGGGTGCGACGGCATCGTGATGTATTTGCGGGCGTTGGTTCTGATGTACCCGTGCGCGGGCCGGTGCAAGCGCGACGCGCCCGATTGCTGCGAGCGGGTACATAGCCAATAGACAGCATCACTCGGAGCATCCTGAGGGAGCCAAACATGAGTCGCATCGGTATCATTGCGGCGGCCTTGATCTTGAGCATTGCGTTGACTGCGGGCTGCACACCAAGTGAAGTCAGCACTCCGGGCGAGCCTGGAGTGGTGCCCGCACCTGCGCCCACCGAGACCCCGGCTGAGAGTCCTTCGACCGCGGTTGCCTGGCTGGACACCCCGCTGACCGATGCCGTCACCGGCGAGGAGTTCAAACTCTCCGACTTCAAAGGCCAGCCGGTGCTGCTTCACGCGTTTGCGGTCTGGTGAAGAACGTGCAAGCGCCAGCAGGCCATCTTGGATGAGCTGCTGGCCGAGGACCGCGTGACGGTCCTTGTAGCGATCGACATCGATGAGAACGAAGACCTCCAGCTCATTCGAGATACGTGGAAGGAGCGCGGTCTGACCGAGATCGTAGCGGTTTCGCCGGGCAGCCTGACTGCTCAGCTGCTCGATCAGTTCGGACCTGAGATCGTGACGCCTCCCCAGGCGCCAATCGTGTTCATCTCGGCGGATCAGAGCTCTGTGCGGCTGCTGCCAAGTGGCCTCAAGAGTGTTGAGAAGCTTAAAGCCGAGATAGCGAAGGGACGGTAGTTGGACACCTTCAGGTTCGTTGGCACCAGCTACATACTTGGTCTTCTCACGCCGACCACGGCACTGTGCGTCTTGCCGCTGTACCCGGCGTTCCTTTCGCGGATCGCCCGGATGGCCAATCGCGACAGAGATGACCGAGCGACGCTCGCTTGGGCAGGGTTGGTTGTGACTGCTGGTGTCGTGAGCTTCATGGCAGTGCTCGGGCTGCTGTTCACGACGCTGCTCCAGCAGTCGCTGCAGCGCGTCATATTCGTTGTCTCGCCGGTGGCGTTCGGCATTCTCGCCGTGATCGGCGTGCTGATGATGGCCGGCGTGGAGATCCATCACAAAGTCCGGCTCCCCGAGCCAAAGAACCCGCTTCTGGCGAGCTACCTGTACGGATTCTTCTTTGGCGCCATCGTGATTCCGTGCAATCCCGCGTTCATCGCAGCCTTCCTGGCTCGAACGGCGCTAATAGCCGACCCGCTCGCCAGCATCATGAACTTCCTGGCGTTTGGTATTGGAATCGGTACGCCGCTGATCGTGTTCTCGCTTGTGACCCGCTCGGCAAGCCGCAAGCTGGTGAATCTGCTGGTGAAGCATGAGCGCAAGGTGGCGTTTGTAGCTGGAGCCGTGATGACGGCGGTCGCCGTTTACTACCTTGTGGTTGTGTTTGAGATTCCGGCCCGGATCTTCGGGCTCTAGACACGGCAGCGAGTTGTGCAAGAATGAGGCACTTCGCGCTTGATGCGCGCCATCATCGGCCGCATGTAAGCCTGGATTCGGGCACCCAGCGGCGACCGACTGAGGTGATTTCATGCTGCCCGAGAACGGCCCGATCGTCGCCGCATCCGATGTGACCCCGGAGGCATGGCTCTCCTCGCTGCCACCTGATTCGACACCTCTCGTGCTCGCACCCGGCTCGTCGCGGGGATGGTTCGACGGACGCGCAGTGGTTGCGTGGTCGCCTGAGCTGACCGCAGTCGATCTCACTATCGAAGAAGCAACCAGCGAGCTTGAGCACGTCTTCTCGGCGGATGCACCTGCACTTTGCGCGGTGCTCCTGCCGTACGCAGGTAGCGCGACGATGGCGCGCTACGCGGGCGGGCTCGTGCACACGCCCGAGGGCTGGCGGGTGTGGGGAACACTCGGCGCTAATGACGTACCCGAGCCTGGCGCAACATCATGCACGTTGCCTGCAGATGTCCCGCTCGGTGGGGCGCTGGTCAGCGACCTCGGGGAAGCCGAGTACCGAGCGGCGGTGGAGTCGGTCCGTGAGGCGGTCATGGCCGGCGACGTCTACGTGCTCAACCTCACCAGGCGTCTCTCGGGGAATCCCACGGTCAGTCCCAGGACGGCGTTTGCGTCCTTGGTCGATCGCACTCACGCCGACATGGCGGCGCTCCTGGAGGTTGGTGATACTGCGATCGCCTCCGCATCACCTGAGCGCTTCTTGCGAGTCCTGGGTGACCGAGTTGAGGTGTGTCCCATCAAGGGAACCCGCCCTCGCGCCGCGGGTGCGGCTGACATAGCTTTGGCCGCCGAGCTTGCCTCCTCGGAGAAAGAGCGTGCCGAGCATGTGATGATCGTCGATCTTGAGCGCAACGATCTTGGCCGAGTGTGCCAGCCCGGAACCGTCTTGGTCGACCCGCTCTTTGAGGTGATCGCCACTCCTTACTGCCATCAGATGGTGTCGACCGTTTCAGGGCAGATGGCTCCCGGAGCGACACTCGGCGACTTGATGGTGGCTGCGTTCCCGTGCGGGTCGGTGACGGGCGCGCCCAAGCTCGCGGCAATGCGCAAGATCGCGGCGTTGGAGCTGTCGTCGCGCGCTGCGTATACCGGCGCGCTCGTGGTTGCCGTGCCAGGCGCGCTCGACTCCTCGGTGCTCATACGCACGGCCGAGTACGCAGACGGTGCTGTACAATGGGGCACCGGCGCTGGCATCACGGTTGATTCCGATGCCGGAGAAGAGTGGCTGGAAACGATTCTCAAGGCGTCTCCGTTCCTCGGCACGAGCGGTGCCGGGTATGGTGATGCACGGTGCGATTAATTCAAACGGTGCATTCTGGCGCGATGCGTGCTATAGTACGGAAAGGCGGGCCACAGAGGTCCGTAGGATTGCGACGTGACACCCCGCATTTCTGGAGGTAGTCGCGTCGTTTTGTTTTGCCCCGATAATGGGGCGAGAGGATGGATTTGCATGGCTGAAGGTAAAGTAAAGTGGTTCAACGCTGACAAGGGTTACGGCTTCATCGAGCGCGAGGGTGGCGACGATCTCTTCGTTCACTTCTCCGAGATCCAGGGCGAGGGCTTCAAGAGCCTCGACGAGGGTCAGGCTGTTTCCTTCACGGAAGCCACTGGACAGAACGGCAAGAAGCAGGCGACCCAGGTTCGTGCCGTCTAGGCGCAATTCCTGACAAGTGCTTTGGAGCCGGGCAGCCCTTCGGGGTTGCCCGGCTCTGCTTTTGCCCCGGATGTGCGGCACGCGGTGACCTGCATGCGATACTGATCGCATGGTTCTGAATGTCGCTTACATCATAGGTGGATTGGTACTGCTTACCGCGGGAGCCAACGGGCTCGTTCGCGGCAGTACCGGTCTTGCGCTTCGTCTCGGCGTTACAGCCCTTATGATCGGGCTAACCGTCGTGGCTTTTGGCACGGGCAGCCCTGAACTCTTCATCGGGATCCAGGCCGCGCGAGCGGGAGACAGTGGGCTCGCGCTCGGCAACGTAGTCGGTTCCAATATCAGCAACATCGCGCTGGTTCTCGGATTTGCCGCGTTGGTGAAGCCGATGCGCGTCCGCTCGGAGCTTATCCGCCGAGAGATGCCGCTGATGATCGGCGTTACGCTCGTGCTCGCGCTTATGCTCGCGGATACACGCCTGACTCGCGTGGAGGGCGTCTTGCTTATCGCGGGCGCTGTTGCGTACACGGTCATGGCGTACATGGTTGCGCGTGCGAGCGAGCGGAGCGCTGTCGCAACGGAGTTTGACGAAGCCCTCGCTGACGAACGGCGTCCGGTTCTGCTGGATGCGGCGCTACTGGTCGCCGGCCTCACGGCGCTACTCGTAGGCTCCAGCATCATGCTCAAGGGAGCCGTGGCTGTTGCCTCGGACCTGGGGGTCAGCCAGGTCGTCATCGGCCTCACGGTTCTCGCCATCGGTACGAGTCTTCCGGAGCTGGCAACGTCGGTCACGTCCGCCCTCAAGGGTGAGGCGGACGTCGCCTTTGGGAACGTCATCGGCTCGAATGTTCTCAACATCCTCGCCGTTCTTGGCGTGGTCGCAGTCATCCATCCCTTCGAGATACAGGGCCTGCGGCCACTCGACGTGGCGGTGATGGTGGGCAGCGCGGTTGTCTTGCTACCGATCATGTGGCGAGGATCGGTCCTGAACAGGTGGGAAGGGGCGGGCCTCCTTCTCGGGTACTGCGCGTATATCTACTCGCTCGTGCAATAGGGCTTGAACGGGGTGCTCGCAAGCACTCCCTAGCACCTACGATTCGGCTTTTGGCCCCTAACCTGCTACAATGCATCGGCATTCCTAATCTAAGACTCGGTTGTCCTGTGCTGTGCTGCTCGCAGACGCTCGGATCAGCTGCGTCTGCAACAGCGGCGTGGAAGCGCCCAGTACAGGAGAATAATTTGAGTTTTGACACGCTCGGCCTTGAGCCGCGCCTTCTTCAAGGCGTGGCAGCTATGGGTTACACCGACCCCACCCCGATTCAGGCTGAATCAATCCCGCACGTTCTTGAAGGTCGCGACGTCGTAGGCTGTGCCCAGACCGGCACCGGCAAGACCGCGGCATTCGTCCTCCCGCTGCTTCAGCGCATCAAGCCCCGTGGCGGCATCCAGGCACTCGTTGTCACCCCCACCCGTGAGCTCGCGCAGCAGATCAGCGACGTTGCACGCCAGGCGTCCAAGTTCACCGGTCACCGCAGCGTGGTCATCTATGGAGGCGTCGGCTATGAGCCGCAGCTCCAGAAGCTCCGTAGGGGCGTTGACCTCGTAATCGCGACTCCCGGTCGCCTGCTCGACATCCACAACCGTGGTTCGCTCAACCTCAAAGGCGTGAAGGTCCTTGTCCTCGACGAGGCCGACCGCATGCT
>DDWM01000055.1:0-9782 GCA_002345925.1 Actinobacteria bacterium UBA2286 | reverse complement strand
GCGTCAGAACCTGCTCTTCTCGGCCACTATGTCCTCGGATGTTGTGCGCATCGCCGGCGCGACGCTGAAGAACCCGGTGCACATCGAGACTTCGCCAACGACCAAGCCTGCCGAGAAGATCATCCAGTCGATCTACCCGGTCAACCAGATGCAGAAGGCTGACTTGCTCGTTGAGCTGCTCAAGGGCGGACACCTCAACCGTGTGCTCGTCTTCACGCGCACCAAGCACCGTGCCGATCGTGTGCATCGCATCCTGGAGAAGGCGGGCGTTTCGGCGGCCGCTATCCACGGCGACCGCAGCCAGGCGCAGCGCCAGAGGGCGCTCGACAGCTTCAAGGGTGGCAACACCCGCGTGCTTGTAGCCACCGACGTTGTCGCTCGCGGCATCGACGTTGACGAGATCTCGCACGTCATCAACTACGACATGCCGAACACTGCCGAGGATTACGTCCACCGCATCGGCCGTACGGCCCGTGCCGGTGCCGAGGGTAGCGCCATCAGCTTCCTCGCCGCCGAGGAGACAAGCGTGTTGCACGAGATCGAGCGCGCGCTTGGCGAGGTCCTCTCATGCGAGGATCACCATGGCTTTGAGTACAAGGATCGCGTCGTGCCGATGGCGGATCGTACCGTCAACACCAAGGCTCGTCCGGTCTTCTCCGGTGGCGTGATGGGCCGCAGGGGTGGCAACCGCCGCAGTGGTCGTCGCTAGACAGTCGCCAGACAGTAACCAAGTGCGAGGGGTGGGCCATCAGGCTCGCCCCTCGTTTTATCTAGTCCCGGCCCAGGTTGCAGGAGTGGGGTAGCCGTAGGGTGAAGGTGCTTCCCTCGGCAGATGAGTTCTCAAGTTCGAGCGAGCCGCCGAGCAGCGCTGCGAGCTCCCTGCTGATCGACAGCCCGAGACCCGTGCCTGCGGGTTTCATCTCACCGCGGACTGCTCCTTGTCTGAACGGCTCCCAGATGTCGAGCTGCTCATGTGGCGGTATCCCTGCCCCTGAATCCGACACCCGGAATACCAGCACGTCACCCTCGCAGCTGAGACTCATGCCGACGGTTCCGCATTCGGTGAACTTGACCGCGTTCCCGGCGAGGTTCAGCAGAATCTGCAGCACGCGCTGGCGATCGCTCGTGATCTGGGGCACTGCGATCTCGCACTCGACCTCAAGTTTGAGGCCGTTGGCGTCGGCTTGACTGCTCACAAGCTCCGCGACTTGCTTTACGAGGTCACAGGCATCGAAAGCTTCGAGTGTCACCTCGGCCTGTCCGGATTCGATCTTTGCAAGGTCCAGCACCTGGTTGATGAGCGCGAGAAGGTGCTTCCCGGCGTTGTTGACCATCACTAGCTGGCGCTGCTGTTCGTCCGTGGTGTCTCCCGCGAGACCCCGCAGCATTATGTCGCTGAATCCGATGACGGAGTTGAGCGGCGTTCGTAGCTCGTGGCTCATGCTCGCAAGGAACTCGTCCTTCGCGCGAGTGGCCTGCACCAGCTCTTCATTCGAGCGGCGGAGTTCTTCGGTGCGGTTAGCAACCTCGGCCTCGAGGCGCCGACGGTGTTCTCTTTCGGACTCGTCGGCGAGCCGTCGATCGGTGATATCGCGCGCGACGACGATTGCGAAGTCGTGGTCGTTCAAGCTGATGGTGCGCGCGCCGATCTCGTACGGCGTGTTGACTGGCCCAAGGTTCACATCAAGCAGGATGTCCTTGTGGTGATTCAGGGCGTCCAGCAGTGTGGTTGCAGATGCCGTCGGAATGGTCTCGGCCAGTCTTGCGACGCCGCCATTGATGGCCAGGAGTTCTGCTGCGGCCTGGTTGGCGTCGATCACGGTACCCTCAGGGAGCCCAAGAAGCATGATGACGTCATTGCTGCCGTCGAGCAGGGCGCGAAACAGCTCAAGTTGGTCGAGTCGTCTTTGCAGCTCAGGGTAGTAGCTCTTTCGAGCCGAGTGAGCGCCAAGCCCGATGACTCCGGCACGTAGCGCGTCCCAGTCCTGGCTCTCAGTCGAGCGCGTCATGCAGCATCTCCACAAGGTCTCCGACTTCGGGCTTCCATGGATTCGTCGCCATGCACGCGTCAACACTTGCCGCGCGAGCGATGTTTTCAAACTCGGCTTCCGAGAGAGCCAGCTTCCAGTCTTTTGCGTCTATACCCAGGCTGGCGTGGAACTCGTCGAACCACGCGGGCAGCCGTTTGGCGAGGTCCCCACCCTCAACGCCGAGCGCGTCCGCCATTCTTTGTACTCGCTCGGTGGGCATGACCGAAAGGTTCATGCGCATGACGGGACCGAGCAGCAGCGCGTTGCACTCGCCGTGTGGTGAATCGAGGCGCCCGCCGAGTGCATGAGCGAGCGCGTGCACTGCACCGAGGCTTGCGTTAGAGAATGCCAGCCCGGCATTCAGACTTGCAAGCGCCATCGCGCGGCGTGAGGTCATGTCCTCAGGGCTCGCTAGGCACTGAGGCAGCGCGCTTGGGATATCTCGCATCGCGGCCAGTGCGCATCCGTCGGTCAGCTCCCAGGATGCATTCGACACATACGCCTCAACCGCATGAACAAGGGCATCAACGCCGGTCGCGGCGGTGAGTGCGGAGTCCATGGTCGTGAGTACCACCGGATCCACCAGGGCAAGATCCGGGATAAGCGACTTGCTTATGAGGCCCGCTTTGGTGTGGTTTGCCTCATCGAGGATTATCGCGAACTGCGACACGTCGGCACCGGTGCCGGCGGTCGTTGGGATGCAGATGATAGGCGGCATCGGCGCCGAAACCCGGTCCACGCCAGCGTACTCAAGGATGGCGCCCCCGTTTGACGCGATTATTCCGATACCCTTGGCACAGTCGATTGGGCTTCCGCCGCCTACCGCAACGATGCCCGCGCAGGCCTTGGCTCCGTAGATGAGCGCTCCCGCGGCCACTTGCGCCGAGCGTGGGTTCGCAGAGATGTCCGAGAAGACGATGGTCTCGATGCCGTGTTCACTCAGATCCTCGACGATAGGCGCCACCCACCCCGCTTCGATGACGCCGGGATCGGTCACGACCATCACACGCCGCAGTCCGAATCTCTCGGCGTAGGTGCCGCAGAGCATCCTGGAGTCTGCACCGAACAAGACTTCCGGAGCGACGAACTTGCGGATCTCTTCAAAGCGGTGTGGCATTTCTGGCAACCCCCTTGAACTTGTAAGTACAACGTACTCTACAGCCATGAATTAAGAAATGAGATGCCCGGTACATCTGACGTACGGTATCTCAAGCCGAGGGTGGCGCGTGCCTCCGGATGCTATTCGTGGTACCCTGGAACGTCCCCATTCCAGCGACCACCGGAGCATCATGCGCGTCAATGACATTCGCAACATCGCAATCATCGCTCATGTCGACCACGGCAAGACCACGCTCGTGGACCGACTCCTGCAATCCACTCATGTCTTCCGCGAGAACCAGCAGGTTGCCGAGCGCGTTTTGGACTCTAACGACCAGGAACGCGAACGCGGCATCACGATTCTCGCGAAGAACATCTCCATCCGCTACAAGGACGTGAAGATCAACGTCATCGATACGCCCGGCCACGCCGACTTCGGTGGTGAGGTCGAGCGTGTCCTCAAGATGGCCGACGGCGTGCTTCTTATCGTCGACGCGTTTGAGGGCCCAATGCCGCAGACACGATTCGTTCTGCGTCATGCTCTTGAGCATGGGCTCAAGCCGATGGTAGTCGTGAACAAGATCGACCGTCCCGGCGCCCGCCCGACTGAGGTCGTGGACATGGTCTTCGATCTCATGGTCGACCTTGGTGCGAACGACGACCAGCTCGACTTCCCGGTGGTGTACACGAGCGCCGTCAACGGCTACGCCCGTCTTGACCCTGAAGACGAGACATCCGACATGGTGCCGCTTCTCGATGCAATCCTTGAGCATATTCCGGCGCCGGACGTGGACGTTGATGGTCCCGTCGCCATGCAGGTGTGCACAATCGACTACTCGGACTACGTCGGTCGTATCGGCATCGGTCGTATCTTCTCGGGCACGCTTCACGCGAACGACAAGATCCTAGTCATCAAGAACGACGGCAGCCGCTACCAGGCTCAGGTCAAGAACCTCTTCACCTTCGAGGGTATGGGCCGCCTTGAGTCGGCAGAAGCTCACGCCGGTGACATCTGTGCCGTCGTTGGCATCGATGACGCGGATATCGGCGACATGTTCACGTGTCGTATCGACCCCGTGCAGCTCGACCCGATCCACGTGGAAGAGCCCACGATGTCGGTTGTCTTCGCTCCGTCCAACAGCCCGCTCGTGGGCCAGGAGGGCAAGATCGTCGGCGGTCGTCAGATCAAGGAGCGTCTCTTCAAAGAGGCCGAGTCCAACATCTCTATGAACATCGTCGAGAGTGAAGATAAGTCTGGCATGGAGGTTTCTGGCCGAGGAGTACTGCACCTCTCGGTACTTATGGAGACCATGCGCCGCGAAGGCTACGAGTTCCAGGTCGGTCGCCCCCAGGTCATCCTCAAGAAGGAGAACGGCAAGACCTTCGAGCCGATCGAGCAGGCCGTCGTTGACGTACCGTCCGACTACGCCGGCAAAGTCATCGAGATCTTCGGCTCCCGCTCCGGCGAGATGACCGACATGGTGCAGCGCGACCAGCATACGCACCTCGAGTTCAAAATCCCGTCGCGAGGTGTCATGGGTCTGCGCACGCGCATCCTCAACGCCACCCGCGGCGAGGCCACCCTGTTCCATCACTTCTCCGAGTACGGTGCCTACAAGGGCGACCTCGGTGGACGCCAGAACGGTTCGCTCATCGCGATGTCGAGCGAGAAGTCCGTTGCGTTCGCACTGGACGCGCTTCAGACGCGCGGCATCCTCTTCGTTGGTCCCGGCGTCATGTGCTACGAAGGCATGATCGTTGGAGAGCACGCGAAGGACAACGATCTCGTCGTCAACGTCTCGAAGGCCAAGGCGCTCACGAACATGCGCGCTGCCTCGGCCGACAAGGGCATCCAGCTTGCGCCGCCAACGTCGTTCACGCTGGAAGAGGCGCTCGAGTACATCGAGGACGATGAACTCGTGGAAATTACGCCAAAGAGCATTCGTCTTCGTAAGCGCCTCCTGACCGAGGGCGAGCGCAAGAAGACCCGCCGCAGCTAGTTCGCACCAACACAGTATTCGCGGGCGCGACCGTTCATCGGTTGCGCCCGCGTTTCTCTTTGTCGACTTAGGGGTTTGGGTATCTCCTAGATGGCCAACGTGTTCGCCGTCCTGTTGGCCCACCTATCGGGGCAGACGGTGGCAAGGGGGAATGCACCATGCGTGTGTTCGGTTCGCGTTCGCGTGTCATCCTTTCACTCACGGTAGCGGTGGCGATGTCGCTCACCTGGGGTTCTATTGCATCCGCCGGTCCCAAATCGTGCGGTACCCAGGTTCGGCTGCAACTCCTCGCGATCAATGACTTCCACGGTCAGATCGAGCCCTATTCAACGTCTCTCGGAGGCGCAGCTCTGCTTGATGGGTACCTCGACATCCGTGAGGCCGAGGCGAAAGCCGCTAACGGCGACACGTGGCGGCTTGGAGTAGGCGACTTGATCGGTGCGTCTCCGCCCGCCTCGGCACTACTGCAGGACGAGCCAACGATGCAGGTGCTTGATGAGATGGGCTTCATGTACTCGACGGTCGGCAATCACGAGTTCGATGAGGGCATGTCCGAGTTGCTGCGTCTTCAGTACGGTGGATTCAGCGCCGTGACAGGGGATTGGGATGGCACGAAGATGCAGTACCTCGCGGCGAACGTCGTCTATGAGGGCACTCACAAGACGGTGTTCCCCCCTTACGTGGTGAAGCGGGTACGTGGGATTCCGGTGGGTATCATCGGGATCGTCTATGAGAACACGCCGAGTATCGTGACAGCGTCCGGAGTCGAGGGCCTTGAGTTCCTGGATGAGGCTGAGACCGTCAACCGGTACGTTGCACGGCTTAAGAAGCGGGGCGTCGAAGCCATCATCGTACTGATGCATGACGGCGGTTACGGCACCACGACCGGCGGCACGATCACCGGCGATGTCGTTCCGATCGTGGAAGCGATGGACGACGAGGTTGATGTGGTTCTCTCGGCACACAGCCATCAGCGCTACTGGGGATACATCGACGGGAAGCTTGTGACCCAGGCGCACAGCGCGGGTCGCGCGTTTGCGGATGTTGATCTCGTCCTGGACCGCAAGACTGGCGATGTCGTTTCCAAGAGTGCAGCGATCGTCCCTGTTGCGAGCGGGATGGGCGTCGAGCCCGATCCCGGTGTCGCGGCGATAGTGGCCGCAGCTGTGGCCGAAGTCGAACCGGTTGTCAGCCAGGTTGTGGGAACCGCCAAGAACGACATAACACGCACTCAGAACGCGGCGGGTGAGTCGGCTCTCGGCAATCTGATCGCAGATGCCCAAAGGTGGAAGCAAGGGACGCAGATAGGCGTTATCAACCCGGGCGGCATTAGAGCCGATGTGCTTGCCGGAGAGGTGACATGGGGCGAGCTGTTCACAGTTCAGCCGTTCTCGAACTATCTGGTCACCATGAAGCTCACCGGTGCGCAGCTTGACGACATGCTCGAGCGGCAGTGGCTTGATCAGGGCACGTCGATCAAGATGCTGCAGATCTCCGGGCTTTCGTATAGCTGGAGTGCCTCGGCACCCGTCGGGGCCCGGGTTAATCCGGCCGATATATTCGTGGGCGGAGTTCCTGTGAACCCGACAGGTGTGTACACCGTTACTGCCAACAACTTCCTCGCCGATGGAGGCGACAACTTCACGACGTTCAAGTTCGCGACCGATAAGGTCTTCTGGGGCAGTGACCTGGATGCACTTGTGCAGTACGTGGGTCAGTTGGAACAGCCGTTCGACGCCTCGATCGAGGGGCGGGCGACCATGCTGCCGTAGCACGCATAGGACCAACGGCCGGGTGGTGAAACGCCACCCGGCCGTTTGCGTTGCCGAGCATCTCAAGCGTGGGCGTCTGCGCATGCCGCTGAGTGGGGGATACTATCCTCGGACAGCAACCGCCGCGAGGAGGCTCTTCAGTGCACGAGCAGATCAAGGAAGTCATGCAGGCGATCTCCACGGTGTTCGAGGTATCTGGCGTCGCGGTGATCCTGGCAGGGTTCGCCTTTGCGCTGTGGAGGGGAGCTTCGCGGGTGCACGCCGGACGTCTGCCCGAGGCGTATGAGGCGGTTCGGGCGACTTTCGGGCGTAGTGTGCTGCTCGGCCTGGAGGTGCTCGTTGCAGCTGACCTCATCCGCACCATCGCCGTCGAGCCAACGTTGTCGAACCTGGCTGTGCTGGCTGCATTGGTCGCCATCCGCACGTTCTTGTCCTGGTCGCTTGAGGTTGAGATCGATGGTCACTGGCCCTGGAAGCGCGCCGCGTAGCTGCCGCCAGCGGTTTGCAGGCGTACACTTGGTACGCCGCGCTACTCGCCGTCGAAGCCTTTCCGAAAGGACATCACATGCCCGCAACGGTCGCTGTCGTTCGCTGCGACACTTACGATGAGTCCACTGTCTACGACGCCGTAGGACGAGGTCTCGATCTTCTCGGGGGCGCCAGCCGCTTCGTGCACGATGTCGAGAGAATCTTGCTAAAACCGAACCTTCTTGTGGGCGCAACGCCCGACAAGGTCGTCAATACGCACCCGGCCGTATTTTCGGCGGTGGCGCGGCATCTGGCCGAGACTGGAGCGACGCTCTCCTGGGGCGACTCGCCCGGCTTCGGCAACGCACTTGCAGCCGCACGCAAGGTTGGCATAGCGCAGGTCGCCGAGGCCCTCGGCGTGACATACGCGGACTTTGCCGACGGTCGGCAGGTGTCGTTTCCAGAGGGCGAACTCATCAAGCAGTTCGTGATCGCCTCGGCGGTTCTGGATGCCGACGGGCTCGTGACGTTGCCGAAGCTCAAGACCCATGCGCTCACGCGGATGACCGGAGCCGTGAAGAACCAGTTCGGGTGTGTTCCCGGGATGCTCAAAGGCGAGTTCCACATGCGCATGCCTGATGTGGACCGGTTCGCACAGATGCTCGTGGATCTCAATCGGCTGATCCGGCCGAGGCTTGCGGTGATGGACGGCGTAATCGGCATGGAGGGCAACGGTCCTCGCGGCGGCGACCCCCGACACGTCGGGGTGATCATGATGTCCGAAGACCTCGTGGCGCTCGACGCTGCGGCGTGTCGGGTGATGAACCTCGACCCGGCGCTCGTCGGAACGATCACCTATGGCGAGCGATGGAACCTCGGCAGTGCGACGGATATCGAATTCGTGGGTGACGACATCGACGGGTTCGTGGTGGCGGACTACAACGCAAACCGGAGCCGTCAGGCGACCACCGACTCGGGCAAGCCGAAGGGCACGCTCGCGAAGCGCCTTGTGGTGCCGAGACCGGTCATCGACCCGGCGAAGTGCACCGCTTGTGGTACGTGCGTAGCGGTGTGTCCGGTGACTCCCAGGGCTGTCGACTGGGCCAACGGCAAAGGCGTGCCGCCCGTTCACGACTACGCCAAGTGCATCCGTTGCTACTGCTGTCAGGAGCTCTGCCCTGAACGCGCAATCGACGTGCAGGTTCCTGCTTTGGGGCGTCTGCTGCACCGCAAATAAAACTGAGAGTTGCGGTTAAACCAGCTTAAGGCGTATAAATCCCACAAGGGGTTAACGTCGTTCTTGGGGCAGCGGATGAAATCACGCACTCGAATCGCGGTCGTCACCAGTGCGGTCATGCTGTGTGCAGTTCTGCTGCTCGCATCGAGCGCCTTCGCGTACGACGAGCCCAGTAACATGCCTGAAAGTCACGCAGGCAGCGTCATCACGAGCTGTGCTCCGTGCCACGTGCCGGATTCGAGCGGCATGTACTGTTCGATGTGTCACTCGCCGCACTTAGGCGCGCTTGGCGCTGCAGCAGGCAAGGGCCCCCATGGTCTGTACACGACGACGACCAGGCGATGTCCGGCATGCCATGCTGTTCATGACGCCGCCGGCTCAAAGCTCCTTCCGGGTGCCACGGTGACCGCGTCGTGCGAGACCTGCCATGACGGCACGGGCGGTATGGGCGTATACGGCGCGATCGAGGCGCGTACTGGCGTCGACCCCCAGACGACGGGCGGCGGTCATTCTGTTGACACCACATCGGTGGTTCCTGGCGGCGATGCGGCCTCGGGCGGCAGTGCGACGATGGCGTTCGGCGGAGTCAGTGGCAACCTTGGCTGCGATGATTGCCACAGCCCTCACGACTCGCAGACTGTTGCGGCCTTCGCTTCAGAGCGCTGGAGGACGAGCTACCCGCTTGTACTTTCGAAAGGCATCAAGACGACCAAGCTACTGCGTCAGAGTCCCGGGGATACAACAGGCACTGCGGTGGCAGAGTATGGTTCAGACTGGTGTCTGGCGTGCCACAAGGGCCGGGGGACGGCCGGTCCGGTACACAACCATCCGGTCGACAGCCTGACGACCACCGCCACACCGTTCACATTCGCGAACGTCGCCCGTCTGGCGAGCGATGACGCGACATCAGTTACCACTACCGGTACGCTCGCGGGTACGAACCGCGGCTATCTGATTCCGTATCCGCGAACTCCTCAGCAGGGGGCGCACGCGCCGATCTGCCAGCAGTGTCATGAGGATGCTCGCAGCGTGGGCACCCTCGTCGGAAACACCGGCGATGCCGAGGCATTCTCGATCACTGCCAAGGACGGCAACGCCTCCTCGGACAATCCGCGATTCCAGAACTTCCCGCACGAGACGCAGAACTATCGGTTGCTCGTTGAGGCGACATCGACCG